>NZ_RHLN01000153.1 GCF_004121075.1 Lutibacter sp. HS1-25
TGCAACGGTAAGTTTATTGAAAAATGATTCTGATGTAGATGGTGATGCTTTAACCGTGACTGCTGGAACTTTCTCTACTACTAAAGGTGGAACAATTGTTTTAAAAGCTGATGGTTTATTCTCTTACACTCCTAAAGCTGATTTTACTGGTGAAGATACTTTTACTTACACTGTTTCTGATGGTTCTTTAACTTCAACAGCAATTTTAACTATCACTGTAAGCAATGTAAATGTGGCTCCTGTAGCTGCTAATGATAAAATTTCAATGCCTGAAAATACGGTATTCAATGCAACGGTAAGTTTATTGAAAAATGATTCTGATGTAGATGGTGATGCTTTAACCGTGACTGCTGGAACTTTCTCTACTACTAAAGGTGGAACAATTGTTTTAAAAGCTGATGGTTTATTCTCTTACACTCCTAAAGCTGATTTTACGGGTGAAGATACTTTTACTTACACTGTTTCTGATGGCTCTTTAACTTCAACAGCAATTTTAACTATCACAGTAAGCAATGTAAATGTGGCTCCTGTGGCTGCTAATGATCAAATTTCAACTCCTGAAAATACTATTTTATATTCTACAATTAGCTTATTGGCAAATGATTATGATACTGATGCTGATATTTTGTCTACTATTGCTGGTACTTATACAACTAACAAAAATGGTAGTTTAAATTTAAATTCGGATGGTTCTTATATATATGTTCCGAAAAGTGATTTTACCGGAGAAGATACTGTAACTTATACAATTACTGATGGAAAATTAACTGCAAAAGCAACTTTAATAATTACCGTTACAAAAGTAAATCATGCACCTGAAGCGGTAAATGATGCTATATCAATGGTTGAAAATACAGTTTTTAATTCTGTTCAAAGCTTAATTGAAAATGACTTTGATTATGACGGAGATCTTTTAAGTACAAATGAAGGAACTTTTGAAACCAATCATAGAGGTACCATAATTTTAAAAGCAGATGGATCTTATACTTATACTCCTAAAAAGAATTTTACTGGTGAAGATACTTTTACATATTCGCTTTCTGACGGTTCTCTTACAGATATAGGGACTTTAACAATTACAGTAAGAGATAATGGTGATCTTGATGAATCTATTGGTTTAAATCCTGTTTTTGCAGATATAAATGTAAACTTATATCCAACAAAAGTTACTGATGATTTTACTATTGAAATTAATAGTTCTTTATTTACTTACTGCAATATTTATAGTTCTAACGGACAATTTATTGGGAAATTTGATTTAAATCCTGGTAAAAATACTTTTAATACAAACGGGTTTGCTTCCGGACTTTATTTAATTCAAATTCCATATTCACAAGGAGTTATTGTAAAAAGAATGGTTAAAATTTAAATCAAACTACTACAATAAAACACTATATAAACAATAGATAAAGGCTTTCACCAATGTGAAAGCCTTATTTCAATAAAAAATCTCCCCAACCAATTAAATTGTTATATTATAACAATAACCTTATAATTTAAATCAAAGTATGTATCTTTGCAACGTTTAAAAAATAAGAATATGGATAACGGATTATACGCAAAATTTAACACCTCAAAAGGTGCAATAGTAGTAAACTTAGAATTTGAAAAAACACCAGGAACAGTTGGTAACTTTGTTGCTTTAGCCCAAGGTGATTTAGAAAACAAACCAAAACCACAAGGTACTCCTTATTATAATGGTTTAAAATTTCATAGAGTAATTGCAGATTTTATGATTCAAGGTGGTTGTCCTCAAGGAACAGGAACAGGTTCTCCTGGTTATAGCTTTGATGATGAATTTCACCCAGAATTAAAACATGACGCTCCTGGAGTTTTGTCTATGGCAAACTCTGGTCCTGCTTCTAATGGTAGTCAATTTTTTATTACTCATGTTGCAACTCCTTGGTTAGATAATAAACATACTGTTTTTGGTAAAGTTGTAGAAGGACAAAATGTTGTTGATACAATTGCACAAAATGACTTAATAGAATCTCTTGAGATTATTAGAGTTGGTGAAGCTGCTGAAAAATTTAATGCTGTTGAAGCTTTTAGAACTTTTGAAGGTTCTAGAGCAAAAAGAGAAGCAGAAGCTAAAGAAGCTGCTAAAGCTGCAATGGATAAACTTGCTGCTGGTTATGACGAAACTCCAAGTGGTTTACGCTATAAAGTTTTACAAGAAGGTAATGGAAAACAAGCAACTAAAGGCGCTATGGTTTCAGTACATTATAAAGGTCAGTTAGCAGACGGATCTGTATTTGATTCATCATACCAACGTAAAGAGCCAATTGAATTTCAAGTTGGTGTAGGACAAGTAATTGCAGGTTGGGATGAAGGTATTTTATTGTTAAAAGTTGGTGACAAAGCACGTTTTGTTATCCCTTCAAACTTAGGCTACGGAAGTCGTGGTGCTGGTGGTGTTATTCCTCCAAATGCAACTTTAATATTCGACGTTGAATTAATGAACGTTAAATAATAGATATTAACTTTTTTCAAAAAAACGTCTAAATCAGAAATGGTTTAGACGTTTTTTGTATTTTTATACATACTTATTTTTTTATGAAACTTAAATTAATTTATATACCCATTGTTTTACTATTTATTATTAGTTGTAATAGCAAATCAAATAATGATGCTTTTATTAAAACTACTGTTGGTAAATATTTATACAACTCAGATGAAGTTGTTGAAGTTTATTTCAACAAATCTGTTTTGTACTTGAAATGGCGTGGTGCTCTAAATATTGAACCTTTAAAAATTAACGATAGTACCTTTTTTGTAAAAGAAATGAATAAAAAAATTCGCTTTATAAATTCTGAAAACAACAAAACTTATATGATTTTTGTTCCAAAAGATGAAAAAGATACCTTAGAATATAAATTTAGAAAATTAGATTCAACTGAAAAAATACCAAGTGAATACCTTAAATCCAATCAGTTTGAAAAAGCTTTAGAAGCCTATTTAACCATTCAAAAAAAAGATTCCTTAGACACTGCTATTGATAAAAAAAACTTTAACAAATTAGGTTATATTGAGTTACGTAATAAAAATTATGAAAAAGCGCTGCAAATTTTTAAAATAAATATGATACTTTACCCAAATAGCGCCAATGTTTATGATAGTTATGCTGATGCTTTAAAACAAAATGGAGATACACTACAAGCTGTAGAATTTTATAAAAAATCTTTAAAAATTGATTCAGGAAATCAAAGAGCGAAGAGATTTATCGAAAAATATGACTAAAAATAATACGCTACTACTACTAAATTTTGAGAGTTAAATTTTTAAATGAAAATAAAATATGTTAGAAAAATTAAAATATCCTATTGGAAAACCATTAATTCCTTTAAAAATTTCAGAAATTCAAATAAATGAATGGATTTCAATTATTGAAGAATTTCCTTCAAAACTAGAAAAACTGGTAATACATTTATCAAACGAACAATTAGATACAGTTTATAGAGAAAATGGTTGGACTATTAGGCAAGTTATCCATCATTGTGCCGATAGTCATTTAAATAGCTACATTCGTTTTAAGTTGGCTTTAACTGAAGATACACCTATAATTAAAGCTTATTATGAAGAACGTTGGGCTGAATTATTTGATAGCTCAGCACCTATAGCAGCATCTATCAATTTAATAAATGCGTTACATGTAAAATGGACTTACCTATTAAAAGGTTTAAATAATTCCGATTTAAAAAAATCATTTATTCATCCTGAAACTAAAAAAACTATTTCTTTAGCTGAAAATATTTGTATCTATGCTTGGCATTGTAACCATCATTACGCACATATTTACAATTTAATGGAACGTGAAAATTGGCTTAATTAAAAAATTAAGTTATTATATTAAAAATGCTCTAATCTAAATTCGGTAAATTAAAATCCGTTAAGACGCTATTTTTCTTCATCATAGCTTCAATTTCATCTGATTTTCTTGGTGCCATAGCCGATAAATTTACAGGGCCATTTTTTGTTATTAAAATATCATCTTCAATTCTTACACCAATTCCCCACCATTTTTCATCACAATCACTTCCCTCAGGAATATAAATACCAGGCTCCATAGTAACAACCATATTTTCTTCAAACTTACCATAATTACCTGGGTCATGAACATCTAAACCAATATGATGTGAAGTTCCGTGAGGCAAATAACGGTGTCTTGTTTTGGCACTTTCTATAATACCCAGTTTTGCCAAACCTTCGTTTATAATTTTAATGGCAATTTTATTAGGTTCATAAACACCATTACCTATTTTATATGCTGCAATACCCGCTTCTTGAGCTTCATAAACCAAATCGTAAATTAGTTTTTGTTCAACAGTAAATTTACCATTTGCAGGAATTGTACGTGTTACATCGGCTGTATAACCTCTATATTCAGCACCTAAATCCATTAAAACCAATGCGCCATCACCAACATTCATTTTATTGTTTTCAACATAATGCAGTATACAACCATTCCCTCCTGCTCCAACTATTGATGGATAACCTTCGTATTCGGCTCCATATTTTTTATATACAAATTCGTGAACACCCTGCACTTCTGCTTCAGACATATTTGGGTGCATTGCTTTCATAATTTCAATTTGTCCAACTGCCGAAATTTCAACCGCTTTTTTCAGTAATTTTAATTCATCGGGCGTTTTTACTTCACGCAAAGTAGTCATAAAAGCACTTAACATTTTAGTGTCAATTTTTTTAGCACTTTCAACTTTCATTTTATCAGTAGACATATTGTTTAAATTTATCAAATCAAAAGAAACTTTTTCTTTAAACGATTCAATTAAATTAAACAAATCGGCATTGTCTCTGGGATCATCTCTTACATCATTGTTAAAATTTTCGAAAATAATTTTATCAAATTTTGAAAAATCAATTTCATAACTCTTAAATTCATTGCCACTATAAGCAACTCTAAAACCCAATTCATCCTGAGCACCTACAACTCCAATGCGTTTTCCTGTCCACATTTCAGCATAAGCATTGCGTCCTTGCACAAAAATAACTTCATTAAAAGTTTTTTCTTTTAAAGTTTGCTCGTCTTTAAAAATCAAAACCATTGCATTTGGCTCTCTATAGCCCGTTAAATAATAAAAATTTGGGTCTTGATGGTAAACATAATCTACATCATTTGATCTATTTCTTATAGGATTTGCAAAAACCACAGCTACACTATTTGGCGGCATCATATTACGCAATGCCTCTCTTCTATTTTTATGAAAATCTTTTGATAAATAATCTTGAGGTGTTTCAGGCTTTTGAGAATAAGCATTTGATAAGATTAAAAATAATATAAAAAAGAAGTAAAAATGAGATTTCATATTTTTAGGAAAAAATTATTAAATTTTGTCAAATATAAGGAAAAGATCGTTTTTGTTTTATTCGTTTTATAATATATGCAAAAATAGATTAGCAATGCTGTAAATATGATCTTTTTAAGATAAATTAATATCATAGCTATTCTTTATAATTTGTTAATTTAGCGCAACAAAATAAATACAATGAAGAATACAGCTTTAACTCACATTCACGAACAATTAGGGGCAAAAATGGTTCCTTTTGCAGGTTATAATATGCCTGTACAATACGAAGGTATTAATATTGAACACGAAACTGTTAGAAACGGTGTTGGTGTTTTTGATGTTTCGCATATGGGTGAGTTTTTAATTGAAGGTGAAAATGCTTTGGCTTTGATACAAAAAGTAACATCTAATGATGCTTCAAAATTGCAAATTGAAGATGCGCAATACAGTTGTATGCCTAATAATGATGGTGGAATTGTTGATGATTTAATTGTTTACCGCGTTAAAGAAAACACTTATTTATTAGTTGTAAATGCTTCAAATATTGAAAAAGATTGGAACTGGATAAGTGCTCACAATACTGTAAATGCTGAAATGAAAAATATTTCAGAAGGTTATTCTTTATTGGCAATTCAAGGTCCTAAAGCTGTTGAAGCTATGCAAAGTTTAACTTCAATAGATTTAGCTGCCATTAAATTTTACGCTTTTAAAGTAGGAGATTTTGCTGGTATTGAAAATGTAATTATCTCTGCAACAGGTTACACAGGTTCTGGTGGATTTGAAATTTACTGTAAAAATAACGAAGTTGAAAAAGTTTGGGATGCCGTTTTTGAAGCTGGTAAAGACTTTGGTATAAAACCAATTGGATTGGCTGCGCGTGATACTTTACGTTTAGAAATGGGTTATTGTTTATACGGAAACGATATTAATGATACAACTTCTCCTATTGAAGCAGGTTTGGGCTGGATTACAAAATTCACAAAGGATTTTGTAAATGCTGATGCTTTAAAAAAACAAAAAGAACAAGGTGTTACCAAAAAATTAGTTGCTTTTAAAATGGTTGACAAAGGTATTCCTAGACACGACTATTTAATTGTTAATAATAACGGAGAAAATATTGGTATTGTAACATCTGGAACTATGAGCCCGTCATTAAAACAAGCTATTGGAATGGGTTATGTTTCTATTGAAAATGCTAAATTAGGTTCCGAAATATTTATTCAAGTACGTAATAAAAATTTAAAAGCTGAAGTGGTTAAATTGCCTTTTTATAAAGGGTAAATAAAAACTTCATTGCGTAAAACTAAAACAATTTATTTCGCTTTCTAATTAACGAATAAAATACTGTAAATCAGTAAATTATATTTATATTTTAAAACTAATCCCCGTAAAGTGAATATAAACACTTTACGGGATTTTTTTTCTCATGTTAGGTAACTACAAAGAATAGCTAAATTTCAACACGCTCTTTCATATTTATCTTCAGCAGAAAAATTAATATTGTTAAAATTCAGATTCCTAGCTTTATAATTAGAAAGAATTCACCTAAATAAATATTGGAAACATTTAGCATTACTACCAAATTAAAATTCAACATATTACAAACCTAAAGTACTTGTGAATATCTGCATATAGAGCTATATAGTCAGCTATAATTACTTTTTGAAATTTAAAACACAAACAGCTTATTAACAGGTGTTTAAAGCAAAAAAGCAGCTGTAAATTACATAAAAATACTCAGAAAAATCGTTACTCTCAAACTACATCATTCTTACATTCGTTTATATTTAAATAAAGGTATCATATTTTAAATTTAAATTATATTTTTTAGATTAAAATTATGAATTTAAGAGCTTTTTTAAAAAAACAATAAATATTTTAATTTTTTTCCACCCATTTAACATCTTTTTAACTCATATTAATAACCACCTCACAAGGAGGTGTAATAATTAACTAATTCTTTTTATTATGAAACAAAATTACAACACAAGGTTTGGATACATAGCAACTTTGCTATGCATCTTATTTTTTCAATTTTCTAACGCACAAATAGCGGCATCGGTAACTGTCTCAAACCCTATACCTGGAGCTCCTGCAGATTATACATTTAAGTATACTTTAGCAACAGATTTACCATATATAGGTCCAGGACCCGCAAATTATTTATTTGATTTTAATATTGATACAGATGTATCTCCTGCTGGAGGATACCCAGTTAAATTTACAGGAACAGAAACTGCTAGTAATTTTGTTGTAAAACGCAATGGTGTAGCGTTAACATCAACTACAGATTATACAGTAAGTTTTAGTAATAACAATGTTTCAGAACGTGTGCGTGTATATATAACAACATTAATAAACTTAGTTGCTGGAGACGAATTAGAAGTAACAATTAGTGGTGTTTTTAGTAATCCATTAGCTTTAGAAAAATACGTATTTAGCTTTGAAACTTACCATCTTGGACCACCATTTCCAGCTGCTGTTGATAGTTTTCAAGCTACTTTTCAAAATGCTACAAACACCATTTATATGGCCGATACAACACCAAATACGTTAACTGACTATACATTTTTATACACTACATCAACTGCTTTGGCTAGTAACGAACGTTTATTTTCACTAGATAAAGGTGCTATTTTACCAGCATCTTATATAGATTTTCAGACAACAACCTTATCTGCTGCAAATGTTATTGTTGAATTGAATGGAACTCCATTAACGTTTGGATCTGACTATACTGCTACTGGTTCAGGAACTCAAATTCTTATTGATGCTTTAATTGCCTTACCTGCTGGATCTATTCTTAAAGTTGAACTTAAGCAATTAATTACAAACCCTACAGGTGGAGAATATACCATTCCATTTCAAACTACAAGTGATTTATTCCAAGATGCCGTATATGTTGGAAGTATTGTAACGGTCTCTGATAATGCTACAAATACGTTGGCAGATTATACTTTTAAATATCAAACAATGACTGATATTCCTTCTGCTAGTAATACAAGAATTTTTAATTTAGACCTAAGCGATATTTCTCCTGCTTATCCGAATTTTGCAAATTCAGGTGCAACAGCAAGTGTAAAATTGAATGGCGTACTTTTGGATCCATCATATTATACATTTAGTATAAGTACAACTTTGAATAATATTGCTATTACTGTTAATAAGCAATTTTTATCAGCTGGTGCAAAATTTGTTGTAACTATAAACCAAGCAATAACAAATCCTTCAACTTTAGGAGCTTATGATTTTACCTTTAAAACAGGTTATATGCAAGTAGTTTTTGTTCCTAGTTTTGCAGTAATATTTAATGAGTATAAGTCTTTTCAAGGTTCGGTAAATATTGGAGGAACTTTATCTTCTTCAGATTTCGATCAGGTAGGCTTTACTTATTATCCAAACCCAATAAATAACGATATATTATATGTTAAATCACCAGTAGTTATTAAAAATGTAACGGTTTACAATATTGTTGGTCAACTGGTTTATAATGCGTCTCCTAACGCTATGGAAAGTGTTATAAACTTAGCTTCTAAGGCTAAAGGCGTGTATTTTGTAAAATTAATATCTGAAAATAACGATACTAAAACACTTAAAGTCATTAAGAATTAGTGTTTAATTTCTTCATGTATTTTAAAAGAGTTTCCTTTATAACAGGAAACTCTTTTTGTTTTATATACTCTGTAAATTCATCTTATTAATTAGATTAATACTTAACCCTTTAATAATCAGTATCACTTATTTGAAAAATGAAAAATAAATACACCTTAAAAACGCAATTTGAAGTTTAGAACGTTTTCTATAAATTAAAATCCTCTGGAATTTTACCTTTTATACCACGATAAAAATCGTAAATAAAATTAAAGTCTTTTTCCTTATCATCTGTTAAATAATAAGGTTCAGAAAATTTTATTTGTTTGTTTCCAAAATCAAATGCCATCATAACAATTGGAACATTTGCGCCTTTAGCAATATGATAAAAACCTGTTTTCCAAGTATCTACTCTTTTTCTGGTTCCTTCAGGTGAAAGTGCTAAAATAAATTGCTCTTTACTATTAAAAATAGCTACAATCGCATCTACTAAATTTTTACTTTTACTTCTATCGACCGGAGCTCCTCCTAAAGCCCTAAAAATAAAACCAAAAGGAGGTTTAAATAGCGAGGCTTTTGCAATAAAATTAACTGGAACTTTTTGAGTTAGCTTTAAAGCCAATCCTAAAAAAAAATCTTGCCAATGCGTATGTGGTGCACCAATTATAATATACTTTTTAATATCGGTAGGACATAAACCTATAGTTTTCCAACCAAATAGTTTATGAAAAATAAAATTTGAAATTGTTTTCATCATTGTTAATAACTCAACTTTTATTTATAAATAGTTAGTTATGGCAGCAAATATAAAAATCTTAATTTTATAAACTAATAAAATTTAAAATGACAACCTTTTTTATATATCTAATAATTGCAATATTTTTTTTAGCAATTGGTTTTATTATTGGAAAATTAATTATTAAAAATAAGCTGGAAAAACTGTCTTCTGAATTAGAAATTAGAAATAAACTTTTACTTGAAGAAAAAGAAGTTAACAAACTAACAATTAACACTTTGATTAAAGATAAGAATTTACTTGTTGATGAAAAACATGAAATAGATTTACGCTTAAACCAGAAGCTATCTGAGTTGAAAAATTTAGAAGAAAAACTGAGCGAAAACAAAGCTGAAGTTGAAAAATTACAAGACAAATTCGCTAAAGATTTTGAAATTTTAGCTAGTAAAATTTTAGAAGAAAAATCATCTAAGTTTACAGAACAAAACAAAGAAAATATTAAAAATATTTTAAACCCCTTACAAGATAAAATTCAAATTTTTGAGAGAAAAGTTGAAGAAACACACAAACAAAGTATCGACTATCATGCTGCTTTACGTCAGCAAATTATAGGTTTAAAAGATTTGAATCTTCAAATGAGCAAAGAAACTTTGAATTTAACAAAGGCATTAAAAGGCGATAGTAAAACACAAGGAAACTGGGGCGAGTTGGTTTTAGAACGTGTTTTGGAAAAATCTGGATTAGAGAAAGGAAGCGAATATTTTGTGCAACAAAGTTTTGTTACAGATGAAGGTAAACGCATTTTACCCGATGTGGTTATTCATTTACCAGATGATAAAAAAATGGTTATCGATTCAAAAGTTTCATTAACTGCATACGAACAATTTATCAATGCTGAAGATGAAAATGAAAAAGGTGTCTTTATAAAAGAACATGTAAATTCTTTAAAAAGGCATATTGAACAATTAAGTGAAAAAAATTATCAAGATATCTATCAAATAGAATCGCCAGATTTTGTATTGCTTTTTATTCCTATTGAACCTGCTTTTGCTGTAGCTTTAAATTTAGACAATCAGCTTTATAACAAAGCTTTTGAAAAAAATATTGTAATTGTAACACCTACTACCCTTTTGGCTACTTTACGTACTATTGATAGCATGTGGAACAATGAAAAACAACAAAAAAATGCGGTTGAAATTGCAATTCAGGCAGGTAGATTGTACGATCAATTTGTAAATTTAACCGATGATTTAATTAAAGTGGGAAATCAATTAAAAACGGTACAAGGCTCTTATGATGTTTCTATGAAAAAATTAACAGGAACAGGAAACTTGATTAAAAAAGTAGAAAATATTAAAAAATTAGGCGCAAAAGGAACTAAAAATTTTAACGACAGATTGTTAGAACGAGCTTTAGAAGATGATGAATAGTTTAAAATCTTCTATTTTTATCCAAAATTAAACACATCAAAAAAAGGGTTTTAAAACTTAAAAGTTTAAAGACCCTTTTTTTACACTTTATCATAAATTAAAAGTTTCCAAATAAAATTATTCGCTTGTCATAATAAACAACGGATTCATTTCAAAGCTATTATAATAAGGTCTTAAACGCTCTGTATTGTAAAATTTATCAATATTTACAACTTTAGATTTTCCTACAACCACATCAATAGGTACATTGTCGTATCTACCATTTTTTAGCACCACCAAACGCCCGTGAATTCCTTTTAAAATAAGGTCTAAAGCCAAATTTCCATAAGCCATTGGCACAATTGAATCTACAGCATCAGGATCGCCACCCCTTACCAAATAACCTAATTTCTGATTGATTACGTTTACAGTTTTACCATTGTTAAATTTAGGAGATAAAGATTTTATGTTTTCAGAAACCAACTCTCCTATACCTCCTAATTTTGCATGACCAAATTGGTCTTTTGTTGCATCTTTAAAAACCATATCACCACCTTTAAAAGTAGCTCCTTCAGATACCAAAACAACAGAATACCTACTTGGATTTTCAAATCTATCTCTAGATAATTGTTCGGCTAATTGCTCCATGTCAAACTTATATTCCGGAATTACACATCGATTTGCTGCACCCGCCATTGTTGGCAACATTGCTGTAAAACCTGCGTATCTTCCAAAAACCTCCATCACTAAAAAACGTTCGTGAGAACCTGCTGAAGTTCTTAAAGTATTGGTCATACTTATGGTTCTTGTTATACAAGTACTAAAACCAATACAATAATCGGTTCCAGGAACATCATTATCCATTGTTTTTGGAATTGCTACCACTTTAAAGCCTTCTTGATACAATCTAACGGCATAACTTAAAGTATCGTCACCTCCAATCGGAATTAAATAATCGATGCCTAAAAAAGCCAAATTATCCAACACTACTTTTGTCATATCATTAAATTCCTTATTGTAAGTATCTCTATGCTGCTCTGGAACACTTGCTTTTGGAAGGTGACTAGGGCGCGTTCTTGAACTATGTAAAAATGTTCCTCCGGTTCGCCCAGCTCTATTCACTAAAATTTGAGTTAACTCAATATAATTATCACTATTATCAGCCTTTTTATCTTGATTTAATTCAACAATACCTGCCCAACCACGCCTTAGTCCAATAACCCTATATCCTTCTCGCATTGCTCTAATAGTAATTGCTCTAATTGCTGGATTTAATCCTGGAACATCACCACCACCTGTTAATATTGCAATGGTTCCTTTAATAGTATTTGCCATAATTATAAATTTATTAAGTTGGTTACTAATTAAAAAGCCTTCAAAATAAAAGTTTAAAATCATTTCATAAAAAATGATTATAATGAAATGATTAAAAATATTGTGTTCTGAAAATTTTACGTTTTACTCAAATTTACAAATTTTATAATTTAGAATTTAGCTGAAACTTTAAAATATTTCACTAATATTTAAATTATCTCATTAAAAATCATCTATTTAGAATCATTTCAGGCAATAACACTATGTGATATAAATTTTATAGTAAATAAAAGATGAAAAACATTTAACAGGAAACTATTATAAGGATAGATATTGTATAAAAAAATCCTCGAAGATTGCTCCGAGGATTGTTTACTTTTTTAGAATTTATTCTTCTTCATCTTGACTTCCGTTTTTTGAAGCTTTTCTACTTCCTGCATACATATCATATCGCACAAAACGACAATCTAAATCCCCATTTTTAAGCGGAATTCTTTTTGAAGTTTTCAATCCAACATGTTTTAAAGCCTCCAAATCTGATGTTATAAACCAAACTGTAGAATCTGGATAACCGTGTTTTAAAGTATCTCCAATACTTTTGTAAAATTCTTTAACATCTATATTTAAACGTTCACCATAAGGTGGGTTAAATAAAATAGTAGTTGGTCCAAATACTTCTTTCATTGAGTTGAAAAAGTTAACATGATGAACCCCAATAAACTCTTTTAAATTGGCATTTTCAATATTGTCATTGGCTTTTCTAATTGCTGAAGGCGCTTTATCAAAGCCCATAATTTTAAAATGATTGCTTCGTATTTTTTTCAACAAAACATCTTGAATGGTAAAATACAAATCTTCATCATAATCTTTCCACTTTTCAAAACCAAACTCTTTTCTATTGATGTTTGCCGGAATATTATTAGCTATCATAGCAGCTTCAATAAGTATGGTTCCAGAACCACACATTGGATCTATAAAATTACAATCGCCTCTATAGCCTGAAAGTAAAACCAAACCAGCAGCCAAAACTTCGTTAATTGGTGCAATATTTGTTGCGCTTCTATACCCTCTTTTATGTAAAGATTGACCCGAACTATCTAATGAAACCGTACATAAATCGTTTAAAATATGGACATGAATTTTTACATCAGGGTAATCTACATCAACATTTGGGCGTTTATGGTATTTATGTCTAAAATAATCGGCAATTGCATCTTTTGATTTTAATGATATATAATGCGAATTAGTGGTGAAATTTTTAGAGTTAACAACAGCGCCAATAGCAAAAGTACTGTCAACATTCATTTCACGCTCCCACTCCATTTGCATCAGTTTTTTATACAAATCATCTTCATCAAAAACTTTAAAACGTTTTATAGGTTTTAAAATTCTAATAGCTGTACGCAAAGCTATATTTGCTTTATACATAAATCCTTTATCTCCAAAAAAAGAAACACTTCTAATACCAACTTCAACATCCTGCGCTCCTAAATCTCTCAATTCAGTTGCTAAAACTTCCTCCAAACCAAACATTGTGGTGGCCGTCATTTTAAAATTACGATTCATTATTCATTTATTTTATGCAAAAGTACTGAATAATTATATGACAGGTTAAACTTCTTGTTCTTAAAATACTTCATCAATAAATTTATGCATCATACAAATTTTAAGAATTTTTGACTTAAGTATTTCTTTTTTTTGTAAATTTCTAAAATAAATTTAAAAACATTTAATTATGAAAAAAAGCATACTGATACTATTTGCTATTTTGTTAACTAACATTGTAAGTGGACAAGACGATCAAATTTTTTTACATAACGGTAAAATCATTAAGGGAAAAGTAATTCGTGTTGAAGAATATACTATTGACTTTGTTTATAGTAATGAAGAAGCTGAAAATACATATGGAAAATATGCGATTTCAAAAATTATTTATGGTTCTAGTGGTCGTGAGCAGGATGTAACTGAAAAAATTGAAATTAATGGCAAAGACGATTGGGAAAAAGTAGTAATTTTAGAAGACAAGAGTTTTATTGCAGGTTTAAAAAAAGTAGGTGAAGTTAGAGGTAAAACTAGTATGGTAAACTTTCAAACAGGAAATACTGGTGATAAAAAAGCTGAGAAAAAGTTAAAGGAAGCTGCTGCTGAAGATAAATGTGCATTTATTTTATTGGTTTCAGACAAATCTACAACAGGCGCCAGAAATACTTTAGGAGGTTCGCAAGCAATTAAAACGGGTGTTACATACTCATATTAATTTATATAAAATAAATTTTATTAGAAAGAGTTGTCGGTTGACAACTCTTTTTTTATTTAACAATACTATAATTTAACATTCATACTTCTACTATTTTAAAAAATAGTATTTTTGGCTTGAAATTTAGATTATGACAATGAAAAAAGATTGGTTTGTCTCTTGGTTTGATACCGACTATTATCACATTTTATACAAACATAGAGATGATACTGAGGCACAGGAATTTATGCAAAACCTAGTGGGGTTTTTAAAATTTGACAAAAAAGATTTATTACTTGATTTGGCTTGTGGCAAAGGACGACATTCTATTTATTTAAACTCTTTGGGTTTTAACGTAGTTGGTGCTGATTTGTCTAAAAACAGCATAGAACTTGCTAAACAATTTGAAAAAGACAGATTACATTTTGTTGAACACGATATGCGCCATCCTTTTAAAAATAAATACAATGCTATTTTGAATTTATTTACAAGTTTTGGTTTTTTTGAAGATGATTCAGAAGATATTACAATTCTTGATAATATTAAAAACGGATTACAACCTAATGGCATAGCTGTTATTGACTTTATGAACGTTAAAAAAGTTACTAAAAACTTAGTTGCTGAAGAAATTCAGGAAATTGATGGAGTCGTTTTTAAAATTAGCCGCTATATTAAAGATGGCTTTATTGTTAAAGAAATTAATATTGATGATAATGGTGAACATTACCAATATTTTGAAAGAGTAAAAAATTTAGATTTAGCTAAAATTAATTCTTACATTAAGTCTGTTGATTTTAAAATAAAACATATTTTTGGTAATTATCATTTGGATGCTTTTGATGAAGAAACATCTGATAGATTAATTTTAATCTTAGAATGACATATATAGTACTTATTTTATCGGTTTTAATAGGAATTGTAATTGTATATGGACTAAAACCAAGTACAAAAACCGTACAATTATTGTTGGCTTTTAGTGGCGCATATTTACTTTCTATCACCATACTACATTTGCTTCCAGAGGTTTACATTTCAAATAGCACTACTATTGGTTTGTATATTTTATTAGGATTGCTATTGCAACTTATCTTAGATTTTTTCTCTAAAGGAGCAGAACACGGACATATTCATTTTCAAGAAAGTAGCACTTTTCCTTGGGCTTTGTTTATAAGTCTTAGTTTACATGCTTTTATGGAAGGTATTCCGTTGGCAAACAACCACCATCACGACCATTTATTATGGGCTATTGTTATTCATAAAATACCCATAGCAATTATTTTAGGAACATTTTTTGTGAGGTCATCTATACCAAAAGCAGCTGCAATTTTGTTTTTAGTATTGTTTTCATTAATGTCACCTTTAGGAAGTTTTGCAGGCGAAAATATTCCGTTTTTAATTACTTACAAAACACAAATTACAGCCATTATAATTGGAATATTTTTACATATTTCAACTATTATTTTGTTTGAAACAGCTAAAGATCATAAATTTAATTTATTAAAATTTACTGCTATTTTAATTGGTATGTTAGTTGCATATTTGGCTTGATAGCTTTTTTTACATACTTAAAACGCCTCAATCTAATTGGATTGAGGCGTTTTATTTGCTTTAAATGCTACTTGAAATCTAAAATATTTAATTTGCAACCTGACTTATAAACTTAATTCTCATTAAGCGCAACTCATCATCATCATATTCGCCATCAAATTCGTCCATTGCATCTTGAATACGATCACTTTTAGATTCCATAAAATAATCAAATATTTCTTCTTGTTGATCTTCATCTAACAATTCATTGATGCAATAATCAATATTAATTTTAGTACCACTGTAAACAATACGTTGCATTTCTTCAATCAATTCAGAAAATGTTAAGCCTTTAGATTTTGCAATATCTTCTAATGGCAATTTTCTATCTGTATTTTGAATGATATATAATTTTAAACTTGAGTTTACACCTGTACTTTTAATTACAAAATCATCTGGCCTTAAAATATCATTTTCTTCAACATATTTAGCAATTAACTCAATAAATGGTTTTCCAAATTTTTGGGCCTTTCCTTCTCCTACTCCATAAATATTTTTCAACTCATCCATGGTAATTGGATATTTTAAAGCCATATCTTCTAATGAAGTTTCTTGAAAAACAGCATAAGGAGGAACACCATTCTTTTTAGCGACAGACTTTTGCAAATCTTTTAGCATTTTTATTAAAACTTCATCTGCTACCGCTGTAGAAGCTTTTGAGTTTGAAATTGTACTTGAATCATCCGTTTGATCGTAAATATGATCTTCAGTCATCATAAATGATGTTGGTTTTTTGATAAAACCTAAACCTTGATCGGTAATTTTAACCACACCATATTGCTCAATTTCTTTTTTAAGAAAACCAGCAACCAATGCCTGACGAATCAATGCCATCCAAAATTTATTATCTTTCTCTTTTCCGCATCCGAAAAATGGTTGATCATCTGTTTTATGAGATTTCAACAATGCGTTAACTTTACCTATTAAAGTATTTACAACATCTTTAGATTTATATTTTTCATTGGTATTTTTAACAACTTCCAATAATTTTTTTAATTCGTCTTGTGCTTCATGTTTTACCTTCGGATTGCGAACATTGTCATCCATATCAGCACCCAAACCATTTACATCGTCAAATTCTTCACCAAAATAATGCAATAAATATTTTCTTCTAGACATAGATGTTTCAGCATAACCAACTACTTCTTGCAACAAAGCATTTCCTATTTCTTGCTCAGAAATTGGTTTACCCGATAAAAATTTCTCAAGTTTTTCAATATCCTTATATGCATAATAAGCCAAACAATAACCTTCGCCACCATCTCTACCTGCTCTTCCTGTCTCTTGATAATAACTCTCTAAACTTTTTGGAATGTCATGATGAATTACAAAACGCACATCTGGTTTGTCAATTCCCATACCAAATGCAATGGTTGCAACTACAACATCTGTATCTTCCATTAAAAACATATCTTGATGTTTAGATCGGGTTTTTGCATCTAAACCTGCATGATAAGGCACTGCTCGTATACCATTGACTTGCAACAATTGAGCAATTTCTTCAACTTTTTTACGACTTAAGCAATAAATTATACCCGATTTATTAGCATACTGACGAATAAATCTAATAATATCACCATCTATATTAGCAGTTTTTGGGCGTACATCATAAAATAAGTTAGGTCTGTTAAACGATGCTTTAAAAGTTTTAGCATTAGACATTCCTAATGTTTTCAAAATATCTTCTTGAACCTTTTCTGTAGCTGTAGCTGTTAAACCAATAATAGGAACATTGTCTATTTTTTGAATAATAGCTCTTAAATTTCTATACTCAGGTCTAAAATCATGTCCCCATTCCGAAATACAATGCGCTTCATCAATGGCTACAAAAGAAATTTTTTGAGCTTGTAAAAACTCTATATAATCCTCTCTTATAAGCGATTCAGGAGCTACATATAGTAATTTAGTAATCCCTTTTTCTATATCACTTTTAACCTGACTAACTTCTGTTTTATTTAACGAGGAGTTTAAAACATGGGCAATTCCGTATTCATCAGAAATACCTCTTATAGCATCTACCTGATTTTTCATCAAAGCAATCAACGGCGAAACTACAATAGCAGTACCCTCTTTAATTAACGCTGGCAATTGATAACACAACGATTTTCCTCCACCAGTTGGCATAATAACAAACGTATCGTTATTATCCATTATACTATTTATAACACCTTCCTGTAAGCCCTTAAATTTTGTAAAACCAAAATACTTTTTAAGCGCAGCATGGATATCAACATTATTACTACTCATTTTCAATATAAAATTATATTTCTAATTTAATAATTATTATTTTTTAGGTTGTTCTTTTTTATAGCATTTTTTTAATATAATCTTTTTTTTTGATCAGTTTAACTATTATCTAATTAAATAGATTTATTTTTGTTTGCTAATAAAGGTAAATCTTTTTAATTCAAAAAAATCATAAACTTTTGAAAAATAAAAATACAATTATAGAAACTGCGAAACAAACAATTATTGCAGAAAGTAACGCAATCGCCAAATTAGTTAATTTTTTAACAAAAGACTTTGAAGATGCTGTTAAATTTATTCACAATTCTAACGGAAGATTAATTGTTACCGGAATTGGCAAAAGTGCTAAGATAGCTGATAAAATAGTAGCAACATTAAATTCTACAGGTACACCTGCAATTTTTATGCATGCTGCTGATGCTATTCATGGAGATTTAGGTACTATTCAAAAAAATGATGTTGTAATGTGTATTTCAAAAAGTGGAAACACACCTGAAATTAAAGTTTTAGTACCTTTTATAAAAAATTACGGTAATAAAATTGTAGCACTAACCGGAAATCCTACATCATTTTTAGGAACAAATGCCGATTTTGTTCTTAATTGTTATGTTGAAAAAGAAGTTTGCCCTAACAATTTAGCTCCTACAACTAGCACAACTGCACAATTGGTTATTGGTGATGCCTTGGCTATTTGTTTGTTAGAATTGAATGATTTTTCGAGTAAAGATTTTGCAAAATACCACCCTGGTGGAGCATTGGGCAAAAAATTATATTTACGTGTTAATGATTTGGTAGGTAAAAACGAGTTACCACAAGTTGCTCCTAACACACCTATTAAAGATGTTATTATTGAAATTTCAAAAAAACGATTGGGTACAACTGCTGTTTTGGATAATAATAAAATTGTTGGTGTAATTACTGATGGTGATTTACGAAGAATGTTAAAGGATAATTCTGATATTAGCAAATTAACTGCTGTAGACATTATGAGTAAAAACCCAAAAACAATACAGGCAGATGCTATGGCTATTGAAGCCCTAGAAACTATGGAAAATAATAATATTACTCAAATCTTAGTTGAAGACAATACAACTTATATTGGTGTTGTACATTTACATGATTTATTAAAAGAAGGACTTTTTTAAAATGGCTGAAGAAAAAGAAATGTCGTTTTTAGACCATGTAGAAGTTTTAAGGTGGCACTTAGTACGCTCTACTGTTGCTGTTTTATTATTTTCGGTGATAGCTTTTATGATGAAGAGCTTTATTTTTGATGTCATTATTTTTGCACCTAAAAATCCAGAATTTATAACTTATCGTTTTTTTTGTGAAGCATCAAAATATTTTGGTGCCGACGGTTTGTGTATAGACGAATTGCCTTTTACATTTCAAAGTTTAGGAATGTCAGAACAATTTAGCGTTCATATTTGGACCTCTATAACTGCAGGTTTTATAATTGCTTTCCCTTTTATTGTTTGGGAATTTTGGAAATTTATTAGTCCAGGTCTATATGAAACAGAGCGTAAAGGAGCTAAAACATTCATTATCATTTCATCTTTATTATTTTTTATAGGCGTTTTATTTGGTTATTATGTTGTAACACCATTATCTGTAAATTTCTTAGGAAGTTATTCTGTAAGTGATTTGGTTGAACGAAACATTAAAATTGATTCCTATATTTCATTAGTACGTTCGTCGGTTTTAGCATCTGGATTGATTTTTGAATTACCAATAATAATGTTTTTTCTAACTAAAATGGGCTTAATTACACCGCAATTTTTAAGAAAATATAGAAAACATGCACTGGTTTTAGTACTTTTATTAGCTGCTATTATTACACCTCCAGATATTATAAGTCAAATAATTGTAGCTATTCCTATTTTAATTTTGTACGAAATAAGTATTATTATTTCTGCTGTTGTTATTAAACGTGAACGTAAAAAAGAAAAAGAAAATGCCTAATCAAGTCGAAGAATTCAATGCTTATCGTCAAAAAATGAACGATAAAATTTTAAGTGAAGATCATAAAATTATCAAACGAATTTTTAATTTAGACACCAATAGCTACAAAGCTGGACATTTAGATGTTAAAACAAAAGAATTATTAGGATTGGTATCTTCTACTGTATTGAGGTGTGATGATTGTATCAAATACCATTTAGAAACCTGTTTTAATGAAGGTGTTACCAAAGAAGAAATGATGGAAACACTTTCTATTGCCACTTTGGTTGGTGGTACAATAGTAATTCCACATTTAAGAAGAGCTTATGAATTTTGGGAAGAACTTGAATTAATGAAAAATAATAATTAACAATTGAAAATTCGTAATTCGTAATTCGTAATTTAAAACTAAAAACATCAATGATATTAAGAGCTGAAAATATAAAGAAAAAATACGGTAGCCGATATGTGGTTAAAGGTATATCTTTAGAGGTTGAACAAGGTCAAATTGTTGGATTATTAGGTCCAAATGGAGCAGGAAAAACCACCTCCTTTTACATGATTGTTGGTATGATAAAACCAAATGAAGGTAAAATATTTTTAGACAATACAGATATTACTAACTATGCAATGTACAAAAGAGCACAAGAAGGTGTTGGGTATTTAGCACAAGAAGCTTCTGTTTTTAGAAAATTATCTGTTGAAGATAATATTATGTCTGTATTACAATTTAACGGTCTTTCAAAATATGATCAAAAACAAAAATTAGAGTCGTTGATAGCCGAATTTAGTTTAGGACACGTGCGCACAAACAGAGGTGATTTACTTTCTGGTGG
The DNA here is from genome assembly GCF_004121075.1 of Lutibacter sp. HS1-25. GTDB lineage: Bacteria > Bacteroidota > Bacteroidia > Flavobacteriales > Flavobacteriaceae > Lutibacter. Next base: position 21,207 of record NZ_RHLN01000153.1, read on the forward strand.
AGAACGTAGAAGAACTGAAATTGCACGTGCATTGGCATCTGATCCTAAATTTATTTTATTAGACGAACCTTTTGCTGGTGTTGATCCAATTGCTGTTGAAGACATTCAAAATATTGTTGCTCATTTAAAAGACAGAAATATTGGAATTTTAATTACAGACCATAACGTACAAGAAACTTTGGCAATTACAGACAAAACTTACTTGATGTTTGAAGGTGGAATTTTAAAGGAAGGGACCCCACAAGAACTTGCTGAAGATGAAACCGTTAGGCGCGTTTATTTAGGGAAAGACTTTCAGTTAAAAACACGAAAATTTTAATTTTATATTACCAATTAGTTAATATAAAATATCAAAAATGAAAGCGCTATTTACTATATTATTATTAGTAGTTTCTAATACTTTTATGACACTTGCTTGGTACGGACATTTAAAATTTGCTGAATGGAAATGGTTTAATAAACTGGGACTTGTTGCAATTGTATTGATAAGTTGGGGAATTGCTCTTTTTGAATATGCTTTTCAAGTACCTGCAAATAAATTAGGTTTTAAAGAAAATGGTGGACCATTTTCTTTGATTCAATTAAAAGTATTGCAAGAAGTAATTACCCTAATTGTATTTGTAATGTTCACAGTCATTTTCTTTAAAAAAGAAACATTTAGACTAAATCACGCTATTGGATTCACTTTTTTAATTTTGGCTGTTTATTTTATTTTTAAAAAATAATTTAAATTGTCTTTGCTTCTTTGGTAAACATAGACAAAATTACATACCAAATAATGACCAAAGGAATTGCAATAAACTGAAAGAATACAACCAATAATATGGTAATTAAAACAAACAGATACTTTACTTTATTATTTTTCAAGCTATAATCCTTAAATTTTAATGAAAATAAAGGGATTTCAGCATTCATTAAATAGCTTAACAGTAACGTTAAACCTATTAAAAACCAAGTGTTTTGTATCAATTGTATCGCAATTTCATTTGAAGAATATTGCAATATCAATGGCAAAGACAATACAACCAAACTTGCTGCTGGTGTTGGCAAACCAATAAACGAACTTGTTTGACGCTCATCAATATTAAATTTTGCCAATCTATAAGCTGCAGACAATGTAATTAACAAACCAATAATTGCGGTTAAATAAACAATACTTAAGTAACTATCTAAAGATAAATCTTGTATTGAATGGCCTTTTATACTCCAGTTTTTATTACTTACAGCCGATAAAATAAGTTGAAACATCACAATTCCAGGAACAAGACCACTTGTAACAACATCTGCTAACGAATCTAATTGTTTACCCAACTCACCTTGTACATTTAGCAACCTAGCCATAAATCCGTCAAAAAAATCAAATATGATTCCAATAAAAACAAAAATTGCTGCAATTACCAATTGTTCTTTAACTGCAAAAAACACAGCAATTGTACCCGATAAAAGATTAAATAATGTAAAAATATTTGGTATGTGTTTTTTGAAAGCCATAAATAATAATTTTAAGTAAAATTAAGAAACTATTCATTAATAAGATTTATTATATTTATTTTTTATTAAAAATAATATGCCAATAATTCAATCGACTTACAAACCAAATTACTTTTTTAAAAATACCCATTTAAATACCATTTATAAAACATTAACTTTTAATGATTTAGCAAATTATAAAAGGACTCGAATTTCTACACCCGACAACGATTTTATTGATTTAGATTTTTCAACAGTAAATTCAAATACTTTGGTAATTGCATTGCATGGTTTGGAGGGAAGTTCAAATTCAAAATACATTATTTCTTTAATTAATTATTTAAATTCTCAACAAATAGCTGCTGTTGCTGTCAATTTTAGAGGTTGCAGTGGTGAAGATAACAATCACTTGTATTCATACAATAGTGGAAAATCGGATGATTTATCAATAGTTATAAATTATATTTTAAACAATTGCACCTATAAAAATATAATTTTTGTAGGCTATAGTATGGGCGGAAATATTTTGTTGAAATATTTGGGTGAAGGCAATCAAATTCCTTCTCAAATAAAAGCTGCCATTGCTATTTCTGTTCCTTGCGATTTAGAAGGCTCTTCTAATGCGTTGGCAAAATGGAACAATCGTATTTATATCAATCGGTTTTTAAAAACGTTGAAAGAAAAATCACTAAAAAAAGTAGAAAAATTTCCCAATAACAATTTAAATGTCAATGCTATTTTAAATTCTAAAACATTTAGCGATTTTGACAATGCCGTTACAACTCCTGTTTTTGGTTATAAAAATGCAAAGGATTATTGGACTCAATGTAGCTCAAAACAGTTTTTAAACGCCATTCAAATTCCAACTTTAATGATCAATGCAAAAGACGACACTTTTTTATCCAAAAGCTGTTTTCCGTTTTTTGAAGCTCAAAATAGCAAACACCTATTTTTAGAAACCCCAAAATATGGCGGACATGTTGGTTTTAATACTGCGCTATTTGAAAAAGATAAACTTTGGAGCGAAAAAAGAATTGTATCTTTTATTCAACATATTATTTCCTGAATATGAGCGTTTACTTATAAAGTTTATTTATTTTCGCCTTTTAAACAAAACCCGTTGAAAAAAAGTTTATTAATCATATTATTCAGTGTACAATTACTAACAGGGCAAACTGTTCGCAAGTATTCAAATGAATTTTTGAATATTGGTGTAGATGCAGCGTCTTTAGGTATGGGTAAAGCTGTTGTTGCCAGCAGTAGAGATGTAAATTCAACTTACTGGAATCCAGCAGGGTTAACTGCCGTTACAGATTATCAGGGTTCTTTTATGCATGCCTCCTACTTTGCCGGAATCGCAAATTACGATTATGCCGCTTTTGCTATGCCTGTAGATCGTCACAGTGCTTTAGGAATTTCTTTAATTCGCTTTGGTGTTGATGATATTTTAGATACAACTGAATTGATTGATAATGATGGAAATATAGATTATAACCGAATTAGTTTATTTTCTGCTGCAGATTACGCGTTAAATTTTGCTTATGCAAGAAATTTGTTACTACAAGGTTTTGATATTGGTTTTAATGTCAAATTAATTCATAGAATTATTGGTGATTTTGCAAATTCCTGGGGATTTGGATTGGACGCTTCAGCACAATTTGAAAGAAATAATTGGAAATTTGGATTGATGTTGCGCGATATTACTACAACCTTTAATACCTGGAGTTTTAACGAAGAAGCTTTCAAAAAAATTGCGGATGCCATTCCGGGAGAAAATCAAGAGTTGCCAGAAAGTACCGAGTTAACACTCCCAAAAATGCAATTGGGAGCTGCTAAAAAGTTTGAACTTTCAAGAGATTTTGGATTGCTAACCGAGTTGGATTTGAATTTTAGATTTACCCAAACCAATGATATTATTTCAAGTAGTTTTGTAAGTATAAATCCTGCTTTCGGATTTCAGGCAGACTATATAAATATGGTTTTTTTACGCGCAGGTATTGGTGAATTTCAAAATGAACTACAATTTGACAACAGTCAAACAGTAACTTTACAACCTAATTTTGGAGTTGGTTTTAGATACAAAGGTATACAAATAGATTATGCACTTACCAATATTGCCAGTGTTGGTAATGCTTTATATTCTAATATATTTTCAATTAAATTAGATTTCGACGAATTTAGATAATGAATAAATTAGTAAACTTTTTATTAATAACAATTTCGATTTTTGCACTTCAATTAAATGCACAAGAAAAGTTATCGCCAAAATCAACCGTAAGCGTTGTTACTTGCGGCCCAGGTCAGGAACTATATTCAGCCTTTGGGCATAGTGCATTTAGAGTATTTGACCCAATTTTAGGAATTGACAAAGTTTACAACTATGGCACATTTGATTTTAACGCACCTAATTTTTATTTGAATTTTGCAAAAGGAAATTTAACATATTTTTTATCAACTGCCGATTTTTATCGGTTTTTACGAGGTTATCAATATGAAAATCGCTGGGTAAAAACTCAGGTTTTAAATTTGAATCCAGATGAAGTTCAACAAATTTTTGACTTTCTTGAAAACAATGCAAAGCGCGAAAATAGAGACTATCAGTACGACTTTTTTTACGACAATTGTTCTACTAAAATTGAAGCTGTTGTAAAAACGGTATTAAATAACAAAGTTACTTTTAGCAACAATCATATTTCAACAACAAAATCACATAGAGATTTAATTGCTGATTATACAGCTACAAATTTTAAATGGGGGAAATTTGGAATTGATTTGGCTTTGGGTTCTGTGATTGATGATGAAGCAACAAAAGACGATTATAAATTTTTACCCGATTATATTTTTGAAGCGTTTAACAATGCAACCATTCAAAAAAATAACATAACTGAACCTTTGGTATTAAAAGAAATTACCATTTTAAAAGAAGCTCCAACAAAAACTTCTTTTGAAATATTAAGTCCGCTAAATGTTATTTTAGTTTTAAGTCTTTTGATATTATTTATTACCTATAAAAACTTCAAAAAATCAAATAGAAATAAGACACTCGATTTTTCAATCTATTTTTTAACAGGTATTATAGGTGTTGTTGTTATATTAATGTGGTTTGCAACAGCACATACAGCAACTTATAAAAATTTCAACTTTTTATGGGCTTTTGCTCCTAACCTATTTATTGCTTTTTACACTTTAAAATCTAAATTACCCAATTGGCTAAAGTATTACAATGCTTTGTTAATTCTATTGCTTTTAATAATGCTGGTACTTTGGATTGTTAAAATACAAATATTTAATTTGGCTTTATTACCATTGGTAATTGCATTATGCATTAGATACTTATTTTTGATAACAATTAAAAACTAAATTTTTATAGGCATATAAAACGCGTTAGGGGTTGCAGCGGCATCCTTTTTTAGAATGAAATGCAATGGAATTTTAAAAAAGATATAGCGAAAGACCCGACCCCCTTGTGGGTAACGCCCAAATTAGCAAGAAGAATCAGCTATTTAATCACTCAAAATTTAAAGCATAAAAAAAGGGCAATTATTAAATTGCCCTTTTTATTTATATCAAGTAAGATTATGATTTCTTTGCAGTTTTATCTGCTTTTCTTAGTTTCCAAGCTTCCATAGCAGAACCAAATAACCAATAAGGAATGATAAAAGTGATTAAAAAAATCATTAACCAAAACCCCATAGTAAAAATTCCTAAAAATGCCAAAAATCCAGAAAATTGTGATAAATCCATAATCGTTAAACGTTGTTTTTATATTGAATGACAAAAATAGTATTTATTTTGAATAAATCACAAAACTTTATAATTTTTTAATGATTTTTATCATCTATTATCTGAAAGTACTAAAAAAAATTTAGCACAAAAAAATACACCAAACAAACAAAGTTATTTGGTGTATTGAATACTTAAATTTTATAAACTATTTAAATTCTGCAAAGAAATCATTGCCCTTATCATCTACCAATAAGAATGCAGGGAAATTTTCGATTCTAATTTTACGAACCGCTTCCATACCTAACTCTGCAAAATCAATTACTTCAATAGATTTTATACTTTCTTTAGCTAAAATTGCAGCTGGTCCACCAATAGAACCAAGGTAAAAACCGCCATTGGCCTTACAAGCATCTGTTACTTGTTGAGAACGGTTACCTTTTGCAACCATTACCATACTACCACCAACTTTTTGGAAAGGATCTACATAAGGATCCATACGACCTGCAGTTGTTGGTCCAAAACTACCAGAAGCCATTCCTTTAGGTGTTTTTGCCGGCCCTGCATAATAAATTGGATGGTCTTTAAAGTACTGAGGCATTTCTTCGCCATTGGCAAGCATTTCGCTAATTTTAGCGTGCGCCATATCACGTGCCACAATCAATGTTCCTTTTAAGCTAAAACGTGTTTTAATTGGATATTTTGAAAGTTCCTCACGAATTTTATCCATTGGCTGATCCAAATCTAACTCAACAGCATTTGCTAAGTGCGGTGCCTCTTTTGGTAAAAATTGTCCTGGATTTCTTTCTAATTCTTCAAGAAAAATACCTTCTTCAGTAATTTTACCTTTAACATTACGGTCTGCACTACAGCTAACACCCAATCCTACCGGACAAGAAGCAGCGTGACGTGGTAAACGAATAACACGTACATCGTGTACAAAATATTTACCACCAAATTGAGCTCCTACGCCACTATCCTGACAAATTTTTGTGATTTTTTCTTCCCATTCTAAGTCACGAAAAGCTTGACCACCATCGTTACCTTCTGTTGGTAAATGATCTAAATAACCTGCCGATGCCTTTTTTACAGTTGCTAAATTTGCTTCAGCAGAAGTTCCACCAACAACAAATGCTAAATGATAAGGCGGACAAGCAGAAGTTCCTAAATCCATAATGTGTTGTTTCACAAACTTGGTTAAGTTTTCTTCTGTTAATAAAGACTTGGTCATTTGGTATAAGTAAGTTTTATTACCAGAACCACCACCTTTTGTCATAAATAAAAATTCATATTTATTACCCGTTGCTGCATAAATATCAATTTGAGCAGGAAGATTGGTTCCTGAATTTTTTTCTTCTAACATTGTTTGAGGAACAATTTGAGAAAAACGTAGATTGTCTGTTTGATAGGTGTTATAAACTCCTTTTGAAATGTATTCAGCATCATCAAAACCAGTGTAAACATCTTCACCTTTTTTACCTACACAAATAGCGGTACCTGTATCTTGACAAGTTGGCAATTCACCAGCAGACGTAACCATTTGATTTAATAACATTGTATAAGCAACAAAACGATCGTTATCTGAAGCTTCTGGATCTTTAAGAATGGTTTCTAATTTTTTTAAGTGAGAAGCACGAAGGTAAAACGAAACATCATGATAAGCAGTTTGTGAAAGTAACTCAAGGCCTTCTGGCGCAACTTTTAAAATTTTTCGTCCATCAAACTCAACTACAGAAACGTGGTCTTTAGTTAACAAACGGTATTTTGTTGTGTCCTTTGTAATAGGAAACGGTTTTTGGTATTTAAATTCAGACATCGTATATAATTTTATTGTATTTTCAAATTTAACTCTTGCAAATATACAATGGAAGAAGAAAATATTGTGTATAAAAAAGGTTTATTTATCCTATTTTTATAGAAAAACACAAAGAAAATATTGGTTTTTATACATCAATTTTTTAAGAACTATTTTTTTTGATTGCACCTTAAACAAGATATAACAAACTATATTTTAATGCTTATCTTTAAATTTAAATAGAAAATCACAACATGATGAAATATAGAATAGAAAAAGATACTATGGGAAATGTTGAAGTTCCTGCCGATAAATATTGGGGAGCACAAACAGAACGTTCTAGAAACAATTTTAAAATTGGTTCAACAGCATCTATGCCTTTAGAAATAATTTACGGATTTGCTTATCTAAAAAAAGCTGCTGCCTTTACAAATTGTGATTTAGGTGTTTTAGCTTCAGAAAAAAGAGATTTAATATCAAAAGTGTGTGATGAAATTTTAGATGGAAAGTTAGATAATCAGTTTCCTTTGGTTATTTGGCAAACCGGTTCTGGTACACAAAGCAATATGAATGTAAATGAAGTTATTGCCAACCGAGCACAAGAATTGGCTGGCAGTATAATTGGTGAAGGTGAAAAAATAATTCAACCAAATGACGATGTAAACAAATCACAATCTAGTAACGACACATTTCCTACCGCAATGCACATTGCTTGCTATAAAATGATTGTTGAAATCACAATTCCGGGAATTGAAAAATTAAGAGATACGCTTCAAAAAAAATCAATTGAATTTAAAGATGTTATTAAAATAGGAAGAACGCATTTAATGGATGCTACTCCCCTAACATTGGGTCAAGAATTTTCAGGATACGTTGCTCAATTAAACCATGGTTTAAAGGCTTTAAAAAATACATTGCCTCATTTAGCCGAAATAGCTTTAGGCGGAACTGCAGTTGGAACTGGTTTAAATACTCCAAAAGGTTATGATATATTGGTTGCCAAAAAAATTGCAGACTTTACAGGTTTACCATTTATTTCTGCTGAAAATAAATTTGAAGCCTTGGCTGCTCATGATGCTATTGTTGAAAGTCACGGAGCTATAAAACAATTGGCGGTTTCTTTAAACAAAATCGCTAATGATATTAGAATGATGGCTTCTGGACCACGTTCAGGAATTGGAGAATTGATCATTCCTGCAAATGAACCCGGAAGTTCAATTATGCCTGGGAAAGTAAATCCTACGCAATCTGAAGCTTTAACAATGGTTTGCGCACAAATAATGGGTAACGATGTTGCCATTACCATTGGAGCAACACAGGGACATTATGAATTAAATGTATTTAAGCCTTTATTGGCTGCTAACTTTTTACAATCGGCTCGTTTACTTGGCGATGCTTGTATTAGTTTTGAAGCAAATTGCGCCATTGGTATTGAACCAAATAATCTGCGTATTAAGGAATTATTAAACAATTCATTAATGTTAGTTACTGCCTTAAATACAAAAATTGGGTACTATAAAGCTGCTGAAATTGCAAATACGGCGCATAAAAACGGAACTACTTTAAAGCATGAAGCAATTAGATTGGGTTATGTAACTGCTGAAGAATACGATGCTTGGGTTAAACCTGAGGATATGATTGGTACTTTATAAATAGTGCCTTTGCATTATAAAAGAAAGCCTTCTTTTTAAAAAATTTGAATAAATTTTGAAAAACGGTTATAATCAATTAATTTAGATTGGTTTTTTTATCCTAAAGATATTAAACCTGATTATCATGAAAAAATTAGCTATCTACTGCCTATTCTTTATATTTATTCCTAGTAACTTTATATTGGCGCAAGAAAAAAATGAGTTTACTAAAAATCCAATTCTTACAAGTAAATTTCAAATTGGTGTAGGACTTTTTATACCAACACAAAAAGTAAAATTTGAGTTAAATGGTTCTTCTGAAAATCAAGAAATAGAATTTGGAGAATCGTTTGACTTCAATAATAATTCATTAAGACCTCAATTTTATCTTGATTGGCGTTTTGCAAAAAAATGGAAATTATCTGCAGAATATTTCAATGCCAGTTATAATAAAAATTTAGAATTAGAAGAAGATATTGTTATAAACAATGGTGAGTATACTTTTAAAAAAGGAAGTAATGTTAAGTTAGGTTATAAATTTAACTTGTATCGTGTTTTTGTAGGAACGTTTATTTCATCGGGCTTAAAACACGAATTGGGTGCTGGACTCGGTTTTCATATTACAAATATAGGTCCATTTATTGAAGGAAATATTATTGTTAACAATAATGACAATGAGTTTAAATCTGCATCTATTTCTGTTACAGCACCACTTCCTAACCTTGCTTTATGGTATCACTTTGCTCCTACTGAAAAATGGTCGTTTTCTGCACGTTTAGATTGGTTTGGTATTACAATTAATGAATATTCGGGTTCTTTGTGGGATGTGGGTCCTTGTGTACGATACCAGTTTAGTAAAAACTTTGCTGCTGCTTTAGATTACAGGTATTTTAAAATAAATGCCAATGTAGATCAAAAAGTATGGAATGGAAGTTTTGCTATGTCTTTTAGTGGACCAACATTAAGTCTACACACTACTTTCTAAATAAATTTTATTTAACAAAAAAATGCGGTTAAAAAAACCGCATTTTTTATTAAATTTTCAAATTAAATTAGTCTACTTTTTGCTCTAACAATTCAAAAAACTGATCTAATTTAGGCATTAAAACAATTCTTGTTCGTCTGTTTTTAGCTCTACCTTCAACAGTATCATTGGTATCTAAAGGTGTGTATTCACTTTTACCAGCAGCAACCAATCTAGCAGGATTGATTTTAAAGTCGTCTTGTAAAACTCTTATCACTGAAGTTGAACGAGAAACACTCAAATCCCAGTTGTCTTTAATACAATTTGTACTGATTGGTTTGTTATCTGTATAACCTTCAACCATAACTTCTAAATCAGGTTGTGCTGCAATTACATCTGCAACTTTACCTAACACAGCTTTGGCTTCTGAAGAAATTGTTGAACTTCCACTTTTAAATAATAACTTATCGGCAATAGAAATATAAACTACGGTTTTTTCAACATTTACTTGAATATCATCATCTTCAAAACCATCTTTTAACACGCTTTTTAATTTAAATCCAAGTGCTAAATTGATTGAATCTTTTTTAGTAACCGCTTTTTGAATGTATTGAATGTATTGATCTTTTTTACCCATTTGAGCTAGGGTTTCCTTAATATTGTCTGAAGCAGATTTTGACAAAACAGTTAAATTATCAACATATTCTAAAGTTTTAGCTTTGTCTTCTTTTAAACTTGTAATTTGTTGATTTAGAGAAATAATTTTATTCTCATTTTCAACCTGACACTTCATTAATTCGGCTTTGGTATCCGTTAGTTCTTGACTTTTTTTACTAAAATTGCCTTCTAACTCTACGTATTGTTTTTTTGAAACACAAGAACTTAAAATCAATGTTGTAAACACTAATAATGCAACTATTTTTTTCATAATTTTTAAATATTTTTTAGTTTAACTCAAATTTATGAAAAATATACTTCTGATTATCAATTTGATAATTATTTTTTTAATTCAAATAAACTTAATGAAGTATCTTTTAAATTACCTATATTTAGTAAAATAAAGTTCATTTTTAAACAAAAAAAAGATTGACTATTGCCAATCTTTTTTTTCAATCATATTTTTAATAATAAAACCCGATAGGAAATTATTAAAATTGTTTAGTTATTTTACATTTGAAATAAAGGTCTGCTTGCCATCATTTCATTTACTTTTTCAGCAACACCTTCTAAAATTGTTTCATTTTCAAAATTCATAATTACTTCATCAATTAAATCAACAACCTTAGCCATATCAGTTTCTTTTAAACCACGTGTAGTAACAGCAGCAGTACCAACTCTAATACCTGAAGTTACAAATGGTGATTTATCATCAAAAGGAACCATATTTTTATTTACGGTAATTTCAGCTTTTACCAATGCATTTTCAGCATCTTTTCCACTAATGTTTTTGTTGCGTAAATCAATTAACATACAGTGATTGTCTGTACCACCTGAAATAATTTTATAACCTTTGTTAACAAAAGCTTCAGCCATAGCTGATGCATTTTTCTTAACTTGAATTTGATAATTTAAAAACTCATCTGTTAAAGCTTCACCAAAAGCTACTGCTTTAGCAGCAATTACGTGCTCTAAAGGTCCACCTTGATTACCTGGAAAAACAGCCGAATCAATTAAACTAGACATTTTTTTCAACGATCCGTTCTTTAATTTTTGTCCAAAAGGATTGTCAAAATCTTTTCCAATCATGATAATACCACCACGAGGACCACGTAAAGTTTTATGCGTAGTTGTCGTTACAAAATGACAATGAGGAATTGGGTCATTTAAGATTCCTTTTGCAATTAAACCTGCTGGATGAGAAATATCTGCCATTAACAATGCTCCTACTTCATCAGCAATTTCTCTAAATTTTTTAAAATCTATATCTCTAGAGTAAGCTGAAGCACCTGCAATGATTAACTTTGGCAATTCTTTTTTAGCTGTTTCTAAAATTTTATCATAGTTTAACATTCCAGTTTCTTCATCAACACCATAAAATGAAGTTGTGTATAATTTTCCTGAAAAATTAACTGGAGAACCGTGTGTTAAATGTCCACCGTGAGATAAATCAAATCCTAAAATTTTATCACCTGGATTTAAAACTGCTTGATAAACAGCTGCATTTGCTTGTGAGCCAGAGTGCGGTTGAACATTAACATATTCAGCACCAAAAAGTTCTTTAGCTCTATCAATAGCAATTTGTTCAACAATATCAACAACTTCACAACCACCGTAATAACGTTTGTTTGGATAACCTTCAGCATATTTGTTAGTTAAAACAGAGCCCATAGCTTCCATTACTTCATCACTTACAAAGTTTTCAGAGGCAATTAGTTCTAATCCATTTGTTTGTCTTTCTCTTTCGTCTTCTATTAAATCGAAAATAATTTGATCACGTTGCATTATATATACGTTGTTAAAAGTTAAATTTAGTGCAAAAATAATGATTTCGTTTTGCATTTAGTAATAAACTTATATATTTACTCATAATTTTATTAACAGAAATGATTAGTTATGAAGATAGCAGCGAATGATCCAAACCGTAAATCATGGCTTCCTGTAAAAGAAGGTTCTGATTTCCCAATTCAAAATATCCCATTTGGTGTATTTATTACAAAAGATGATATTATTACCATAGGAACTCGTATTGGTGAATACGCCATAGATTTAGGTGCTTTTCATCAATTAGGCTATTTCAAAGGAATTCCTTTGACAGATGATATTTTTATGCAAGATTCTTTAAATGATTTTATTGCCGATGGAAGAAAAACTTGGCGATTGGTTAGAAAAAGAATTTCAGAAATCTTTGATATTGAAAATCCTACATTAAGAGAAAATGATAAACATAAAGAAGTTATTATTTTTGATATTAATGAAGTAGAAATGTTAATGCCTGTAGATGTTGGTGATTATACCGATTTTTATACAAGTATAGAGCATGCCGAAAATATTGGTAAAATATTTAATGGCCAAACACATAGTTTATCGTCTAACTGGTTGCATATGCCTGTGGGCTATCCTAGTAGATCTTCTTCGGTTGTTGTTTCTGGCACAAGTATTAGAAGACCTTATGGACAAGTACTTCCTTATGGTTCTGAAAAGCCTGTATTAGCTCCTTCAGAAAGCGTTGATATGGAATTAGAACTTGCCTTTATTACAACAGCCGTTAACGATTTGGGTAAAAGAATTTCAATTGATGAAGCCGAAGAAAATATTTTTGGAATGGTTTTATTAAACGATTGGAGTGCAAGAGATATTCAAAAATGGGAATTAGACCCTTTAGGTCCTTTCTTAGGAAAAAACTTTGCAACAACTATTTCTCCTTGGATAGTTACATTAGATGCTTTAGAGCCATTTAGATGTAAAAGCCCTAAACAAGAATTAGATCCTTTGCCATATTTAAAACAAAATACAGCCAACAATAGCTTTGATATTAAATTAGAAGCCAAACTTAAAACTGAAAATGGAGATTTAAATGATTTAAGTAAAACTAATTTTAAATATTTATACTGGACAATTCAACAGCAATTAGCACACCACACCGTAAATGGTTGTAATGTACGTGCTGGTGATTTAATGGGTAGCGGAACCATATCAGGCTCAACAAGTGACAGTTACGGATCTATGTTAGAAATTACTTGGAACGGTAATGAACCTATTACTTTAAAAGATGGAACGTCTAGATCTTTTTTAAATGATGGCGACGAGGTTATTATTCGTGGTTATTGTGAAAATAGCAAAGTACGCATTGGTTTTGGTAAATGCACTGGTAAAATAGCACCAGCCATAGCGTTAAAATAACAGAAAAAATTATATAACTATTTTAATAGCCCTAAAAAATTATTTTTAGGGCTATTTGGTTATTTTTGTATCCAAATACATAATCATACTTATACCCCTTTATGAAAAACTTATTTCTTTTTACATTTATTGTAACACTTTTTATTGGATGTAATAGCGTTAAAAAAACACAAGAAGCCATTAATTATGGTAATTATGACGAAGCCATTAATATTGCTTTAAAAAATCTTAGAAGTGATAAATTTAAAAAAAGCAATGAGCCTTATGTTTTTATGCTACAAGATGCTTTTATAAAAGCCAATGAAAGAGACTTAACAAAAGTAAAATTCCTTCAAAATGAAGGAAATCCAGCAAATTACGAAACCATTTATACTATTTACGATAATTTAAATAAAAGGCAAGAAATGATCAGACCTTTACTTCCTTTGCAAATTGTAAGTACTGGTAAAAATGCTAAATTTCAATTAAATGATTACACCAATCAATTGATAACCAGTAAACAAAATGTTACTGAATATTTATACAACAATGCTTTAAACTCGCTTCAAAATTCAAAAAACAAACTTGATTTTAGAAACACTTATAACGATTTAAATTACCTTAATCAAATCAATCCTAATTATAAAAACACCAATTCTTTAATCGAAGAAGCACATTTCAAAGGCACTGATTTTATTTATGTATTTATGCAAAATCAATCAGATAAAGTAATTCCTATTCGTTTAGAACAGGATTTATTAAATTTTGAAACCTATGGTTTAAATACACTTTGGACTGTTTACCAATCTAAAAAACAAAACCAAATTAAATACAACTATGAAATTGAAATTAATTTAAGAGAAATCAATATATCTCCAGAACAAATTCGCGAAAAAGAAATAGTTCAGGAAAAACAGGTTGTTGATGGTTGGCAATATTTAAAAGATAGCAAAGGAGTTAATGTAACAGACAGTTTAGGAAAAGCAATTAAAGTAGATAAATTTAAAACCATTAAAAGTGTTGTTTACCAAAACATTCAATATAAATCGGTTCAAATTATTGGTCAAATTAAATATTTTGATTTAACAACCAATCAACTTATAAAATCTTATCCTTTAGAAAGTGGCTTTGTATTTGAACACCGCTATGCTACTTACAAAGGTGACAGAAATGCTTTAGATAAAGAATATTTAGATTTATTAGCTTTTAAATTTGTGCCGTTCCCTAGCAACGAACAAATGATATATGATAGTGGCGAAGATTTAAAATTAAAAATAAAAAGCATTATAGCTTCTTACCTTTTTAACTAAACTGTTTTTTTAACTTTATAATACAAAAAAGGTAAAACCCTGAAATAACTTCATGGTTTTACCTTTTTATATTTTACTTAAAATCTAAATTATTTTTTTAATAGCTTCAACACTAATTCCACTATGTGAATCGTGATACACAACAATGCCTTTATCAATTAATAAAGCCTGAGGAGATTGATGAATTACATTAAATTTTGATGCTATTTCTGCTGAAATAGCTCTGTATTGTAATAAATCTAAAAAGTACAAATCAATTTTTGAAGCTGGTATATCAAAATCATTTTCAAAGTGTTTTAGTGCCATCGAACTAATTCCACAGCGTGTACTATGCTTAAAAATCAACACAGGTTTTGTATTAGATAATTCAACAATCTCATTTAATTGATTTAATTCAGTTAATGCAATCCAATTTAATTTTTGATTTGTAATTTCAGCATTATTTGATTGAAATAGATTTTTAAATAAACTCATATTATATTGTTTTTTAAACTTGGTCGATAAAATTTTACATAACTTTCAAAAAAAGACAAAATGGCTGCAATGCACTTAAAAACAAGACACTGTGTCATAAAAACCCCATTTAAAGCGCTTGGAATATTTTTTGAAGCAACAAATATAAATACAAAAAATATAAAACGTTATGAACTTTAATAAATTTACAATTAAATCGCAAGAAGCTATCCAAGCCGGACAGCAAATTGCACAAAGTAATGAAAATCAACAAATAGAAAATTCACACATATTAAAAGGAATTTTTGAAGTTGATGAAAATGTAACTCCTTTTATTTTAAAAAAATTAGGGGTTAATATCGATTTGCTCAAAAATGTTATAGATAAGGTTATTGAAAGTTATTCAAAAGTAACTGGCGGAGATATTATGCTCTCTAAAGATGCATCTAAAATGCTTAATAATGCTTCAAACGAAGCAAAAAAAATGAATGATGAGTATGTCTCAATTGAACATTTATTACTAGCTATTTTAAATACAAAAGATACTACTTCGCAATTATTAAAAGATCAAGGTGTTACTGAAAAGCATTTAAAAGCCGCAATAGACGAATTGAGACAAGGAAGTAATGTGACTTCGCAAAGTGCAGAAGACACCTACAATTCGCTAAATAAATATGCCCGAAATTTAAATCAGTTAGCCAAAGAAGGTAAACTAGATCCTGTAATTGGGCGAGATGAAGAAATTAGAAGAATTCTTCAAATTTTATCTCGTAGAACAAAAAACAACCCAATGTTGGTTGGTGAACCTGGAACTGGTAAAACAGCAATTGCCGAAGGTTTGGCTCACAGAATTATAAAAGGTGATGTTCCTGAAAACTTAAAAGACAAGCAAATTTACTCATTAGATATGGGTTCTTTAATTGCAGGTGCTAAATACAAAGGTGAATTTGAAGAGCGTTTAAAATCTGTCATTAAAGAAGTAACTTCATCAAATGGTGAAATTGTTTTGTTTATTGATGAAATTCATACTTTGGTGGGTGCTGGAGGTGGACAAGGCGCAATGGATGCAGCAAATATTTTAAAACCTGCATTGGCTCGTGGAGAACTAAGAGCGATTGGAGCAACTACCCTAGATGAATATCAAAAATATTTTGAAAAGGATAAAGCGTTAGAACGTCGTTTTCAAAAAGTAATTGTAAACGAACCTGATACAGAAAGTGCAATTTCTATTTTAAGAGGTATCAAAGAAAAATATGAAAATCATCACAAAGTTCAAATTAAAGATGATGCCATTATTGCTGCGGTTGAATTGTCTCAACGTTATATTTCGAACCGTTTTTTACCAGACAAAGCCATTGATTTAATGGATGAAGCTGCGGCTAAACTGCGTATGGAAATCAATTCAAAACCTGAAGAATTAGATGTTTTGGATCGTAAAATTATGCAAATTGAAATAGAAATTGAAGCCATTAAACGTGAAAAGGACGAGAAAAAATTAGATTTTCTTAAAAATGAATTGGCAAACATCAAAGAAGAAAGAAATGAAATTAGCGCCAAATGGACTAGTGAAAAAGATTTGGTTGATGCTATTCAGGAAAGTAAAGAAGCCATTGAAAATTATAAATTAGAAGCTGATCGTGCTGAACGTGAAGGAGATTACGGTAAAGTTGCTGAATTGCGCTATGGAAAAATTAAAGATGAACAAGTAAATTTAGATGAACTTCAAAAAGAATTGTCTGAAAATCAAGAAACTGCTTTAATTAAAGAAGAAGTTACTAGAGATGATATTGCTGAAGTTGTTGCTAAATGGACTGGTATACCTGTAACCAAAATGTTACAAAGTGAGCGCGAAAAGTTACTTCTTTTGGAAGATGAGTTACACGACAGAGTTGTTGGACAAAATGAAGCTATTGAAGCTGTAGCCGATGCTGTAAGAAGATCAAGAGCTGGTTTGCAAGATGCTAAAAAACCAATGGGTACTTTCTTGTTTTTAGGAACCACTGGTGTTGGTAAAACAGAGTTGGCAAAAGCTTTGGCTGAATATTTATTTGACGATGAAAATGCGATGACTAGGATTGATATGAGTGAATATCAGGAACGCCATGCGGTAAGTCGTTTGGTTGGTGCGCCTCCAGGTTATGTTGGTTATGAAGAAGGTGGTCAATTGACTGAAGCCGTTCGTAGAAAACCATATTCTGTTGTTTTACTTGATGAAATTGAAAAAGCGCATCCTGATACTTTTAATATTTTATTACAAGTATTAGATGAAGGTAGATTGACAGATAATAAAGGTCGTATTGCTGATTTTAGAAATACCATTATTATTATGACCTCAAATATGGGTTCTCATATAATACAAGAGCGTTTTGAAAAAATGGATATGAGTAAAAGAGCAGAGATTACTGAAAGTACTAAAGATGAGGTTATAACCTTATTAAGACAAACCATAAGACCTGAGTTTTTAAACAGGATTGATGAAATTTTGATGTTTACACCTTTAAACAAAGCTGAAATTAAACAAATTGTAAAATTACAATTGAATGGTTTAATAAAAATGTTGAAATCTCAAGACATTCAAATTGAATATACTGAAGATTTAGTAGAAGCTTTGGCAGAGTTAGGTTTTGACCCTCAATTTGGAGCAAGACCAGTAAAACGTGTTATTCAAAAAGAAGTATTGAATAAACTTTCAAAAGAAATACTTGCAGGAAAAGTAACTGCAACTAGTCATATTTTGTTAGATGCATTTGATAATAAAATAGTATTTAGAAATAAATAATAAGATTTAAACACTAAAAAACCCTACTCAATAACTAGTTTATTTTGTAGGGTTTTTATTTATTTTTTATGCTTAAAATTTTATAATTTAATCTTCAGGTGGTGGTTTTCCGTGAATTTCTTCATAAAGACTGTCAAAATTATTATATAAATTAGCACGTAATTTTTTTCTATAATCATCATTTAACCATTCAATAAAACTGTTGGTACTTTTACAAATACAACGAATGTATTGATCAATACGATATTCAATATCATCACCCAATAAATTCATTAAAGCCAAAGCATCATAAACATCTTCACTATTTTCAACGCAAATTTTAGAATGTTGATCTATTGAATTTTTTAATACCTCTTTTGAAGATTTACCTTGTTGAACAGTTTGAACATACGATTCTTTAATATTAAAAAATACATCAAAAGAATTGGCAAACTTTTTTCTAACTTCCTCAGGCATTTCATATCTAAAATTACTCTCTAACTCTTCATCATTTAATAAATTATCGATGTAATAATTAGGCGATTTAAATATTTTTTGCCAATTTAAGTTTGAACCCCACATACCAAATCTGTGAAAATTATTACCTAAATCAATAATATTAAATGTTGTTTTATCTTTTAAAATACGAGAACCACGACCAATCATTTGATAATACAATGTTAAAGATCTGGTTGCTCTATTCAAAATAACAGTATCAACAGTTGGTTCATCAAATCCTGTAGTTAAAATACTCACCGAAGTTAAAATTGCATTTGGTGTGTGTTTAAACCACTTTAAAATTTGCTCACGCTCTTTTTTTGAAGCGGTATTATCTAAATGTGCAACAGGATAACCAGCTGCTTTAAATGTATGATAAACATTGATTGAAGTACTAATACCATTGTTAAAAATCAATGTTTTTTTATTTTTTGAACGCTCTTCATAAGCTTCAACCAGTTTGTTCAACATATTGCCACTTGTGTACAAATCATCTGAAGACTTTACGGTATAGTCTCCATTTGCACCCACAACCAACGATGTTAACCCTACATTGTATGAATAAGTAACAGGTTTTGCTAAAAACTTATTTTTAATAAGCGTTTCAATAGTTTCACCAACAATCAATTCCTCATAATTATCGGTCATAGGTAGCTGAATATTAGAACTTAAAGGTGTTGCTGTAACGCCTAAAAAAAACGCTTTACTAAAAAATTTAAATATTTTAGTAAATGAGTTATAATGAGCCTCATCAATAATAACCAGTCCAATATCTGAAATATCAAACTTGTTGTCATTCAATCTATTGTTCAAAGTTTCAACCATCGCCACATAACAACTATATATTTGATGATCGTCTAAATTGGCTTTGCTATCAATAATTTTATTAACAACATCAAATTCAGAAAGCATTTTTGAAGTTTGCTTACACAACTCAATACGATGTGTTAAAACCAATACCTTTTTTTGATGATGTTTTAAATATTGTCTAACAATTTCTGAGAAAATTACAGTTTTACCACCACCTGTTGGTAGTTGATATAACAAATGATAATCTTCTTTGGCTTCTTCAAACCTCTTGAAAATTTCACTAATAGCCTCTTTTTGATAACTGTATAAATCTTTACCAGTATTTCTATCTTCTATTTCTGTTTTGGATAAACGCACATTTCAATTTTAAAAACCCACAAAAATACAGTCTTTATGGGGCATTTACACTATTTCTTTAAAAAAATATTTTTTTTATTTTATTTTTTGAAGTTACTGGCTTTATTTAGTGGTGTTTATTACTTTTTAAATCTAGCATACATTGTCAACTTTTTCTTTGTATTGATAAAATAAACACCTGTAAGTAAAATAATAGCAGCTACTGCAGATTGGGTTGTAACTTGCTCATTTAATAAATACCATCCTAAAAACATCGCTATTATTGGATTTACATATGTTGAAGTTGCTACTTTTTCGGGCGAAACAGATCTCAATAAATAGTTGAATGCAGTAAAAGCAATAATACTTCCAAATAAAATTAACAATACCATTGATATTTGTACAGATGAACTCCAAGTTGATGGATAAGTCCATTGTTCTCCCAAAGCCAAACTAACAAAAAACAGTAAAACACCACCAATTAACATTTGATAACCTGTATTTACAAAAAAGTTAGATGGAAAATCGGCTTTAGCTACAAACAAACTGCCATATGCCCAACAAAGCATACATAAAAATATGACAAACATACCCAAAGCAGAACCTTCTTGGTTAATCAATTCTTTTTGACTAACCAATAAATAAATACCTACAATACCTAAAAATACCCCAACCATAGACATAGGTTGTATTTTTTTTCCTTCAAAAAAACGCATCATTAACAAAACCACCAATGGCTGAGCAGATATTTCGAGTGCAGCAAAACCACTATCTACATATTTTAAAGCCCACACAACTCCCCCATTTCCTGCTGTTAAAAACAAAAAACCAATGATACTACAATTTTTAAACTGTGCTTTTGTTATCGCCAAATTATAACCTAATAATTTAGCAATACTAAAAATTAAAACGGCTGCAATAATAAAACGGATAGATGCCAACATAAATGGAGGCAATTCTGTTACCGCAATTTTATTCAAAAGATAGGTTGATCCCCAAATAACATAAATTGAGAAAAATGCAGCAATTATAAGTCCTATGTTTTTATTGTTATTCATCTAAATAATTATAATGCAATATTATGAAATTGAATTGAAGCAATGTTATTTTTTTAATGTTTTCAATAATCCCAATTTTATTTAATTGCCTTACAATTTAAAATTTTAAAATCAACATTAACTATCTCATTTATTTTATAATATTGGCTATTTTTTTTAATATTTTAGCAATACAACTAAAAGCTTTAATTATGAATATTATAAAAGTAGCATCTCTTCTTATTGTAACATTATTAATAGTACCTATTATAAGTTATTTTTTTGGAACTTCACTGGGAACTATTGAATGGCTAGCCTTAAAAACAACAATGTATGTAACTTTTGGTGTTTTTGTTTATTGTTTTGTTGTAGGTGAACTTACAGATAATAAAAGTCAGGTTGATAAACTTTGGAGTATTATACCTATTGTTTACGTTTGGATTATTGCTTCTTATGGCAATTATTCTCCCAGACTGATTTTAATGCTTATTTTAGTCGCTATTTGGGGAATTAGGTTAACCTATAACTTTTCAAGACACGGTGCTTTTACATTAAAGTTTTGGGAAGGTGAAGAAGATTATCGCTGGCAGGTTTTAAGAGAAAAACCAGAATTTCAAGCCCAATGGAAATGGACTTTATTTAATTTGTTTTTCATTTCGGGTTATCAAAATATTTTAATTTTATTATTTACACTTCCTGCTTTGGTTGTATTACAATTTAACAACACACCTTTGGGTTTATTAGATTATATAGCTGCCGCTTTGATGTTGTTTTTTATTATTTATGAAACTATTGCCGATGAACAACATTGGAAATTTCAAAGTAAAAAACACGCTATGATTAAAGCGGGAGAAACTTTAACAGGTGATTACAAAAAAGGTTTTTTAGACAAAGGATTGTGGGGTTTATCGCGTCATCCTAATTATTGGGCTGAACAAAGTATTTGGGTAGCTTTTTACTTATTTAGTGTTGCTGCATCTGGACAATGGATTAACTGGAGTATTGCTGGTTGCTTGTTATTATTGGTTTTATTTCAAGGAAGTTCAGAGTTTAGTGAAGAAATTAGTGCTTCAAAATATCCTGGTTATGCCGATTATCAAAAAAGAGTCTCTCGATTTTTTCCTTCGAAATCCAAATAGTAATATTGTTTAAATATTATTTCATTTGTGTCCGATAAAACTTTTTAAAAGAGGGATTTCCAATTTGGAATTCCCTCTTTATAGTTAATATTGCTTTGCGAACCATATTTACTATGAACAAAAATACACACTTTATCGGAATTCCCCTAATTAAGTGGATATTACAATTTATTTTACCATCAGATATTTCTTGGACAGCAGAAATATTATTTGTATATCCTGTTATTTCATTATCACTTCACACCGTGCTTCAGCTCCGCTCAGCAACCGGTTATTGAGCTTTTCGATTTGCTCAAGACAGGCTTGGTAAAATACAGGGTCTCATCCTATCTTAAAATTCACTGTGTAATGCATCCCAATTCTGAAACAATCTAAAATCGTGCTCCCTTTCCTAGGGAAAGGGCTGGAGATAGGATTCAACAAAAAAAGTTCAAGCAATTTTACAATTACTTGAACTTTTTATATTTTTAAACTTTACTTTTTTCTTTAAAAACTACTTAGTATCTGCATCTAAATAATCTGCAATTCCATCACCATCGGTATCATCATTACGTGGATTACCATCTCCGTTGGCATCTTCATCAATTGTTAAAACACCATCACCGTCATCATCATTATCTAAATAATTTGGAATTTCATCACCATCAGTATCATCATCTGTTAAATTTGAATTTCCATTTAAATCTTCATAAATAGATAATACAGTATCATCATCATCGTCTACAACATTAACATCTTGCAATGTAATTTTAAAAATTAATGGATAATTAGGCGGAATAGATCCTGTTTGGCTACCTGAAGGTCCATATGCTAATCCAGAAGGAATAAACAAATAACCTTTCCCATAATCTACATAACTAAAAGATTCATCGGGATTTATAACTTTAACACCACTTTTAAAATGCGTAAAACCATATTGCCAACCAAGTATTGTTTGAGATAGCGGAAGCCAAATAAATTTTTGACTTTCATCAAAAGTATAATTATTTAAAGTTGTTCCTTTATAAGTAGATAAAACAGAATCAATACGCTTAGGTTGTATTTGCGTACCTTGTTCTTGAACTAAATAATACAATTTATATGCAATATCATTTTCCACAATATCCTCAACTTCAACTAGATCCATTAAAGGTGTTTGTCCAGCATCAATTAATTCCAAATCACCATCAACATTTAAATAATAAGTTTCTAAGTATTTAACAATTGAATCATTATCCTTAACAGCTTGTTCTTTGGCATTAAAAGGCACAACCTCATCTTTTTTACAAGCATTAATTAACAAACCAAAAGCAAGAATAAATAAAATAAATTTAATTTTCATTGAGTATATTTTTAAGATGCGCAAGATACTATTTTCATACCTTTGTTAAAAGGAAAAGTTAAATATTAACTTTATTATATGAATTTATATGAGAATTGATAAATATTTATGGTGTATTAGATATTTTAAAACACGAAGTATTGCTACTGAAGCCTGTAAAAAGGGACATATTAGGGTAAATGGAGAAAGTGTTAAAGCATCTAAAACCGTTTTTAACAACGATAAAATTACATTAAGAAAAGACCAAATTAATTATCAAATTGAGGTATTAGACATTCCTGCAAATCGTGTGGGTGCTAAATTGGTTGATTTATACAGAAAAGATACCACGCCAGCCGAAGTATTTGAAAAATTAGAATTGTTGAAATACTCTAAAGATTATTATCGCAAAAAAGGAGCAGGACGACCAACTAAAAAAGACCGTAGAGAAATAGACGATTATACTGAAGATGATGAGATTTGATAAAAATTTTTGGGATGCTAAATACCAAAACAACCAGACAGGATGGGACATTGGCTATGCCTCTACTCCTATCAAAACATATATTGATCAGTTACAAAATAAAGATTTAAAAATTTTGGTTCCTGGAGCTGGCAACGGTTATGAGGTCGAATATTTATTTAATGAAGGGTTTAAAAATATAACCGTGATAGATATTTCTGAACAACCTTTAAAAAATCTACAACAAAGATTGCCTAATTTCCCTAAAGAACATTTGATTCATACCAATTTTTTTGATCATAATAATAAGTATGATTTAATTTTAGAACAAACATTTTTTTGTGCTTTAGATCCAAATTTAAGAATTGAATACGTTGCTAAAATGTACGATTTACTTAAAAACAAAGGAAAATTAGTTGGATTGTTATTTGATTTTGAATTGACTGAAGATGGCCCTCCTTTTGGTGGGAGTTTAAATGAATATTTAAACTTATTTGCTGAAAATTTTAAAATCAGTACTTTAGAAAGATGCTATAATTCTATAAAACCTAGAAATGGTAATGAATTGTTTTTTATATTTGAAAAAAATTAAATAAATGGAAAGTTCTATAATTTTAACAAACAATCAAATAAAAAATAAAACCCGTCGTATAGCTTATCAGATGTACGAAACAAACAGCAATGAAAAAGAAATTATTATTGCTGGTATAAATGGTAACGGCTATATTTTTGCTCAAAATTTGGCTAAAATTTTAAATGAAATTTCCGATTTAAAAGTGGTTTTATGTGAAGTTAAAATAGATAAGAAAAAACCACGAAACCCAATTACAACCGATATTGATTCAGCCAGTTACAAAAACAAATCAGTAGTTTTAGTTGATGATGTTTTAAACTCTGGGTCTACACTTATATACGGAATTAAATTCTTTTTAGAAGTGCCTTTAAAACGATTTAAAACTGCGGTATTGATCAATAGAAATCATAAAAAATTCCCTGTAAAAGCCGATTTTAAAGGAATTTCACTTTCAACTTCAATGAACGAACATGTTTCAGTTGTATTTGAAGCTAATAATTCTTATGCAACTTTAGGTTAATTTCTGCTGTAATTTCTTCAATAGATTTATCATTTACTGAAATGATATAATTCGCCTTTTCGTAATATGGATTGCGTTCAAACAAATGTTTGGCAATATATTCTTGTAAATTCTCCGTTCCAATAGTTGCAACCAATGGTCTTTGAGAAGTTTCGTGTTGTAAACGATCAAAAATAGTAGCAATAGAAGCTTTTAAATAAAATGAAACTGCACAATTTTGAATTAATTCCATGTTTTTTCCATAGCAAGGAGTACCTCCACCTAACGAAATAATGGCATTTTTATCAATTTTTAATAATTCTTCTAAATATTCTGCCTCTTTTTTTCTAAAATAAATTTCACCCTTAACCCTAAATATTTCTGAAATTGAAATTTGTTCTTTTTCTTCAATGTAAGCATCTAAATCAATAAAATCCAAACTTTTATCTTTTGCCAATACTTTTCCAACAGCAGATTTTCCACTCGCCATATACCCTAATAATACAATTTTCATTGGTTCTTTTTTTAGATTTTTAATTGTTTAGCAAATATCGAATAAAAAATTACATAAAAAAACTTGTGTAATTAACATTAGATAGTATCTTTGCACTCGCAATTGATAAAGGAACAATGACCTGGTAGCTCAGTTGGTAGAGCACCTCCCTTTTAAGGAGGTGGTCCTGGGTTCGAGCCCCAGCCCGGTCACAAAAAAAGTTAAGCATTATGCTTAACTTTTTTTTTACACTATAATGCGCACGTGGCGGAATTGGTAGACGCGCCAGCTTGAGGGGCTGGTATTCGCTTAGAATGTGGAAGTTCGAATCTTCTCGTGCGCACTTTAAAAAACAATTCTTTGTAGTTTCAAATTCTTAGAAACAATCCTGCTTTTTTTAAAATTGACTTTGTTTTACAACTTTTAAGCTTAGTTACAAAAATAATATATATCTAAAAACTTATTGAATAGTATAATTTTCAAGCCTCTTAATTGTAAATATTTCTTGCAACATTTTATACAATTAATTTTCACTGAAGCTATTTTATAAAGATTTAGATAACAAAAACTAAAAAGACATTTCAGAATAACAAATTACAGCTATTTTAAGAGCATTTATTTAATAAATACAGGGCTAAGTAACAAAATCTAATTTAATTGCATTACAACTAACAACTAAAGTAAAAATTTAGACTACACCTCTACATTTTTATTTGCATTGTAATAATGTTTTAAAAAATTTAATTATAAATTACAAGCCACTTTTGTTAACATAAAAAAAGCGTTTAAAATTTCTTTAAACGCTTTTATATATTTCTAAATTAAAACTTCCTATACTTTTCTGAAATTTTAAAAACATGCTCTAAAATACGTTCTTCAACTTCATCAAAAACTTCATTTTTGCGCTTCATAACTAAAATAGCAGTATCTTTTGCTTTATTTATTTGATATGTTGAAAACCCAGCTGCTCCACCCCAACTAAATGAAGGTATAAAGTTTCGAGGAAAATTACTACCATAAATATTAGCGCTTACACCAACAACTGTACCTGTGTTAAACATTGTATTTATAGCGCATTTAGAATGATCTCCCATAATTAAGCCACAAAACTGTAAACCAGTTTTTGCGAAATTTTCAGTCTCATAATTCCACAAACGAACTTCATCATAATTATTTTTCAGGTTCGAATTGTTAGAATCAGCGCCTATATTACACCACTCACCTAAAACAGAATTACCTAAATAACCCTCATGACCTTTGCTACAACAGCCCGATAAAATTGAGTTGTTTACCTCGCCTCCAATAGTACATTTTGGACCAACAGTAGTAGCTCCATAAATTTTAGAACCCATTTTTACTACAGAATGTTCTCCCAATGCAAAAGGCCCTCTAATAAGGCTCCCTTCCATAACTGTTGTATTTTTCCCTATGTAAATTGGACCATTAGAAGCATTTAAACTTGAAAAGAAAACTTGAGCACCCTCTTCAATAAAAATATTTTCTTTATTAATACAATGAACATCTTTTGGGATTGGCTGAGACTTTCTTCCTTCTGTAATTAATTCAAAATCAGAAATTAAAGCTTCTTTATTTAAAGTAAATAAATCCCACGTATTTTTAATTTGAAGTAAATTTTCATCAAACTCAAGCTGCTCATAAGAGTCAAAATCTATTTCATCCTGATCATCAGTGGTAAAAAAAGCAATAACTTCTTCACCTTTAAAAATAGCTTGATTTTTTTTCAGATTTTGTATTGCTTCAACCAATTCTAAAGTTGGTAAAAATGATGCATTTATCATTATATTCTGCTCCATTTCCACCATTGGATATTTCTCTTCCAAATATTCTTCGGTAAGCGTAGTAGTACTTAAACCTAAATGCGTTTCCCATTTTTCACGAATAGTTAAAATTCCTATTCTTAAATCGGCAACGGGTTTTGTATAAGTTAATGGTAACAATGAATTTCTAACTGTACCATCAAATAAAATATAGTTCATAGTAAATATTTTACGCAAATGTACAGCAAGTTTTTACTTTTTCAAATGAAAAAAGGAATTGTATTTAAATGATTTTAGATTCTTTTAAATAATTTTCAATTGTATCTGCTGCATCTAAACATGCATTAAGAGTTCCAATTCCAGTACAGTAACCACCGTTTATTTGGTCGTTTTTACACTTTATTGCTGAAATTTCTATTTTTTTAAAATTTTCATCAATTTCAACACATTGATTGTACAATTCTCCAATTGTTGCATTTACAGCAAATTCTACATTATTGGTTAATAAAAAACCTTTTAAATAGTTTTCGATAGCAAACTGTGAATTTTTACATGCTGAATAGCTTACGATATCTTCAGATGGTTTATTTAAAGCGTCTTTTGCCAATTCTAACTTTCTACTTCCTTCATTTAAAAAGGCTTGTGATCTTGAACTCATTTCAATAATTTTTATAGTTAAAAAAAGTGCCAAATATAGATATACTTGGCACTTAATAAAAGGAATTATTATAAATTTTTATAAAGTTCTAAACGTTCCCATTGTGTATCAACTTCTTCTTGAGCTTTTCCTAAAAGAACTCCTGCTAATTCAGGGTTGTCTTTAAGAACTCTTGTAAATCTAGTTTCAGTATACATAAACTCTTCAAGAGGTGCTGCAGGAGCTTTAGAATCTAATCTAAATTTCTTTCCTTTTTCTGATAAAGGATTGAATCTAAATAATGGCCAGTAACCAGTTTCAACAGCTTTCTCTTGGTGTAAAGTTCCGTCTTTTAAGTCGTAACCGTGTTCACCACAATGAGAATAAGCAATAATTAATGATGGTCCTGGATAAGCTTGTGCTTCTTCAATTGCTTTTAATGTTTGGTTATCTTTTGCACCAATTGCAATTTGAGCAACATAAACATTACCGTAAGAAACTGCTTGTAAAGCTAAACTTTTCTTAGAAGTTAATTTACCATTCATTGCAAATTTAGCACTTGCACCCATTGGAGTAGATTTAGAAGCTTGTCCACCTGTATTAGAGTAAACTTCAGTATCCATTACTAAGATATTGATATTTTCTCCTGAAGAGAATAAATGATCTAAACCACCGTAACCAATATCATAAGCCCAACCGTCACCACCAAAGATCCAAACGTCTTTTTTACGTAAGTATTCAGAAAGGTTTCTAAGTTTTTTTGCATCGTAAGAATCAAGTTTATCTAAAATAGCATTTACTTCTTCAATTTGATTTAATTTTTGCTCTTTTAAAGTCTCATCAGTTTCAGCATTGTTAAGAATATCGTTAACCAATGCGCTACCAATTTCATTTTCTAAAGTTTTTAATAAATCAACAGCTATTTCTTGTTTTTTAGATAATGCCAATCTCATACCTAAACCAAACTCAGCATTGTCTTCAAATAATGAGTTTGCCCAAGCTGGTCCGTGTCCTGCTTTATTTGTTGTATAAGGTGTAGTTGGTAAGTTACCACCATAAATTGATGAACAACCTGTTGCATTTGCAATTAACATACTATCACCAAACAATTGGGTAATCATTTTAATATATGGTGTTTCACCACAACCAGAACAAGCACCTGAGAACTCAAATAATGGTTGTAAAAATTGTGAACCTTTTACTGTTGATGTTACCAATTTTTTTCTATCGTAATCTGGTAATTCAATAAAGTAATCCCAATTTGCATTTTCAACTTTTTCTACATCACGTTTTTCAGCTAAGTTAATTGCAAATGTATTTGGAACCTCTTTGCTTTCAGCTGGACAAACAGCAACACAAAGATCACATCCTGTACAATCTTCAGGAGAAACTTGTAATACATAACTTTCTGTTTTGCTATCAAAAGGTCTACCTTTAGCTGGTACATGTTTTAAAGATGCAGGAGCATTGGCTAATATATCGTTAGAAACAACTTTAGCTCTAATTGCAGCGTGAGGACAAATAGCAACACATTTATTACATTGTGTACAAATATCTGCATCATCCCAAGTTGGTACAAATGTTGCGATACCACGTTTTTCATATTGTGTAGTTCCTGTTGGGAAAGTTCCGTCTGCTGGGAATGCACTTACTGGTAAAGAATCACCATTACCTGCTAAAATAGTTCCTAACACATCTTTTACAAAAGGACTTAAATTGCCTGTCATTAAAGGCATTAAACCATCTTGATTGGTTGTATGACGAGGGTACTCTACTTTTTGAAGATTTTCTAAAGATTTATCAACAGCGTTAAAGTTCATTTGCACAATCTTATCTCCTTTATGAGAATATGATTTTACAATAGCAGCTTTAATTTTAGCGATAGCTTCATCTTTAGGTAAAACACCTGAAATAGCAAAGAAACAAGTCTGCAATACTGTATTAGTACGTTTTCCTAATTTTGCTTCAAGAGCCACTTTAGTAGCGTCAATTACATAAAATTCAACATTTTTATCAATAATTGCTTTTTGAATTACACTTGGTAATTCTGCCCAAATTTTATATTTAGAGTGTGGAGTATTTAATAAAAATGTACCACCATCTTTCATGTTTTTAAGAATATCGTATTCGTACACAAAATTTGGTTGGTGACAACCTATAAAATTAGCTTTGTTAATTAAATAGCTAGAGTAAATTGGCTCTGGACCAAAACGCAAATGTGAAATAGTTTGTGCACCTGCTTTTTTAGAGTCATATACAAAATATCCTTGAACGTAATTATCAGTTGTTTCACCAATAATTTTAATTGAGTTTTTATTAGCACCTACAGTACCATCAGACCCTAAACCATAGAACATACAGTTAAATGTATTCTTTTTAGTTTGGAAATAAGGGTTAATTGGTAAACTTGTAAATGTAACATCATCATTAATACCAACTGTAAAATGATTTTTTGGTTTTTCATTTTCCAATTCATCATAAATACCTTTTACCATAGCTGGTGTAAATTCTTTTGAAGAAAGACCATAGCGACCACCAACAATAGATGGCATAGCAATTCCTTTTTCAACATAAGTAGTTACTACATCTAAATATAAAGGATCTCCTGTAGCACCTGGTTCTTTAGTTCTATCTAATACAGCTACTTTTTTTACTGTATCTGGCATTTCAGCTAAGAAATCTTCCATAGAGAAAGGACGGTATAAACGCACGAATAAAGCACCTACTTTTTCGCCTTTTTCAACCATTGTATCTACAGTTTCTCTAACTGGACCTTCACCAGAACCCATAATTACAACTACTTTTTCAGCTTCTGGATGTCCTATATAATAAAATAAACTATACTTTCTACCTGTATGTTGATAGAATTCATCCATAGTTTCTTTTACAATTCCTGGTACTTTTTCATAAAAAGGATTACAAGCCTCACGAGCTTGGAAAAATACATCTGGATTTTGAGCTGTTCCTTTAATTGAAGGATTGTTAGAATCTAATGCGCGTTTTCTGTGCTTCATTACTTCTTCTTCAGGCATCATTGTTTTGATAACATCTGTAGGAATCGCATCAATTTTAGAAATTTCATGTGAAGTTCTAAATCCATCAAAAATATTCATAAATGGAACTCTACTTTTTAAAGTTGCCACTTGAGAAATCAAAGCAAAATCATGTGCTTCTTGTACACTTCCTGCAAATAACATTGCATAACCAGTTTGACGAGCAGACATTACATCAGAATGATCTCCAAAAATAGACAATGCATGTGTAGCTAATGTTCTAGCCGCAACATGAATAACATTAGGCAATAATTCACCTGCTATTTTATACATATTTGGAATCATTAATAATAATCCCTGAGATGCTGTAAATGTTGTTGTTAAAGCTCCAGTTACCAATGAACCATGAACAGTTCCTGCGGCTCCAGCCTCACTTTGCATTTCAACAATTCTAGGTACATTGTTCCAAATGTTCTTTTTACCTTTAGCACTATACACATCTACATGTTCACCCATTGGTGATGCAGGTGTAATTGGATAAATAGCACAAACTTCATTTGTTTTGTGAGCAACAATAGCTACAGCTTCATTAGCATCACAAATTAATTTTGTTTTCTCTTCTTTCATTATACTTATAGGTTTACACTTAATAATTTATAAAATTGATATTAAAAATTGAAAAGTATTACAAACAATGTAATTGCATTTTAATTTTCAATATGGTAAAATTATATGTTTTAAGTAAAAAATATAATGACATATGTCAGTAAAAAATAGCCATTTACTATTTAGAAACATTTAAAATAAACATTACAAATACCTGCAAAACAAAAGGTTAACCAATGTAATAAACCAATCAAACATAGTTATGTAACAAAATTAGCATATAATTAACTTAAAGTTTAAGGCTAAAGACCTGTTAAAACTTTAAAAAAGCAACATTTACATATAATTGAATTTATTGCTATTAAAAAACAATAAACTAATAAAAAAGAAACATGTAATATAAGGTAATATTATAAAGCGTAAAATAGTTGAAATAGCATTTTACTTTTTGAAGTAATTATAAAGAAGCAGCCGCAATAACTTACGAGAAAATTGTCGTCCCCACAACGGTAGTAAATCTATAAGTCAATTCTTACGGCTGCAAATACTTTAAATTTATAAATTATATTGATATTTTATAAAATATTCACACAATAAAACACTTCAAAAAAAAATAAATTATGCTTTGGTAAATTTTGGGGTAAAATTGGGGCAGTGTTATTAAATAAAAAATTAAATATTCATTTTACAATAAAGAATTATTTAAGATTTCTACAAATCTATAAAATTTTATTTTATTATTCTAAAATAAAAATAAATAATATCATTTTTATTACCTGATTTTAATAAAAAAAACGTAAAATACTGAATACCAATAGGAATATACAGTGTTTTACGTTTTTAAAAAATTTATTTTAATATAATAATTAATAAAAAAATAGCTTTAAAAAGCAACAAAAAATAAAATATTACTTAAAACAATAAACCATTTTTTTTAAAAACTACTTTTAGCATTTAGTAACATAAAATCAGTAATTACCATAGCTGCTAATGCTTCAACAATTGGTACTGCTCTAGGTACAACACAAGGATCGTGACGCCCCTTACCTATCATTTCAACAATATTTCCATCTTTATCAATTGTTGATTGCGCCTGCATAATTGTTGCAACAGGTTTAAATGCTACTCTAAAGTAAATATCCATTCCGTTACTAATTCCTCCTTGAATACCACCTGAAAGATTTGTTTTTGTTGATCCATCTGAATTGAAAATATCATTGTGTTCACTTCCTTTCATTTTAGCACCACAAAAACCACTTCCATATTCAAAGCCTTTTACTGCATTTATAGAAAGCATTGCTTTGCCCAATTGCGCATGTAATTTATCGAAAATAGGTTCACCCAAACCAACAGGTACATTTTGAATTACACAAGTAACAGTACCTCCAATTGTATCGCCTTGCTTTTTAATTTCATTAATACGTTGAATCATTTTTTCAGCAGCAACATCGTCTGGACAACGAACAATATTGTTTTCAGCATTATCTAAATCAACCGATTGATAAGGTTTTTCCATAAAAATATCACCTACTGAAGAAGTAAAAGCATTGATTTTTATAGAAGGAATAGCTTGTTTTGCAACCGCACCTCCTACTACCCAGTTGGCTGTTTCACGCGCTGAAGTTCTTCCTCCACCTCTATAATCTCGTACACCATATTTTTTATCATACGTATAATCAGCATGAGATGGGCGATATGAATCTTTTATATGAGAATAATCATTAGAACGTTGATGCACATTTTCAATAATAAACCCTATAGAAGCTCCTGTAGTTTTTCCTTCAAAAATACCCGATAAAAAACGAACTTCATCTGGTTCTTTTCTTTGTGTTACAATTTTAGACTGTCCAGGTTTTCTTCTATCCAATTCATTTTGAATGGCTTTAAAATCAAGTTCAATTCCTGCTGGGCAGCCATCAATTACACCTCCAATAGCTTCGCCATGAGACTCTCCAAAAGTTGTTATAGTAAATATTTTTCCGAATGAATTAGCCATATTTTTATTTTAAGCCACAAATGTAAAAAAAGAATTTTATTGAGGGTAGATATATTTGTTGAAATAAATTTAAAAAAACCACAATTTTATTGCAAAAACTACAACCATAATAATTAAAAAGTTTTTAACCAACCTATCACCCTTTTTAACAGACCATCTACTTGCAAACCAGCCACCAGAAGCATTTCCTATGGCTAAAATCAATCCTTTTTGCCAGTCAATAGTATCGTTATAAGCAAAGACTACAACCGCAGACACCGTGTAAATGAGTGCTACAGTTACCTTTATAGCATTACTTTTAACCAATGAAATATTATTTACAGTAGACAATATAAAAAGCATTATAAATCCAACACCCGCCTGGATAAAACCTCCATAAACTCCTACAAAAAAGAATAAAAAAATACTCAACCATAGATACTTACCTGTAGTTTTTTCTATTTTAATTAAATTCTTAGCTTTAGGTTTAAGCACCATTAAAATTACTACCAGAACCATTATTACAGCTAAAATCTTATTAAATGCTTCACCTTTTATATCTACGGCAATTTGAGCACCTAAAACAGCTCCAAACAAAGCTGAAATACCAACATAAATACTAAAAGGAAATGTAACAACACCTCTACTTTTAAAACCTGCAGTGGTAAAAATGTTTTGAAAAAGAATTCCGATTCGATTTGTCCCATTTGCAATATTTGGTGGTAATCCTAAAAAAATAAGTATAGGTAATGTTAATAAAGAGCCACCTCCAGCTATTGTATTTATGGTTCCTGCTATAAAACCAACTAAAATTAATACAACTATTTCTATTGTAAAATCCATGTAATAAATTGATTTACAAATGTATTTTAAAATAATTAAAAATATTAAGAAAAAAAGTGACAAAAAGTTTGAGAGAAACAAAAAAGCGTATTATATTTGCAACCGCTAAGGAGAAATGGCAGAGTGGTCGAATGCGGCAGTCTTGAAAACTGTTGAGGGTCACACCTCCGGGGGTTCGAATCCCTCTTTCTCCGCTAAGAGAATAACAATTCTCACCAAAAGCCCATAAATGTTATGTTTATGGGCTTTTTCATTTTACCAACTTACCAATAAATACCATCTAAACACATATAAAAAGGGGCTAATTCGGTGTCAGTTTCAAATAATCAAAACTGACACCGAATTTCACTAAAACACCTTATTTTAATAAGGTTTCGAGCTGTTAGTTTAAAATATTTTTTGTATATTTAATGTATGAAAAATTGCTATTATTATGAAAAATTCATTCTCCCTCCTATTTTACATTAAAAAAACCAAAGCAGATTCCAACGGAAAAACAATGATTTATATGAGAATCACTGTAAATGGTAGGCGTGCCGAGCTCAGTATCAAAAGAAAAATTGATATTAAGAAATGGAGTTCAGATACAGGAAGAGCCAAAGGTCATTCAGAAGAAGCTCAAAAAATCAATAAATTTATTGATATCATTTATCATAAAGTTTACAAAATACACCAAAATTTTATTGAGAATAACGTCAATTATACAGCTTTAAAAATCCGTGATTTTTACTTAGGTAAAAATGACAACAAAAAAATGGTGATTGCAATTTTCGAAGACCACAACAATCAAGTGGAAAAATTAGTAGGTAAAGACTTTGCTCCTGGAACTGCCGAACGTTATAAAACCGCTAAAATGCACGTTGAGAATTATATTAAAAAAGAATACAATGTAGACGATATTCCTGTAAAAGATGTAGACCATAAATTTATCACAGGGTTTGAATATTATTTGAAAACGGAAAGAAATTGTGCTCACAACACAGCTATTAAATACATCACCAATTTTAAGAAAATTGTTCGAATAGCTTATGCAAACAATTGGATTAGCAAAGACCCATTCTTCAATTGGAAAGCACGTTTAAAAATTGTGGATAGAGAATTTTTAAACGAAGATGAAATTCAAAGTTTGATTAATAAGGAATTTCAGATACCACGTTTAGACCAGGTAAGAGATATATTTATATTTAGTTGTTTCACAGGTTTGGCTTATGCAGATGTAAAAAAACTAACAAAAGACAATATTGTGATTGGCATAGATGGTAACAAGTGGATAAATACCAAAAGAACAAAAACCAATACAGCAAGTAATATCCCAATTTTACCATGTACCGAAGATGTAATAGGGAAATATTCAGATCATAACGAAGTAATTTATGGTAACAAACTGCTGCCTGTATTAAGCAACCAAAAAATGAATGCTTATTTAAAAGAAATTGCAGACATCTGCGGCATCACAAAAAACCTTACTTTCCATTTGGCTCGTCACACGTTTGCCACTACGGTTACATTAACCAATGGGGTTCCAATCGAATCGGTAAGTAAAATGCTAGGACATAAATCTTTAAAAACTACTCAGCATTACGCTAAAATTATAGACAAGAAAGTAAGCGTTGATATGAACATACTTCGTGATAAACTAAATCAAAAAAATGAAGAAAGTTTAAATTCAGACAAACAACAATCAGTTTAACTTTTCTTATTTAAAATGAATATAGATTGTACTATTTTTTTAATATTACTTTAAATCAACATATTTTTTGATTTAATTTGATTCATAATAAATTGCTTTTTTAAACTTCAAATTCAAAGCGCCTGTTAAGCCCAACTTTTTTATAAAGGAATGAAGTGTCTTTTGTGCGTTTGAAAAAGAGTTAAACTTTTAATTGTGAAAAATAAATATGAAAAAATCCTTTTAGATTTAGAAAGGAAAATGAAAACTTTTGAATTAAAAAATAAAGATATTTTAAAAGTAACAGAATTTAATTTAACTACTATTGAAAACTGTCTAAAGAAAACAAGGGAAAAAATTATTGCTGAAGAATTCTATTCAGACCAAGACGAAATTTTTTTCTTTAAACAAATCAAACCAAAGATTTTTGCAAAGTTCATTTATAATTTTAATGTGCTTAATATTGAAAATAAACGTCCAAAAGGAAGTATAAAGGGGCAAAAGAAGTACTTTGAAAATGAAATTGAAAAGCTGCAGGCTTATTTTATTGAGCATCATATTTTTTATAAATATTTTAGGGGTGGTGAAACCTACTCAGATCAACAGTATTTTTTGAGGAAAAATAAAAGTGTAAAAATTCATTTAGACTGTCTTGGTTCCTACCTTGATGGTGAGTTTGCCACTAGTCTAGATTCAACCTTTGCAAAGTTTATTGGCTATGAATTGACCATCGAATATTTAAAATTTGAACTTTCAAAATTATCTGGCCAATCACTATATCCTGTAATTCCAGTAAAATCAAAATTAACCTGGACAGGTAGTAAAATTGGTTTGATTGAATTGATATATGCAATATACAATTCAAAAGTCATTAATTACGGTGAAACGGAAATAAAAGAATTGGCAGCTTTTTTTGAACAATCATTTAATATTGATCTAGGTGACTATTATAGAGCTTACATAGAAATTAAGAACAGAAAAACAAACATTACCAAGTTTTTAGACTTTTTAAAAGAAAATTTCCTCCAACGTATACTAAAATTTGATGAATAAAACACCCAAGTTGGGTAAAAAAAATGAAAATAATATTTAGTGTAATTTGATATGCTAAAATCAATTTTCAAATTTTATTGCTATCAAATTGTATCAATTAAATCCAAACAAAATGTTTGAAAAAAATAGCCCAACTTGTGATTTTTAATGAGTTATACTTCACATATTTGCCTTATGAAAGAGAAACAAAGAAATACTTTCTTCATTATTAATCGAAAAATTGCATAGTATG
The DNA here is from genome assembly GCF_004121075.1 of Lutibacter sp. HS1-25. Classification (GTDB taxonomy): domain Bacteria; phylum Bacteroidota; class Bacteroidia; order Flavobacteriales; family Flavobacteriaceae; genus Lutibacter. The sequence goes on from NZ_RHLN01000153.1 coordinate 58,065, forward strand.
GCAGCAAAAATTATTACACCAGAGGATTTAACCGAATTTAAAGTCGATTTATTAGACAACATTGAGAAACTAATAAATAAGCAATCAAACAAAAGTAAACCTGTAAAATGGATGAAATCTCCAGAAGTTAGAAAACTATTAGGACTTTCAACAGGAACACTTCAAAATTTAAGAATAAACGGAACCTTGCCCTATACCAAAATGGGAGGTGTCATTTATTATGACTATGAAAAAATTATGAATGTGTTAGAGTCAAATATGGTCAATACAACCGACTAACCAATTTACACCCTTGAATTAATCCAAATTCAAGGGTTCTTTTTAATTTAAAATAGGAAACACTGGTTTTTGGTCTATTTATTAGGTCTAAAAAAGCCAAGTGCAATTCATCATACAATAAATTCAAGTCTATGAACTACATCAAACACCTCAACGGAGTCTATATTCAATTTTCTAAAGACAATCGTTTAAATCCATCCCATATTAGCCTGTATATAGCTTTATTTCAATTGTGGAATTACAACCGATTTCCTGCAGAATTTCATATAAGCAGAGAAGAAATTATGAAACTATCAAAAATTGGATCTACAGCAACGTATCACAAATGCATAAAAGAGCTAAATCATTGGAAATATATAATTTATAGTCCATCTCACAACCCTTTTAAAGGCAGTAAAGTAAGGTTGTTCAATTTTGAATCAAGCGATAAAGAAGATGTGAATTTAGACCGTTCGTTAAATGAACAAGCACTGATATCTAATATAAACATTAATAAACAAAATATAAACTTTATTAAACTAGAGGCAATCGCAAAAGAAAAAATGATTTTAGATTTTTTTAAAAAAGAAAATTACCCGGAATTGGAAGCCAAAAAATTTTTCAACCATTACCAGGGCATCGGATGGAAAGTTGGCGGAAAAACCAAAATGGTCGATTGGCAAGCCACCGCCCGAAGTTGGATGCTAAAATCCGAAGAAATGAAATTATCATCTCGAGCACAAGCGAGAGAAAACGATCCAAACGCTTTACCACTTGACCATTTTCAAGACAACCTCCACGTCAACCAAAATAAAAGATATGATATCCCACTTTAGCAGATAAAAACCGCCCTAGGATTTGGCAGGCGAGTGTCAAAAGTTCGAAGAATCCGTAAAAAGAAATGCTGTTTGAGCGTAGCGAGTTCATTTCTTTTAGGATTTAAGAACGTATTTGACCGCCGAAAATCCAAGGCTTGATTTTTTGTTTCGTTTTGCATCAAGGCAAAATGAAAAGAACATTCTAAGAGTCTAAAATGTCAATTCGATAATAGCAATTAAAAAAATTAACCACTATGAACCCAACACCACACATCAAAACCGAAGGCACCTCAAAATTCCAAATAGGAGAAATCCGAAACAACACTATCCACTACGATTTCGAAAAAATAAAAACCTACCTCAACATCAAAGGCCATATGTTATTCGGAAAAAACTTCAGAATTCACAAAGAAGACGAAAAACTAATTTTCAAACTATGCTCATACTTCATACAAGACCACCACAGCTGCGCTCAAATGGGAATCGACACCAGCAAAGGTTTATTGCTTACTGGACCCGTGGGATGCGGTAAAACATCATTGATGAAATTACTATTGCACCTGGCACCACACAAAACTAACTACTCGCTCGTTCCAACCCGAAATATTATTTTTAATTTCAATACATCCGGATTCGAAGTTTTAGAAAAATACAACCAGACAAAAAACTACTGCTTCGACGATTTAGGTGTAGAACCAACCGGTTCTCATTACGCAAAAGAATGTAACGTAATGGGTGAAATACTTTTATCACGTTATGATTTATTTACCCAAACCAGCCAAAGTCATAGTCTTAGTTTTAGTCAAAGCCAAAGTCATTCAAAAACCCACATCACCACCAACCTCAACGTAGACGAAATTGAGAAAAAATATGGAAATCGTGTAAGAAGCAGGCTAAAACAAATGATGAACGTTATAGCATATGATTCAAATTCTATAGACAAAAGACAGTAAGTTCATTATTCACGAATACCAAAACAAATAAAAAAGGGATGAGTAATGTTTAACTTGATAAGCTTTGATCGTGATTCAAAAGATAAAAGACAATAAAAAAACCCAACTCAAAAGAGTTGGGTTTAAATTGCTATGAAGTTAGGCTATCTAAAAACAACCTAACATATCAAATGTAATTCTTTTAAAATTAAACACAAACTTTTATTCGGTTTTTTGTTTCTTTATTGGGCAATGCAAAAAAAGAAAGAACACCCATTACGGTTTCCCGTAATAAAATTTACACTAATTTGTTTTAATTTGACAAACACTCAACCAAAAAAGTATAAACATAAAAAAACCCACCTCTGCGAGATGGGTTAAAAATTGCTATGAAAAAGATGTAGGCCTATGAAAACCTACATTTCAAATATAAAAAAAAATATTTAAAAAACATATAAAAAATTCACAATTAAACCCTATTA
>NZ_RHLN01000154.1 GCF_004121075.1 Lutibacter sp. HS1-25
CCAGTAGCATTTGTTATTGTAGCGTAATAAACTTTACCATCAACCAAAGTAGCTGTTTTAGTTAAAGGAGTTGTAGCAGAATTGCTATCGTACCAATTGATGTTATTTCCACTAGGACTTAAATTTTCAATAGTTGGATTGTCAATTTCACAAAAAGTTTGAGTAGCAGCTCCAGTAGGAGGTAAAGGTTTTTCAATGTTAGCAGTAACTTCTAATCGTAAAACACTTTCACAACCAGAAGTATTTGTTATTGTAGCGTAATAAACTTTACCATCAACCAAAGCAACTGTTTTAGTTAAAGGAGTTGTAGCATTATCACTATCGTACCAATTGATTTCATTTCCACTAGGAGAGGTAAAGGTTTTTCAATGTTTGCAGTAACTTCTAATCTCAAAACACTTTCACAACCAGCAGTATTTGTTATTGTAGCATAGTAAACTTTACCATCAACCAAAGCAGCTGTTTTAGTTAAAGGAGTTGTAGCATTATCACTATCGTACCAATTGATTTCATTTCCACTAGGACTTAAACTTTCAATAGTTGGATTGTCAATTTCACAGAAAGTTTGAGTAGCAGGGCCAGTAGGAGGCAAAGGTTTTTCAATGTTAGCAGTAACTTCTAATCTCAAAACGCTTTCACAACCAGCAGTGTTTGTTATTGTAGCGTAATAAACTTTACCATCAACCAAAGGATCTGTTTTAGTTAAAGGCGTTGTAGCATTATCACTATCGTACCAATTGATGTCATTTCCACTAGGACTTAAATTCTCAATAGTTGGATTGTCAATTTCACAAAAAGTTTGAGTAGCAGTTCCAGTAGGAGGTAAAGGTTTTTCAATGTTAGCAGTAACTTCTAATCGTAAAACGCTTTCACAACCAGTAGTATTTGTTATTGTAGCGTAATAAACTTTACCATCAACCAAAGCAGCTGTTTTAGTTAAAGGAATTGTAGCATTATCACTATCGTACCAATTGATGTTATTTCCACTAGGACTTAAACTGTCAACAGTTGGATTTTCAATTTCACAGAAAGTTTGAGTTGTAGGACCTGTTGGAGGAGTAACTACTTCGATTACTACTGCTACATTAGCGGATGCATCAGGGCAAGCACCTAAACTACTTTTAACAGTATAAGTGTATGTTCCAGAGCTATTAACACCAGGTTCAAAAGTACCTAAGTAACCACCAGATAGAGAACTTGGCCCTGTCCAAACACCAGTAATATCAGGACTTCCTCCTAATTTATCAAATAAATTAGTTGTAACTAAATCAATTTCGCACTCGTTTAATGATGAACTTATTCCTGCATTTGGAGGGGTGTCAATAAAAACTGTTGTTTTAGCTCTTTCTAAGCTTTCACAACCAACGCTTTCTTGAGTTGCCCAATAATCTTCACCATTAATTAAGGCTGTTGAAATATCTAAAGGTAGAGATGCCATTTCAGATTCGTACCAAATAACATTGTTTTCTATAGCTTTTAAATTATCTACAGTAGGATTGGAAGTAGCACAAAATGTTTGTGTTGGAGCCACGGTAGGCGTTTCTGGAGCAATTAAAATAACGGCAGTTCCCAATCTTTTACTAGTACATCCATTTGCGGTTTGCTGTACATAATAAGTTACCCCATTTACCAGTGGGGTTGAGTCTGAAAGTAAGTTGCCACCAGTTTTGGCATCATACCATTCAATATTTGTACCAGTTGCTGGTAAATCTGCTATTGTAGCATTTTCATCGGCACAAACACCTATAATAGAGTAAGTATTTGTTGGAGGTGTTCCATTAATTGTTACGGTAACAGCAAGTCTGTTTGGGCTACAACTTCCACCTGTAATATCATCTGCATAATAGGTTTTGTTATTTTCTAAACGGAGTAATTTATCATACTGAGTTCCTCCAGAAGGAGCATCAAACCATGCAATTTCACCACCAGAAACTATAAAATTTTCAATTTTAGGTTCATTGCTATCACAAAAAATTTGAGAAGTATTTCCTATTGGGGTTGGATTTACACATTGTGAATATGTCAGTTCATGACTTAAAAAGGCTAAAACAAAGAATAATAATATTGTATTAATATTCAATGAAAATTTTTCTTTTTTCATTAGTTGGGTATTGGTTAGTTTTTTGATTTCGAATAAATGAAATCGTTTGGTATATCAAAAATAGTTAATTTTATTCAATTTTAGATGAATAAGTTGTTTTTTGAAGTATGATGTTTCTGTGTAAATTTGTTGAAAATAAAGTTGATTCATCGTGTTTTTTTTAGGAGATTACTTACATTTGATGTTAAAAATTATAATATATGAATATACATTTTATAGCAATAGGAGGTAGTGCTATGCATAATTTAGCCCTGGCTTTGAAAGAAAAAGGGTATACTA
>NZ_RHLN01000155.1 GCF_004121075.1 Lutibacter sp. HS1-25
AATTGGTATTAATCATTCATTTGAACTACACAATCAAAAGATTTCCAGTCAAGCTGAAAATGACGTATTAAATCCCTCCTTGAGGAGGGCAGGGAGGTGTATTTTTGAAAAAAAATGACAATAACTGAAGTATTCAGTATCTGGTAATAATTATTCCTTTTTCATTATTAATTAGTAACAGTATTCTTTGAACCGTCATTGACTCCGTCGAATCTTCGATTTCTCGCGTATGCGGGGATATGTTGCTGTAAGAACTAATAAGTATCTTTAAACTAAACAAAACACTCCCCTAGCCCCTCTCAAGAGGGGAATGGATTTGAACCTAAGGACAAACTGATTTCCAGTCAATACTTCGAATTAGCTTAGCAAAGGGCTGAAAATGACGTATATTTTGTCATTTCGAATGCAATGAGAAATCACATAAAACTGAGCATTGGATGTGGTTCCTCCTTTGTCGGAATGACAAGTTATAAATGGTATTAATTTTAAGTTTTAGTCGGTATTAATTATTAATCATTCATTTTTCATTATTAACTTTTCATTATCTAGTAGCCAACGAATTTATTAAAATGAATAATTTGGAATAAATTTTGTTATCTACGTAATAAATATTTATATTCGTACGTATATTTAAGTATTATGGATACCAAATTAACATTAAAACTAAATCAACAGATAATTGAGAAAGCTAAAGAATATGCTGCTGAAAAAAAGTTAAGTTTATCTCGAATTGTAGAAGTATACCTTCAGACATTAACGTCTGAAAAAAATGATATTGATTTTGAAATTTCACCTTTTATTAAAAGTATTTCAACTGGAAATAGCATTCCAAATGAGATTGATTATAAAAAGGAATACTCAGATTATTTAACAGAAAAATATAAATGAGTAAAAGAATTTTTATAGACACAAATGTTATGCTAGATCTTTTGGGAGAACGTAATCCATTTTATGAATCCATAGCCAAAATTGCTACTTTGGGAGAAAAAGGAAAATTAACTTTAATTGTTTCTCCTATTTCATTTGCTACGGTTAATTATTTTCTTTCAAAATTTGAAAACTCAAAGACAGCAAGGGAAAAATTAAGAAAATTTAAGATCATAAGTGAAATTTGTTCTTTAACTGAACACACAATTGAAAAAGGTTTAAATTCTTCATTCAAGGATTTTGAAGATGCTCTTCAATATTTTAGCGCAACTGAATCTGACTGTGAATTAATTATTACAAGAAATGGAAAAGATTTTAAAAAATCACTTCTTCCAGTTATGACACCCGATGAATTTTTGAAAAGCCTCTCTAATATATAACTTCACAAAAGCCAATAGCTAGTATTCAGTAACAGTTCTAAGTTTTAAGTTTTAAGTCAAAAGCCAGTTTTAAGTCACAAGTAATTATTCAACTATAATATTCCCCTCTTGAGAGGGGTTAGGGGTGTGTATTTATAAATTAGTTTAATTATTAACAAAATCAACGCTACCGAAAAATTGTTTTTCCCCAACCCTAAAGGGAGTCAATTTTTCAAAAGGAAAGTATTCTGTATCTGGTTACCAAAAATTAAACCAACGGTCATCCTCGCGAATGCGGGGATCTTTTACTATAAATACTAGAACATTCTTTGAACTACAATTTTATATTTACAATTATCATTCTTATTCTTTTTTCCATTGATGAAAAAAGAACCAAAAAAATCTAGTCTGATGTTATTTTTCTATAAAATTATCAAATCCTTTTAACCATCACGCCCAGACCGCTGCGCTTTTTGGACGCTGCTACGCCCAACGCTAAAGAATTTGATATTTTATAACGAAAAATTCCATAGGACAGTTTTCAAAACATTCTTTTTCAAAACGAAAATTTACTTTTTAAGGAACTCTTTTTGTAAGAATAGTGCAGCCAAAGCTCAGAGATTCA
>NZ_RHLN01000156.1 GCF_004121075.1 Lutibacter sp. HS1-25
ATCCAGCGCTATATTTTTTAATTGTTTACAACGAAAAATTAAATAGGACAGTTTTCAAAACATCCTTTTTCAAAACGACAATTTACTTTTGAAGGAACTCTTTTTGTAAGAATAGTGCAGCCAAAGCTCAGAGATTACCAACCAACCTTCGATCCCGCGTATGCGGGGATCTGTTGCTGTAAATACTAAAAAGTATCTTTGAACTAAACAAAACACTCCCCTAGCCCCTCATTTCGGCTACGCTCAATACAGCGCTCAAGAGGGGAATGGATTTGAACCTAAGGACAAACTGATTTCAAGTCAATACTTCGAATTAGCTTAGCAAAGGGCTGAAAATGACGTATGTTTTGTCATTTCGATTGCAATGAGAAATCACATAAAACTGAGCATTGGATGTGGTTCCTCCTTCGTCGGAATGACAAATTTATGTATTGTTTTTAAGTGAAAAGTCGGTATTCAGTAACAGTTTTAAGTTTTAAGTTTTAAGTAAATATTCATTATTAACTTTTCATTATTAATTATTAACCAACCAACCGTCATTGACTCCGTCGAATCTGCGATTTCAGCAGCTGCTCCAGATTAACATATCACTTCTTCAACAATCCAATAATTTTCCAAACGGCTCTAAACCGTACTTTTGATGGTGCGTATTTGATCTTGTTAAAATCAAAGCCTTTTTTAATTTCTTTTGTAATAATATTGTAACTGTTATATCCTGAACTGCTTACGCCACCTACCAACATAGCTGTTGTGGTTATGCCCGAATATTTCCAAGTAATTTTGTGTTTTAGAAAAAAACGAATAATCAATTCGTAATCTGCAGCAATAATATAATCCAATTCGTAATTTCCAAATTGAGAAAATAAGTCTCTTTTAAAAAATATGGCTGGATGGGGTGCCATAAAACCAATTTTTAATTTTTCAGGATGCCAGTTAGCAGCGCTGTACACTCTTTTAATTTTACCCGTAGCATTGTGCTGTACAATATTACCTACTGAAGCATCAATGGTATTGTTTGTATGAAAATTGGCAACTTCTTCCAATACTTGATTGTTAAAAAAGGTATCGTCTGAATTTAAAATCCCCACAATATCACCCGTTGCCAAGGCTATCCCCTTATTCATAGCATCATACAAACCTTTGTCGGGTTCTGATACCCATTTGGTAATTACGGTGTCGTATTTTTTAATGATTGTAAGGGTTGCATCTTTAGAATTGCCATCTATAATTAGATATTCAATATTGTTATAGGTTTGTGCTGCAACAGACTGTATGGTTTTTTCAATAGTAGCTGCACTATTGTAACAAACGGTGATGATGGAGATTTTCATTTACGATACTTCAATTTTTCTTTCTCTTATTTTTTGTGCCGGATTGCCTTGATATATGGTATAAGCTTCTAAATCTCTTACTGCTATTGAAGCAACGCTTAATATTGCATGAGATTTTACTGTAACTCCTGGACATACTACCGACTTTGCTCCCAACCAAGCACCTGCTTCTAATTTTATTTCCTTTACTGTTAAATCAAAAGTTGACTTTTTATAATTGTGATTGCCACACAATAACATAGCTCCTTGAGATATACATACATTGTCTTCAATAGTTACTTTTGCTAAATTGTCTATCCAAACATGCTCTCCTATCCAAACATTATTTCCAATTTCTAATAACCACGGGTATTTAATATTCACACTTGGTTTGATATGCACTCCTGTTCCAACTTTAGCGCCAAATAAGCGTAACAATATCACTTTTACACTCGAAATAGGATTTAACGGATTGATAAAAAACAAGGCATTGATAAAATACCAAAGCAATATTTTAAATCGCCCACCTGGTTGATACCAAGCATTGTTATAACTCGCTATAATAACCTTACTCATAAATATCAATAAATTTTGGTTTATTTTTTTTCCTTAAAACCCACTCATATAATTCCAACATTTGTAAAGCAACTGAGTTCATACTATACCTAGATTCAATAAGTAATCTTCCATTTTTTCCCATCTTTAATAAATCATCTTCGTTGGATTCAATAGCTTTTATTAAAGCGTTCTTTAAAGGTTGTATACCCATATCAATCCACCAACCACAATTATTTGTTTCTAATTCTTTCCAAGGCGCACCTACAGTAGTAATTACTGGTGTATAACTTGCTAATGCTTCGGCAATTACAATTCCAAAATTCTCACTATAAGTTGGCAAAACAAATAAACTAGCTGACCTAAATATTTCAATTTTCTCTTTACCATATACCGGTTTTTTTATTGAAATCTCATCACTCAGTCCATTTTTTTTGATCATAGCTATTAATCCTAAAATGTACTTTTGATCACCATTTCCTATGATTTCAATACACCAACTTGTCCTTAAATCTTTCTTTATTTGACTCCAAGCATATATCAAATTTTCAATTCCCTTTTTATAATGAATTCTAGATAAGAATATTATTTTTTTTGGATTACTTATCTTTTTAGGTATAATATTTGAAAAATCTTCAATATTAATACCGTTAGGTATCATTGCAATAGGATTTTTAAAACCTAATCTTCTTATATTCTCAACTTCTATTGGAGCTGTGGCGTGCAAACAAACAGCTTCTTTTAAATCCCTATATTGATATAGTTTAAATGCTATATTTTTTTTAATTTTACTCTGTTCTAATGCCCAAGGTGATAGCATTCCTCTAATTGAAATTAAGTACGGAATATTTTTAGATCTTGCAATTTTCGCCATTTGATGAACAGGAATTTCCCAAATACCTTGACCGTGAAACAAAACATCATTTTTTTTACGAATTAAATATTTCATTCCTTTAGCATGGCCAAAAAAACTACTATCCAAAAAAACAATATTACCAAGTGAACTCTCAAATTTATTAATTATTGGGTTGTTTGATTTTAAGGTTATAAGATCAAATTCTATTGGTTCTTTTAAATCTAAAATTGCTTGAATTAAATGAGTTACACTTCTAGCTGGACCACCTGAAGAATTGTCTATAGTTGAAATACATTGAATAATTTTCATGAAAAAATAATTTTAAATATATAAATTTCTATCTTTTTTATCATTTTGAATTAATAAAACAATGATTACTAGAAAAAATATAGTACCATAATCTAAATAACCACCTAATTTAATTGATTTTACAATAAAATGACTTAATGCTGCAAAAGAAATAATCTGAAAATTAAAATTTTTCATTTTTAATGTTCCTTTAATTAAATTAAAATAAATAAGTATGCCTATAATACCCATTTCAGAAATAACCCTTATAGTTAAAGAGTGTGCTGAATTTGAATTAATACCCATATAATACATATCCCATTCACTTAATGAAAAGTAATATTTATACATAGTTTCATGCCCACCTAACCCTACACCAAAACCAAAAGTTCTTATAAAATTTGAAATTGCTAATTCTAAATTTGTTGCAAATGAAAATACCGTTAAATTTTCAATATCGTGTAAATCTCTTGAGTTTAAATATGCTATCATACCATCAATCCTTTCATAAAAATCTAAATTATTTATTATAATATAATATAAGGTTAACAAAACAAAGGGAGCTAACAATACTATATATTTTATTCTTTTGATATTTCTCAACAGGAAATAAATACCAAGACTAAAAAAGAACGTAATTTTAAAAGTTAAAATTAAGGATAATAATATTACATAAAATTTCAAATTAAAATCTCTTTTTTCAATTAAATAAACTAAAGCAGGTAAAACAATAGCTACATAATGAGAAGGCTCCTTTGCTATTGAATCTAAAAATAAAGCATGATAAGGTGTTAAAATTAATATTCCAAAAAATAGTTTTATAAAAAATTGTAACAACCCAAAAATAGCTGCAAAATATGCAAGTTTAGTATAAAATAAAAAAACACCATTAATTCCATAATTAATTAATATATTTTTACACGCAAAAAAAATTATTAATATCGGAACAAATTGTTTGAAAAATAAAATTAGAGGTAAATCAAATGCAATACTATTTAAAACCCCTATTACTAATAAAACACTAAATAAAAGTATTTCACTTATATTTATATTAAATCTCTTTAATAATAAAAAATAAAAAAATGAAAACACATAAAAGGGATAAGCTATTAAATCAAGTTCAATACCCCCAACCATAATGGCCCCCACCTCTTTAGTAAATACAGTAAGGGGTAATAAAAAAGTGAAAAAATTCAATTTAAAATTAGGAATGTTCATTATGCGTTTTTTCAATTATTTGAAGATAATTTAAGGCACATTCTAAAAATGTAAATTGTGAAGCCCATTTAATTAGTTGTTTTCTATTCAATGTTTTACTATTCTTTAAAAATTCTTGTATGCCCCCTTTTATAGAATAAATGTCATGCGGTTTTATTAATATTCCTAAATCTCCAGAAATCTCAGGTAATGAAGTAACATTTGATGCTATAACTGGTATTCCTTGAGCATATGATTCAATAATTGGTAACCCAAAACCTTCGTATATTGATGGAAATAAGATACATCTCGATTGAGAAATTGTATCAATTAATTCAATTTGACTTAATTGAGATTTAAAATTAACTTTTCCCTTTAAATAAGTAGAGCTATTAATAATATTTTCAATTTTGTTTGAATATGAGTTTTTGTTACCGACCAATAATAATGAAGGAATTAAATCTAAATTGTTTGATTCTTTTAAAACAAGCTCATAACCCTTAATTAAATTTATCAAATTTTTTCTTTTAGAAAAATTTCCATACCATAGAAAATAATTTTGATTTTCTTTAATTACTAACTTCGTGTCAAAAAAAAGGGGATCAATTCCATTATAAACTACAGCTATTTCTTTATTATAATTTAAACTTTGAATAATATCATCTTTTGTAAATTTTGAAATAGTAATAATTTTATCGGCATACTTAATTCCATTTAGAATCGTAAACTTTCTAGCAAATCTTTTTATAAAATGTATACTTGAATTTTTATTGTCTTTAACTGAAGATAAATCGTGTACCGTTATTATTTGAGGTTTACATTTATCTCCCAAATAATTAGCATCTAAATTTAAATAGACATCTGCCTCAATATTTAAAATACAATGATTTTTTAATCTTAATAAGGCTTTTAAATTTACGTTTCTACTAGAATTATCGTCATAAAGAATTGTACAATTTTTAAATTTTCTAAGAGTATTTAAATATTCCTTGAAAAATTCAGGAATTTTACCTTGTCTTAAAACTAGTAAAAAAGTAAAATTTGGTCTTAAGTTTATCAATTCAAGTAACATACCTCTATGAGGCATCCCAGAAGTAAATGTTTTTAAAGGTTCTATATATACTGCAACTCTCATTTAATTCTGTAACAATCCTTTTATTTTAAACATCATATTTATACCAACTAATTTTCTTACAATATTTTGATATTTATTACCTGAAAAACTATAATTGGGATACACCTTTTCAGCTTTTCTAAAAAAAACATGAGACATTTCTTCATTATTTTTAAATGATTCTAATCCTAAATTATCTAGCCTTTGTGCTAAAGTTTCATAAAGATCAATATTCTGTATATTTAAAGAATTTTCTATCTTTTCACATACCTTTAATCTATGCTCCCATTTTAAATTAGAATTATTTCTAGAGACACGTGATAAATTATGATGTCTATAATAGTAATAAGATGTTTCACATAACAAAAATACCATTCCATTTAGCATTAACCTAATTATTAAATCTCCATCTTCATCAGTAATTAAATTTTCATCAAAACCATTTATTTTAAATAAGTCATCTCTATTAAATAAACAAGAACAATGGTGAAAAAAAGGCTGAACAATAAATTTTTTTAATTGTGCTAAATTTTTAGTTTCTACTTCTTTATAAGCTAAATTAATATGACTATTTTTGGAGTGAATTGAACCAACAAAATTATGGGTTGGAGAAAATACTGCTATATGTTCAGAAATGCTATTTTTAATTAAATTATATTGGTTTTCTAAATGCTCACAATCAATTAAATCATCAGCATCTATAAATTTAATGAATTTCCCTTTTGCTTTTTTAAGGCCTATATTTTTTGATTTAGATTGTAATAAATTTTTAGAATTCCTTATAATTAAAACTTTAAAAGTAGCTACTTCACTAATTTTATCAAATAATAATTGGTTCTTCTTATTAGAAGCATCGTCTACTATAATCCATTCAAAATTTTTGAACGTCTGATTTTCAAGACTATCAAATGTTTCTAAAATAAATTCTCCAGGATTATACGCTGGTGTTATTAAGGAAATAATAATTTCTGACATCATACATAATTTTAAATTTTATTAATTTTCATTAAAAAGATTGAACAAATTATTGAAATTAATATTACTACTAAAGTAAATTGAGTTTTTTTAATATTAAAAAACAAATACTATTATTTTAAATAAGGCCTTAAAAAGTCTTTCAAATTTTTTAATATTTTTTCACTATTTGTATATGCTCCTTTATTTACATGCGGAAATTCTTTTTTAGGTTGATTAATTTTTAAAAAATCACAAATTTCTTTCCAACCATGTCCTTGTTCCCAAGAAATAATTAATAAATCCTCTGGTCTATCTTTAAAATAATCTTTAACCTCAATAATATGCCTTCTATATCTTTCTAAATATAATAAAGCTAAATTTTCAGGATCACCATTTCCTTCTCCATAAATATATTCTCTCATCCTAGTTGTATCGCCACCAAAATGGTTAACCACACTCTTAATCCATTTATTTTCATCTCTTGTTGTCATAATAAATTTACTACCTGGATATTGAGCATCTAACTCTTTATAAATAACTGCCCAAGGGTTATCTTCTAAAACATCAAATTTATCAGCCAATTTAAAAACCTTATCCCAATTTGCATCAAATATATCATTTGCTAAATCAGTTCTAGGACCTAAAACTGAAAAATTTAAAATTTCAAAAACTGCTCTTAATGTTGAGGTCCCTGTTTTATGAAACCCAATACCAATTATTTTATTTATTTTCATACTATTTTATAATTTATTTTTTACAACCAATATTTTTTTAAGGTTTCTTATTAAAAGTTTAGTATAATTATTATTATTGTAATGATGATTATTTGAGTTTTTATTTAATAAATAATCATCAATTAATCCATTTTTACCCAATGATTGTTTATCAAGATTTACATATTCTATATTATTAGTTTTACAGAACTTCTCAATTTTGTTATTAAATTTAATGGTTAAATCTGTTCTTTCAAGTTGTTTCGCTTTTATGGTTTTTCTTAAGTTTGCTATTTCTCCCCAATCATTGTTATCAGAAATTGTTGGAAGAGGTGTACTTATAACAATAGGTTGCAATAATTTATTTGTATCTGCAATAAAATTAGTATATTTAATTATAGCATCATTAAACATTTTTGAAATAGGAGCATCATATTTTTCAGAGCGATACCAAATTACAAAACCTGTATCTACTTCTCCTAATAACAATATAACCTTAAAATACTTTTGTGGATTATCCAATTTCTCCTTAAATATCTTATATGCTTGTGTTTTTGAATTTGGATTTTCAAGACCTGAAGCTGTTGCTCCTTTTACTGAGCAAACGTCAAATGCATAGAATGGAAAGTGAATTTTAAATAGTGGGTTGTTAAAAATTTTGGCATGAGAATCACCAATAACCAATACTTTTCTGAAAGCTAACTTGTCAATTAATCTAAATCCAAACTTTAGTATGTTTTTTAAATATTTATTCATTTTTTCAATTTAATTTTTCTACTTTATTTTAAATAGATATTTTACAAAACAATTTCAATAATCTTTTATTGTTATCTTTTATTATTTATTTTATTACTTAATTTTAATGCTGGATAAATCCCAAGAAAAAATCTTAATATACAGAATTTTTTTCCACCAAAACTCGGAATTTTTTTTAACCCTAACAATTCAATCTGCTTTTTAGCATCAAAATGTAAATCTTTATAATTAGGATATATATATGCTATTAAATTCGCATAATTTGTTGCCAATGCTTTTCTAATTATAGGGGTATCTGATACTTCTAGTATTTTTTCGTAGTATTTGTATGATGCGAATAAACTTTTTAAAACTAGTTTGCTTTTTTGTTTGCTAATGTTGGTGCTTTGTGGCTGTCTATAAAACACTATGGCTTCGTTACAAAAAAACAAGGTTTTACTTTTTAGTATTATTTCAAAAAAATATATCCCATCCTGATTTTTTAATAAAGTCTCATCCCAATATATATCTTTACATAACTCTCTTGGTGTTAGCCAACAAGCCGTTTGCATCATTCCTCCTCCATTCCAAGAATCAATAAGCCACTCTAATGGTTTTTCGTAGTTTTTCCAACATTTATTAGGTTTAGGAACTACCGTATTAATATCATCATTGAAGTGTACCCATCCACAAAAAGACATCACATCATAACTCTTATTAATAGACAAAATTTCTAGTTGATTCTTAATTTTATTTGTTCCTAAAATATCGTCACTATCCAACCATTGAATATATTGTCCTGTACTTTGTAAAAACCCAAAATTTCTAGCAGACTGTACTCCTTTTTTTGGATTTTTGAAAATTTTAATGATATTAGGGTAATTTAGTTCAAACGCTAATAATATTTCCCAACTATTATCTGTAGAGTGATCATCAACAACAATAATTTCTTTAATCACATCACTACCTTGATTTATAACACTATTAATACAAGCATTTAAATAAATTGCATTGTTAAAATTCGGAATAATTACAGAAACTTTCATTTATAACGACCAGCTTTCAAATTTTTGCCCCGTTAATAAACGCAACTGTTTCACATCTTCTTTTAAATAATCTCTAATTTCTTTTTCTAAGGCAGGTTCAATTTTTTCTTGAATTATAGCAGTACGTGTTAGTTTCTCTGTAATTCTATTCTTTTTAAGTACAGTTCGTATTTTATGCGGTAGAATATTTTTTAGTACATTAAGCTTGCTATCAAATAAAATACTACCCATTGTGTTTTTTCGCAGTTTTTGAGTACTCGCATTGGTTTCATAATTAAAAATAGACTCATCTTTCATTTTACTAACGCCCAAAAAATCAAATACAGTATTAAGTGTTTCTAAACGATTCGTCAATAAACGTTCACTCTCTATCACCAAAATTTGGTCCATAGAAAAGTATTCAAGATAAGCCTGTAATTGGTAATAATACATACTTGTTTTAACATAATGATTGTTTTTATACTCTACCAAATAGTTATTGAAACTTTGCTCTGGTGCATACCCTCCCTCTTGCGCTTCATTGTAATGAGAAATAATACGTTTTATAGGATCGCGTACAACATATATTAGTTTAATATTAGGTGCATGTTTGTATAAACGTTCAGGTACTCCTGAAAAATCAATTCTATGACGTTTTGTATAATTTTGAGGTGAAGCTCCACTTATTTTTTTATTCGATTTAAAATTAGAGAGATACTCATTTAAAAGGGCTGGATTGTATATATCTTTTGTGAAAAAATGAATTTCCTTTGGATTGGTAGTGTATATTTCAGGATGTTTTCCTAAATAGTCATGCAGGCTCGTTGTACCACATTTCATTGCGCCTATGATTAAAAAATTTGGAAGTTCTTTATGACATTGATTCATTTCATTCTGTTATTTTAAAAGTTTGAGAATAAAAATTTTTATAATAATCTTTATATATTCAATAATTATAAAAAAATATAACTTATTAAATTATGGATATTTCCTTCCAGTTGTATCGCCGTACATTGAATTTGATATGAGTTTATTATAATGTTCTTCATCTCTATATTTGAGTACTCTCCAAGATTGAGACCCAATAATGGCACGTGCCGGAACTCGGCCTGTTACTGTAGTACCCATACCTATAATAGCTCCCTCTTCAATGTGTGAACCGGGTGTTATACATACATTCATTCCAATCCAAACATTGTCCTCTATTACAACCTGTTTTTTAATCTGACTTTCGTCATATGGTAATCTTTTACCTTTGTAATTATGATTTATTGTATATAAAACTAAATTTCGACTAATACTAACATTATTACCAATTATAAGACCACCTTCAGCTTTAATATATGCATTTGCACCAATGGTAACGTTATTCCCTAATGAAACCTTACCAACTCCCGTGATATTACACGGTCCTCTTACAATAACATCATCACCACAAGACTTCATTCTTGTAATAATATCGTTAGAAAGTTCATCATAATAGACCTTTTCAAGACGTTTAAATAAAGCAATTATTTTTCTAATCAAATATCGTATTAAATTCATTTTTCAAACAATTAAGTTTATTATTTCCATCTCAATTTCTTCCTAACTAATTCAAATACGACACCACTTCTAAACAAGTAATAATAAAAGTTTATCAGTTCATTTCTATTTGCAAGTCTTCCATACATTTTCATTTTGCGAAGAAAGTGTAAGTTTCTTCCAATAAAATTATATTTGTTTACTTTTAGGTATCTATTTGTTGATAATGTACCTTCCTTTAGTGCCCTAGCCAATATTTTGTCATGAGTAGCCCAAGTAAGAGTCAATCTCTCAATAGCTTTTTCAATATTTTCTTGACGATCAACTTGTGTCAAACTAGATTCAAGATGTCTCTTTCTCAATAATAAATCAGGAATATGATAAATTTCACCATGTATTGCCGCTTCATATGGAAAAACTCTATCCTCCCCCAAAATTGGTGGATAATCAATACTTGAAATTATATTTTCAACTTTATATGCATATGCTGCACCTACACCTAAACGTGATATATCTTTAGAAATGTACTCTAAAGTATAATGTTTTAAAGAAGATATCCCACACATTTCACTACGGTCTTCATTTTCATACTTTCTAATATAACCTGACAAAATTGCTGTACAATTTTCATCAATATAATTATGTATGGTTTGAACTCTATGCGGGAATGAAGTATCATCACCTGCTGCCATTACAACCCATTCACCTTTTATTAATTGAAATACTTGGTTAATGTGCTCTGCTAAACCTTTATTTTGCTTTGTTTTATTTAAAATTATATGATGAGGTCCTTTATATTCTTTAACCATTTCTTGCATAATTTCAAATGTACGATCGCTAGAACAATCATCTGACAAGATGATTTCAAGAGGTGAATACGTTTGCGAAAAAGCACCATTTACTGCTTCACGAATAAATTCCTCCTGGTTATAAGCAAATAGTGCAAAGGTGATTAGAGGTTGTTCCTCTTTAATAAAATTATCAGAATTACTCAAATCTCCAGTTTTTTTTATGATAGACATTAATTATTTTATTTTTATAAAATATATATTTCAAAAAGAAATTAGCTTTAATTATTTATTTTTAATTTTCACACTTTAGCTTCTTAAATGATTTTTAATCCTTTTTTTCACAATATTCATTATTTTTTTCTGTAATTACCTATAATCCCTTTTAAATCCATACGCTTATCTAATTCTTTAAATGAATACCAAACTGAAACTAAGATAAAAGGTAATCCTATAAAATAAGACCAAGGTGTTAGTACAAAATAAGTGATTGAAAAACATAAAACTCCCAGCATTAACTGAATACCAAATATTTTATAAAATTCTGAATTAAAACCAAATTCATATTTGTATTTTGCTAATAAAAATACCTGTAAAAAATAAAGGGCATAGGATATTAAAAATGAAACCCCTAAACCTTTTAGACCGTAAAAATAGTAACCTGCTAAATTTAATCCTAGCATATAAATATTCACAACTAATTCATTCCAAAAAAACACTTTTGATGCTCCTTTTGCTAAGAACACAAATCCAATACACCAACTTGCCGCTTTAAAATACATTCCTAATGCAGCCCATTGTATCATCTCATTAACTGAAATGAATTTTGTTGAATACAATAATATAACCACCCAATTGATAAAAATTAAAAAAACGGTTAAAATAGGCGCTAAAATTAAAACTGCTATTTCTGCTTGTTGATTGATAAGTGTTGTTGCTTTTTGATTGTCATGTGCAATACCTGATAGCCTAGGGTAATAATCAGTTCCCATAGCAGCAAAAATCAAGCCTACATAGGTACCTATTATTGCAAAACCCGCATTGTACAAGCCAACATCTACCAATCCACCTATATTACTAATGTATATGCGAACAATATAAGACCCCCCCATTGTTATTAAACCGCTTAAACTTAACATAAATCCCATTTTCAACATTACTTTGCCTTCAAAAATGGTTTCTTGGCTCGTAACTTTTACATTTGCTATGTTTACTTTATTAGCAAAATACCAACCTATTAAGAATGAGGTAATAGAAGCAATTATGATAGCTGGAACAATACCATCAATTCCCTTATAATAATATAATGGCAAAGAAATAAATAAACCAATCAACGCCCCTAATAAATTGGCTTTGGCTAAATATTTTAATTGGCGTGTTCCCTGCAATATTACATTTTGACCACTCGCTAACTGATTTAATAAAAGAGTAGCTGACAACCACATAAATGCAATAGTATATTCTTTATTTCCAAAAGTAAGTTCACTTAACCAAGAGGCTAATAAAAAGGTACTAATAGCCCCCAGTAAACCAGTAACCCAAACCAATCTTCTAAAAACAGTCGCTACTTTACTTATTCTATTTACATCATTACTTCCATATGCTGCTGAAATATCTCTTACAGCACTTTTACCCAACCCAAAATTGGTTAAAGATTGTACCAAACCTGTAGTTGAAGATAACAACCCTGCTAAACCTATACCTGCAGGCCCTAACAAAACTGCTATTGCTTTAGATCTAATAATAGCAATTAGTATATTAAAAACTTGTACCCCTCCAAATAGAGAAGTTGCTTTCATAATTGAACGATATGAAGCTTTTTCTTCCTGCATTAATAATTATTTAATGCTTTAACTATTGCTTTAATTTCTTCCACTTTCATAACTCCACTTATAGGCAAACTCATTACTTCATCATGCATTTTTTCAGCAATTGGGAATGATAAATAATTGTACTCTTGATAGGCTTCTTGCTTATGAGGAGGAATTGGATAATGAATTAAGGTTTGAATGCCATTGTCGCTTAAATATTTTTGTAAGGCATCTCTTTTTGATGTTCTAATTACAAATAAGTGCCAAACGTGTGCTTCGACAAGCTCAGCATGACAGCCATTATTTGGTAATATAATTGCTGGATTTTTAATATTTTCTAAATAATAGTTGGCAACTTTTCTTCTTGCATCAATATCTTGTTGAATGTATTTTAATTTTACATTTAAAAAAGCCGCTTGTATTTCGTCTAATCTTGAGTTTAGGCCTTGGTATATATTTTCGTATTTTTTATGTGAACCATAATTGCGCAATGCTTCAATGGTTTTTGCCAATTGTTCATCGTTGGTGGTTACAGCTCCCGCATCGCCCAAAGCCCCTAAGTTTTTACCCGGGTAAAAGCTATGTCCTGCAGCATCACCTATGGCGCCTGAAACTTTTCCGTTCCAAATAGCACCGTGTGATTGTGCTCCATCCTCAACTAATTTTAAATTGTGCTTTTTACATATAGCTAACATTTGTTGATCAATAGAATTTTGACCATACAAATGAACCGTTAATATGGCTTTTGTTTTGGGAGTAATGGCTTCTTCGATTTTAGAAGCATCTAAATTATAGGTATCTATATTTGGTTCTACAAAAACCGGAATTAAATCATTGTCAGAAATTGCCAAAACAGAGGCGATATAGGTGTTTGCAGGTACGATGACTTCATCACCTTTTTGCATCACACCCATTTCTATATAGGCTTTGAATATCAAACGCAAAGCATCCAAACCATTGGCAACGCCTAAAGCATATTTTGTACCGCAGAAAGCAGCATAATTCTGTTCAAAAGTTTCCAATTCCTTCCCCATTAAATACCAACCAGAATCTATAACCCTATTGGCTGCTGCTTTTAATTCTTGCTCGTATTGAGCATTTATTTTTTGTAAGTCTAAAAATTTAATCATTTTCGTTTAATTTGTTCCATTGTTCAAAACCAATTCCTTCCCAAGGCATCCCTCTTTCAAAATATTTAGGCCAAGGATAATGTCTTTTATTTTCTTCATTAAAAAAAGGCATTTTACTCAATTTTCCTATTTTTTTTGCTGGTGTTCCTGCAATGAAACTATCATCTTCAAAAACACCACCAACTGTACTGTTTGCAGATGTTAAACAATACTTACCTATATTTGTTCCAGGCAATAATACACATCCAGCCGTAATTTGAGAATAATCATCAATAACAACACCTTGTAATAAATTGGATGGAGGCGTTGCGTCATTTGTTAATACCACATACGGATAAATAAAAACAAAAGATCCTATTTTTGACCTTTGCCCAATGTTAACATAGCTCTGTAATCTACAATAATCTCCTATTTCACATTCACCTTGTATATCATTATATGAACCAAAAGAACAATTTTTACCAGCAGTAGTATTCTCTCTTATCGTTACATGATGTCCAGTATTCAAATTTTCCCCAAACTTACTTCCTGCATAAATTATAGTATAAGAGCGTATTAAGGAGTTGGATTTAATAACTGTTTTTGGATTAATATATTCTAATTGATTTCTGTAATACGAATTATTAGGCTCTCCAATAACACAATTATCAGCAATAATTGTATTGTCTCCTATTATAACATTACTATAAATTGTGGTATTGTCACCAATTTGCACATTCTGTCCTAAAACAACTGATGCATCAATAAAAACATTTCTATTATTAAACTTCATAATTATTAAATTGTTCCAGAATCAACAAAAATATTTTGGCCTGTAATAGAGCAAGCATTATCTGTTATTAAAAACTCAATTGTTGATGCAATAGATTTTGGATCTACAGCTTTCTTTTGTGATGTCCTATTATAAATGCGATTCTTTTGTTCATCAGATAAACTACTACTCATTTCCGTATCCATAAAACCAGATACAATACAATTTGATCTTATACCAAGACTCCCCCATTCTCTAGCTGTATTTTTCGAAAATGCCTCTAACGCTCCTTTAGAAGCGGCGTACATCGATAAGCCTTTGTAACCTGTATGAACACTAATTGATGAAATATGAATAATGGTTCCTGATATTTTATTCAAAATCATATTGCGAATAGCATATTTAGTTATATTAATTGGAGAATAGACATTTACTCTAAACATTTCATTTATTCTTTCAATTTTTGCATTTGTTATAATATCATCATAAGCTATCGCTGCATTGTTAATAAAGCCATGTAGCTGTACATTTCTCAAAAAAGTTTTAAATATTACTTTCTGAATATTATCATAATCACTTAAATCATATTGTAATAAATTCAAG
Organism: Lutibacter sp. HS1-25; assembly: GCF_004121075.1. GTDB lineage: Bacteria > Bacteroidota > Bacteroidia > Flavobacteriales > Flavobacteriaceae > Lutibacter. Next base: position 15,358 of record NZ_RHLN01000156.1, read on the forward strand.
TTTTTAGTATGAACTTTTTTTAAAGCTTTTAATTCTTCAGTATTGGTTCTGCTAAGCCCATAAACAACATGTCCTTTGTCTAAAAGTTCCATTGCAATATAAAGTCCTAATCCTTTTGAAACTCCAGTTAGTAATATATTCATAATTAATTATTTCTAAAATATGTTTGTTTTCTTGTGTTAACTTCTTTTCAATTTTCCCGTACGTGTTGTTTGCAATTCTTGTACAAATTTAACTTTTGTAGGTATTTTGTATAATTGTAAACGTTGTTTTAATACTTCTTTAAATTCTTTTGGCGTATATGTTGCTGTAGAAACCACTTCACAAACTATTATCTTTCCAAGCACACTATTATCAATTGCATAAACTACTGCATTTACAATTCCATTCATTTGATGAATTTCATTTTCAATTTCCAATAAATTAACTCTATTTCCACCTACATTTACAGTGTCACTTTTCCTTGAAACTATTCTAAACTCTTTTTTGGTTTCATCTATAAATTCAACCAAGTCCCCAGTTCTAAACCATTCATCAGTATCAAAATTCCCTAACAATGATTTATGAATGACTATTTCATTATCTTGAAATTTTATTTTATCTTTTAACTTATCAATAATTCTAAAGGTATCACCCTTTGAAATAAATAAAGAACCTGCCTCTGTAGATGCATAAATATTATGTATTGAGGCATTGGGGAAAATTAATTCCATTTTTTGAATTAATTTAACATCACTTTTCTCTCCTCCTAAAGTGCATTTCTCAACCTTTTCTAAATTAAAATTAAATGGTGATAATAACCTATAAAATGTTGGAGTAGCTGAGACATGTGTTATTCCATGAATACTACAGGCATCTATAAATTCATTTCTGGTACACTGAAATAAATACACCAAAGTGTTTTTATTTAATAACGCTTGAAAAAAAACTTGTAGCCCTGCCATGTGGGTTGGATTGTAAAGAAAAGACCAAATGTTATGTTCATATTTATTTCCGACTCTAGACATTTCTATAAATTTACTTACAGGGTGAACTACTCTTTTTGGCTTACCTGTAGTACCTGAAGTAAATATGGTAATTTTACTATTTGAATTTAAAAAATTAGATAAAAATTCCTCCCACGAATTAAACACTTTTTTCACTTCAATCGCCAGATTATTAGTTTGTTCTTTTTGTGTAAAGTCTTTTTTATCATCAAACACAAAGTCATTATCCTTAATTATAGAATCAACATTATAAGTAATATTGGTTAATAGTTGAATATAAAAAGTTATTGGGTCTTGTTCATCAATTAATTTATTTAAAATTTCTGCACCATTAATTTTCTTTAACAATTCATCATATGTTAAAGTTTCAAACTTTTTATAATTATTAAGGAGTACCATATTCTATTCCAATTTTTTTATAATCTCTCCAATCGTTAGCACAATACCATCTTCAAATATATCAACATCAAATTCATCTTCAATCATTACCGTTAAATGTGCCAAATCAAAACTATCAAAACCTATATCATTTCTTAAATTTAAATTTAAAAATTCAGCTGAATTTGAATCAATTATTTTATATTCTTTTTCATCGCAAATTTCATTGATAAAATTTGCTATTTTGTCTTTATTCATTTCTATATTGTTTAAATTTAGTATACTCTCTTATATAATCGCCTTCATCATATTGATGTGAAGCCAAAACTAAGCAAATTGAACCTGATGAAAAATTATCCAATTCACGCCACAATCCTGGAACAATATGCAATGCCAAATTTGGTCTATTCAATGTTACTCTTTTTTTGTTTTTACCATCATCTAAAATCACGTCAAAACTACCACTTGCAGCAATAATAAATTGTTGTAATTCATAATGCGCATGACCACCTCTAACTTCTCCTCCTGGTATGTCATACAAATAATAAACCCTTTTTACTTCAAAAGGAATATTATATCCATTTTCTACCACCGTGATATTTCCTGCTTCATTGTGAATTTTAGAAACATCTATAATAGAACAATCAAAAACGGTGTTATTTATTAGCTTCATTTCTTGTTATTTTGAACTCTTCAAAATTTCGTATATAATCTTTTTCATTGTATGAAATGGATGAAACAATTAAGGCTAATGAATTTGTAGAAAAATTTTCAATTCTTCTCCACAATAAATTTGGCACATACAATCCATAATACGATCGATTTAAAGAGTATTTCATTTCTTTTGTTCCGTCATTTAAAACCACATCAAAACTACCTGAAAGTGCAATAATAAATTCATGTGATTCTTTAAAAGCATGACTACCTCTCATTTCACCACCAGGCACATCATAAATCCAATACGTTCTTTTAATATCAAAAGGAATTTGATTGCTATTTTCAAAAAAACTTAAATTCCCACGAGGATCTAATATTTTTGGTAAGTTAATTATTTTTACATTTTTCATAACTAATCTGTAATTATGTTTTGAATATAAGTTCCATAACCACTTTTTCCGTACTTTTTTGAAACTTCCATAGCTTGCTCCTTATTAATAAAACCATGTAAGTATGCAATCTCTTCTATACAAGCTATTTTTTTATCAGTACGCTTTTCAATTACCCTTACAAATTCTGTAGCATCGTCCATTGCATCTACTGTTCCTGTGTCTAACCAAGCCATTCCACGTGTCATAATACCAACTTCTAATTCTTCCAAATCAAGGTACATTTGATTTAATGTGGTAATTTCTTTTTCTCCTCTTTCAGATGGCTGTACATTTTTTGCAAACTCAACAACCCTATTGTCGTAAAAATACAAACCAGGTACAGCATAAGATGATTTTGGCTTTTTAGGTTTTTCTTCAATACTCAATACTTTTTGATTTTCATCAAATTCTACAACACCATAACGTTCCGGGTCATTTACTGGATATGCAAATACTGCAGCTCCTTTAACATCTGTTTTACTGCGAAGCAAGGTCCCGAAACCGCTACCATAAAATATATTATCGCCTAATACTAGTGCTACTTTATCTTTACCTATGAATTTTTCGCCAATAATAAAAGCTTCTGCCAAACCATTTGGTTCTGGTTGTACTGCGTATTCAAATTTACAACCTACTTGCGAACCATCACCTAATAATTTTATAAAAGCCTCTTGATCGTGCGGCGTAGTAATGATTAATATTTCACGTATGCCTGCCAACATCAATACTGATAATGGATAATAAATCATTGGCTTGTCGTAAACTGGTAATAATTGCTTACTAACCGCTATTGTTAATGGATACAACCTTGTACCTGAGCCTCCTGCTAATATAATTCCTTTCATTATTTTTATCTGAAATAAAACCTCAATTAAAACATAATTTTATAATTCTTTTTCAATTTTTAAAACACTTTATCATCCTATCTTATAAATCTTCTACTAAAAAAAATATCTTTTTTCCAAGGCCTCACTTGCAAATTTTCAACTATTTTTAAATTCGTAGAATAAGATGTTATATCAAAAATTTATAATATTGTAATTTAAATATTTTTTTATTAATTATTTCATAACATCACTGCTATTAAATCTAACCCTCTATTTAAATAACATATTTTTCATTCCACCAAAAACCAATTGTTTAACAATTCTTTTCTGTTATATAGCATATTTTTCTTTGATACCCAATCTATAACCTGAAAGCCAGCATGTTCACAAATAGCTTGACCAGCTGCTGTATCCCATTCCATAGTTGGCGCAAAACGTGGATAACAATTGGCTTGCCCTTCGGCAACCATACACAATTTTAAAGAGCTTCCTTTTGAAATTAAATTCACTTTTCCGTGCTTCACTCTCATTTCTTCAACATATTCTTCTGTTTCAGAAGACATATGCGATCGGCTTGCTACTATAGTAAATGTTTTATCTGCTCGCTCTAATGGCAACTTTTTACAGTTCTTTATAGCATCTTCAATCTTAAAATCTTTAAGTGCTATAGTTACTTTGAATGCACCCAACTCTTTGTTTGAAAAATATAGTTCACCTGAAGCAGGTACAAAAATAACACCAATAACAGGTTGTTGATTTTCAATCAAGGCGATATTAACAGTAAATTCACCGTTCCGCTTGATAAACTCTTTTGTTCCATCAATGGGATCTACAATCCATAATTGATTCCAATCTTTACGTTGATCGTAGGGTATGGCTTTTCCTTCTTCTGAGAGAATAGGAATACCCGTTGGTGCTAAAAAAGAAACAATTTTATGATGTGAGGCCAAATCTGCTTTGGTTAAAGGAGATTCATCACCTTTTAATTGCACGTCAAAATCTCCGGATTCGTAAATTTTTAAAATCTCTTTTCCTGCTTCTATGGCGGCTTGTATGGCTACTTCTGTGTTTTTATTTAATCTCATTTTTTTTATTGCTATAAGCCTTATCCTTTTGTTTGCTTTTAACTTACTATAGGACTTCGACAAGCTCATTCTTACATTCGTATTTCTAATTATCTAAACTATCATTCCGGCAGCCACCGTTTCGTTAGTAGCGTCATCCACTAAAATAATACTTCCTGTGATACGATTTTCACGATAAGAATCAACCATTAATGGTTTGGTAGTTCTTATTTTAACTTTAGAAATATCATTCATCTTCAACTCTTTATCATCAACAATTCTATCTAACGAATGAATATCAATTTTATAAATCACCTCTTTGATCATTGCTTTTTGATCATTCGAGGTATGTTTAATAGTATATTTTGCATTTGGTCTAGCCGAATCATTTTTTAACCAACATAACATTACTTCAATATCTTGAGTTGCTTGTGGTTTATTATTAGAACGAACAATCATATCTCCTCTACCCACATCGATATCATCTTCTAAAGTTATGGAAACCGACATAGGTGCATACGCTTCTTCTAAAGATTTATCATATAAATCAATGGTTTTAATTTTTGAAGTAAAACCTGAAGGCATTACCGTAATTTCATCGCCTTTTCTAAAAATACCACTCGCCACTCTTCCTGCATATCCTCTATAATCTCTATGTTCTGTACTTTGAGGTCTCAATACTGTTTGAACAGGAAAGCGTGCATCTACCTTATTAATATCACTGCTAATATGCATGGTTTCTAAGGTATGTAACATAGGCGCTCCTTGATACCAAGGCATATTTTCTGATCTATTCACCACATTGTCACCTAATAATGCACTCATTGGAATGAATCTGACATCTGTTATCAACATTTTTGAAGCTATTTCTTCAAACTCAGTAATAATTCTATTAAATACTTCTTCAGAAAAATCAACTAAATCCATCTTATTAATACATACAATAATATGAGGTATTTGTAATAAAGAAGCTATAAAAGCATGTCTTTTTGTTTGCTCAATTACACCGTGACGTGCATCAATTAAAATAGTTGCAACATTTGCTGTCGATGCACCTGTAACCATATTTCTTGTATACTGTATATGTCCTGGTGTATCGGCAATGATAAATTTACGTTTTGGAGTAGTAAAATATCTATAAGCAACATCAATGGTAATACCTTGTTCTCGTTCGTCACGTAAACCATCTGTAAACAAGGCCATATCAACACCATTATGCCCTTTCTTTCTACTTGTATTTTCTATAGCTGCTAATTGATCCTCAAAAATAGATTTTGAATCATATAATAAACGGCCTATCAACGTACTTTTCCCATCATCAACACTACCTGCAGTTGTAAAACGCAATAATTGGTTATTATCTAACATATTTTTTTACTTTTTTTTTGAACTAATTGAACTTATTTTAGAAATAACCTTCTCGTTTTCTATCTTCCATAGCTGATTCCGAACGCTTATCATCACTTCTATTCCCTCTTTCTGTTTGACGCATTCCAGCAACTTCAAGTGCTATTTTTTCTAGTGTATCAGCATCTGATTCAACACCGCCTGTGATGGTAATATCGCCTAAAGTTCTAAAGCGAATTTTTTTTATTACTACTTCCTCGTGTTCTTCTAACACCAAATACTCAGAATTTGGAATCCAAGTACCATCTCTTTTTACAACCTCTCTTTCATGTGCAAAATATAACGATGGAATGGCTATATTTTCACGTTTTATATAATTCCAAACATCCATTTCTGTCCAATTGCTAATTGGGAATGCTCTAAAATGTTCTCCTTGAAAATGTTTCCCATTGAATAAATTCCACAATTCGGGGCGTTGATTTTTTGGATCCCATTGCCCAAAATCATCTCTATGTGAGAAAAAACGTTCTTTTGCTCGTGCTTTTTCTTCATCTCTACGTCCACCTCCAATAGCACAATCTACTTTGTTTACCTCAATAGCATCTAACAATGTGGTAATTTGCAAAGCATTTCTAGTAGCATTTTTACCTTTTTCTTCTGCAACTCTTCCGGTATCAATAGATTCTTGTACAGAACCTACGATTAAACTTGCACCTAATTCTTTGATAATATCATCACGAAACTGCATAGTTTCAGGGAAATTATGACCTGTATCTACATGCATTAATGGAAATGGTATTTTTGCTGGATAAAATGCTTTTTTAGCCAAATGTGTTACTAAAATAGAATCCTTACCTCCTGAAAATAAGATGACAGGATTTTGAAACTGCGCCCAAACCTCTCTCAAAACAAAAATGGCTTCAGACTCTAACTCATCTAAATAATTTAAATAATACTTACCCATTGTATGTTAGTTTTTCTTTAATATGATTTACAATTTTCACCATAGCACCCTCCACAGTTTCGTTTTCAGTTTTAATTTCAATATCAGGGTTTTGAGGAGCTTCGTAGGGTGCACTAATCCCTGTAAAGTTTTTAATTTCTCCATTACGTGCTTTCTTATACAAACCTTTCACGTCACGTCTTTCACACTCTTCTACAGATGTGTTTACATATACTTCTACAAAATTTGAAGCACCTACAATTTTTTTTATTTCTTGCCGATCTTTATGATAAGGTGAGATAAATGCCCCGATTACCACTATGCCTGCATCAATAAATAATTTTGAAATCTCTGCAATTCTACGAATATTTTCAGATCGATCTTCAGGACTAAAAGTCAGATTTTGATTGATGCCATTTCTAATATTATCTCCATCTAAAACATAAGTTTTAATTCCTTTTTGATGCAATGTATATTCCAATTCATTTGAAATAGTGGATTTCCCTGAGCCAGATAAACCTGTAACCCATATTAAAAATGAATTGTGTTTATTTGATTTTCTTCGATCATTACAATCAACACGATAATTGTGTAAAATAATATTCTCTTTCATTATTGTTTTATTAATAATTTTCGGATACGCCCCAAAGGTACGTTTATCCATACTCTTTCATGTAAATAATAAAATAAACTTTTTGTTACAATTTCAATTAAAGCTATTGTAACAGCTATTTCATTTTCATTTTTCAATACAACCCCCGCAATTACAAAAGTCATTATCGTAGCAACGGCTCGCCAAGATATTGTTTTAACAATTGTTCGAGTGCGATCTTTACGATGCTTTAAATCTATACGTTGCCAAATACGTTCGTGAATATAGTAAACGACAAACTTAAATCCAAACTCAAAAACACCTATCGCCAAAGCATCTTCAATACTGCACCTGCCGTGTAAACAAGTTACCACCATAACTACTAAAATGGTATCTAAAATGGCTATTAACCTCCAAGTACAACTCTTTATTAAACTTCTAAGTTTTGATTCTGTTCTCAAATTAATTCAATACTTAATATTATTTTACAAATGTTCTTTCCTGTTTATTTCAATTTTAACTTCTCTTTAATATGTTCCTGAATCAACACTTCGACAAGCTCAGTGTGACGTCTTCAGGATGACATTTTATTATTTACCAATCCCTTTTACCTGAAAACCAATTTCAGTCAATTCTTCAATATTTAAAATATTACGCCCATCAAACACAAAAGCTGGTTTGTACATATTTGTATAAATAGTACTCCAGTTGTAGGTTTTAAACTCATCCCATTCGGTTAATATGGCTACCGCATGTGCTTTATGTAGCGCTTCTGTATGGATATTATACACTACAATTTGCGTTAATTTTTGAGTAATTTTTTCTTCTGTGAGTCCGTTTAGCTCCCATAAGTAACGCATATCTGCTTTAATTTTGGTTTCAGATACTTTAGGGTCGTACACATGAATTTCTGCACCATCTTCAATTAAGTATTCAGCAACATAAATGGCTGCAGATTCACGGGTATCATTGGTATCTTTTTTAAATGCCCAACCTAAGAATGCTATTTTTTTACCATTTACCGTATTAAATAAGGTGGTAATAATGTTTTTAGCAAAGCGGTATTTTTGGTGGTCGTTCATTACAATTACCTGTTCCCAGTAGTTGGCAACTTCGGGTAAATTAAAATAACGACATAAATACACTAGGTTTAAAATGTCTTTTTGAAAACAAGAACCTCCAAAACCAACAGAGGCTTTTAAAAACTTAGGGCCAATACGGCTATCTGTACCAATGGCGTGTGCTACTTCATCAACATCAGCCTCCGTAACTTCACACAAAGCAGATAAGGCATTGATGGAAGAGATACGTTGCGCTAAAAATGCGTTGGCAGTTAGTTTAGACAACTCTGAAGACCATACATTGGTAGTTAAAATTTGTTGTGGTGTTAGCCAATGTGCATATACGTTTACCAATGCTTGTATGGCTTCTTTACCACTTGGTGTTTGCTTACCTCCTATCAATACTCGGTCGGCATTTAGTAAATCGTCAATAGCAGTACCTTCAGCTAAAAACTCTGGATTGGAAAGTACCTCAAAGTGTACACCGTTTCCATTGCTATCTAAAATGGTTTGTAAGGTTTCAGCAGTACGTACTGGTAAGGTAGATTTTTCAACAATTATTTTATCAGATGTTGCTACTTCTGCAATTTGACGTGCACATAACTCTACAAATTTTAAATCGGCTGCCATTCCTTTTCCTTCACCATAGGTTTTGGTAGGCGTGTTTACTGCGATAAAAATCATATCGGCGGCTGCAATGGCTGCATCAACATCGGTAGAGAAAAATAAGTTTTTTCCTCGTGCTTGTGCTACAACTTCAGCCAATCCAGGTTCGTAAACGGGTAATTTTTCTAAATCTTCATTGTTCCAAGCAGCTATGCGTTCTTGGTTTAAGTCTACAACTGTTACTTTAATCTCAGGGCATTTTAATGCGATTACCGACATTGTTGGTCCTCCAACATAACCTGCACCTAAGCAACAGATGTTTTTTATGTTTTTCATTTAAATTTTACTATTTAATATACTTTTGTTACTTAAGAATTGATACTTTAAATAAAAAAAGTACCCTTTAGGCACTTCTATTTTAAAATAAATTTGCGTTTATTATGGTGTAATACATAAATATTGTAATTCATTTTTACATTAAAACACTGGCTATCATTAAAAATGAAGCTATTGCCAAGCTTATAACCAGTACTATAAATAAACCTATTCTTAAATTAACCATTTTAAACATTTAATTTTTTGCAAATATACATGAATTTTAAGATTTTGTTAAGATTTTTTTTTGTTGTTGGATTTTGGCTTAATAATGAAAAATGAATAATTAAAAGTTAATAATGAATAATGAATAATTAAGAAGGAATAATGAGTACAGAATTAAAACTTAGAACTGATACTGGTTTTTGACTTGTGCTTAAAACTCAACTTCCAAATAATGGCTTCGGCTACGCTCAGCCACCAAAAAGCAAGATGTTGAATACCTACTTAAAACTTAATACCATTTATGATTTGTCATTCCGACGAAGGAGGAACCACATCCAATGCTCAATTTTATGTGATTTCTCATTGCAATCGAAATGACAAAACATGCTTTTTAGTATTTGTAGTAACAGATCCCCGCATACGCGAGAAATCGAAGATTCGACGGAGTCAATGACGGTTCAAAACATACGTCATTTTCAGCTTGACTGGAAATCTATTGGTTTTGTAGTTCAAAAGATGTTTTTTGTTCATTTCTTTGTCTGCCCAAAGAAACCCTTCGGCTGCGCTCAGGATAAACTACCCAAAGAAGCCCTTGCGCACCCCGGCCTGTTCGTTAAAATGTTTCTCAAACATTTTTTAACACTC
>NZ_RHLN01000157.1 GCF_004121075.1 Lutibacter sp. HS1-25
AGTCCATGAACTCCACCTGTAATTAGTGCTGTTTTACCTGTTAAATCAAAAAGGTTAATTGACATAATTTTATTTTTTATTAATTATCTTAAATCTGTTATTTTTGCTACATCCATATCGTTGTAATTTTTGCTCCTGCTTGTCCAAGACCTTTGGCCATTGCCATTCCAAGTCCATGAACTCCACCTGTAATTAGTGCTGTTTTACCTGTTAAATCAAAAAGGTTAATTGACATAATTTTATTTTTTATTAATTATCTTAAATCTGTTATTTTTGCTACATCCATATCGTTGTAATCCAAGTTTTCTCCTGCCATACCCCAAATAAAAGTATAGTTTGAAGTTCCTGATCCTGAGTGAATTGACCAAGGTGGTGAGATTACTGCCTGATCATTGTTCATCCAAATATGACGTGTTTCTTGTGGTTCTCCCATAAAATGACAAACCGCTTGATTTTCTGGAATATCCATATAAAAATAGATTTCCATTCTACGATCGTGCACGTGTGCTGGCATGGTGTTCCAAACACTACCTGTTTTTAGTTCGGTCATCCCCATTTGTAACTGACAAGTTGTTACAATACCTCCAATAATCATTTGGTTTACAGTACGGTGATTTGCAGTTTCTAAAGAACCCAATTCAATTTTATTAGCTTCTGCCTTGCTTACTTTTTTTGTAGGAAAGTTTTTATGTGCTGGCGCAGCATTTAAATAAAATTTTGCTGGATTTTTAGCATCGTTACTTTTAAAAACAACTTGTTTATTACCACTTCCAATGTACAAAGCATCTTTTAAGCCTAACTCGTAAACTTCGCCTTCTACTTCAACAGTTCCGTTTCCTCCAACATTGATAATTCCAATTTCTCTTCTTTCTAAAAAATATTCAGCTTTTAAAGGATCAATAGTTTCTAGCGTTAAAGGCTCTAATGGCACTGCCGACCCAGCAATATACCTGTCGTAATGTGAATAAGTAAGGTTAATTTTACCTACTTCCATTAAGTTGTCAATTAAAAATTCGTCTCTTAATTGCTGTGTGTCGTATAATTTTACAGCTTTTGGACTTGATGCGTAGCGTGATTCGTATGTTGTTGACATAATGTTGTTTTAATATGTAATCGATTACACAAAAGTAATATAAAAAATTTAAATGTCAAGTATTTTTAAATTAAAAACATTTTTTAGGTTAAGTATTAGATTGTTAGTAGGCTCTTTAAATTGTTTTATGAATTAACAATTTAGATGCATTATTTGATCTTTAATTCAAATAATATTACAGTTTCAATGGTAAAAAAATATTTAAAAAGAAGAGAAAATAATTGATATTATTAATGATTTAGGTAGCGTCCTACTTTTTTTGTAAATAAAACGGTAATGTATTTGTAGCAGTTAGCCTAAAATGTTACTCAATAAAAGCCAATCCGTGAGGTGACTTACCTGTTCCAATTGTGCTTACAAGTTCTAATAATTTCATGTCTATAACTTCAATTTTATTGGCATTGGAATTTGAAATAAAAGCATATAATCCATTGGGGTGGTTTAAAATATTGACTGGGTGAGGTGTGTGGTAAAGTATTTTTTCAACAAGGGTATTTTTTCCGGGTAATTTTATTTTTTTGATTTCTTTTTTTGAATGACTGTTAAAAACAGAAATATTTCCATCATTGGCATTTACTACTAAACAATAATTTCCATCAATAGAAAATTTTAAAATTAAAGGTTCATTACCTGTGTTTAAAGTATTAGTTATTTTGTAAGTATTTGTATTTATGATTGTTATGGTGTTTGTTTTGGCGTTTGTTACCCAAGCTTCAGAACCATCTTTGGTAATATCAATACCTTTAGTTCCTTTGCCACAAGGAATAATTTCAATCAATTTATCCAATTCTAAATCAATAACGCTTACAGATCCTGCATAAGAGTTGGTAATAAATGCAATTGGTTTATATGGATGGATTGCTAAAAGATGGCTTCCGTGTTGTTGAATCAAAATCTTTTTTTCAACAATACCAGTTTCTATATTTACTACCAAAAAAAAATTTCCTTCATCAGTTACTAAACCAACTTTATTTGTTGACGGAATAGCTACAACTCCATGCGGACTTAAACGGCTCTCTAGGTATATTGTTTTTTCAACTTTATTAGTTTTGGTATTGATAACAGTTACGCTATTTCCTTTAAGGGTTTTAGTGCCATAATTTGTTAAAACAACCCTGTTTTGGCTTGGTAGTGAAGCTATATCGTGCATACCAGGTTCAATAGGAAATTCGATGAGTTCTTTACCCTGAAATAAATCAAATAGTTTGATATCTTGGCTAAGTTGATCAACAATATACAATTTACCGTTGGTTTTAATAGTGTACGATGGAGCTCTTACCACAAGTACAGTAACCACTCTTGCTAAAATCAAAAAACAAATTATAATTGCTATATATTTTATTTTTTTCATTTTAATTAGAGTGGTCAATTAATGATTTATATTTTCAAATTAAAAAAAATTAAGCAGCACGTTTTGCACGTTCCCAGTTTACCGATTGTGATTTTTTCATATATCTAAAAAAACCAAGTACTACAGATAAATTCATTATAAAAAAGTAATACGGTACAAATAATATTTTTATTCGTGTAGATCTGTTTTCTAAAAACCAACCTGTTAAGGCTGCAATATAGAAAAGCATTTGTAACCAAAATAAAACTGAATACAATCCAAAATCAAAAATTCCTTCGTTATAAGCCAATACAAATGAAATAGGAATTAGTAACAGCAAACATAAAGGTGTAAGTGTCCATCTTAATACGCGATGTGAAATATATTGAAATGAAAGTGTGCCATATTTAAAAATATTAAGCAATGAACTTAACCTAACTACAGACTGAATTCCGCCTGCGGAAATTCTAATTTTACGTTTTAATTCTTCTTTTACATTTGCTGAAGCTGTTTCAATAGCATATGCTTCAGGATCATATTGAATTGTGTAACCATCTTGCGCTACTCTTAATGAAATGATAAAGTCATCTAATAAGGTATCTTTTTCAACATGGCGGTATAAATCTGTTCTAATGGCAAATAATTCACCTGCAGCACCAACTACCGAGTACAATTCAGCATCCCATTTTTTTAAGGCAGATTCGTATTTCCAATACAAGCCTTCGCCTGCGCCAGATGCAACGTCACTTTCTTTGTTAATAATTCTTTTTTCACCAGAAACACAACCTACTTTTTTATTGCCAAAAAGGTTTACAATACGTCTAACAGATTCTTTTCCAAGATTGGTGTTGGCATCGCTAAAAATAACAATAGGTGTTTTAACAAACTCCATTCCGCGATTCATAGCTCCAATTTTTCCATTTCGGGCATCTAAATGATGTACCGTTGTGTTAGGGTATCCTTTTAATAAATCTGGCGTACCATCATCAGAACCATCTGTAACCCAAACAATGTTTAGTTTTTCTTTAGGATAATCTAATTCTAAAGAGTTTTTCATTTTAGCTTCCACATAATCTTTTTCATTATAGGCCGCTATAAACAACGTAACTTCGGGTTCGTAATTAGGGTCTATTGCTACTTTTTTACCAATGTTTAAAAACCTACGGATTTTAATAATAACAAATAATAATATTCCGTATCCAACGTAGGTGTAAAAAGCTATAAATAATAATATCCAAAAAATGATTTTTAATGCTTCCATAAGGGTTGATTTTAGTTTTTTTATTTCAATAAAGATGCTTGAGATTTTTCGTTGTAAAATTTCTCTAGTATATTTCCAAACTCTACAGCTCTTCCTTCCCAAGAATTTTGTTTGGCAAAAGCAATTCTTTCTTTTATTAATGCATCGGTATCGTTGGTTAGCTCATTTAAAATATGTTCTTTAAACTGCTCTTTTGTATTGGCAACTTGAACAATGTTTGTAAAATCGGTTAAATTGGCAAAAGCAGTCATAACAACTGGAACTCCAACAGCTAGGTATTCATTAATTTTTAACGGATAAATATTTTTATTGACTTCATCCATAATATATGGAATAATACCTAAGTCGTATTTTGCTAATAATTTAGGAACTTCATTTGCTTTAATTGGATCAAAAAATGAAACATTTGGGTATTTAGATAAACGATCAACAATAGCGTTATTTAGCAAATATCCTGTAAATTCAAAGAGTACATCAGGTAGTTCTTTAACAGAATGTTCAACCATATCTATGTCAAATCGTTGGTCTAAAGTTCCTATGTAGCCTATCTTTTTTGGAGACGTACTTTTTGAAACTGATTTTTTTGCAAAAGGCACAAATAGCTTATAATCAACACCGTTTTTTACAACAAAACTATTGTTATTTAGCTTTTTCTTTTCTGAATTTAAAAAATCGGAAGTAGTAATAATCCCGTCAACTTTGCTACAAAATTCTTTTTCAATATTAAAAATACGGGATTGATGTCTTCTGGTATCCATACCATCATAACAGTAGTAAACATTCAAAAACTCTTGAAGTTGCCCAATCATAGGAAGTCCGTACATTGGGTTGTAAGCAGTCATGATTATGGTATTTGAAAGTGAATATTTTTTTATAACTTTCAATAATTGGCGTTTGTACAAATAGGTGTTAATTCCGAAAAAAAAATTAAAAGCAGCTTTGTTTTTTAGGAAATCAACAGGAAGAACAGGAGGCATTACAAGATGCTTAACAATGTCTCCGTTTTCAGTTTTTTCATCTATAATTCTACTTTTAAGGCCTAGCATTCTGCCAACTTGGGCTTTTTGTTTTCCCAATAAGCTCATAACAACATCTTTCAACGTAAATGGATACTCAACAAAAAATACGTTATTGTGTTCAGCTAAAAGAGATAACAATTGAACGGTAGATTTTGTAAATTCTCCGTGCCACGTTGTTTGAGAAATACAAATAATATTTTTATCTTTTATCATAGTAAATTATTTTTTAGAATGTTCAAGATGAATAAGTTGGTATAGTTTTAAATACTCTTTTGCCATATTTTCCCAAGAAAATAGTTTGCTTCGTTCCAAGCTTTTTTCACATAAATTTTCTGCATAGTCTTTTTCTGAAAGAATTTTAATGATACCTTCTGTAATTTCTTCAGGTTTATATGGGTCGATAATATGTGCAGCATTGCCAGAAACTTCAGGCATTGATGATGTGTTTGAAGTGATTACAGGAACGCCACATGACATTGCTTCTAACATAGGAATACCAAAACTTTCGCGCAGAGATGGATATAAGAAAATAGCGCACAACGAATAAATTGCAGGTAGATCTGTATTGATAACATAGCCAGTTAAAACAATATGATTGATAAGTTGTTTGTCGCCAATTTCATCAAGTAATTTTTCTAGTTCATTGGTGTCGTAATCTAACATCACCAATTTATAATCAGAGTTGCTTTGTTTTAAAAAATCAGAAAAAGCTTTTAAGGTTCCTTTGGTATTTTTTTTAGGATCTGTATTGCCAAGAAAAAAGAAAAAATTATCTGGTAAATGGTATTTTTCTTTGACTCTTTTTAATTCATTGTTATCAGTAATTGGTTTAAAATGGGTACTTACACCATTGTAAATTGCGGTTAAATGTTCGTCACCTTCCATACCAAAAAACTCAGCAATTCTATTTTTTTCAAAATGAGAAACGGTAACAATTTTGTCGCTGTTTTTAACTACACGAGGCACAATTAATTTGCGATAGGCATTTCCAAATTTTTGATAAGGAGTTGCGCTTCCTGTTAATATTTTATAATAGCTACTTTCCATATAAATAATGTCATGTAGTATTGTAATTAAAGGGATGTTGGTTGAAATTGGAGCCGTATTACTTGTGCAGTGCAATATATCACAACCGTATTTTTTAGCAGCTTTAGGCAATGCAAACTGCTCCCAAGTAGGGTATGGGCCACCGTCTAATTCAATAATTTTAAAATTTGAAGTTTCTTTTAAAACAGTATTATCTTCGTCGGGTTTTACAAAAATATAATATTCATTTTTTGTATCAATTACCTGAAGATTTCTTATCAACTCCAAAGCAACCATATCCATACCATGTTTTTTCTTGCGAAAAAGTCGTTGTCCTTCAATTCCTATTTTCATATCTTTTATTTTTTGAGGTATATATTTAATTAATTATTGTTTTTGGGAGCTTTACAGTTTGACCTTTTGAAGCTTTTTTTATAATTAATTTTTTATGTATTTGAACTGTGTTTGGTGTGAATAAATTTTTTGTTAGCTCCTTTTATTCTTAGTAATGAAAGCAGCATCATAAGCATTCCTTTGGGTAAGCTAGCTACAGCTTTTAGTGTTTTTTTATTATATAGTGATCTTGGTATTGAAAATAAAAAAGATAAAACACAGGCGATAGCCACAATAAGCCAACCTATTGAAAAAGCAGTTTCATTATTTAATAAATAATTGCTTACCGTAAAAAAGACTCCAAAAATAATAACGCTTCCTAACAATAAGACTCTTGGTGGTTGAATAAATTGAATTGCCTTGTCAAAATAGTCGATATTTCCTTTAAGAAAAAGATCTTTTAAAGCACTAAAAAAGTCCTTTCTAAAATAATGCAATTGAGCAGATAACCAACGTCTTCGCTGATTTCCAAAAACTTCTGCTTTTTGAATTTTTTCGTCATAAACCATAGCATCATTAAGGTATGCAATTTTATAACCATCCTTCAACATTTTTAATTCAATTTCTTTATCAAAACCACCTACAGCTTTTACGGTTGACATTAAAGATTTGAAAAAATCGTATTTAAATGCCATTCCCGACCCAATTATTGCTGAAGAAAGTCCTAATACAATATGACCCTTTCTAAAAATGTGATTGTTAATTTCTTCACTAACAGCATCTAAAATTGCCCAAGAATTGTTCATGTTTTTTGCTGTTCGGTGACCTTGCACGGCTATAAAACCTTGTTCAAAAGAGGTGTTTATTTTTTTTAAAAAATCAGCCTCCATTAAATTATCAGCATCTAAAATAACAGCAATATCGTATTTGTCAGTCAATGTAGCCATTGCTTTGTTTAAAGCTTTCGATTTTGTACTTTTTTCAAAACTAACTTCAATTAGTTTTAGAGGAAGTGTTTTTAATTCATTGAGGGTTTCTTCTAAAAATGAATCGGCAATAATTACAACGTCATAAAGATTTGAAGGGTAATTTTGCTGTAAGGCAGCATTGGCTACTTCAATAATAACTTCGTCTTCCTTATATCCAGGAATTAATACGGCAATTTTTTTCAATTCACCAGTAGATTTGTATTTTTTTTGCTTGTAAAATAATCCTGCAATTGAAAATACAAAAATATATAGGGTAGCTAAACCTATTAGAATTAGAATAATGATTTGAACTGTATTGAATATTAGCATATTTTTTAGGGTTTATTGTTGATGAAAATTTAGGCTGCTATCCGAAATAAATAGTACTTTATTTTTTCATGGATCTTAATTTATCCCGAACTTTTAAAGCATATTTTCTTAAGAAGGGAATGTGCTTACCACTTTTAAGGTTGTACATAAAAGATTCAGAATCGTAAATCATTTCAAAATTTGCGGTGCATAAAACAGGCTTTTTTGATATTTGATTTATTTGTATTGCTTGAGTGATTTCACTTTCAACAAAAAGCACATAAGGTTTAGACATGTAAGCTTTGGCTTTATGCCCTCCGTGATTGTTTGCTTTTTGTCTTGCCTTCATATCAGGCAAATCAAGCATTACAAGATCGTTGTATTTTATGTTGTTGGCTTTTAGCCAAGTTTCAGTTTCTTTACGGTATTTTTCTAGGCGAGAAGTTACAATGGTACCTATTTTACTACCCGGAATAAACAATGGCGGCGCGTTTAAAATAAAATCAATATACTTTTCACCATCATCGTTTTGTTCTGGTAAAGGATCAGGGCATAAAACACCATCAATATCAAAACAAGCTTTTTCTAAAGAAGTATGGTTTAAAATATTCCATTGAAAATATCTTGGTAACGGCACTACTTCAAAATAATAGTCTACCATTTTTTCTTTGCCAGGAATCACATAAATAGCACAATACTTTATATCGAATTTAGATTCTAAATGTTTTAAAGTTTCTTTGCATTCGATCATTGCCGAGCCAGAAGCAATACTGTCATCTACCACTAACACTTTTTTAAGTCCATCTCCTTCAAAAAATTGACTTCTTGCACCCGCTTTGTAGATATGTCCATTCAAAAATGAATGTATGTCTGTGTAGGGTTTGTTAAGGTATAATGATAATAAATTAGCAGGTAACATACCACTTCTTGGAACTCCAACAATTAAGTCAAAATCACGTGGAATTATACTAAGTTTTTTAAGTACTACATTGTTTAGTTCTCTAATATTTCGATAATTCATAACAGGAGTTTTAATATTTTATAAATTGTTTTATTTGCTTTTTAACTATTACTATTCTAATGTTTTTTGTTCTGTGTTTTCAGAAGATTTTTCAAGAACATCTGAATTTAAAACAATTGCCATAGATGCGTAAAATAACATAGCGGTTGGCATTTGACCTAAAACGGCATTTCCGTATGATGCAACCATAATACCTGCCATTCCGGCAATTAATGCAGCTATTTTATAGTTTAAATAGGTGTTTTTAATTTTAAACATCACAATAAGGCTTGCTTTAGCCATTACATAAAAAAGTATTGCTAAATGCAGTAATAAACCAACAATACCTTGCTCTACCCAAATTAATACATACCAGCTATCTGTTGCAACATTTGAAAGAAATGCATGGGGTAAATAACGTTGTGCTTTTGTACCGCCATGACCAATACCTCCTCCAAAGGGTCTTGATGCTAAATAATTTTTTAGAATTTTTTGATTATCGAGTCTTACTTGTAATGAAGCATCATTTGGGTCAAAGGCGGTTCGCATTCTTCGAATTTGAGCATTTCCTTGACCAATAGATGTGTATTTGAAGAAGATAAAAACAACAATTAAAAAAGCAAAACCTACACTAAGAACTTTTATGTTTTTACTTAGTACAAAATAAGCCATAAAACCAACAATTGGAACGGCTAATGCACCTCGCGTACCAGAAATCACCATGCCATATATTCCAAAAAGACCAACAAAAATGAAAAATAATTTATAGAGAAATTTTTTCTGAGACATGGCGTAAATTAAAAAAACAACACCTGTATATCCTTGGTTTGCTCCAAATTGACCTGCATCACTGTAAAACGAGAATACCCTTAATTTACCAAATAAAATATGAGTTTTGTAGCTACCTTCGTTTAACCATTCTTGTTCTGCAAAGTCTACTCCCATAGTCATTTGCATGATTCCTTTTAATGTGCCAAGAATTGAAAAAAAGGCCCATATATAGAAGAAATAATTTAGTTTTTTTTCAGTATTTATAAAATACAAAGTAAGCGGAACAAACAAAAAAGGATATAAACCAATACCTCTTCCTGAAACCCAAGCAGCAACACTTCTGGCTTCTGGATTTGCTAATTGAAAAATACTATACCCAAACCATATAGCTACCAGTAAGGTAACATCTTTTTTAGCTGGAGACCAATCAATACCAGTTCTAAACTTATTCATAATTAAAGCTAAATAAGTTAAAACAAGTATGCCGTCTATTCCAAAACCTAGAGGCAACCCTTTAACATATCTACCTAAACCAATCAATACAAAGTTTAAGGCAATTGCAGTGTAAAAACCAATAATAGGATACTTAAACAAATAATAAAAATAGCCTAGTCCGCCAAAAATGGCAAGAGACAATCCAACGCCAATAATTTTTAATTTGGCTATAATAATTGCAAAAAAGGCCACAGCAGCAAATAACAATAACATATTTACTGGTTTTGTTAAATTTTCTGAACCAGAATAGCTATTAAAAGGGTTTATGTTGAAGTTTTCGGCCATAGTTAATGATTCTCTTCAATTTTAACAAAGCGTTTGTATCTATTTCCTGTTGCCTTATTAAATAGTGATACATAAAATATAATTCCGCTTGTGAAAATTTCTTTGAAAGACAAGGACAATTCTTTGTTTAAAAAATACATTCCCATCCAAATTCCTATTATTGTAAATACGATG
The DNA here is from genome assembly GCF_004121075.1 of Lutibacter sp. HS1-25. GTDB lineage: Bacteria > Bacteroidota > Bacteroidia > Flavobacteriales > Flavobacteriaceae > Lutibacter. The sequence continues at coordinate 10,065 of NZ_RHLN01000157.1, forward strand.
GAAGCTATTGCAACCATAATTAGCGATTTAAAAATAAATATGGCTATTAAATCTCCTATTACATTGGCAATTAACATCACAAATACTTTTATAGCATTGATATTAGGCTTGTTTACACTGTCTAATCCAATACCTGTCATACGGTCTATTGGCAATAGTAATCCGTAAATTGAAAACACGCGAACAATATCAACCACATTAAATCCGGTAACAGGATCTGTTTCTAAATATTGATTTCCTGAAAGTATGAAAACAAAAAATTCAGCAAATACAAAGGTGAATAAACTGATAAAAACAAATAAGTACGACAATGCGCCTGAATACACGTAAAACAAACTTTTAACTTCTTCAATTTTGTGTTGAACACTAGCTTTTGACATTTTAGGAAACGCTGTTGCAACAAAACTGCGTAAGGGTATTTGTTGTAATTCGGTAAGTTTTAAAGGAATGCTATAAAGTGCTACGGCAGCATTTCCTAACGGACTTAAACTTAAAATTAATGTATCTACACTGCGTAATAAATTGGTTCCTATAAGTGTAAACGTGGTGTATTTTCCAAAGTGTAATAATGTTTTGTTGGTTTCTTTAGTTGCTTTGGTAATCAATTGAATTCCATCCCAACCTAAAACAACACTCATTAAAGAAGTAACGGCATTAATAATAAGTAGTGCTATTACTAATTGTGTAAGAGTTAGATCTAACATTGTAAAATTTATTAGAATTACCAAGAAAAAGAATCCGCTATTTATTGATTTGAGTGCTAAAATTTGGGCGTATTTTCTGTCTGCTTGTAATACAACCAAAGCGTTATTCCATGGTAAGTTTAAAAAAGCCAATAAAGGATACCAGGTGAAAAATATACCATAGCCAGAGTTTTGAATGGCTTCATTAAAAATCGTATTGCAAACAATTAGAATTAGAGCGATTGCTATTGTAGCGCCTAAACCAATTAAAGCATTAGAACCTATTAATTTAATTCGAGAATCGTCATCGGCTCCAGACAGGTATCGTATTAATCCGGTATTTGTAATTCCAAACCGAAACATTTCAACAAAAGATCCTGCTGTAACAAATAAAACCCATTCGCCAAAAACGTCTAAAGACAAACTTCTTGCTAATAACGCAAAACCGCCAATGCCTAAAATTGCAATCACAACATTTCCTGTCAATGACAAGAAATTATCTTCGCGTACAATTTTTTTGAGCTTTTTCATTAATTTGGTTGTTAAATTTCGTTTTTATTAAAAAATTGAAACTTGAAAATTGTTTTAATTTTTTTTCTGAAATTGCTTCTCTTTTTTGGTAAATCTCCTAATATAGATTCAGCTTCGTTGATATTGGAACCGTTTACAATAAAGTTAATTTTAGATGCAGCAGTTTCTAATAAATTGCTTAGAGCAGTTTGGTCTGCTTCTGTCCAAACCCTGTTAGCTCTGCAAATTAGGATGTCTAAATCTGTTTGAGACATCAATTCTGCAGGGTAATTATTATAAATTAAAGCAGGTAATTCAATAATTACAAAATCTGGTGTAAAATCAAGTTTTATATTATTTTGCTCAATAATATCTGTATAGCTTTTTGCTTGATAAAACTTTTCATCAATTGGAATGGTGTGAAATTCCGCAGGTTCTAAATAGCTAGAAACTTCTGCTAAAAACGGATTGTTAATATCTACCCTAGGGTCTGAATATCCTAAAATTTTGTTGATGAAAGAAAATTTACCTTGTTGTTTTAGTGGCTCTTGTTTGCCAGAAAAATTAAGAAATAATACTTTTTTTCCTTCCGATTTTAAGGTTTTAGCAATGTTTCCTGCTAAAACAGTTTTTCCTTCTTTTTTTTGAGTGCTAAATACTGCTATGGTTTTTATTTTATTTTCTGAAGAATGCGTGCTGAAAAATTGGGTTATATTTTGCGTAATTATTTCAATTAACCTTTTTTGTACATAGGGTAATTGTATGCTTCCTGGATCTAATATCATTTTTGGCATCATTCCTAAGGCAGGTAAACCTAAAATTTTACTAGCTTTTTTAGGATTTTTTAAAGTTTCATCAAAAAATTCCATAACCAAAATAGTAGCCAAAATTAAAATACCACCTAAAAATGCTGCGGCAATAATAAGTATAGCTCTTTTAGTTGGGTTTGGAGATAATGGATAATATGGTGGGTCAATTGTTTTTAAGTTAGATGACAATTCGTTGTCTTGTAATTTTAATTTTGCAAGATTTAAACCATGAAGAATTTCTAAATACCCTTGTTCTGAAACTGAAATTTCTCGTTCAATTCTTTTAATATTTGCGCCGGCAGGTGCGTAAGTGGCATATTGTTCTTCAAATTTTTTATTCTGTTGATCCATTACATCAATCTTTGCCTTCAGATTTTCAGCTTCAACAACATTGTTTATCCAATCAGGAAGTACTTTGTTAATTGGAACTCCGTCAATTGAATTTTCGTATTTGTATTTTTTATTTATACTTTCCTTAATTTCGTTGTCTAAAGTTTCTTGTTGTTGTTTTAATTTATTTAATAATGCAAGAGTTTGCTCGTTAGTACTAGCGCTGGTTTGTGGATCTAATAAAGCAATTTGGTAATTAAGTTCTCCTAATTTTCTTTTTTTCTCAATTACTATATTGTTTTCGTGTTGAATTTGTTGACGAATTTCTAAATTTTCTTCAAGCCTTTTGGTAGCGGCTTGTGTTCCTGCAAGTTGTGCTTTTTTGTTGTTGTAATCAACTTCCATATCTTCCTTAACTACAGCAACAGCCTTACTTTGCTCGTAATAGTTGATAATTTTGTAAGACTTGTTAAACTCTAATAGTTTGTCTTCAGCTTCCTTTAGGGCAGTTCTGGCAAGTTCTAATTGTTCTTCAAAATATTTTACAACTGCATCTGACCTGTTTTCTTTTATGTTTTTATAATTTTTTATACAAACATCATTATAAATAGCAAGTGTTTGCTGGCAAATACCTGGGTCGTTAACGGTATAACTTAATTTAATTAAATCACTACTGTTAATTCTTTGTGCTTTAATACTTGATAGTACTTTAAGCGAATAATGATCGTCATCATCATAATTAAGAATCTCATACACAAAATTGTCGTTACTGCTTTTCATTAAATTTGTTAAATTTTCGACAGTTTTTTCGTAGTTGTAACGGTTTATCTCAGGAGGTAATATGAGATTTATTGATTCATTTATTAATATTGAATCAAGTATAGGTGAAGAATTATTGTAGCCAGTTTCAATGTAACTGCTTAAGTCATTTGGTATTTTTAGTTTAAACTCATCATATAATTTTTTTGAAATATATTTTGGGTTTGCTTCAGGTAGCATAAGATGAAGTGTTAATAGTCTTATTGCAACTTCTTCTTGAGTTTCTCTTGAATTGATGATGTTTATTAAATTATCAAAGGCAATATTTGTAGCAAAATAATTGAAGGTTTTATCCATTTCTATAGATGATCCTGTTGCAAGACCAGTATATAGCATAGTTTCTGATGAATATTCAAAATTGGGTTTACTTGTTAGTATTAAAACCAATAGAGCAAGTAAAAAAGGCACTAAAATTAATAGGGCCAAATTTTTTAATATCAATCTTATAAGTTCAATTATTTTCATTTTTTTAATTTGAATTGTCTAATGTGAATCCAACGGTGTTTTCAAGTAATTTTTTAGCTAAAAAATATTCTGATTTAGCTGTTTCAAATTCGGATTCTATTTTTGAAGTTATATCTGAAATACGTGTGTATTCTAAAATTGGAATTACACCATTTCTAAACTCTTTTTCTACCATTTCCATGTTCACTTTTGCATTTCCTAAGTTTTGAGATTTTATGCTTAATAATTTTTGTTTTAATATAATTTCCTGATATTGTTTAATAACCAATTGGCGTATTTCATTTTTCATGCCTTCTTCCATACTTTTAGCTTGATCTACTTCAAGTTGGGCTTGTTTAATTTGATCTTTTCTGTTTACAATATCAAAAATTGGGAACTTAAGATATACGCCAACACCATAATTAAATTGAGTTGTTGAGGTTGAAAGAAGGTTAGAATCTCCAGCCTCTACACTGTATGAGCTATTGTTAAGGTTTCCATATTCGGCATCTGCCTGCAATCCAAAATTTCGTGTCCAGTAATTTCGTTCTGATTTTACCAAAGATTCTGTCCTTTCAATGCCTAATCTTCTAAACTCAACAGTTGGATTGTGTTGAATTGCGGCCTCAATTAAATCATCAAGTGGAGGAAGAAGAATTTCTTTGGGCATATCTTTTATGTCACTTGTTTGCGCTAATGTTACAGCTGCAAAACAGCAATTAAAAATGATAAAGAAGATATTTTTTGAAATTTTTTTCATTGTTTAATAATTCAATAATATTGTATTTGGTTAAACTGAACCTGATTGAAGTAGGGCAGGTATGGTGCGTAAAATTAGTTTTATATCGTACCAAAATGAATAATTATCACCTTCAAAATGATCTGCATATTCATTGTCTAATCGCATTCTTTCTTCTTCAGACATAACGCCTCCTTTTCCTCTTAATTCTACTTGCCAAAGACCTGTAATTCCTGGAGGGGCTAAAAATCGTTTTGATAGTGTGTCTGCAGTAAGCAATTCAGCTTCGTATACAGGTAGAGGTCTGTTTCCAACAATAGACATATCTCCTTTTAATACATTAATTAGTTGTGGTAATTCATCTATACTGGTATTTCTAATAAATTTACCAACTTTGGTAACTCTAGGGTCGTCTAAAATTTTAACAAAAGTAGAGCTGTTATTAGCTGCTTCAATTTTTTGAACATTATACCAATAATCACAAATTTGATGTGTGTCTATATACATTAATGGAGAACATGTTTCGCCTTCTGGCAATGCGTTGCATCTAGGGCAAGTTGTTTCTAATGTTTCACTTTTGGTTTCTGTTTTATATTGATTTTTTTCTTTTGCTAATTTTTTTAATAATTCATCAGAACCAGTTCTCATGGAGCGAAGTTTGTAAAAATCAAATGTTTTACGTCCAACTCTTTTAGATATGTAATAAACTTTTCCTTTAGACTCTAACCTAATTGCCAAAATAATTAATAGTAAAAATGGTGAAGCTACTAAAAGTACTGAGCTGGCAACAAAAATATCAAAAAGTCTTTTTGATAAGGGCATTTTGTATACCTGTGGTTTTTTGTTGGTTACATTTTTATCTTTTAAACTATTTTTATATTTACAAAGAAAAGGAAGTCTTGTTATTAGATTTTCTGATAAAGAAGGTGAGATAACATAAAAATCATCCACTCGTTTTTTGAAAGCTAATTTGAATAGATCCTGACTAAATTCTTGAGTTAAAAGTATAAAAGGTGTAGCGTTAAATTCACCGCGCTCTCTTATCCAATCAAATAAAAACATTCCATTGCTGCCTGTAAGGTTGTAATCGCAAATAATGGCATCAGGTTTTTGGTTTGAGTTTAGATAATTTACTGCGTTAAGGTTATTGTGAACAACTGTTAATTCAAAATTTTCATCTTGTTTTAACTTTTCTGACGAATCATTTTCGTTTCCTATGTATAATATTTTTAAAGATGAATTCATATTAATTTTTGGTTTGAATAAATTGATTGATGTTGTTAGCAAATTACCATTCTATTGCATAATGAATTGGAAAAAGGTTTTTTTTAACCAGTTCTTCAAGCTCTTCAGGGTTAAAAGGTTTTGTTAAATAATCTTGTGCTCCAAGTTTGTAAGACTTAATACGCTCTTTACTTTCAGATCTTGCAGATAACATTATAATAGGTGTGTGTTTGGTAAAACCTCTTTTTCTAACGTTTACCAAAAAATCATATCCATCCATTTCAGGCATTTGAATGTCGCTAAGTATTAGGTCTGGAAGATTGCCTTCTAGCCATTCCAACGCTTCTAATCCGTTATTAATTGAAACAACTTCATAGCTTTCTGAAAGAAAATTTTCAAGTAAAAGGCAAATGCTTAATTCGTCGTCTACTACTAATATTTTTTTCTTCATAATCTTATTATTTATTTATATTAAAATCATTTTTTAATTTTTCAATAACTTCTTCAGATAGACTTATAAATTTTGTTAATTCTACCTCTAGCTCTTTTATTTCAAAATTCTGCAATAATAGCGTGTCTATTAGAAGTAATTTTTGTTGTGCTTGTGGAGCGCCAAAGTATGTTAATGTGGGTTTAATTTTATGTGTTAGTTTTTTTAAGGCTGAAAAGTCTTTTTCAGAAAAAGCAGCTTTAATTTCTTCAATAGATTGTGTTATTTCTTCCACAAAAACATTCACTATTTTAACAACCTGTTCTTGATTACCTCTACACATTTGGTTAATTAATTTAAGGTCGTATAGCTCATCTTGAGGTAGATTTGAATTTGGTGTTAAGTCCATATGTATTCTTTTTGAGGTATTAAGTTTTTTGTTTTTATCATTCCATAATTAAGGAAATATTTCATTAATTATGGAATGATATTTTAGGTCTGTTATTATTTATAAATGAGTTTTATTGAATTAAATAACTGATTTAAAAAATTCTATGGTTTTTGTTAAACCTTCTTCTAGTTGTATTTTAGGTGCCCAATTAAGTTCTTTTTTAGCTAAAGAAATATCTGGTTGTCTCATCATTGGATCGTCAGAAGGTAATGGTTTAAATATTAATTTTGATTTTGATCCAGTAAGTTTAATTACTTTTTCAGCCAATTCAAGAATGGTAAACTCATTTGGATTACCCATGTTTACAGGTCCTATAAATTGATCTGGTGAAGCCATCATTTTAATCATGCCTTCTACCAAGTCATCAACATATTGGAAACTTCTGGTTTGTTGTCCTTCTCCATAAATTGTGATATCTTGATTTTGTAAGGCTTGCACAATAAAGTTAGAAACTACCCTGCCATCATTAGGGTGCATTCGTGGGCCATAAGTATTAAATATTCTAATAATTTTAATTTTAACCTTATTTTGTTTGTGGTAATCTATAAACAAGGTTTCGGCACAACGTTTCCCTTCATCGTAACAAGAGCGTTCTCCAATAGGATTTACATGTCCCCAATAAGATTCTTGTTGAGGGTGAACCTGTGGATCACCATAAACTTCACTAGTAGAAGCTTGTAATATTTTGGCATTTATTCTTTTTGCTAATCCTAACATATTAATAGATCCCATAACTGAGGTTTTTACCGTTTTTATGGGGTTGTGTTGATAATGTATTGGTGAAGCAGGACAAGCAAGGTTGTAAATTTCGTCAGCTTCAATAAAGTACGGAGCTGTAACATCGTGTCTTATTAATTCAAAATAAGGGTTGTCTAATAAATGTACAATGTTTTGTTTTTGCCCAGTAAAAAAATTATCGAGACAATAAACTTCATTACCTTCATTTAATAAGCGTTCGCATAGGTGGGATCCAACAAATCCAGCACCTCCAGTAATAAGAATTTTTTTATGTGTCATGGTGTTTTATAATAAAGTTTGATTAATTTTTATAAGATTTCTAACTATTTTTAATTAATTGAAGTAGCGGGAATTTTGGTTTTTGCTGTGTCAACTCCAATACAGTAATAGTTAAAACCATATTGTTTCATTTCATCTTTATCATAAATATTTCTTCCATCAAATATTGTAGGGGTATTTAATAATTTATGTATTATTTTAAAGTTAGGAATTTTAAACTCTGGCCATTCTGTAAGTATCGCTAAACAATCGGCGTCAATTAATGCTTCATATTGATCTTTATAATAAGAAACGCTATCGGCAAAATGGTGTTTAGCTTCTTCCATTGCTACAGGATCGTATACTTTTACAATAGCACCAGCTTCTAATAGTTTTTTAACAATAATTAATGATGGAGCTTCGCGCATATCATCTGTTTGAGGTTTAAATGAGAGACCCCATAATGCAATTGTCTTTCCTGCTAAATCTCCTTCAAAAAATTTATTTATTTTATTAAAAATAACTAATTTTTGATCTTTATTAACTTCCTCTACAGCTTTAAGAACTCTAAGGTTGTAATTAAATTCACCGCCGGTTCTTATCAATGCTTGTACATCTTTAGGAAAACAAGATCCGCCATAACCAATACCAGGGTAAATAAATTTATTTCCAATTCTAGAGTCTGAGCCAATACCATTTCTTACCAAATTAATATCTGCGCCAACAATTTCACATAAGTTTGCAATATCGTTTATAAAACTAATTTTTGTAGCTAGCATTGCATTTGCGGCATATTTGGTCATTTCTGCAGAAACGATATCCATAAAAATAACAGGGTGGCCGTTAAGTGTAAAAGGTTTGTATAAACTTTTCATCAATTCTTCAGCTTTTGAACTATTCAATCCAATCACAATTCTGTCAGGTTTTAAAAAATCGGCAATGGCAGCACCTTCTTTTAAAAACTCAGGATTAGAAGCAACATCAAAATCAATATTTACATTTCTTTTATTTAATTCATCCTGAATGGCATTTTTTACTTTTTCAGAAGTGCCAACAGGTACAGTACTTTTAGTAACTACCAATAAATAATCATTCATGTTTTTACCACAATCACGCGCAACTGATAATACATATTTTAAGTCGGCACTTCCATCTTCATCAGGTGGTGTTCCAACTGAGATAAAAAGAACTTGACATTCTTTTATTGCTTCAGCAATATTTGTTGTAAAATTTAAACGGTCTTTTTTCATATTACGAACTATCATTTCTTCCAATCCAGGTTCGTAAATTGGTATAATTCCATTATTTAGATTGTCAATTTTTTTACTATCAATGTCAACACAAACAACATTAATACCTACTTCAGAAAAGCAAGCACCAGTTACAAGTCCAACGTATCCACTTCCAACAATTGCGATTTTCATAATATTTTATTTTTTAATGGTTAATTATTGTCTATTAAATGTACTAATATTGTTTGAAAAAACAACAATTTTAAACGCTTGAAAATCAGCTGTTTAAAAAATATTATTTTTTTCATGTTTCAGATTTACGTCAGGTATTACAAAATTTGGAATTTTTTTTAACCTAAAAATATGCTAATTGTTTGCTATTTCGTACCATTTATACTTAAAAATAGTATTTTTCCTAAAATTGTCTATATTTCGGAAATATTTTTTATATTGCAGTGTTATTTGTTTTTCAAATAACGATTTTTAAAATCAATCACATCATTTTAAACTTTTTTTATGGTTGAATACAATATATTTATAGTTGAAGATGATCCTTGGTACGGTGAAATATTACGTTACCATCTTAGTCTGAATCCAGATTATAAGGTTTCGTTGTTTCCAACAGGGAAAGAGTGTCTTTCCAAAATGTGGACTCAACCAGATTTAATTACAATCGATTTTTCGTTACCAGATATCACAGGTGATAAACTCTATCAAAAAATTAAAGAAACTGACCCAGATATACCTGTTATTATTATTAGTGGGCAAAAAGATATTGCTGTTGCGGTAAACCTTCTTAAGATGGGGGTGAAAGATTATTTGATAAAAGATGATTCAACAAAAGATTTATTGTGGAATAGTGTGTTGCGTTTGCGTGAAACTCAAATATTAAAAAAAGAAGTTGAGTTTTTGCGAGAAGAATTAGGTCAGAAATATTCATTTAATAAGTCAATTATTGGTCAAAGTAATGCCATGATGGATATTTTTAAGCTGATGGAAAAGGCTATTAAAACCAATATCAATATTTCTATAACAGGAGAAACAGGAACAGGGAAAGAATTGGTTGCAAAAGCAATTCATTATAATAGTGTTAGAAAGAAAAAGAATTTTGTGGCAGTTAATATGTCTGCAATTCCAGAAGGGTTAATAGAAAGTGATCTTTTTGGACATGAAAAGGGCGCTTTTACGGGTGCTGTTTCACGTAAAATTGGTAAGTTTGAAGAAGCCAATGGAGGAACTATTTTTTTAGATGAAATTTCTGAACTTAGTTTAGGGCTTCAATCTAAGTTGCTTCGTGTTTTACAAGAAAGAGAATTGATTAGAGTAGGTGGAAATGAAAATGTAAAATTAGATGTTCGAATTATTGTGGCGACCCATAAAAACCTTGTAGAAGAAGTGAAAAAAGGAAACTTTAGAGAAGATCTTTTTTTTAGAATTATGGGGTTGCCAATAGAGCTACCTCCTTTAAGAGATAGGGGAAATGATATTTTAATTCTTTCAAAACATTTTTTAAATGATTTTGTGACTGAAAATAATATGGGAGTAATTGGTTTTTCAAAAAAAGCAAAAGAAAAACTTTTACAATACTATTATCCTGGAAATGTAAGAGAATTGAAGGCAATGGTTGAATTGGCTGCGGTAATTTGTGAAAATAATGAAATAACTGAAAATGACATCACCTATACGTCAACAAACAATGGTGAGGCATTTTTGTTTGTTAAAAAAACACTGAGACAACATACTCGAGACATAGTAAAGTATTATTTGAATAAAAACAACAACGATGTAATTGAGACTGCCAAATCTTTAGATATTGGTAAAAGTACTATTTACAAAATGATAAAGGATGGTGAGTTGATTTAATGTTGTTTTTCCGTATTTTGGAATATTTTCTTGAAAATGGAAAAAATACGAATTAGAGATTTATTTTAAGGTGCTAAAATATAAGCGGTTACAATTTGTTTTTATTTTGGTATAATTTTAACTGTACATTTTGATTAATGAATAACCCATTAGTTAAATACTATTACTATGAATACATCACTTTATAAGTTTACTGAAAACATTTGGACAAAACATCAAAAAAGTCAATCATTGGATGACGATAAAGCTCAGTTGGTTTTATGTTTTGGTTCTAAAACAATGCTTGAAGATAAAGACATTTATTCAACTGTTAAAACCAAATTTCCTGCTGCTCAAATTTCAATTTGCAGTACGGCTGGCGAAATTTATCAAGATAATGTTTATAGTGATTCCTTAGTTGCGGTTGCTATAAGTTTTGATAAAACAAAAATGGAAGCAAAAACGATTAATATCAACGATTTTGACACTAGTTACAATGCTGGTATTGGTTTGGTAAAAAAAATACCCAAAGAAAACTTAGCTTATTTAATGGTCTTGTCTGATGGGAGTTTGGTAAATGGAAGTGAATTGGTAAAGGGTTTGTCTACACAGGTAAATGAAGATGTTTTAATAACAGGTGGGCTTGCTGGTGATGGGGCAAATTTTGAATCTACACTTTTAGGATTAAATAAACAGCCTAAAGAAGGTGAAATTATAGCTATAGGGTTTTATGGAGACAACTTAAATGTTGAACACGGTTCTCAAGGTGGTTGGGATATTTTTGGCTTGGAAAAAAGAATAACAAAATCTACAGACAATGTGTTGTTTGAATTAGAAGGGCAAAACGCTTTAGAGCTGTATAAAAAATATTTAGGCCCTGAATCTAAAAATTTACCAGGTGCAGCACTTTTATACCCGTTGTCAGTTGTTATTCCAGGAGCTAGTAAACCTATTGTTCGTACTATTTTATCTATTAATGAAGAGGAAAAGAGTATGACATTTGCTGGTGATGTTCCTGTTGGTTCACAAGTAAGATTTATGAAATCTAATTTTACTAAATTAACAAATGCGGCTTCTGAGGCGGCTTCTAAAACTTCAGTAAATCGCAAAAATCAACCCGATTTGGCAATATTGATAAGTTGTGTTGGTCGTAAACTTGTTTTGGGAGAAAAAATAGATGAAGAAGTAAAAGCAGTAAGTAATTCTTTTAATAATGAAACAATATTGGCTGGTTTTTATTCGTATGGTGAAATTTCACCTTTTAATGAAGGAGGTGACTGTCAGCTACACAATCAAACTATGACAATTACTTCTTTTTATGAGGATTAATAACAATTAAAAAAATAAACTATGTACGGTATCGTAAACAAAGCTATTCAAGACCTTATAACTGAAACTTTTGGAGAAGATAAGTGGGAGGCTGTAAAAGAAAAAAGCGCAGTTGATATAGAGTTTTTCTTAAGTAATGAACCTTATGATGATGATATAACGTACAAATTAGCCGGAGCAGCTTCAGAAGTATTAGGTATTTCTGTAGGTGAAGTTTTGCAAGCTTTTGGTGAGTGGTGGATTTTAAAAACAGGAAAGGAAAAATATGGAGGTTTGATGGAAGCGGGTGGAAATAATTTGAGAGAGTTTCTGGTAAATCTTCCGCTGTTTCATAACCGAATTATGTTAATGTATCCTAAATTAACACCGCCCGAGTTTAAAGTTAGTGATTTAGAAGAAAATGCTATTCAGGTACATTATTTTTCTAAACGAGAAGGGTTGCAAGAGTTTGTGAGAGGATTGATGCATGGGTTAGGTAAGATGTATGGAGTAGAAGTTGATGTAGTGTTAATTCAAAGCCGTAATGATGGTAGTACTCATGAGATATTTAAAGTAAGCTGGTAAATTATGGGTAATTTCTTTTCTTTTAACGAAAAACAATTAAACAGGCTTTTTCCTTTTTATATTTTGATTAACAGGGAAATGAAAGTTGTTTCTTACGGAAAATCTATAAGTAAATTGTATGATTTTAAAAATATCGAATTGTTTAATGATTTTTTTACAATCCCAAGACCTTATACTCAAATAAATTCCTTTAATGATTTAATTGCGTTAGAAGATCACTTAATTGTTTTAGAGTCTGTAACTTCAGATAAACTAAAATTACGAGGGCAATTTGAGTATATAGAATCAACTGAAAATATATTGTTTGTTGGTTCTCCTTGGTTTGGTTCTATTGAGCAATTAAAAGAAAATAATTTAATAATTAACGATTTTGCCAAGCATGACCCAATTGTTGATTTGTTAAATGTGCTTAAATCTCAGGAAATTACCAATGATGAACTTAAAGAGTTGGTTACAACAATTGTTAAACAAAAAAATGATTTAAAAAAAGCCAATAAGGAAATTTATAATATAGCTTTATTTCCAAAGCAAAATCCAGATCCAAATATTAGAATAAACTACGATGGAGATTTGATTCAAAACAATCCTGCAGCTTCTAATTTAGACTTTATTGAGTATGAAGGTGTTACGTATCGTATCGATTTGTTTTTTAAATTTATAATAGCAGATTTAGATAAAAGTATTAAACGATGGAGTTTTGAAGCAAGATCTAACGATATAGATTATTCTTTTGGCTGTGTGTCTATGCCTGAAGAGGGATATATAAACATTTATGGTAGAGATATAACCGAGCAAAAAAGAAATCAACAAGAGTTAGAGAAGTTGTCACTTATTGTTCAGGAAACTACAAACGCTGTAATAATTACAGATTCTAATGGTAAGTTAGAATGGGTAAATAAAGCTTTTGAAAGAATTACAGGTTATAAATTGGCAGAAGTGAAAGGAGAAACACCAGGTAAATTTTTACAAGGTAAAGAAACAGATCCTGAAAGTGTTGCTTACATGAGAGATCGGATTAAAAATTCCTTGCCTTTTACTTGTGAAGTTTATAATTATAAAAAGTCAGGTGAAGGTTATTGGTTAAGAATTAATGGTCAGCCAATTTTTGATAAAAAGGGTAAAGTGACTCATTTTTTCGCATTAGAGGAAGATATTACTTCAGAAAAGCAAGCTCAAGAAAAAATAAAAGCTGCTGCTACCAGAATGGCTTCGCTTATTTCTAATCTTCATGATGGGGTATTGTTAGAAAACAATGACCATACTGTTGCTTTAACAAATAAACGTTTTTGTGAGTTATTCAATATAAATATAACGCCAGATCAAATGATAGGTGTTAGTTGTTCAAATATGGCTAATCAAGCCAAACATTTGTTTAAAGATCCTGAGTTGTTTGTTTTAGGTATAGATAAAATATTAAAAAACAAAGAATTAGTTTCGGGTGAACAATTAGAATTGGTTGATGGTCGTATTTTTGAGCGTGATTTTATTCCAATTTGGAATGATGAAAATTATGATGGACATCTGTGGATGTATAATGATATTACTGAAAAAATAGCTATTGATAAAAAATTAGAAGATTTACGTGTTTTTTATGAAAGAATTCTAGATAATATCCCTTCAGATATTGCTGTATTTGATAAAAACCATCACTATTTATATGTTAATCCAAGAGGAATTAGTGATCCAAAAATCAGAAAGTGGATTATTGGTAAAAAGGATGAAGATTATATTAAAAAAAGAAAAAAACCAGCAAGTTTACTAGATAGTAGAAAGAAAATATTTGAAGATATTATCAAATCAAAGGCGCTAAAAAGTTGGGAAGAAGAATTTAAACAACCAGACGGTACAAGCAAATATATCTTACGAAACATGTATCCAGTTGTTAATAATGATAATGAGATAGATATTGTTATTGGTTATGGTGTTGATATTACACATATTAAAACAATTCAGCAACAAATAGTTGAGAGCGAAAAAAAATATAAAGATGTAATTGAAAATAGTTTAGCCTTAATTGCAACACATGATATGGATGGTAGGTTGCTAACTTCAAATCCAATGGTGAGCACACTTTATGGTTATGCAGATGATGAATTTAATGGACGTTGTTTGGTTGATTTTTTACCCGAAGAAGACAAGCCTTTATTTAATGAAAATTATTTAAGTTTAATCAAAAAAAACAAAGCTGCAACAGGTATATTTAGGGTTTTACATAAAAATGGAGATGTTGTTTATACTTTATTTAATAACTTTTTAAAAGAAGAACCAGGAAAAGAACCTTATGTAATTTGCTTTGGAGTCGATATTTCTCAGCGTATTTTGGTAGAAAAGGCATTAAAGAAAGAGAAAAAAGTTACTGAAGAATTGGCGCAGACCAAACAAAATTTTGTGGCAAATATGAGCCATGAAATTAGAACGCCTATGAATGCAATTATGGGGATGAGTCGTCAATTGCAAAAATCAACTTTAAATGATGAGCAACATAGCTATTTAAACAATATCATAAAAGCTTCTGAAAATTTATTGGTAATTATCAATGATGTTCTTGATCTTGCTAAGTTGGAAGCAGGAAAACTGTCAATTGAAAAAATAGGTTTTGAATCTAAATTAGTTGTAGGAGGAGTAATGCAAGTAATGATGCATAAAGCAGAGGAAAAAGGACTTAAAATAACAAATTCATTCTGTGATCCCAAAATGGCATCAATATTATTAGGTGATCCTTTTCGTATAAACCAAATATTATTAAATCTGGTTTCAAACGCAATAAAATTTACAAATGTTGGTAGTATAGATATTAGTTGTGAAGTTTTATCTGAAGATGAAAAAACCCAAAACGTTCAGATAAAAGTAGCAGATACTGGGATAGGTATGGAGGCTTCATTTTTGAAAAATTTATTTCAAAAATTTACTCAAGAATATGAATCTGTTGCTCGAAATTTTGGAGGAACAGGGTTAGGAATGAGTATTACCAAATCTTTAGTTGATGCTATGGGTGGAGAAATTTTTGTAGAAAGTGAAAAAAACAAAGGAACAAAGGTGTATGTTAGGTTTAATTTTGAAAAAGGAACTGTTTTAGATTTACCACAAAAAAGCAACGGATTTATCAATACAAACAATTTAAAAGGTAAAAAAATATTGGTAGTTGATGATAATAGAATGAATAGAATGGTGGCAACACTAATTTTAGAAGAATATGAAATGCTTAGTTTTGAAGTTGAAAATGGCGCAGAAGCTGTAGAATATTTAAAAAGCAACCCTTGTGATTTGGTGCTTATGGATCTTCAAATGCCTGTCTTAAATGGTTATGAAGCTACAAAAGTAATTAGAGAAGAATTAAATCTATCTATTCCAATTATTGCTTTAACAGCAAATGCAATAAAAGGTGAAAGTGAAAAGTGTATTTTAGCAGGTATGAACGACTATTTGTCTAAACCGTTTGAAGAGGAACCATTTCTTAAGATAATTACCGATTGGATAGATAGATCTAGAGATCTAAATGCTATTTATATAAAATAATATGCAAATTCCATTATATGATTTAAGGAAACTAGAGGAGATTGCAAAAGGTAATAAGCAGTTTGTAGATAAAATGATTCAATTATTTATTGATGAGACTCCTAAGTCTGTAGCAGAATTAAAATCTGCATATGAAAATGGAGATTATGAAAAAGTAAAATCAATTGCTCATAGGATAAAACCTTCTATAGAAATTCTTGGTATAGCTGTTTTAAAAGATGAGATAAATGTAATTAAAGCGCATATAGCTGAGTTAAAATCTTCAGACCATATTGGTAAATGGACATTTAAACTTGATACATTGGTTAACGATGTAGTAGCTAGTTTAAAAAATAGAGAATAATTGGTAATTTTCTATGGTAATGTCCTGTCAAGTGTGTAAAATAAAAACGGCTCTCAATTGCTTGAGAGCCGTTTAATTTTTATAAAAATATTTCTATAAATTTCCTTTTAAAACCAATAAAGGAATTCTACTATCAAAATCTTCTTTTTTAATGCTATCAGATTCTAACAATCTATTTAAAAAACCTCTTTTATTTCTAATTACACATAAAATATTTGGGTTAACTTGATTTAAATATTCTAAAACACCGTGAAATACAGTTGCATTTTCAGAGTAAATAATTTCATCACCAATGGCTTTAAAATCTTCATGAAGTACATTGTCTTCAGGGTCATTTTTAGGTGTAATAATATGAATTAAGCTAATTTTTGAATTAAATAATTTGCTAATATGTGATAAAGGATCTAAGATATTGTCATGATTTAACAAGCCAGATCTTACACCTAACATTACTCTTTCTATAGGTTCAAACTTAAATCCTTTAGGTACAATAATCATTGGGATATCAGTTTTTTTAACAAAACTCCCTGTAATTGGCCCTAAATATAAAGTCGAATCTTTAGTAACTGGTTTGGCTGAAGCAATAATTAAATCGATACTTAATTCTTTTTCTAATACAGAAATGCTGTCTAAAATGTTTCCTTTAATGGTTATTTTAGTAATGTCAACATTTTTAATGTCAACTTTTTCCATGATTTCAGCCAGTTCCATTTTTCCTTTTTTGGCTAAAACATCGTTCACATTTTTTAATGAAGCTCCTATTCTTGGAACTCCGTATGCTTGCACTACAAAAATTTTACTTCCTGAAACAGTGGCAAAATCTATAGCGTATTGCAATGTAGAAACTGCTGTTTTTCTACTCCCTAAAGGCACTAATATGTTTTTCATTAAATAGTTTATAAGTATTAATTATAAATTTTAATATCTATAATATTCTGGTTTAAAAGGACCTTCAACTTCAACACCAATATATTTTGCTTGATCTTCGCGTAAAGTTTCCAATTCAACACCAATTTTGGCTAAGTGTAAACGCGCTACTTTTTCATCTAAAATTTTTGGCAACATGTAAACTTCATTTTTATAAGCTTCATTGTTATTCCATAATTCTAATTGTGCCAATGTTTGATTTGTAAATGAGTTACTCATTACAAAACTTGGGTGCCCTGTTGCACAACCTAAATTTACCAAACGACCTTCAGCTAAAATAATAATTTCATTTTTACCTACAGTATATTTATCAACTTGAGGTTTGATTTCAACTTTTGAAGCACCATAATTTTTATTCAACCAAGCCATGTCAATTTCATTGTCAAAATGACCAATATTACAAACAATTGTTTTGTCTTTCATTGCTTGAAAATGACGAGCCTGAACAATATCTTTGTTACCTGTAGTTGTTATAATAATGTCAGCATTTCCAACAACCGTTTCTAAACGTTTTACTTCAAAACCATCCATTGCAGCTTGTAATGCACAAATAGGGTCAATTTCAGTAACAGTAACAATAGATCCAGCTCCTTTAAAAGATGCTGCAGTACCTTTACCTACATCACCATAACCGCAAACAACAACACGTTTACCTGCTAACATAATATCAGTTGCACGTCTAATTGCATCTACAGCACTTTCTCTACATCCGTACTTGTTATCAAATTTAGATTTTGTAACAGAGTCGTTTACATTTATTGCTGGCATTGGCAATGTTCCTGCTTTTACACGGTCGTATAAACGGTGAACACCTGTTGTGGTTTCTTCACTTAAACCTTTAATTCCTGCAGCTAATTCAGGATAACGATCTAATACCATATTTGTTAAATCACCACCGTCATCTAAAATTAAATTCAGCGGTTTTTTGTCTTCACCAAAAAACAAAGTTTGCTCAATACACCAGTCAAATTCTTCTTCATTCATACCTTTCCAAGCGTATACTGAAATTCCAGCAGCAGCAATTGCAGCAGCAGCCTGATCTTGAGTAGAAAATATATTACAAGAACTCCATGTAACTTCAGCACCCAAATCAACCAATGTTTCAATTAAAACAGCAGTTTGAATAGTCATGTGTAAACAACCAGCAATTCTAGCACCAGCCAAAGGTTTTTGCCCTTTAAACTCTTCTCTTAAACTCATTAAACCTGGCATCTCTGCTTCAGCTAACTCAATTTCTTTACGTCCCCAATCTGCAAGGTTTATATCTTTTACCTTATATTTTACGTAAGTTGATGTTTCTGTACTCATAATTATTAAATTTGTTTTTTAATTTTAAGCAATTAATTACTTTTGATTTTAGTCGTTGCAAAAGTACAAAATAGATTTGAGAAACTAAATGCCTTTATATAAAACCATTAAACCAAATAGTTGCACTTGTATTTATGTGTGGAAAATTGATGATTCATTTGATGAATTAGCCTCAGAAATTGCAATGACAAACAGAAGTCAGCAGCGCTTGTTTTCTATGAAAAGTGAAATACATAAACGTGGTTTTATTGGTGTACGACATTTGTTGAAAGAAGCTGGTTATACCGATTTTGATTTGTATTATAACGGAAATGGAAAACCGCACTTAACCAACGGAAAACATATTTCTATAACGCACTCTTTTACCTTTGCAGCCATTGCTATTAGTGATAATGAAGTAGGTATTGATATTGAAAAAAATAGGGAAAAGATTAAAATTATTCAGCATAAATTTGTCAATTTTGAAAGTGGATTTATTCATAAAGACGACGATTATATTCAGCAATTAACCGTTATTTGGGGTGCTAAAGAAAGTTTGTATAAAATTTATCCGCACGGTGGCCTGACTTTTAAAAATGATATTGATATCGATTCTTTTCAAATGGCAAACAAAAAAACAACAGGAATTATTAAAGTGAAAGATTGGAACAAAAAATACGATATTGGTTTTGAACAACTAGAGAATTTTACCTTAGTTTATGCTTTAGAACCTGTTAATAATGATTAAATCTGTTTTAGAATTTATACAAAACGCTTCAAAAAAAGGTGAAAAATTATTGGCGATTTTATTAGATCCCGATAAAACTTCGGTGGAAGAAATTCCAGCTATTTCAAAAAGAATAGAATCTTTAAATGCACATTTTATTTTTGTAGGTGGAAGCTTTGTAGCACCTGGAATTACAGATATTTTTGTTCAAAAATTAAAAGAAAATACACAAATTAAAGTGATTTTGTTTCCGGGAGATTACTCACAAGTCACAAACAATGCTGATGCTTTGCTTTTTTTATCACTGCTTTCGGGTAGAAATCCCGAATATTTAATAGAACAACAAATAAAAGCGGTTCCTTTTTTAAAAAATTCGACTTTAGAAATTATTCCAACAGGTTATATTTTAATTGATGGTGGTACAAATTCATCAGTTTTAAAAGTGAGTAAAACAAGACCTATTTCACAAAATAATATAGAATTGGCCGTTTCCACAGCTGTTGCTGGTATGTACAAAGGCAAACAATTGATTTATTTAGAAGCTGGTAGTGGAGCAAAAACAGTTGTTAATGCTCAATTAATTTCAGAAGTTAAAAAAAATATCACTATTCCGTTAATTGTGGGTGGTGGAATAAGATCAAAAGAACAATTAAATACTGCTTATAAAAATGGTGCCGATTTGGTGGTAATAGGCACTGCTTTTGAAAATAATATTGAAATATGAATGATGTAATTGAAGCTCTTTTTGGCCAATATAGCGGCTATGAAACAATAGATATCGCACTTGAAATAATTGCAATATTGTTTGGTTTTTTATCTGTATGGTATTCAAAAAACAACAAAATTTGGGTGTATCCAACCGGTATGGTTAGTACCTTAATTTTTGTGTATTTATTGTTGAAATGGGGATTGTTGGGCGATATGCTTATCAATGCCTACTATTTTATAATGAGTATTTATGGATGGTATATTTGGACTCGAAAAGTAGATGCTACCCATCATACACCAATTTCAAGAACCACAAAAAAAGAAAAACAAACTTCAGTAATTATATTTATATTAACCTTGGTTTTTGTTTTTATAGTGTATCAAAGTTTCGATAAATGGAATAGTTGGGTAGCTTATGTTGATACCATAACTACAGCCATATTTTTTGTGGGTATGTGGTTAATGGCAAAACGAAAAATTGAAAACTGGATTTATTGGATAGTTGGTGATATTATATCAATTCCATTGTATTTTTACAAAGGATTTACGTTTACAAGCTTTCAATATCTTATCTTTACAATTATAGCTGTTTATGGCTATTTAGAATGGAAAAAAATCTTAATCAACAATCAGTAAATATAGTACGAATTGTTTTGTTTGGGCCAGAAAGTACTGGTAAAACAACACTATCTCGTCTTTTAGCACGCCATTACAATACAGTTTGGGTGCGTGAGTTTGCTCGTGAATATTTACAGGAAAAATGGAATAATGAACGTAAAACCTGTGAAAGTTCTGATTTAATTCCCATTGCTATTGGGCAAATGAAATTAGAAAATGAATTGGTGCAAAAAGCAGATAGATTGCTAATTTGTGATACCGATTTGTTAGAAACCAAAGTGTATTCTGAAGAGTATTATGGCGGTTTTGTTGATGCTGATTTAGAAAAAGCAGCCATTGAAAATAAGTACGATTTGTATTTATTAACTTATATTGATACACCTTGGGATGAAGATGATATTAGAGACCGACCAGAGTTGCGTATTGAAATGTTTAATGCTTTTGAAAATGCACTCAAAAAATACAATCGTCCCTATATTTTATTAAAAGGTGAAAAAGATTTTAGATTAGAAACAGCTATAAATGCCATTGATGAAATTTTAAAATCAAAGCCTAATTTACAAAGATTTTCAAAAAAATGATTGCTGAAAACCTCATAAAAGAATTAAAATTTAAAACTGTTAGAAGTGGTGGTGCTGGCGGACAACATGTAAACAAAGTTTCTTCAAAAGTTGAACTAATTTTTGACCTTCAAAATTCTGTTGAATTGTCTTCCGAAGAAAAAGAATTGCTACTAAAAAACCTTCAAAATAAACTTACCAAAGAACAGGTTTTATTGTTAAATTGTGACGAAAGTCGCAGTCAGCATAAAAATA
Organism: Lutibacter sp. HS1-25; assembly: GCF_004121075.1. Lineage (GTDB taxonomy): Bacteria > Bacteroidota > Bacteroidia > Flavobacteriales > Flavobacteriaceae > Lutibacter. Next base: position 31,408 of record NZ_RHLN01000157.1, read on the forward strand.
AAGAAATTGTAATTGACCGATTTTTACAAATTATTGCCAACGGATTAAAAGTTCAAAAAAAGCGAAAAGCATCAAAGCCAACCAAATCTAGCATTCAAAAGCGCTTGGATAAAAAGAAAAAACAGGCTTACAAAAAGGCTTTTCGTTCTAAACCAAAATTAGAATAAATTTTTTATTTTTTTATTAAAATCTTATTTCCTAAGTTTGCCACGTCTCAAAAGGGGTGCCTATAACGGCTGAGATCAAACCCATTGAACCTGAACAGGTAATGCTGTTAAGGGAAACGTTTTAACAAAAAGTTTGTTAAAACACAATACTAATAATTATTCAAATCATCGATTAATTACCTCTTTTTAAATCGTTTTATTTTATAAAAAAGATGAAACCATTTTTAAAATCAAAATTTAACAAAGTAACATTTTTAGTCACTTTATTTATCATTGCTTTTGCTTCAAACGCAAATGCACAAAATTTTTACACACTTTCTGGTAAAGTAGTTGACGGTGTAAATTCGGTTGAAGGTGCTTCAGTAGTTTTAAAAGGAACTAAAACTGGAGTTTCTACAGATGCAGATGGAAATTTTTCATTCAATCTAAAAAAAGGAACTTACACTTTGCAGGTAAGCTTTATGAGTGCGCCAAAAGAAGTTAAAGTACAACTAAACAAAGATGTTTTAATTAATGTTGATTTATCTGATAGTTTTGAAAGTTTAGATGAAGTTTTAGTGTCTGCAGTTCGAGTAAAATCAGGCGCTCCAGTAACTTTTAGCAACGTAAGCAAAGAAGAAATTAAAGACCGAAATTTAGGTCAGGATATTCCAATTTTATTAAACTATTTACCTTCAGTTGTAACGACTTCAGATGCTGGTGCAGGTGTTGGATACACAGGGATTAGAGTGCGTGGTAGTGATGCAACTAGAGTAAATGTAACTATCAACGGTATTCCTTACAACGATGCAGAAAGCCAAGGTACTTTTTGGGTTAATATGCCCGATTTCGCTTCTTCAACAGAGAGTTTACAATTACAACGTGGTGTAGGAACTTCAACCAATGGTTCTGGTGCATTTGGAGCTAGTTTAAACTTGTTAACCGATGCCGTTTCTGAAGATGCTTTTGGAGAATTAAGTGGTTCAGTTGGTTCTTTTAATACCACAAAAATTACGGGAAAATTTAGCACAGGTTTGTTAAATGACCATATAGAAATTTCAGGAAGAGTCTCAAAAATTGATTCTGACGGATATATTGACAGGGCTTACTCAGACCTTTCTTCTTACTTTCTACAAGCTGCTTATGTTGATGACAATACGTTAATTAAAGCCATTACTTTTGGTGGTCACGAAAAAACTTATCAGTCTTGGTACGGTGTAACCAAAGAAGAAATGGAAGAGTTTGGAAGAACTTACAATCCGTATACGTATGAAAATGAAGTTGACAATTACAATCAAGATCATTACCAATTGCATTGGAATGAAACTATTTCTGAAAACTGGTCTACAAACATTGCTTTTAACTACACCAAAGGAAAAGGGTATTTTGAGCAGTTTAAAGATGGTGAAGATTTTGCAGATTACGATCTTACTCCAATTGTTATTGGTGGAGAAACTATTGATGAAACCGACTTAATTAGAAGACGTTGGTTAGACAATGATTTTTATGTTTTTAATGCGAATGCAACTTATACTAATACCAATTACAATGTGATTTTTGGAGGATCTGTTAGTAGTTATACTGGAGATCATTTTGGTGAAATTATTTGGGCTGAGTATGCTAGTAATTCTGAAATAAGAGACAGGTATTATGAAAGTGAAACTCAAAAAACAGATTCAAATATTTTTGCGAAACTAGATTACAAATTTAGTGAAGCTTGGTCTTTATTTGTTGACTTGCAAGGTCGTTTTATTTCTTTTGAAACCAATGGATTAACGTCTGATAGAACACCAATAAATGTTGACGAAAATTATTCGTTCTTCAATCCAAAAGCAGGTGTAACTTATCAAATAAATGGATACAATGGTTTGTATTTGTCGTATGCCAAAGCAAGCAGAGAACCAAATAGAAACGATTTTGAGAATGGTATTTCTAAATCTGAAAAGCTTAACGATTTTGAATTGGGTTGGAGAATTAACAAAGAAACTTTTAAAATTAATAGTAACATTTATTATATGTTATACAAAGATCAATTGGTGTTAACAGGTGCAATTGATGATGTTGGTTCTCCTATTAGAGCTACTAGTGATAAAAGCTACCGTTTAGGATTAGAAATTGATGCTGCAGTAAAAATTTCAAATAAGTTTAGTGTATTGCCTAACGTAGCCATTAGCAGCAATAAAAACATTGATTTTCCTGCTTATTTAGATGGTGAAGAGCTTATACTTAAAAGCACAAACATTGCATTTTCTCCTAATTTTATTGCAGGAAACAACCTGGTATACCAACCAATTTCAAACCTTAAATTATCATTGTTATCTAAATTTGTTGGTGAGCAGTATATGGGAAATATTGATGCCGAAAACTCAAAGTTAGACAGCTATTTTGTAAACGATTTAAATGTTTCTTATGAAATTACACCAAATAAAATTGCAAAATCTATTCGTTTTGATTTGTTAGTAAATAACATTTTTAATGCTGAATATATTTCAAATGGATATTACTATACGTATGATGATGATTGGTCTGTACCTGGTGAAGTAACTACTTTAGATGGTGCTGGTTATTATCCACAAGCAACTATTAACTTTTTACTAGGAGCTACCGTACGTTTTTAAAACGCAATAAACACATTTTTAAACCTCATATAGTTGCTTTAAGCTACTTTATGAGGTTTTTTTTTAGACAGTTAAATAGTTAATAATTGGTAAGTGTATCTTTTAAAAAAGTGACAAACTAAATAATCACATCACACTCAAAAGTTTCATATTTTTTATCAATTACCAATTTTCTGTGTTCTCTAAACAATCGGTATTCTTTAGATTTTTCTAATTTTAGACGATCCTCTTTTGAATTCCAGTATTCAACCAAAAAAAAGCGATCCTGTTCATTCCTGTCTTTAAAAATATGAAAATGATCTAATCCTGCAGGTTTGGCTTCGGTTAATTCCTCAAAATTTTGTAATTCAACAAATGAAATACCTTCGCCTTCTTTTACTTTAAATGAGACTATATAGGTGTACATGTTGGTATGGTTTTACTCAAATTTACAATTCTATTTTTGTAAAAATGGTAACTTAAATCAGTTTTTCAGTTTTTTTTAAATAAAAGTGTAATTTTAAACAAAATAATTTATAAGATTGGCTGGAATTTATATACATATACCGTTCTGTAAACAAGCATGTTACTATTGCGATTTTCATTTTTCTACTTCTTTAAAACACAAAGAAGCACTGTTAAATGCAATTGTAAACGAATTGATTTTGCGCAAAAGCGAATTTAAGCAACAAAAAATAGAAACTATTTATTTTGGTGGTGGTACGCCATCGTTGTTAACTGTTATTGAAATTCAAACTTTATTAAATACAGTTTATCAAAATTATACGGTAGTTTCAAATCCTGAAATTACGTTGGAAGCCAATCCAGATGATTTATCTGAAGAAAAAATTATTGAACTTTCTAAAACACCAATCAACCGATTGAGTATTGGAATTCAATCTTTTTTTGAAGACGATTTAAAATTTATGAATCGCGCACACTCAGCCGAAGAGTCAAAAAAATGTTTGACAGTTGCTACGCAGTATTTCGACAATATTACCATCGATTTAATTTACGGAGTACCAAATATGTCTTCTGAAAAATGGAAAAAAAACCTGCAAATTGCATTTGAATTTGGTGTGCCGCATATTTCGAGTTACGCTTTAACGGTTGAAGAAAAAACAGCTTTGGCTAATTTTATAAAAAAAGGAAAATTACCAGCAGTTGATGAAGAACTGGCTTTAGCGCATTTTGAGATTTTGGTTGCTGAAACTGAAAAACAAGGCTTTGTACAGTACGAAATTTCTAATTTTGGCAAACCAGCTTATTTTTCAAAGCACAATATGTCTTATTGGTTGGGCAAAAAATATTTAGGTGTTGGTCCGTCAGCGCATTCGTTTAACGGTGATAAGCGCAGTTGGAATATTTCAAACAATACAAAATATACCAAATCAATTACTGAAAAAATATTGCCAAATACCGTTGAAACTTTGTCGGTTGAAAATAGATTTAACGAATATATTATGACAGGTTTACGAACCATTTGGGGCGTTTCACTTGCTAAAATAGAGCGTGAATTTGATGTTGAAATTCTGCGGCAATTTATTAAAAACACCAATCCGTTTATCAAAAAAGGGTTGCTTAAAATTGAAGAAAATACTTCAGAAAAATTTTTAATCACCACCAAAAAAGGTAAATTTTTAGCTGATGGTATTGCCAGTGATTTGTTTATAATTTAATTTTTATTGTACTATTTTATATATATATTTGTAACCAATGTGTAATGTTGTGTAATATGGTTATAAAAGATTATTATTCGCTTACTGAAGCGGCTGAGGTGTTAGGTAAAAGTAAAGAAACATTAAGAAGATGGGATAATGATGGAAAATTAAAAGCACTTCGTGAGCCAATAAGTAATTATAGAATTTATAAAAAGGAGCAATTAAATTTGTTTCTAGATATGTCAACCAATGACTTTGAAAATGAGGTTGATAATGCTGTTGTTCCAAATAAAGAGTATAGAGTCTTAGAGCTTTTTGCTGGAGCAGGAGGTTTAGCAATTGGATTGGAGAAGTCTGGAATTAAATGTGTTGCACTTAATGAAATTGATAAATATGCTTGTCAAACATTAAGAGAAAATAGGCCGAATTGGAATGTGTTAGAGGGTGATATAAGAACACTTGATTTTTCAAAATATAGAAATAAGGCAGAAATTGTAACCGGAGGATTTCCATGTCAGGCATTTAGTTATGCAGGCAAAAAACTTGGCTTACAAGACGCTAGAGGTACTTTGTTTTATGAGTTTGCAAGGGTTGTACAAGAGGTAAATCCTTTGATTTGTATAGGCGAGAATGTTAAGGGTTTATTATCTCACGAGAAAGGAAAAACAATTCAAGGGATGATCTCAATTTTAGATGAAATCGGTTATAATGTTGTCCCTGTTCAAGTATTAAAAGCTATCGACTACAAAGTCCCTCAAAAAAGGGAAAGAGTTATTTTAGTAGGAATTAGAAAAGATGTTGAAAGTTCTTTTTCGTACCCAAAACCTTATACTAAAATATATAATTTGTCAGACGCATTAAAAAAAGGAGAACTATATAATTGTGATGTGCCAAAATCTGAAGGTTCTAAGTATCCTGAACACAAGAAAAAAGTATTAAAACTTATACCTCCAAAAGGTTATTGGAGGAATTTACCATTAGATATTCAAAAGGAATATATGGGTAAAAGTTTTTATTTAGGAGGTGGTAAGACTGGTATTGCTCGTAGAATTGGTTGGGATGAGCCAAGTTTAACACTAACTTGCAGTCCAGCCCAAAAACAGACTGAAAGATGTCATCCAGAAGAGACGCGTCCTTTTACTGTTAGAGAATACGCTAGAATTCAAACGTTTCCAGATGATTGGAAGTTTATGGGTTCAATTTCGCAACAATACAAACAAATTGGTAATGCAGTACCTTGCAATTTAGGTAAAGAAATTGGCTATTCAATAGTTAATTTTTTAAATGAATATTATTTAAGTTTATCAAAACCTAAATAGTAGCTATAGTTTTCAAATGTAATTTCGTCTAAAATACTTCTTTTAGCTAATTTTGCAGTTTTAGAGATTTCATTTAAAGCAGAGTTTTTGGTTAAATCAGTATCTTTTTTATTTAATAAAAAGTCATCAATTGCTTTTGGTAGTATACTGTAAAGTTCAAAAAAAGCATTGTCATTTCCTGTAAGTAATTTATAAAATTGATCACCAGAAATTTTAAAAATGCGACTATGACTATATTCCTTTCCGTTAATTTCGCCAAACCATTTTTCATGAAAACTGTTTTTTGCTAAAATTTGAACCCAATAACAAGAAGCTTGTTTATAAGTGTCAGCATAATGTGCTAACTTTTGAAATAAACTTTCTGCAGAGCTGCTATTCATGGTATTGTGTTTATTTTTAATGTCAGCAAATAGTGTATTGTTGGTTGCTTTGATGTCAAATCCACTTAATTGTCCCATTTCATAACCAGTAATTCCACCTAATATTTGTTCATGAAATGTACCGATTGAATTGTTGATTGATTTATCAATTTGACGTTCTATTTCAAATTTTATAAGAGATTCTTCATCTAAATCGTTAAATTTAGCATCAAAAGTTAGTTTTATGGTATCAATTTTGTTATTGTAAAATTTCTTTTTACTGATATCTGCTTTTGCTTTTAAATATGAATTATGAAGATTTTCAATACAAGAGAATAAGTGTTCGTCTGTTATAAAGCTAAGATATTTATGAGCCATTTTTTTATTTATAGTTAAATCGAAGATATGAAAAAGGAGACTATATTCAAACATATTTTTTATATTAAAAAAACCGCCTTATGAACATTGAAGAATTTAGAGATTATTGCTTATCAAAAAAATATGTTACAGAATGTTTTCCTTTTGACCAAACTACTTTGGTTTTTAAAGTGGCCGATAAAATGTTTGCATTATCGGGTTTAGAGCAGCACCCATCAAAGGTCAATTTAAAATGTGATCCAGAAAAATCCATTGAATTGCGTGAGCAATATTCGACTATTATTGAGGGGTTTCATATGAGTAAAAAACATTGGAACACCGTAACTATTGAAGGCGATTTAAAAACCGATTTTATCAAAGAATTGATAGATCACTCGTACAATTTAGTTGTAAAAGGAATGACCAAAAAACAACAAAAAGAATTGGGATTTATAGAGTAGTTGTAAAGTTTAAAAGTTCTAAAAAAATATACGAAGTTAGATGTTAAATATTAGAAGTTTTAGCTGTAGTTCGAAAGTTTAAAGTCGGAAGAGCAGAGTGAACTGGTGGCTGAGCGTAGCCGAAGCCATTATAGTTTGTTTGAAAGTTTATTAGTTGTACATCGAGGTTGTCACGCTGAGCTTGTCGAAGCGCAACAATCAAATTTAATGTTTCTTCCTAAATTCCGATGGCGTTATTCCCTTCATAGCTTTAAATTTTCGATTAAAATTTGCCAAATTATTAAAGCCCGATTTGTATGAAATTTCAGTAATACTTAAGTCGTTTTTTTTGGCCAGCAATTTACAAGCATTACCAATTCTAATATCAATTAAAAAATTTACAAAAGTCTTGTTGGTACGCTGTTTAAAATACCTGCAAAAAGCATTCGGAGTCATATTGGCAATATTTGCAACATCTTCCAGACTCACTTCCTTGTGAAAATTTTCCATCGAGTATTGAAAAATATCACTCATTCTTTTACCCTCATCACCAGCATATTTTTTTAAATTTATAAGCGAAGAAAGTTTAAGCTTATCGGCTTCAGTAATTAAATTTAAAATCTCTAAAAATGATATAAATTGCTCATATTTAGGGAGTTTTTTTAATTTAGATAACAATAAAGTAATTTTATCTTTGTTAGAAAGTACTTGGTAACCTAAAATAGAATCGTTAAAAAAGTGCTGAAAATGCTCAAATTCTGGTAAATTAAAAAATTCTTCACCATAAGAATTCTTCGAAAAAAACAGCGAAACAATTTCGGTTTCTTTTTCAAAAGCAGCATCTCTTTTAAAAACGTGAGGCAAATTTTCGCCAAGCACAAAAACATCGTGTTTTTTAAAATCGCCTACACAATCGCCAATAATATAAGTGCCTTCACCGTGTAAAACAACACTAATCTGAATCTCTTTATGTTGGTGTAATTTCTCGTAAAAAGTTTCATCTTTATAGTGTTCTACATATAAAGTTACATTTTCAGGTTTAGGAATTTTAAAGGGTAATACTTTCATTTTTAATAACTATGGGCTAAAATTAATCAATTATTTTTATAAATATAGGTAAATAAGGTAAAATAATACAATGTGAAAGCAATTTAATATCAAAAACAAAAATTTAAACCAGCAACCCTACGTTTTACCTTTGCGATACTTAGATTTTAGTATTAAATTGGACAAAAATACAAAGTAAAATTTAATACCCATTTACATCAATTTTTTTTGGGTGTTTCCGCAAGCGGTCGCGCTATCCGTTAAATCTTTTTTGGGTAATTTTTGCTTTGCAAAATCACCCAAAAAAGGATACCACTGCTATCGCTAACACAAGCTAATAGTACTTAAAATTAAAAAATGATTACAGGAAAAAACTACATAGGAAATTTATTAACCTCCATAGGAAATAAAACTTTCAAAACTTTTAATCCGCAAACAAATCTTGAAAATGACACTGTTTTTTACGAAGCTTCGGCTATAGAAATTGACAAAGCAGTAACATTGGCAACAGCAGCATTTAAAACATTTCAAAAAATACCAGGAGCTAAAAAAAGTGAATTTTTAAATGAAATTGCCAACCAAATTGAAGCACTTGGAGATCAGTTAATTGAAATGTATTGTGCAGAATCTGGTTTAACAAAAGAACGTGCAATTGGCGAACGTGGAAGGACTATTTATCAGCTGCGCTCTTTTGCAAATTTAGTAAACGAAGGTTCTTGGGTAGAGGCAGTAATTGAAACTGCAGATTCAAACCGACAACCAATTCCTAAAGTTGATATTCGTAAAATGTTGGTGCCTTTGGGGCCTGTTGTGGTTTTTGGAGCAAGTAATTTTCCGTTAGCGTATGCTACTGCTGGTGGCGATACGGCTGCGGCTTTGGCAGCGGGTTGTTCGGTAATTGTAAAATCCCATCCTATGCACGCGGGTACGGGTGAGTTGGTTGCTATGGCAATTATAAACGCTGCCGAAAAAACAGGTATGCCAAATGGTGTGTTTTCAAATTTAAACAGTAGTGGTATTGAAGTTGGTGTTACTTTGGTAAAACATCCAGGTGTAAAAGCTGTTGGATTTACAGGAAGTATAAGTGGAGGAAGGGCTTTATATGATATGGCAGCACAACGACCAGAACCGATCCCTGTTTTTGCCGAAATGGGTAGTGTAAATCCTGTAATTTTATTGCCAAATGCAGCCAAATTGAAAGGAGCAGATTGGGCCAAAACTTATGCAGCTTCTATTACATTGGGATCTGGACAATTTTGTACAAATCCAGGTTTAATTTTAGGAATTAAAGGCAATGATTTATCTCATTTTATGGAGTTTTTGTGTAATGAAATTGTAAAAATTGAACCTTCGTGTATGTTGCATCCAAACATAATTGGTGCTTTTGAAAATAATAAGTCAAAAATGTTGACTCAACCAGGTTTGCAAACTGCTGTAATTTTAGAAAAAGAAGTTCCAAAAAATTATGGTCGTCAAATCATCACAACTGTTGATGGAGCAACCTTTTTAGCAAATACCAATTTACATCACGAAGTTTTTGGGCCATTTTCTATGGTCGTTCAGTGTGAAAATATGGCGCAATTAGAAGCAATTATTTCAAATCTAGAAGCTCAGTTAACAGGGACTATTTTAGCAGAAAACGAATTGGAAAATTATGGCAACATAATTGATGTACTTCAAAACAGGGTTGGGCGAATTATTTTTAATGGTGTTCCAACAGGTGTTGAGGTTTGTGCGGCAATGGTTCACGGTGGTCCTTATCCAGCTTCAACCGATAGCCGTTTTACGGCAGTTGGTGTAAATTCAATTAAGCGATGGGTTAGACCGTTTTGTTATCAAAGTTGGCCAAATGAGTTGTTGCCAAACGCATTAAAAAATGAAAATCCTTTAGGAATCACACGAGAAATAAATGGAAATAAAACAATAGTAAGTTTGTAGTGAAATACTTATACAATCCGCTCAAAGCAATAATTTTGAAATAGAAATGTGTTGTAATTTTTTAATAAAGTAAATTCCCTCCTTGAGGAGGGTCAGGGAGGTGTTTAAATAATTGTTTTATAATTTAATATGATTTTTTTAACATTTAAATCCAAGGCAATCAATTGATAAATGTGTAATATTCCCTCAAAAAATAAAATCAAAAATCAAAAAATGAAATTTTTAAAGTCACTTGTATTATTTGTAACTATAAGTTTTAGTGTTGTAGCTTGCAAAACTATAAAATTAGAGCCAGTTGTAATTTTGTCTTTTCAGCAACAATTAGAAAAATTGTTTCCAGATGCTGAAATCACAAAAATGGAGCCAAAGGATTATTTTACAGATGCTTATCAGTTGGTTTTAAATCAGCCTTTGGATCATAAAAACCCAACAGCAGGCACTTTTAAGCAATATGTTTATTTGTCGCATATAAGTGAAACTGCACCTGTGGTTTTAGTTACCGAAGGTTATAATGCCAGGCCAAGAACCTATGAGCTTTCTAAGATTTTTAAAGGAAATCAGGTGCAAGTTGAATATCGATTTTATGGAAAATCTCGTCCAGATTCTATTCCTTGGCAGTATTTAACAAACGATCAGGCGGTTGAAGATTATCATACGATTGTAACTAAATTAAAAAGATTGTACACAGGTAAATGGGCTTCAACAGGCATTAGCAAAGGCGGTGAAACGGTGTTGATTTATAAATCTAAATATCCTTGGGATGTGCGTGTGGCAGTACCTTATGTGGCTCCGTTAATTAATGCTCAGGAAGATCCACGAACGCAGGCATTGATAAATACCGTTGGAAGTGATGAGTGCAGGGCAAAAATTGTACAATTTCAGCGATTGCTTTTAAAAAATAGGGACGCTGTTTTGGTTGAAATTGACAATTATGCGAAACTTAAAAATATGACTTTTACTGAGGTGTCAACCAATGAAGCTTTAGAATATGCGGCGTTAGAATTTCCATTTTCGTTTTGGCAATGGGGAGGAAAGTGTGATGAAATTCCTGATGAAACTGCAACAGCTAAACAGTTGTTTAATTATGTTAACAGCATAGTTGGAATTGGTTTTTACAACGATGAAACGTACTACGATTTGTTGCCAAGTTATTACCAGCATATGAATGAATTGGGTTATTATGGTTTTGATTCAGCACCTCTTAAAGATTTGCTGAAAGTTGTTAAAAATCCCACCAATTTGCGTTTTACGCCAAAAGATATTCCGTTAAATTATAGTCCTGAATATATAAATGAAGTGCGTGAATTTGCTGAAAATAGAGGGACTAAGATCTTGTATATTTATGGCGAATATGATCCTTGGGGTGCTTGTGCGCCAATTTTAAAGCCACAAGTTGAAGCTTTGAAAATGGTTTTAAAAGAAGGTTCTCATAGTACCAGAATTAAGGATTTTAGTGCTGAAGATCAGCAATTAATTTATGATGCTTTGCAAAAATGGATGGGGTATAGCACAACTATTTATCCGTTAGTTGAATAGTTTTGACTAACTTTTTTTGCGTTAAGGATGGCAGTGAAAAGCCCACAGCGATAGCGAGGACTTGTAACGTACAGCCTGACCCGAAGGGGAACGCCCAAATAATTGTGATTACTGATTTTTAAATGTACTTTTGCCGAGATAAAAAATTAAAATAAAATGTCGAAAGAATTAGAACAACGTAGTGGAAACAAGTGTGAATTGTGTGGGAATACTGAAAATTTGAGTGCTTTTGAAGTGTCTCAAGCTCCTGATGGAATTGCAGAAACGAGCATTTTTGCTTGTGCTACTTGTATAGATCAAATTGAAAATCCGGACAATGTTGATGCAAATCACTGGCGTTGTTTAAATGATAGTATGTGGAGTGAAGTTGCTGCTGTACAGGTGGTTGCGTGGCGTATGTTGAGTCGTTTACGCGCTGAAGGTTGGCCGCAGGATTTGTTGGATATGTTGTATTTAGATGATGAAAATTTGGCTTGGGCAAAAGCTACAGGTGAAGGTACCGATACTGAAAATGCAGTGGTGCATAGAGATGTAAATGGTGTTATTTTACAAGCTGGAGACTCGGTTGTGTTGATTAAAGATTTGAAAGTTAAAGGGTCTAGTATGATTGCAAAACAAGGTACTGCTGTTAGAAGAATTTCTTTAGATCGTGAAAACGAAAAATATATTGAAGGTAAAGTAGGGCCTACTCAAATTGTAATTATTACAGATTACGTGAAAAAAATATAATTTTTTTAAACATATAAAAAGCCTAAAAATTTGAGATGTTTGCTTAAAATTTTAGGCTTTTTTATTACGGTATATGCTGTAACACTGCAACTGAGACTGTTTACTGTCAACTTCGACAAGCTCAGTTTGACAAAACAGATTTTTATAGCTTTTTGAATTGTCTCTTTTTATTTTATAGATACGACTGCTAACTGAGACTGTTTACTGTAAACTAATCAATAGCGTTTGCAACAATCCAGCCACTGGTCCAGGCATTTTGAAAATTAAAACCACCTGTAACGGCATCAATATTTAGTACTTCGCCAGCAAAAAACAGGTTTTTGTGTAGTTTGCTTTCAAAACGCTTAAAGTTAATTTCTTTTAAATCTACACCTCCGGCAGTTACAAATTCGTCTTTAAAAGTACTTTTGCCGTTGACTTTAAAAACAGATTGCGTGAGTTGTTTTGCTAAATTTTCTAATTGTTTGTTGTTTAATTGTGCCCATTGCGTTGTTTCAGAAATGTCTGAAGCCAATACAAATTTTTCCCACAAGCGTTTTGAAACGTCTTCAAAAACCGAACGTAAAATAATTTGTTTTTTGGTGTTTTTTTGCTTTTCGGACTTTAATATTTCTAAAACAGTTTCTTGTTTTTTAGAGAGCCAATTGACTTCAATTTCAAACTGATAATCTTTTTGATGAAATTCTAAAGCACCCCAAGCAGATAGTTTTAAAATGCCAGGACCGCTCAATCCCCAGTGTGTTATTAATAGTGGACCTTGTTCTTCTAATTTTGAATTCAATACTTTTACAGTTGCTTTTGGAGCTGAAATTCCTGGGATATCTTTTAGCCTTTCATCTTCAATATTAAATGTAAACAACGAAGGAACAGGCGCAATAATTTTATGGCCTAAATTTGAAATAATGTCCCAAACTTTAGCATTGCTTCCAGAGGCAATCAATAAATAATCAGCAATAAATGTTTCAGAAGCTGTTTTTACAATGTAGGTATCTTCACTTTTTGAAATGCTGTCAACTCGGGTGCTTGTTTTTAAAATAACACCTGCATTTTTGGCGCTTTCTAAAAAGCAATCGATGATACTTTGAGACGAATTACTTTCAGGAAAAATCCTGTTATCATCTTCAATTTTTAAAGGAACGCCTCTGTTTTCAAACCATTCCATGGTATCGCCTGTCATAAATTGATGAAAAGGACCACGCAATTCTTTTTCGCCTCTTGGGTAAAATTGTACCAAATCAGTAGGTGTAAAGCAAGCATGTGTTACATTGCATCTGCCGCCTCCACTTACTTTTACTTTTTGTAGTACTTTGTTGCTGCCTTCTAAAATTACAACTTCTAAATCGTTATTTAATTCTGCTGCATTGATTGCTGCAAAATAACCTGCCGCGCCACCACCTATTATGATTAATTTTTTTTTCATTGTTTATTTTAGTTTCAAAGGTACAAAGGTTTAAAAGTTGTATGCGTTTAAGAGGTGAATTATAAAATTAAATCTTGATAAGGAATCACAGTTTGAAAGCCTTTTTGATTAAAATATTTTGGGGAATCTTGGTTTCCTGTAGCCAATATAAAATCGCCACCCCAAGCACCAAGACTTTTTGTTTGTCCGAAATAATCTGAAAAATAGATTTCCTGCACTGTTTTAAGTTGAATGGTTTTGGCAACCAATTCTTCATGTGTAAAAAGTAATTTTTCAAAATCTGTGAAATTTGTGCAATTGACAAACTCGTTTGTTAATTGTGAAATCTGCTCAATTTCAGAACTGATATTGCCTTTTAAAGCTTTAAAATGTTGAATGCCTTCGCGGCTATTTTGTTTTTTGTTTAAATACACAAAATACAGTTGATTTTTAAAATCTGGATTGAAATTAACTTCTTCAATTGTTGGATTTACACCGTTGCGCGTGTATAAAATAGGCGAATTGTGTTGTGCGCAGGCAATGTCGTAGCCACTACCGCCAAAGGTATTTTGGAGTAGCTCGTAAGGATTTACATTTGCCCAATTTGCCAAATTATTTATCAATGTTGAAGAAGTTCCTAAGCCCCAGTTTTTTGGAAAAGTCAGGTTTGTTTTTACCAAAAATCCTTGTTCCGAATTTAAAAATGAAGGATTTAGTTTTCTAATTGCCAATAAAATATCGAATAACATTTCAGCCAAATTGCCTTTGCCACCATCTTCTTTGTCGTTGTAAGTTGCACTTGTCAATCTTAATTTAGGCAATTCAAAAGAAGCTTCCAACCAACATTCGCCAGTATTTGTAAAGCTATTCCAAATTAATTCGGGTTGATTGATTTTTTCAATTTGTAAATCTTGTCCGCAAGTAGTTGGAACTGCTAAAGATTTTGCGCCATCTAGCACAAAATATTCACCTGTAATTAGTAATTTTCCGTTGCTGTAATATTCTTTCATTATTTATCTCCCACCAAATTATTATAAGCTTCAACAACCGCATTGTGTGTAATGGTTTTGTGCTCAAAATAATCAATTAAATATGCTTTTTCTTCATCACTTGCCCCCAATTGTTTTATAATATTGGTCAAGTGCATTTTCATATGTCCTTTTTGAATACCTGTAGTTGTTAAAGCCCTTAAAGCTGCAAAATTTTGTGCCAAACCAGCAACAGCAATAATTTGCATTAATTCTTTTGCTGAAGGATTTTCTAACAATTTTAACGATAATTTAGATAGCGGATGCAATTTTGTCAATCCACCAACCGTGCCTAATGCCAAAGGAATTTCAATCCAAAATTTAAAAATACCGTTTTCAATAGAGGCATTTGTCAAGCTTTTATAACGGCCACTTTTGGCAGCATAAGCATGTGCGCCAGCTTCAATAGCTCTAAAATCGTTGCCAGTTGCAATTACAACGGCATCAATGCCATTCATAATTCCTTTGTTGTGGGTTACGGCTCTATGCGGTTCTGCGTTTGCAATTTGTACAGCTTGTATAAATTTTTGTGCAAATAACTCCGAATTTTCAGCGTACAATTCTTCAACTTTACAGCTTACTTCAGCGTGTACCAAACATTCAGGAACGTAATTGGATAAAATACTCATTACAATTTGAATATCCTCTTTTTGAAATTCTTGCGCAATGGCTTCTAAACACGAGTTTATAAAGTTTGCACCCATACTATCAGCCGTTTCAAAAGTAACATGCAACTGATAATAGTTGTCTAAATCGGCTGTTTTATCACGCAATTCAATGTTTAAAATACCACCACCACGTTTCTTCATATTTTCGGTAATGGCTTCGGTAACTTTAAAAAGATTTTCTTTTTTTGAAGTAAAATATTTTTGAAGTTCATTTTTATCGCCTTCAAACATAAAATGAACCTGACCAATTTTTACGGTTGAAATTACGTTGGCTTTAAATCCACCGCGTGTACTCCAAAATTTTGCAACCAAAGAAGCTGCTGCAACAACAGAACTTTCTTCAATAGCCATTGGGATGGTATAATCTTTTCCGTTTATCACAAAATTTGGTGCGATTCCAAATGGTAAATAATAGTTTGAAATGGTATTTTCAATAAAATCGTCGTGTAAATCTTGCAACAACGGATTGGAATTCCAGTATTGCAATAACACTTGTTTTACTTTGGTATCGGCATTAAAATAGGTAGAAATTAACCAATCAATTTTTTCGAGCTTGGTTAATTTTGAAAATCCGTTTACAATTTTTGACATTTTTAGGTCTTGAATTATGAGTGTGCAAAGGTAAATTATTAATCAATATCAATACAAAATTAACATTTCTCACTTTTTTATGATTTATTTCAGTGTTAATTTTGCGATTTTTACTTAAACTTGGCACTTATTTAACATAACCTTGGTACATGAGAAAAATATTTATAGTTTTTTTGGCAATAAGTTCGTTTGTAACAGCCCAAAAAAAGGATATTACTTTAGCAGAAATTTGGGATGGAACCTTTAGAACAGAACGTATGAATTCGCTCAATTCTATGAATGGTGATTTTTATACTTTGTTAAATTTTAATCAGCAAACCCGAAGCACAAGCGTTGATAAATATAACTATGCTACTTTAGAAAAAGTTGAAACCATAGTTGATAGCAAAGATTTAAAACAGTTAAATTATTTTGAAAGCTATGAATTTAACAACAACGAAACCAAATTAATTTTAGGGGTAAACTCAGAACCAATTTATAGACACTCAAGTTTGAGTGTTTTTTATGTTTACGATTTGGCTTCAAAAACATTGCAGTTAATTGATGAAGATAAAATTCAGGAACCTACTTTTTCGCCAGATAGTAAAAAAGTAGTCTATGCAAAAAACAACAATCTTTTTATTAAAAATTTAGAAACAAATGAAGTTACCCAAATTACTGTTGATGGATTGAAAAATCATATTATCAATGGTATTTGCGATTGGGTTTATGAAGAAGAATTTGCGTTTGTAAAAGCATTTGATTGGAGTGCTGATAGTAAAAATATTGCATTTTTACGTTTTGATGAAACCGAAGTGCCAACTTTTTCAATGGATATGACGGGTACAGATTTATACCCAACCCAACAGGTGTTTAAATACCCAAAAGCGGGTGAGAAAAATGCGGAAGTTACACTTCATGTTTTTAATTTAGAAAGCAATAAAACTTCAAAAATTAATATTGGAGAATATGAATACATTCCAAGAATAAAGTGGACAAACAATGCCAATGTTTTATGTGCAACTACTTTAAATCGCCATCAAAACAACTTAAAATTGTATTTTGTAAATGCAACAGATTTTTCTTCGGAAGTTGTGTTGAACGAAACTGATGCTGCTTATATTGATGTTCATGATAATTTAACATTTTTAAGCGACAATAGTTTTATTTGGACAAGCGAAAATGATGGATTTAACCATATTTATCACTATTCAAAAACAGGAAAGTTAATCAACCAAATAACCACTGGAGATTGGGAAGTAACAGAATTTTATGGTGTTAATGAAAAAACAAAAACAGTTTTTTATCAGTCTGTTGAAGATGGTTCAATTAACAGAAGTATTTATGCTGTTGGTTTGAATGGAAAAAATAAAAAACGACTTGTAAATAAAATTGGAACAAACGAAGCTTCCTTCAATAAAAATTTCAACTACTTTATAAATACTTTTTCAGATGCAAATACGCCAACTGTTTACACTTTGCATACTGGTGAAGGAAAGCAATTGAAAGAAATTTTAAATAACAATAAACTTGCTGAAAAGTTAAATTTGTACAATACATCAAAAAAAGAATTTTTTGTTTTAAAAACTGAAAATGGCGCATTCAATGCCTGGATGTTAAAACCTTCAAATTTTGATCCAAGTAAAAAATATCCGTTGTTTATGACACAATATTCGGGGCCAGGATCACAATCTGTTAGTAATAGTTGGAATAGTGCCAACGATTATTGGTTTCAGCATTTGGCTGAAAAAGGCTATGTTATTGTATGTGTTGATGGAAGAGGAACAGGTTTTAAAGGAGCTGATTTTAAAAAAGTAACTTACCAAGAATTAGGTAAATATGAGGTTGTAGACCAAATTGAGGCCGCTAAAAAATTAGGAGAATTATCGTATATTGACCAAAATGAAATAGGAATCTGGGGTTGGAGTTTTGGAGGTTTTATGGCAAGTAACTGTTTGTTTAAAGGTGCAGACGTTTTTAAAATGGCCATTGCTGTAGCTCCTGTTACAAGCTGGCGTTTTTACGATTCGGTTTATACCGAACGTTATATGAGAACTCCGCAAGAAAACCCAGCGGGTTATGATGATAATTCTCCAATTAATTATGCAGATAAATTGAAAGGGAAGTTTTTATTGGTGCACGGTAGTGGAGATGATAATGTACACGTTCAAAACACCATGCGTTTGTCTAATGCCTTAATTGAAGCCAATAAACCTTTTGATCAGGCCATTTATCCAGACCGAACTCACAGTATTTACAGAGGAAAAAATACACGCTTACATTTGTTCACTAAAATGACTAACTTTATCGAAGAAAATTTAGGTAAAACCGATATTGAAATTCAATCACTTAAAATTTAACTAACAATTTAAAAATTAATTTAAACCCATATTTATGACAGATATTAAAATTAAGCAAGGGCATCCAAACGGTTTAATGACACTTTTTTTCTCCGAAATGTGGGAAAGAGTTTGTTACTATGGTATGCGAGTTCTTTTAACTCTTTATTTAGTAAAATCGTTGATGAAAGGTGATGCAGATGCAGCCTTAATTTATGGTGCGTACACTGGTTTGGTTTACGCTGCTCCAATATTAGGTGGTAAAATGGCCGATAAATTTTTAGGTTATAGAGGTGCAGTACTTTTAGGTGCTGTATTAATGGCTATTGGAGAGTTTGTTATTTTAGGTGGTTCTGAAGAGTTTTTAATGATTGGTATGGGAGCCCTAATTGTTGGTAATGGTTATTTTAAAGCAAATATTTCAACCATTGTTGGAAAGTTGTATGAAGACAATGATCCAAGACGTGACTCTGGTTTTACCATTTTTTATATAGGTATTAATATTGGAGCTTTATTGGCAACAACTGTTGTTGCTTATGTAGGTGAAACATACGGTTTTAAATACGGTTTTGGTCTTGCAGGTTTTGGGATGCTTTTAGGATTGCTTATTTTTTGGTCGGGTAGAAAAAATTTCGCTGCGGCTGAAGGTTTAGACGTTACTGCTGAAGGTAAACAAAAAGTTTTAGGACCTTTAAATAAAGCACATTTGGTGGCTATCTTGTCATTGTTGTTAATTCCAGTTTGTTATTTTTTAATCAGACAAAATAGTTGGATGGATTATATTTTAATTGGTTTATTTATTTTTATTTCATTCTCATTAATAAAAGCAGGGATTGCTGCAGATACCAAAGAAAAAGTTAAAATTTGGAAAGACAGAATGATTGCTTTATTGATTTTTATGATTATCAATATTGCATTTTGGGCTTGTTTTGAACAAGCAGGTACGTCGTTAACATTGTTTGCCGACAGAAATGTTGACAGAAGTATTTTTGGATGGGAAATGCCAGCTTCTATGACTCAGTTTTTCAATCCGTTCTTTATCATTGTATTTGGTTCTATATTTTCAGTAATGTGGGTTAAACTAGCTGCAATAGGAAGAAATCCAAGCATTCCGTTAAAATTTGCTTTTGGTATTTTACAGTTGGCTTTAGGGTTTTTAGTAACAGTTGTTGGATTGCAATTTGTAAATGCTGATTTTCAAGTGCCATTAATGACATTGGTTATCTTATATTTATTACATACTACTGGTGAATTGTTTTTATCACCTATTGGATTGTCAATGGTTACAAAATTATCTCCAAAAAATATTGCTGGTACTGCAATGGGAGCTTGGTTTTTAAGTTTTGCAATTGCAAATTATGTTGGTGGTAAAATTGCAGCAATAACAGGTGGACATAGTGAAAGCGGAGAAGCGCTAACTGCAAGTGAAGGTTTGGCTAACTATATTTCTATTTTCTCTACAATTGGATTTGTTTTAATTGGAATTTCAATTTTAATTATGCTTTTTAACAAACCATTAAAAAAACTAATGCACGGTGTTGTCTAATAATTCAAACATTTTAATGATAAAATTATAATAATAAAAAGTAAAAGCTCAGGTTATTTGTAACTTGAGCTTTTTATATAAAAACAATAACTTATGAGTACAGATAAAAAAGATTTAGGTTTTATTGGGTTGTTAAAATCTTTCACCCAGCCTTTTTGGATAGCAAGTGCTATGGAATTATTTGAGCGTTGGGCTTGGTATGGCTTGTTTGCTGTGTTGGCATTGTATTTAACAGGTTCAACAGATGAAGGTGCTTTGGGTTTTAGCCATATAGAAAGAGGTGAAATAATGTCGTATGTTACCTTTATTTTATATTTATTACCAATTATTACGGGCGCAATTTCAGATAAAATTGGTTATAAACTTTCATTAATTATAGCTTATGTACTATTAGGTGTAGGCTATTATTTTATGGGAGAAGTTACGTCTTATTCTTCAGTTTTTCTTTTGTTTTTAATTGTAGCTGTTGGTGCAGCAATGTTTAAACCAGTTGCATCTGCTATTGTTACTAAATCTACAGATGAACGCAATTCATCTTTTGGATTTGGTGTGTTTTATATGATGGTAAATATTGGAGGTTTTTTTGGACCTCTTTTTTCAGCAAAATTAAGAGATCAATATGGTTGGAAAATTGTATTTATAATGGCAGCTATGGCAATTGCTATAAACTTAATAATCGTAATATTCTTTTTTAAAGAACCAAACAGAGAAAAAAACGATGATTCATTAGGCGAAACTATTGTTAAGTCGTTAAAAAATATTTTAGAAGCACTTTCAGATATGAAATTGACTTTACTTCTTTTAATAATGGTTGGTTTTTGGTTAATGTTCAATCAATTATTTTATACTTTACCTGTTTTTATTGAAGAATGGGTAAATACAACGCCTCTTTATGATGCTTTGTCAAATTATGCTCCTTCAATTGCAGAATTTTTTAAAAATAAGCATGGTGGAATCAACCCAGAAATGGTTGTAAATCTTGATGCATTTTTTATCGTTATTTTACAAATGATTGTTTCAACAATTATTTTAAAATGGAAACCAATCAATGCTATGATGACAGGTATTTTTATTGCAGTTGTTGGTATTGCCTTATCTTTTTACACATCAAATGTATTCTTTACAATATTTGGTATTTTAATTTTCGCTATTGGTGAAATGACTTCAAATCCGAAATTCTCAGACTATATTGCTAAAATTTCACCTAAAGGAAAAGAAGCATTGTATATGGGGACTTATTTTTTACCTATTGCCTTTGCTAACCTGTTAACTAAATGGATTACGGGTGATTTATATCAAAACCTTTCTGATAAAGTGAGTTTAATTAGAAAAGAACTGACTTCAAAAAATATTGAGTTGCCTGAAATTAGTGATACCTATACAAAAAATCAGTTTTATGAAGAAGCTGCTTCAAAATTACAAATGACACAAGATCAAATGACAAACCATATTTGGGATATATACCATCCAGGAAGTATTTGGTATGTAATTGCGGCTATTGGTTTATCAACAATTATTGGTTTGGTTATTTATGATTATGTTATCAAAAAACAATTAAAAAAAGCGACTACAAACTAATTTATTAAAATGAATTTAAAAAGAAACGAATTTTTTGATACCCAAGTTTTAGGGCATCCATCTGGACTATTTGTATTGTTTTTTACTGAAATGTGGGAACGTTTTTCATTTTATGGAATGCGTGCGCTTTTGGTATTATTTTTAGTTAGTGCATTGGGTATTGGCGGATGGGATTGGCCACGTGAAAATGCCTTAGCCTTATACGGAACTTATTTAGCACTACTTTATTTAACACCAATTATTGGCGGAACTTTGGCCGATAAATATTTAGGAAACAGAAAAGCAATTATTATTGGAGCAGTTATCATGACGCTGGGTCACGCTAGTATGGCTATAGAATCCAATCCTTTCTTTTTGTATTTAGGTTTGGGTTTGTTAGTTGTTGGAACTGGTTTTTTTAAACCAAATATGACTTCCTTTATATCTGTTTTATACAAAGATTTTCCAGAAAAAAAAGATGGTGCTTATACCATTTTTTATATGGGTGTAAATGCAGGTGCTTTTTTAGGGATTATGCTTTGCGGTTATTTGGGTGAAATTTTAGGTTGGAGCTGGGGATTTGGTTTGGCTGGTATTTTTATGCTTTTAGGATTGCTTCAATTTACTTTTGCACAAGGTATTTTTGGTGATGTAGGAAGTAGACCAAATAAAGAAGATAAAACCATTGAAGCTGATGATCACAAAAAAGTTGAAGACAAATTAAATCCGTTTACGGTTGTTGATAAAATTTTAATTTTATTGGTTTCTGTTTTAGGATTGACTTGGGTTATCAACGATCCGCTTTCAAAAATAGGGACGGTTAATTTTTTAGAATTTGGCGGTGTAGATTATTCGGGTAAAACCATTGTTTTAACACTTATTTTATTTGTCTATTTATTGGGTTCAAGAATTGTAAGATACAGTCCAATAACACGCGATAAAATGTTGGCAGTTGTAATTTTTGCTTTCTTTATTATCTTCTTTTGGGCTTCATTTGAGCAAGCAGGTGGTTCTATGAGTATTTTTGCAAAAGATTATACAAGTCGTATTTTATCGGGTAATGCAGCGTTTATTTTTAATATTGTCGACATTATTATTACGGTTGTTCCAATTGCAATTATTACTTATGTGTTGTTTTTACTTTTCAAACAAACCTTCAAAAGATATTTTATTTCAAACCTGATTTTAGCATTTAGTTTTGTGTTGATTTGGGGAATTGTAATTTGGAAAATTTACACAAATTTTCATACCTATTCTTATGAAATTACTTACAATACGTATCAATTATCTGAAACGGTTAATGGCGAAGAAAAAACAACTACATTTCCGGTTACAGCAGCAACTGTTTTACCCGAAAATGCTGTTTTAATTGAAAATACAACAGTTGTTTTATCGTCTAATGATTTTGTTCAAAACGATAAAATTTCGATTGTTGATGTTGATAAAAAAGGAGCGAATTTTAAATATTTAACATCAGAGCAAGCAGCTTTAATCAATACCAATATTGATGCTACTGTGCTTAGAAAAAAGGACAATGAAATTCAGATTCCGGCAACTTGGTTTTTAATATTAAACTCGTTGTTTATCATTGCTTTTGCACCGTTGTTTTCTAAATGGTGGGAGAGTAAATACAATCCAAAACCTGCAAATAAATATGCCATTGGTTTGTTTTTCTTGGCAATAGGGTTTGCGTTTTTAGCTTATGGTGCAGCAGGTATTCCACAGGGAGCCAAAACAGCTTCTGTAAGTATTGTGTGGTTAATTTTAGCCTATTTATTTCATACTTTGGGGGAATTATGTGTGTCGCCTGTCGGACTTTCATATGTTAGTAAACTGGTGCCGCCTCGTATGATTGCTTTTATGTTTGGAGTTTGGTATTTGGCCTTGGCCATTGGAAACAAAACATCGGGTAAAATGGGTTCTATGATTGATGAAATTACAGCAAAATATGATATTTCAACCTTCTTTTTAATATTTACTTTTGTGCCAATTATTATTGGGATAATTGCAATTTTATTAAATCCTGTTTTAAAAAAATTAATGCACGGCGTAAAATAATTTACGCTTGTTTATAGCTTTAATTTAATATAAAAGCACCGTTTTGCATTGTATTGTAAAACGGTGTTTTGTGTTTTACACAACTTTCGGCCCATTTTAAAGTTGTGCTTTTGTAGTTAGATCCGTCTGCAATTACCAATTTGGGATTGAGTGTAGCTAACAACCTGTCTAAATTAATTTTTGGTGAATTTATCAATAACACCACGGTTGGTTTAACTTTTTTGAAGTTGTAAATACCCAAACTATCAACAATTAAAATAGTTTCGTTTTTGTAAAAATGTAAATTTTGAATTTTTGTTGAAGAAAAAACGGAGTCAATTCCTGTTCCAACCAAATAAGTTTTTAAAGGATTTTTTGTTGAAGAAAAATTGATGTTTGAAGTTTCAATGGTTAATTTTTTACCCATTCTATTCGCAATCATGCTTTCAGCAGTTTTGTTAAAAACAATCAAATTTTGAGTCGTTTGCAATTGGTGTTTTTCAAAAATAAAAATAGTTTGAATGGCTATTATTGAAAAAAATAGCAAAACAGCTCTTTTAAAATTTTGTTTTTCTGTCCATTTTAAAATGAAAAATAACAAGGCATAAAATGAACACAACAAAGCAAACGAAAATGAAATATTTTCTATAATAAATAATTGATGACTTGAAACCCAATTTATAAAATTGTTCATTTGTTCAATAACAAAACTATAAGCAATGGCAAATGGTGTAGGCAGTATATTTAAAATGGCCAATAAAATAAGCAATATGCCAACTCCTAAAATAATTCCTAAAAAAGGAATAATTACCAAGTTAGAAACAAAAAACAAACCTGGAAATTGATGAAAGTAAAACAAACTCAGCGGTAAAACACCCAATTGTGCTGCCAATGAAACTGTAAATAATTGCCAAATTTTATCAACGACCCATATTTTTGGATGCCATAATTTATACAATTTTGGTTGTATGTAAACTATTGAAAAAACAGCCAAATAACTCAGTTGAAAGCCAACATCAAACAAATAAAATGGGTTGAACAATAGTAAAAAAAACATTGAAATAATTATGGTGTGATACACATTTGAAGCCCTGTTTGAATACATTCCAATGGCTACGGCTGTAAACATAGTTACCGCTCTCACTACCGAAGCCGATAAACCAGCCAAAATTGCAAACAGCCAAAGCAAGATAATTACGCATACTGACGCAATTGTTTTTCCGTGTTTAAAATTGTTCAACGGTTGAAATAAAAAAATAAGAATTAATAGCAAAATTCCAATATGTAATCCTGAAACAGCTAAAATATGAATGGCTCCGGCGTTTGTGTAACTTTGCAATAAATCTGAAGAGATATCCTTTCTCTGACCTAAAAGTAGCGCGTCAATAACGCCCAATTCATCACCTTTAAATCCGTTTTTTAGCAATTCATTATTGATGTGGTTTCTTGTATTTGCAGCAATACTTGTTATTGTTGTTTCTTTTTTGAGCAATAAATAATCAGATTTGTTTAAATAGATTTGAAAATGAATTTGCTGATTTTTTAAATAGTTTTTATAGTTAAATTCATACGGATTTTTAGGTTTTGAAATTTCATTAAAAATGGTTTTTACAACAATTTTATCACCTACTTGCAATATAGCTTCAAGACTGTCTTTTTTAATATTTATTAAAATTTTTCCACTTGATTTTTGAGTGTTTAATTGCAAGATTTCACCAACATATTTTTCGCTATAATTACTTTCTTTTAATGTTTTTTGAATTGAAACAATTGCAGTTTGAGGTTCGTTTTCTGAAAACGATTGTTGATTTGCATAAAAACTGTTTTTGTGTTGCTCATTTTTAAATGTAATAGAAGCAATGCCAATACAAAAAGCGAGTAAATAAGTGGTAAAAGTAAATAGGAGGTTGGTTTCAAATTTTTTGTTTGCATATAAATAAACAGCTATAAAAGCAATGCTTAAACAAACTAAAAATATGGTTAAAGTATTAGGCGATATAAAAAAATAGCAGCCAAATAAAATACCTAATACAAGGCAAATAGTGAGTTGAGTTGGTATAAATTTTAAAATCTTTAACATAGCTCGTTAAAATTAGTAAAAAAGCAATAAATATTTTTTATTTTTTTGCGTTAAATGCTTCAGTAACAAAAGTTACCGAATGACATATGTCATTAAAGTGGTTGGTTGTAAAGAGTAAATTTGATTAAATACTAACCCTTTTCTTATGAAGAATTTAATTATCAGTGCTTTAACTATTGTAATTATCAACTTAAATGCGATAGCTCAAAATTATTCACCCTATATAAAAGTTGGTGAATCCTCAAAAAGTATCCAGCAAATTTCAGATGAAGTTACGGCTGCTCTTAACAATGCCTCTTTTACCGTTTTGGGACAATACAATCCTGAAGGGAAAAGCAATTTAAAAGTGATTGTTTTTACCTATAACGAATTAAAAAATACTGTTGTTAAAGTTGCAGACAGAGGTGCTTTGGCTGCTGCTTATAAAATTGGTTTGGTAGCTAATAATGGAAAAGTTACGGTTTCATATACCAATCCAGATTATATTTTGAGAGCCTATTTGGGAGACAATTTCAATAAATATAAAACTGTTTTTGACAAATTTAGTAATGATGTTAAAACAGCTTTAATGCCTGTTGGAAATGAATTTAAACCTTTTGGCGGAAGTGTTGATGCTGAAAAATTAGGAAAGTACCATTATAAAATAATGATGCCGTATTTTACAGATCCTGTTGAATTAAATGAATACAGTTCTTTTGATGAAGGTTTGAAATTGATAGAAAAGAATTTAAAAGCAAAAAAAGGACAAACTTTTGAAGTTTATAAAATTGTTTATCCAGATAAAAAAGTAGCTGTTTTTGGCGTTGCTTTACAAAATAAAGAAAATGGTGAAGCTGCTTTTTTACCAATTATTGGCGAAGCGCATATTGCAGCAATGCCTTATGAAATAATTTTACAAGGTAATACGGTAACAATGCTTCACGGAAAATATAGAATTGCTTTGCATTGGCCAGAATTAACAATGGGAACTTTTATGAATATTATGAGCACTCCAGGTGATATTGAAGATACACTTGAATTGCTTTGTGAATAAAAAAAATCAGCTCAAATTAATTTTAATTTGAGCTGATTTTTTACTTTTTTAGGTTTGAAATTAAAGTACTTTACTTTTTCTTTTTACCAGTTGAAACACCTGTCATACCAGCTGAAACTATAAATTTCATAACTTCACTTGAATTTGCAGTTACAGGTTTTATTTGATCTTTAGGAACTATAAATAACTCCCCAGCAAATGTGTAAGACATTGGAAAATACACAGCAACCTTATCTAGTTGATCTAAAAATTTTAGATTTTCTTCAGTAATAAAACCTAATTTTTCAAGGTCGCTATTTAAATTTATTTTCACCAAAACAGGTTTGCTAAATTTTTTCTCTTTTCCAATAAAAGCAGCAAACAAATCGTTTAAAGCATTGTAAATAAATTTCAGTAAAGGTATTTTTTCAATAATTTTTCTGAAAAATAATTTCAAAGGTCGCGCAATAAATGTTTGTCCAACAAAACCAACAATAACTAAAACCAACAACAGCGCTAAAATCCCGATTCCAGGAATTGAAACATCAAAGAAAGTTTCAAGTATGTGTTTAGAAAAATCATCGATATATGTAAAAACGGCATAAATAATATATATTGTTACGCTAATAGGTGCCAAGTACAATAGTCCTTGTAAAAGATGATTTAATAGTTTTTTAATCATAATTCTAATGTTTAATTTGAAATAATAAGTTCTGCAACTTTTTTAGATGCACCTGTTCCGCCAAGTTTTTTTTCAAGTTCAAAATAGTTTAAAAATAACTCTTGACGTTTTTTGTCTTCTAAAATTTTGTGCAATTCTGTTTCTAAGGTTTTTTCATTAAAGTCGTTTTGAATTAATTCTTTTACAACTTCTTTATCCATAATTAAATTAACCAATGAAATGTATTTGATTTTTACCAATTGTTTTCCAATTTGGTACGAAATCCAACTGCCTTTATAACATACAATTTCGGGTACTTTAAACAGTGCTGTTTCTAAAGTTGCAGTGCCAGATGTTACAATAGCAGCATAAGAAACAGACAATAAATCGTAGGTTTTATTGCTTATAAATGCAACATTTTTTTGATTGATAAATTGCTGATAAAACTCGTAATCCTGACTTGGAGCGCCAGCAATTACAAATTCATAATCGGTAAATTTATCGGCCATTTTTAGCATTATGGAAAGCATTTTTTTTATTTCCTGTTTTCTGCTTCCTGGTAATAAAGCAATAATTGGCTTTTTTGTTAGTTGGTGTTTTTCTCTAAATGACTGAATGTCAGTTTGTGATCTGTTTGCAATGGCATCAATCAATGGGTGTCCAACAAAGTGAACTGGGAAATTATGTTTTTGTTCGTAAAAATCTTTTTCAAAAGGCAAAATCACATACATTTCATCAACATCACGTTTAATTTTATGGATGCGATTTTCTTTCCAAGCCCAAATTTGAGGCGAAATATAATAATGTACTTTAATGCCTTCTTTTTTAGCAAATTGGGCAATTCGCATATTAAAACCAGGGTAATCAATTAAAATCAAGGCGTCTGGCTTAAAATCTAAAATATCTTGTTTACAAAACTTTATATTTTTAAAAATGGTTTTGATATTTAGTAAAACTTCAACAAAGCCCATAAAAGCCAAGTCGCGATAATGTTTTACCAATGTAGCGCCAGATGCTTCCATTAAATCGCCTCCCCAACATCTAATTTTGGCATCAGGATCTTTTAAAATCAAGGCTTTTATTAAATTAGCACCATGTAAATCGCCCGAAGCTTCACCAGCTATAATGTAATACTTCATTTATTTTAGAAAAAAAGTTAGTAATAATACTAAAAAAGCAATAAAAAACGTCTCCATTAAAACGCCTCTTGCTCGGTAAATTTGCTTCTTTTTTAAAAAGGTAAAAAACACAAAAAAGTTAGCAAGGGCCCCTAAGACCAAAACTTCACCTTCCAAATTACCATCTTTTATCAATTCGATGCTTGTGTAAAAATCAAATTTAGAAAAGAATTCGATAAAGATAAAACAGCCAAAAGAAGTAGCAACTAAAGCTACTAAAAAACCAATTAAAATTTCTTTTTTGATATTTTTTGAATCCATTTTAGTGCGAATTTAAAGTTTCCAATTGTTTAATTTTTGGATAAAATGATGTGCAGTTAAATCGAACTGAACAGGTACAACGGATATATAATTGTTTGCCAACGCCCATTCATCGGTATCTTCACCATTATCCATGTTTTCAAACTTTCCTGTTAACCAATAGTAAACACGACCTTGCGGATTGACTCTTTTGTCAAATTCTTCAACCCAATTTGCTCTTGCTTGTCGGCATATTTTAATACCTTCAAATTGGTTATTTTTAGGGAAATTTACATTTAAAACAACACCATCAGGCAAACCATTTTCCAAAACATTTAAAGCTATTTTTTTAATATAACTTTTTAAAGGCTCAAAATCTGCATTCCAAGAGTAGTCTAACAAAGAAAAACCAATGGCTGGAATTCCTTCAACACCTGCTTCAACAGCAGCGCTCATAGTACCTGAATAAATCACATTGATAGACGAATTTGAACCGTGGTTGATACCCGAAACACATAAATCTGGTTTTCTATCCATCAGTTCACTTACTGCCAATTTAACACAATCTGCAGGTGTTCCAGAAGATTGAAACTCGCGTTGTGGACCGTTGTCAATAGTAATTTCACTGCAATACAAAGTGTCGTTTATTGTTACAGCGTGCCCCATACCACTTTGCGGACTGTCCGGAGCAACCACTACCACATCTCCAATTTCATTCATTACAGAAATCAAAATTCTTATTCCTGGTGCTGTAATACCATCATCATTGGTAACTAATATTAAAGGTCTTTTATTCATTCTAATTTTATTAAACAACAAAATTACTATATTTTATCGGGTTTATTGTAAATTTAAAAATAACATTAATACAACTATTTCATCATATTTTCATTAATATTGTGAAAACAATGGTGGGTATTTTTATGAAAAAACTGGGTTATATTTTTTGCATTTTAATGGTTTTTAATTTTCAGCAAATTGCAGCTCAGGAAACTGATAAAAATTGTGCTTGTTGCTCTGTAGAATACCAGCAGTTTGATTTTTGGTTGGGAAAATGGGAGGTTTACGACAAAGATGCTGTTTTAATTGGTGTGAATTCAATTATTAAAATGGCCGATAATTGTTTAATTCAGGAAAAATGGATTGATGATGCTAGGCGTGGTAGTAGTACTATTTTTTATAACAATGCCGATAATACTTGGAATCAAATTTGGGTTGATAATTCAGATTTTATTTTAAAATTAAAAGGAAATTTAGAGGGTGATATTATGACTCTTAAAAGCGATTTAATTACGGGCGTTCAACTAAAATATTACAACCAAATAACCTGGACAAAAAATGAAGATGGCTCCATAACCCAACTTTGGGAAATTTATGATCAAAATGAGCTTAAAATTTCAGATGTTTTCTTAGGAATTTATAAAAAAACGTTAAATTAGTCTCCATAATAAAACGATGGCATTATTATAGCTATTATTGTTTTGTTAAATAAAAAAAATTGAAAAATAAATGATTTTGAAAAGATTTAAATTTTTACTGCCAGTACTTTTTATTGCAAGCTTGTTTTTAAGTTTTCAATCAGTAGCTGATAACAATCCAAAAGACAAGGTCTTATTAACTATTTTAAGATATGTTTTAACCGAAGGACATTATCATCCTACAGAATTTAACGATGCTTTTTCTGAAAGTGTTTACAATTCTTTTATTGAAAATTTAGATCCTTCTAAACGCTATTTTATTCAAGCTGATATTGATGAATTTTCAAAATATAAATTGTTGATTGATGATCAGATTAAGAATGAAGATTTAACTTTTTTCTATTTGGTTTACAATAGATTTAAAGAGCGTGCAAATGAAACGAAAGTTTTTTATAAGGAAATTTTAGCCAATCCTTTTGATTTTAATATTGATGAAAGTTTTGATATGGATTATGAAAAATCACCATATGCATCAGACAAAGGTCAATTAATTGAATTTTGGCGCAAGCAAATAAAAATAAGTACACTTGCTATATTTTATGATAAAATGAAAGAGGAAGAAACTAAGTTTGAGAAAGATTCTACCTATCAAATTCAACCAATGGCAGTGTTGGAAAAAGATTCAAGAGATGCTGTTTCTAAAAATATGACAGAATTTTATGAGCGATTTGATGAGCTAACTTATGCTGATTGGTTTACAACTTATATAAATTGCATTACAGAGCAGTTCGATCCACATACTTCTTATTTTGACCCATCTATTAAAAAGAAATTCGACCAGTCAATGTCTGGTAAATTGGAGGGTATTGGAGCAAGACTTCAAAAGCAAAATGAATATACCAAAGTTATTGAATTGATTTCTGGTGGTCCGGCTTGGAAACAAGGTGATTTGGAAGTAGGAGATTTAATTGTAAAAGTAGCCCAGGAAAACGGTGAACCATTAGATATTGTTGGAATGCGTTTAGATGATGCTATTGAATTTATAAAAGGTCCAAAAGGAAGTAATGTAATTTTAACCGTTAAAAAAATTGATGGAACAACTCAAATAATTACAATAACTAGAGATATTGTAGAATTGGAAGAAACCTTTGTTAAGTCAAGTGTTGTTAAAAAAGACGGAAGAACTTTTGGTGTAATTGATTTGCCTAAATTTTATATAGATTTTGATGAAACCAATTTTAGAAATTCAACAACAGATATGGTTCAAGAAATTGAACGTTTAAAAAAGGAAAATGTAGAAGGATTGGTGTTAGATTTAAGAAATAATGGAGGAGGTTCTTTACAAACAGCTATAGAAATTTCTGGATTATTTATCAATAAAGGGCCTGTTGTACAGGTAAAGTACCGTGGTGTAAAACCTGAAGTTAAAAGTGATATAGATCCAAAAATTCAGTGGGATGGTCCTTTGGTAGTTTTGGTGAATGAGTTATCAGCATCTGCATCAGAAATTTTTGCTGCAGCTATGCAAGATTATAAAAGAGCCGTAATTATTGGAGGTAAACAAACCTATGGAAAAGGAACTGTGCAAAGTGTAATTGACCTAAACCAGTATCATAATTTAAATGAAGATATTGGAGCCTTGAAATTAACAATTCAAAAATTTTATAGAATTAATGGAAGTTCTAATCAATTAGAAGGTGTACATTCAGATATTATTTTACCAGACAGGTATACTTATTTAGAAATTGGTGAACGTGATGAAAAAAATGCATTGAAATTTGATAAAGTAGCTCCAGCAGATTACACTGTTTGGAATAATTACGAAAATTTTGATGCTGTAATTAACAGTAGCAAAAAGCGTATTGCTTTAAACACTACTTTTAATTTAATTGATGAAAACGCAAAATGGCTAAAAAATGCGCAAGATGATACTTTAATTTATTTAAACTATGATGCTTATAAAAAAGATATTGAAAGTCACGAAGAATTGGCATCAAAATTTAAAGCTATTAAAGATTACACAACCAATTTAACATTTACATCTCCTATATACGAGCAAACTTTGGTTTTAAACGATACAAGTTTAGCCGAAAAGCGTGAAGCTTGGCATAAAAACTTAAAAAAAGATATATATATTGAAGAGGCTTTAAATGTGTTAGACGAATTAACTATTAAGCCAAGCTATCATTTAGTTAAAAATTAATGGTTTAAAATTGTAACTTTACCTTCTAAAGTTCAACTATTGAAAACAACACATAATTCTTTATCAAGTTTAGCACTCCAGAAGTTTAAAAAAAATACTACTGGAGTGCTTAGTTTTTGGTTTGTAATGGTTTGTGGTTTTATAGCGGTTTTTGCATATATATTAGCACCTGATAATAGTAGTAACGCCAATCAAATGCATTTAGAAATTCATTCTAAAAAACCAGGATTTGAAGTTTTAATGCTCACACTTCCCAATGAAATAAAAGCGGAACAATCTTTTTTTAATAAAACTATTTTTGGCGATAAAAACGCACAAACCGAAATTCCTATTGCAGATTATTCAATTTCAGCATCAGAATTAATCATACACACCTATACAGAAAATACAGCTATTAGTTTAACCAAATCGTATCCATTAACCTTATTTAAAGGTAGAGATATTTCAAATTACATTGCCTTAAAAAAGTATTATTTAGGTACCGATAAATACGGAAGGGATTTATTAAGTAGAATGCTTATTGGAACTAGAATCTCTTTTTTTATTGGCTTTATAGCAGTACTTATTTCATTAATTATTGGTATTTCAGTTGGTGCTATTGCGGGTTATTTTGGCGGAAAAGTAGATGCTTTTATTATGTGGTTGATAAATATTACTTGGTCAATACCAACATTGTTACTAGTTATCGCTATTACCTTGGCTTTGGGTAAAGGATTTTGGCAAGTATTTATTGCTGTTGGTTTAACTATGTGGGTTGAGGTAGCTCGTGTTGTTCGCGGACAGGTGATGAGTACCAAGCAAATGCAATATGTTGAAGCTGCTAAAGCATTAGGGTTTTCTAATTTCAGAATTATTTTTAATCATATTTTACCTAATATTATGGCACCTGTAATTGTAATTTCAGCGGCAAATTTTGCTGGTGCTATTTTAATTGAGAGTGGTTTGAGTTTTTTAGGTATTGGCGCACAGCCTCCTACACCATCTTGGGGTGCTATGATTAAAGATCATTATAGTTACATTATTTTAGGAAAAGCATACTTGGCAATTATTCCAGGTGTTGCAATTATGTGTTTGGTTATGGCATTTATGCTAATTGGTAATGCTTTGCGCGACGCTTTGGATGTAAAAAACTAATTTATTCTAATTTATTATTTTAAATTTGCAAACAATAAAACCTACATTTTTATGTAGGTGCTATTAACGTATTGTTGTTATACATTGCGTGTGTGTAAAAAGGGTAATTTATAATTATTTGAATTAATTTATAAAATACTACTATCTAAATTGTTAAAAAGCCACTTGATTAAGTGGCTTTTTATATTTACAGCAATTATAATTTATTGTTTTTCTTGTTTTTTTAGATGAAGTTTAATGTCTTTTTGTTAAATATTTGTTAAGATAGAACTATGTTAAGCATAGTACTGTAACAATTTTAATTATCGATAGTCTTTTAGATATATTAACAATTTAAAACTATTTATTATGAAAAAACTAATGTTAACGGCTATAGCCATTGTAATTGCAACTTCAACTTTATTTGCAACAAATGTAAACCCAGATGATACTAATAAAAATATTAGAAGTCAAATTGTAACATTAATGGAAGCTCCTGATTTTACTGTTGCTGAAGATTTAACAGTAACAATTCAATTTACGTTTAACTCTGAAGGAGAAATAATTGTTTTAGACATAGATTCAAAAGATAGCAATGTTTTAAAATATATCAGAAAAAATTTGAATCATAAATTTATTAACAATCCAGGAGAAAAAGATAAATTGTATATTATTCCTTTAAAAGTAAAAAGACAATAAACGCTAAAAACTCAAATCAAAAGGTTTGGGTTTTTTTATAAATAAGCCTATTAAATATAAATGTTTAATAGGTTTTTTTGGTTTTATGAAAAAAAATTGCCCAATTTATGCAGTAATTGAGCAATTTTAACTAACCAAACTTTATAAATGTATTAGAACCCCTCCTAATTACACTACAAAGATAAAGCATATGTATACAGTATAGCACGACACATAATGTCGTACGGTTTTTCGAATAAAACACTAATTTAATTAGCAATTTTAGGCTAAAACTAAGTATTTTATAACTCAAATATCTCCTATTGGTTTTGGAGCTTATTTGCTAAAACAATTGATTTTTAAAGAGAATACTTATATTTGTAGTTCTAAAAATAAAGTGAAGGTTAAAAGTTTACTTTTATACTACAATTTTATTTGTAAAAATGTTATGAGTATGATATTTGAAGTCGAATTTAAAACTAAGTGGTCAGATTTTGACCCAAATCGTCATATGCGTCACACCGCTTATAACGATTATGCTTCTGAAGTTAGGGTGCGTTATTTTCAAGAACATGGTTTGTCTATAACTGAATTTTCAAAGTTAAATATTGGTCCTATTTTATTTAAAGAAGAAACTTCCTTTTTTAAAGAAATTCATATTGGAGAAAATATCACTGTGAAAATGGAACTTGAAGGTGCTTCAAAAGGAATTGAACGTTGGCGATTTAACCATCAAATTTTTAATGAAAATGGAATTCTTTCTGCTGAAATAAAAGTTTATGGTGCTTGGATTGATTTAGAAAAAAGGAAACTTACTGCACCACCACAAAGCTTTGTGTCTATTTTTGAGAGTTTGCCTAAAACTAATAATTTTGTTGAAATACCATTAAAAGAGTGCGCAGTAGAAAACTAGTTTACACTTTAATAACTTTATTGTTTGCTACGGGGTTTTATATTTACGATAATTATAATGCTAAACCAAATGAGCAAACAGTTGAGGTTGTAAATTCCAGCTTTAATTATTTGCCAACATCAACAACGGGTCAAATAATTCACCATCAAAATTATTCGCTATCGTATCACGAAAAATATGAACAAGCAGAGTGGGTAGCATATACATTAAGTGCAAATCAACTTTTAAACAATAAATTTAAAAGACCTTATTTTGAACAAGATTCAAAGGTTTTAACTAAAAGTGCCAATTACTGGAACTACAAAAATTCAGGATATAACAAAGGGCATTTGTGTCCGGCAGGAGATAGAACTTTTTCAGAAGAAGCCTATAATGAGACTTTTTTAACATCTAATATTTCGCCGCAAATTTACGAATTTAACGCAGGTATTTGGAATAGGCTAGAGCAAAAAGTACGCTATTGGGCTAAAAAATATGAAAAACTTTATATTGTTACTGGTGGTGTTTTAGAGTCTAATTTGAAAACTATTGGCGATGAAAATGTAGCTGTTCCAGATTACTTTTATAAAATTATTTTAGATATTAAAGAACCAGAAATTAAAGCAATTGCATTTCTAATACCGCATGAAGCTTCAGAGAAAGGGTTGTATCAATATGTGGTTAGTATTGATGAAATTGAAAAATTAACAGGTATTGATTTTTTTGCTGAGTTACCAGATGATTTAGAAAATAATATTGAAAAATCGAAAAGCTATGCGGCTTGGAGTTTGCGTTAGTTTTTTATACGCTAATTATTATTGATGAATTACAAGGAGGCACTAAAAGTAAGGGGCTTTCTAAAAAGCATCAAAACTCGTCATTCTAAATTTATTTACTCACATTTTATCTTATTTATAAAATAGGAATTCGTAAATCTTCGATTTCAGAATCTCATTATGCTGTAAATCAGTTGTTATAAGAACCTGAATTAAGTTCAGGTTTACGGGAGTTCACTTTTTAGACAGCCTCTTTTTTAAATCAGTTTAGCATTAATTAGCATTTAATTCAAAAGGATAAATAACTTTCCAATCTGTTTTCATATTAATAACAGTCCAACCTTTTTCATTGGCTTCATCTAAGCCTTTGTCTAATTTTCCTATATGTGAATTTTTATCATATGCCCATTCTCTAATAGAATCTGTGTGGTGCACATATAACATAAAACTTTTTAGCTTATTAGATGCTGTCCATTGCATCATTTGTAAATCACCATCAGAATTACCTGAAGAAAAAACAGGTTTTTTACCAATAATTTTTTGAATATTTAAAGGTTTTCCTTCTTTATCATCTATAAAATCTAATTCAGGTAAACGTTTAATTACAGGGTTTCCATTGTTATAATTAAATTCAGTTTTTATACGAGAACCTAAAATTTGCTCTTCAGGAATACCGTAAATCTCAGTAACAAAAGCACGCATAAAATCTACTCCACCACCTGAAACTACATAGGTTTTAAAATCATTGGCTCTTAAATATTGCAACAATTCTAACATTGGTTGATACACCAATTGATTAAACGCTACATTTTTTGTTGGATGTTTTGCTGTTGCTATCCAATTTTTTACATCAGCATCAAATTCATCAGTTGTAATGTCAGCGTGTGTAGCCATAACCAATTTAATTATACCATGTTCTCCTTGTTTAGCCAATTCAGTCATATCATTTTCTAAAACCGCTTTAAATGGTTGTTGTGTTTTCCATTCAGGATGCGCTGCAGCCATTTCTTTTACTCTATCAATAGCAAAAAACAATTGAAAATACGCAGGTTGCTCAGACCATAAATTGCCATCATTATCAAAAACTGCAATCCTATCTTTGATAGGAATAAAATTAGGACTTTCACTATTAGTAACATCATTCACATAAGTTAAAATAGCCTCTTTTGTTTTTCCTTCATTCCAAGATGGAAGTGGATCTGAATGTTCTATAACATTTTTATGCGTTGCTGTTTGAGAATTTTCGTTTTTACAACTTACTGTAAACATCACTATTCCCAATAATAAAAGTGTAAATATTTTTTTCATAATACAATAATTCAAATGAAATTAATTAAAAAAAGGCAGACCAATGGCCTGCCTTTTTTTTGATATTTTAAGCTTAATTGCTTTTGGTAACCATTCCTTCAATTTGTTTTTCTACTTTTGAAAGACTCCAATCTCCGGCTGTTTGGCTTGGTGGATAGTCTTTAAATGTACTTAAGAAATTAAAAGCATAACCTTGAATTGCTATTAAAATATATGCTCGGTCTATATACCAATCGTAGTAAGTATTAGAGCCTTGTAATGCTTTTTCAAACGGATCTCTTCTTAGGTTAAAAAGGTATGGAGCTCTTAATTCAATAAAAGGCTCTAACCAAATTTGTAATTGGTCTGCTCTATTCACTTGGAACATTGCTTTCCAATCACCATATCTTAAAGCCGCAATTTGACCAGCATCATTTACATAAATAAATCCTTCTCTTGGAGATTCTTTAGCTGTACCTTTTAAATATTCCAATTGATTGTAACCATCTATATAATTTTTATATGATCTTCCGCCCATTGTTACACCTTTTTTAGCCTTTTCAACAATGTTTGGTTCACCTGCAATTGCAGCAAAAGTTGGTAGCCAATCTTCATGAGCAACAATTCCATTTAAAGTTTTACCCGCAGGGAAATGACCAGGCCATTTTATAAATGCAGGTACACGGTAAGCACCTTCCCAAGAACTATTTTTTTCACCGTGGAATGGTGTAGTTCCAGCATCAGGCCAAGTGTTATAATGTGGTCCATTGTCTGTAGAATACATTACAACAGTATTGTCTGCAATACCTAATTCATCTAATAAATCAAGTAATTGTCCTACATGTAAATCGTGTTCAACCATACCGTCACCGTACTCATCTTGTCCAGAAATTCCTCTATGCTCTTCTTTTACATGAGTTCTAAAGTGCATACGAGTACCATTCCACCAAACAAAGAAAGGTTTGCCTGAAGCAACTGTTTTTTTGATAAAAGCTTTTGTTGCAGCTACACTTTCGTCGTCAATGGTTTCCATTCTTTTTTTGGTAAGTGCACCAGTATCTTCAATACGTTGTCCTCCTTTACCATCAGCCCAAGAATGAATAACACCTCTAGGCCCATATTTATCTTTAAAAGTAGATCCATCCTTTAAAATCATATCGGCAGGATAATCCATGTTTTCAGGTTCTTCTTCTGCATTTAAATGATATAAGTTTCCAAAAAATTCATCAAATCCGTGATTTGTTGGTAAATGTTCATCACGGTCACCTTGATGGTTTTTTCCAAACTGACCAGTAGCGTAGCCTTGATTTTTTAATACTGTAGCCATGGTAAGGTCGCTTTCTTGCCAACCTTCTTTAGCGCCTGGCATACCAACTTTAGTCATTCCAGATCTAACAGGTACACTACCACTAATAAATGCTGCACGACCGGCAGTACAACTTTGTTGGGCATAATAATCGGTAAAAGCAACACCTTCTTGGGCTATTTTATCAATATTAGGGGTTGTATAACCCATCATACCTCGGTTATTGTGACTTATGTTCCAAGTCCCAATATCATCACCCCAAATAACAAGAATATTTGGTTTTTTAGATTGTGCAAAAGTGTCAGCTACTTGATAAGTGAAGAATACACTTAAAAGTAAAAGTTTAAAAAGAGTTTTTTTTTTCTGATTCATAATAGTTTGTATTTATTGATAAAATTTATATTAATTTTTAATTACTTGATATTAGGTTATAATATTAAGTAAGATTAATAGGGTAATTGCATCTAATTTTTACTTATAAAATCAAATAAATAACTAATAATAGTAGGGGTAAAGCAATTTAATTTTATCAAATATATTATTTTTTTTATATTTTACAATATTTTTTAATTAGTTAAATTGTTAATTTTAAAATGTTTAATGTGTGATTTATCTTTATTTTGAAGTTCTTTTTAAAATTTCAAGCAATATGAATTCTTTTTTTATAAGTGTTATGATTAATAATTTTGAGATTATAAAATAAAAAAACTGCCCAGTATTTTAAGGTACTGAGCAGTTATAATTAAAATATTTTTTTTACAAAAAGTTTTTGTTTTGTGATGTAAAAAATGAATTTTATTGAATAGTTTATAGAACTGTATTTATAGTGTTAAAAAAAATCCCAACATAACTTAATATGGTGAGATTTTATATATTTTAAGAAAGATATTTATGTTTTGCTAATGAATAGCTTCAACACCTCTTACTCTTGAACTTAGTCTTATTGCTTCTTCAACATGGTAAATAAAAATTTTCCCATCACCAAGTCTTCCATCCGAAGCATTTTCAATAATAACATCAATACATTTTTCCATATTATTATCGCTTACTACGCAAACAATCATAACACGTGTATGTAAAATCATTGATTGTTCTGTACCTCTATATCTTTCTGAATAACCTTTTTGTAAACCTGTACCTTTAACTGGAATTACTGTAATACATGGAATTCCTGAAATTTTCAATGCTTTTTGAACAGCTTTTAATTTTGAAGGTCTAATTATTGCTTCTATTTTTTTCATCAGATTTAATTTTAGTGTTAATAATTATTCAAAAATGGTGTAAGCTTCAACTCCAAATGATACAGCATCAATACCTGCAGATTCTTCTTCACGAGAAACTCTTATACCAATAGT
The DNA here is from genome assembly GCF_004121075.1 of Lutibacter sp. HS1-25. Taxonomy (GTDB): domain Bacteria; phylum Bacteroidota; class Bacteroidia; order Flavobacteriales; family Flavobacteriaceae; genus Lutibacter. The sequence continues at coordinate 70,880 of NZ_RHLN01000157.1, forward strand.
TTTTTTCATAATACTTAAAATGATATAAGTAATTGCAAACGAGAAAGCACCAATTACAACTACACCAATAGTTTGAGTTAATAGTAAAGAAAATCCTCCTCCAAAAAACAATCCACCATCTGTAGCAAATAGTCCAACAGCAATAGTACCAAACAATCCGTTTACACCATGCACGGCAATAGCACCAACCGGATCATCAATTTCTAAATTGTCAATTTCAACAACAGCAATATCAACAATGGTTCCAGCAATAAGACCAATAATAATTGCAGAGTTGGTATCTACAACATTACAACCTGCTGTAATAGCAACTAAACCAGCAAGTACTCCATTTATAACCATTGTTACGTCAATTTGACCGTATTTAAAATAGGTATAAATCATAGTTGCAATACCACCAGCAGCAGAGGCTAAAAATGTATTTACAACAACAGTTCCAATTAATTCCCAGTTTCCAACGGCAGCCAAAGTTGAGCCTGGATTAAATCCAAACCAACCAAACCATAAGATAAAACCTCCAATTGCAGCCAATGGTAAGTTGTGACCAGGAATGGCTATTAGCTCTCCGTTAACATATTTTCCAATACGAGGTCCTAAAACAATTGCAGCAGCTAAAGCGGCAAAACCACCCATAGCGTGTACAGCTGCAGATCCTGCAAAATCGTTAAATCCTCGTTGAGCAAGCCAACCATTTGGATTCCAAACCCAGTTTGCAGCTAAAGGATACATAAATGCACAAAATATAACAACAAACAATACATAAGGCCAAACTTTCATACGTTCTGCAACCGCCCCTGAAACAATAGAAATAGAAGCTATTGCAAAACCAAGCTGAATAAACCAGAATAATTTATTAGAAACGGTTAGACCTAAGCCTAAATCTCCTTCCATAATTCCATAGTCAAAAGCAAACCATCCGTTTGATGCGCCATAAGCAATTCCAAAACCTACAGTATAAAAGGCCAAACCTCCAAAAGCAATGTCAATCATTACTTTACCCATAATACTCATTGCATTTTTTGATCTTACAAAACCCGCTTCTAATAGCGCAAATCCGCCTTCCATTAAAAATATAATAGCGCCACATAAGGCAACCCAAACGGTATCAATAGATTGAATTAGTTCTTGATGATTGTCTATAGCGGCAGTAGTTATTTCTTCCATAAATTTTACTTTGGTAGTTATTTAAAATTTTTAAGGCCGAAAGTTAAGGAATTTTGTAAATAATGGATTTTAAGATCTCTTTGAATGTGGATAAGTTAAAAATCAAAATAGCAGAATATTGACCGCAATAGTGTTTTGATGAAATTAAAAAGAATGAAAATTAAATATTGATGTCATAATAATAGTCAATATGCGTAAAATAACAAAAAATATTATTCTGTTAGTTATCTGTGAATTGTTGATTCCTTAATAAGGAAGTTTTGTAAAAAAATCAATATTCATTTAAAAAAAACTGCCCAACCTTTTGAATGGTTGGGCAGTATATAATTTTAATAAGGCTATTTATGAATTTGTGTAGAAAATAATAGCTAAAAACGACTCATAGAGTAGCATTGTTTTTATTTATACTTTTTTAAATCTTTGAGAAAGTTCAAATTGCTCTTCGTATAAACAACCAGGTCTACCAAATATGTGTTTTACGCTTTTTAAGGAATTGTTATTTTTGATAGTCAATTTATCATTATTAAAAATGGTGATTTTTTTTAAATTTTTTGATTCGTCTTCAACTATAAAAAATTTTAAATTAAATTCTTTATTTTCTGATTTATCTAAAATGCCCCAAGTATACGCTTCTTTATGATCTTGAATATGAAATAATTTTTGTTCGTTGTCAATTTCAACTTTAGTGTTTCTGTAGTTTTGAAAATCTACAATATATCCATCAACATCTCTTGTTGCATTTTCTTTGAAATAATAAGTTTCAAGATTTTTATTTGAATGTTTTTTTAATATTTTCCACATAATATCTATAATTTTAAAGGTTAAACATGTTAGTATAGCAGTATTTTAATACTTTTTAGCTTTACATTGTTTAACAAATATATTTTGTAATGTTGGAAATATACACGACACACAGTGTCCTATAATTTTGTTTTTTTATTCAAAATTATAAATAAAAAAAAAGCCCTTCATTTCTGAAGAGCTTTTTGTGCGGGCGGGGAGACTCGAACTCCCACACCTTGCGGCACCAGATCCTAAGTCTGGCGTGTCTACCAATTCCACCACGCCCGCGTGGTTTATTGTGGGTGCAAATATACACAAATGTTTAAAATTGCAAAGTAGTTGGGCAATATTTTTTTTACCTATTTTAATCCAAATAAAAATGTGTATTTTTGAATGATACAAACTACGTTTAAATGGAAAATTTAAAATCATATATTGGTCTAAATAAAGACAGGTTTATAAATGAATTGATTGAATTGTTAAAAATCCCATCAATTAGTGCAGATTCAGCTTACAGTCAAGATGTTTTAAATACTGCAGATGCTGTAAAAGAAGCTTTAGAAAAAGCAGGTTGCGATTTGGTAGAAATTTGTGACACACCAGGTTATCCAATTGTTTATGGAGAAAAAATAATTGATGCAAGTTTACCAACTGTATTGGTTTACGGACATTATGATGTTCAACCTGCAGATCCAATAGAACTTTGGACTTCGCCTCCTTTTGAGCCTGTTATTAAAACAACACCAGCGCATCCTGAAGGTGCCATTTTTGCTCGTGGTGCTTGTGACGATAAAGGTCAGATGTATATGCACGTAAAAGCATTGGAATATATGACTGTTAATGGCAATTTACCTTGTAATGTGAAATTTATGTTAGAGGGTGAAGAAGAAATTGGTTCGCCTAGTTTGGCTTGGTTTGTTGAACGAAATCAAGAAAAGTTAAGTAATGATGTTATTTTAATATCTGATACTGGTATGATTTCAAATGCGCAGCCATCAATTACAACTGGTTTGCGTGGCTTAAGTTATGTTGAAGTGGAGGTTACTGGTCCAAATCGCGATTTACATTCTGGTTTATACGGAGGTGCTGTTGCAAATCCAATCAATATTTTATCAAAAATGATAGCTTCTTTGCACGATGAGAATAATCATATAACCATTCCTGGTTTTTATGATGGTGTAGAAGAATTGACCTTGGAAGAAAGAGCTGAAATGGCAAAGGCACCATTTTCATTAGAAGCCTACAAAAATGCATTGAATATAGATGATGTTTATGGTGAAAATGGTTATACCACTAACGAAAGAAATTCTATTAGACCAACATTAGATGTAAACGGAATTTGGGGAGGTTATACAGGTGAAGGTGCAAAAACTGTGATTGCAAGCAAAGCTCATGCTAAAATTTCGATGCGTTTAGTACCTAATCAAGATTGGAAAGTAATAACAGAACTTTTTACCAAACATTTTGAAAGTATTGCGCCAAAATCGGTTAAAGTAAAGGTAACTCCACATCACGGTGGGCAAGGCTATGTTACACCTATTGATAATATTGGGTATAAAGCAGCTAACAAAGCTTATACTCAAAGTTTTGGAGTTCCTGCAATTCCGCAACGATCTGGAGGAAGTATTCCTATTGTTGCCTTATTTGAACAAGAATTAAAAAGTAAAAGTATATTAATGGGCTTTGGCCTGGATAGTGACGCTATTCACTCACCAAACGAACATTTTGGAGTTTTTAACTACTTAAAAGGTATAGAAACCATTCCGCTGTTTTATAAGTATTTTACTGAAATGTTTAAATAAAAAAATCCCCTAAGAAATTTAATTCTTAGGGGATTTTTTTATTTAAATTACGAATTACGAATTACGAATTACGAATTACGAATTACGAATTACGAATTACGAATTACGAATTACGAATTACGAATTACGAATTACGAATTACGAATTACGAATTACGAATTACGAATTGCGAATTGCGAATTGCGAATTACGAATTACGAATTACGAATTACGAATTATGAATTACGAATTATGAATTACGAATTATCAATTATCAATTATCAATTATCAATTATCAATTGTAAATTATCAATTGTAAATTATCAATTGTAAATTATCAATTGTAAATTATCAATTGTAAATTATTCATTAACCACCTGTCCTCTATGAGGTTTAAGTGCATCTTTGTATGTTTTCATATCAACTTCATCAATAATTATAAAAGCAATTGTGTGCATTTCATTTATTATTGAAACTGCTATTTCGTAAAAGTGCAGTTTTTCTATTGTTGCATATTCTTTTAAATGAATGCAATGGTGTTCTGCAGTTTTTTGGGAATGAGGACCTCTAAAATCCCAAATCAGTTTTATTTTTCGTTTCAAAGCTTAGTTGTGACTGATGTACATTAATAAATTACCATCTTTAACCGAAACATGCACATCGTTTTCATTGGCTTTATTTCTTGTTCCAATGCGTTCGCCAAAAGTTAAAGTGTCATTATTTAATGGGTATAACAACCCTTTTGTGCTAATGCCGTTTGCTACTGGGATAGGGATTAACGAAATGTTTCGATCTTTTAAATTTGTACCAACAAAAAAATCTTCAACAAAAAAATAAATTCCAAAATCATCGTAAAAAGTAATATTTAAACCAATTTTCCATTGCAATGCAGTACTAATGTTTCCTAAAAAGTGATCGTGTTCTTTTCCGCTTCCACCATAAACATCAATATGATAATACCCACGATGTTTTAAAATTTGTAGTGCCTTTTCAAAATCGGTAAAATCTTGATTTGGCGTTTTAATAACTTCAACAGTTATTGGTATTTTGTGTATAGAATCAAAATCGCCAGTTACCAAATCTGGTTCAATATTGTTTTTTTTGAAATGATTGTATGCGCCGTCTATGGCACAAACAATGTCGTATTGCGATAGGTCTGGAAAAATTTTAGGTTCCGAACCGTTTAGTAAAATAAATGCTTTTTTCGTTTTCATAGACTGCAAAAATAACGAAAAGTTGAATATAAAATGTTTAGTTAAAAAAATTATCTTTGTTCAAAATTTATATTTTGACTGAAACCGATTTTATTTTATCAAATTTTGATGTAGCAAAAGCATCTTGTGGAAGTGTAACCTGGAAAACGCCAAGCAATATTGCTTTGGTAAAATACTGGGGAAAGCAAGAGCCTCAATTACCTGAAAATACTTCGATAAGTTTTACATTAAACAATTGTTGTACTATAACAACGTTGGAATATAAGCTAAAATCAGAAGTTCAGAATAGCGAAAGTGAATTCAATTTTGAGGTTTTTTTTGAAGGTAAAAAGAAAGATGATTTTAAACCTAAAATTCAAAAATTCTTTCAAAGAATTGCACAGTATGTTCCGTTTTTAAAAGATTTCGATTTTGTTATAAAATCAGAAAATTCATTTCCACATAGTAGTGGTATTGCTTCTTCAGCAAGTGGTATGAGTGCTTTGGCATTGTGCTTAATGAGTTTGGAAAAAAAGTTAAATCCAACAATTACCAATAAGTATTTTAATGAAAAAGCATCATTTTTAGCACGTTTAGGTTCTGGAAGCGCTTGCAGAAGTATTGAAGGTGAATTAATTGTTTGGGGAAAACATCCCGAAATTGAAGCTAGTTCTGATTTATATGGTGTAAAATTTCCGTATAAAGTTCATAAAAATTTCAACAATTATCAGGATACTATTTTGTTGGTTGATGAAGGTGTAAAGCAGGTTTCAAGTACAGTTGGACATAATTTAATGTACAATCATCCGTTTGCCAAACAACGTTTTAAACAGGCAAATAATCATATTTCAAAAATTAAAGAAGTGTTGCAAAATGGTGATTTAAAAGAATTTATTGCCATTGTTGAAAGTGAAGCGTTGAGTTTGCATGCAATGATGATGACCAGTAGTCCTTATTTTATTTTAATGAAACCAAATACATTGAAAATTATTCATAAAATTTGGGAATTTAGAGAAGCTACAGGATCATCTATTTGTTTTACCTTAGATGCGGGTGCAAATGTACACGTGCTATTTCCTGAGCATGAAAAAGAAAAGGCTAATAAATTTATTGTTAATGAGTTAATTCAGTTTTGTCAAGAAAAACATTATATTTGCGACAGTGTTGGAAAAGGAGCTTTTCAATTGACAATGGATAATTAATAATTGACAATGAAAAAGGAAAATGTAATTAAAACGAAAAGTTTTTTGTTTTCTGTACGAGTTGTAAATCTATATAAATTTTTATCTAAAGAGAAAAAGGAGTTTGTTATTTCAAAACAATTATTACGTTCAGGAACAAGTGTTGGCGCTTTGGTAAGAGAATCGGAACATGCTGAAAGTAATGCTGATTTTATTCATAAATTATCTATTGCCTTAAAAGAAGCTAATGAAACAGAATATTGGTTAGATTTGTTAAATGAAACCAATTACTTAAATGAAAATGAGTATATTAGTATTAGAGAAGATATAAAGGAGTTGTTACGATTATTGATAAGTATTATTAAAACATCAAAATTAAAATAATTGATAATTGACCATTATCAATTGTCAATTTTAAAAAATATGAAAGGACCACTATTTTACGCAAAAATTTTACTTTTTGGAGAGTATGGAATCATTAAAGATTCTAAAGGATTGGCGATACCGTACAATACTTATCAAGGTGCTTTAAAAAAATCAGAAGAATTGTCTGAAGCAGCTCAAAAATCTAATTTGAGTCTTCAAAAATTTTACAACTATTTATTGAATCTTGAAAAACAAGATCTAGTTCATTTTAGATTGAATGAATTTAAAGTTGATATTGAAGAAGGTATGTATTTTGATTCTAGTATTCCGCAAGGTTACGGAGTTGGAAGTTCAGGAGCTTTAGTAGCGTCTATTTACGATAAATATGCCGATGATAAAATAACTGTTTTAGAAAATTTAACAAGAGATAAATTGTTGAAATTAAAACATATTTTTTCATTAATGGAGTCTTTTTTTCATGGCAAAAGCTCAGGTTTAGACCCGTTAAATTCTTACTTAAGCCTTCCTATTTTAATCAATTCAAAAGACAATTTAGAGCCTACAGGAATTCCATCTCAAAAGGAGGGAAAAGGAGCAGTTTTCTTATTAGATTCTGAAATTATTGGTGAAACAGCTCCAATGATTAACATTTTTATGGAAAAAATGAAAAATGAAGGTTTTAGAAAAATGTTAAATGAAGATTTTGCCAAACATACTGATGCTTGTATTGAAGATTTTTTAACTGGAAATGTAAAATCTTTGTTAAGCAATGTAAAACAATTGTCTAAAGTAGTTTTGGTGAATTTTAAACCTATGATTCCAAAAACTTTTCATAAAATATGGAAAAAAGGAATTGAATCTAATGATTACTATTTGAAACTTTGCGGCTCTGGAGGTGGAGGTTATATTCTCGGTTTTACTGAAGATTTTGAGAAAACCAAAACGATTTTAAAAGATTATAAACTTGAATTGGTTTACAGATTTTAATTAAAATTGGTTGTTATTCTTAAAAATGGATTTATTAGAAATCTCTAAAAAAAACAGTAGAAAAAAATTCCCCCTTTATATTAAGGTCTTAAGTTTGTTTTCGGTTGTGAGGGGTTACAATATTTTTTTAATTGTAATTGCACAGTATTTAGCTACTATTTTTATTTTTTCACCCGAAAAATCTTTAAAGCAAGTAATTTTTGATCCTAATTTGTATTTTATTGTGCTGTCTACAATTTGTGTAATTGCAGCGGGTTATATAATTAATAACTTTTATGATGCTGAAACAGACATTATAAACCGGCCAATAAAAGCAAAAATAGATAGAATTGTTGACCAAAAAACCAAATTAAGAATATACTTTTTACTTAATTTTATAGGTGTAATGGTTGCGTTTTTAGTTTCGTGGAAAGCTGCCTTGTTTTTTGCTGTTTATATTTTTTTAATATGGCTTTATTCTCATAAGTTAAAAAAATATCCCTTAACAGGTTTATTTTCGGCCGCAACGCTCGCATTATTGCCATTTTTTGCCATTTTTGTTTATTATAAAAATTTTTCTGAAATTATTTTTACACATGCCGCATTTTTATTTTTTATTTTATTGGTAAGAGAATTGGTAAAAGATTTAAGTAAAATTAGAGGAGATTTTGCTCAAAATTATCAAACCATTGCAGTAAAATACGGTGAGCATTTTACAAAAATTTTAATAACTTTTTTGGTGTTTTTAACCTTAAATCCTATTTATTTTTTGTTGAAATACCCTGAAATTGGAGGTATGAAATATTATTTTTATGTTGCAATAGTTGTATTATTTGTGTTTGTTGTGTTGCTTTGGTTTAGCAATAGTAAACGCAATTACAGTATTTTACATTTTTTATTGAAATTATTGATACTTGCAGGTGTATTTAGCTTAGCGTTAATAGATTATTCGGTAATAATTGATAGAATTTTGTTAAAATAAAAAACGAATATGTTTTTGTAATGTAATAAGAAGTACTTTTGCAAAAAAATATTATCAAAAATGAATTCAAGTAGAAACTCGTCGAGAGGACGACAAGGTAAAAAGAAGCCATCTAGTGCTTCAAGTAAAAAGTTTGATACTAAAAGAAAGTTTTCAGATAGTTCAAAATCAAAAACTTTTAAAAGTGCTTCAGAATCGGAAGATTCAAAAAGACCTCAAAGATTTGAGACCAGTAAATATAAAAGCGATCGAAAATCTTCAATTTCTTCAAAAGAAAATTCATCACCAAAAAAAACAGCTTCAAATCCAGAAACTGATGGCATTCGCTTAAATAAATACATTGCAAATGCAGGTATTTGTTCTAGACGTGAAGCCGATGTTTATATAGCTGCAGGTAATGCAACTGTTAATGGTAAAGTAGTAACCGAAATGGGTTATAAAGTACAATTGACAGATGAAGTTAGATTTGATGGAAGTTCTATAAACCCTGAAGCAAAACGTTATGTTTTGTTAAATAAACCTAAAAACTTTATCACTACAATGGATGATGATAGGGGAAGGAAAACGGTTATGGAATTGGTTGCAAATGCTTCAAAAGAACGTATTTACCCAGTTGGTAGATTGGATAGAAATACTACGGGATTGTTGCTTTTTACCAATGATGGTGAAATGGCAAAAAAGTTAACCCATCCTAAACATCACATCCAAAAGTTGTATCATGCTAGTTTGGATAAAAAATTATCTATGAGCGATTTGACTAAAATCTCAGAAGGATTTATGTTAGACGATAAAAGAGTTATTGTTGATGAGATTTCTTACATAATGGATCAGCCAAAAAGTGAGGTGGGTATTAAAATTCACTCAGGAAGAAATCGTATTGTAAGAAGAATATTTGAGCACTTCAACTATTCGGTAGTAAAGTTAGATAGAGTGGTGTTTGCAGGACTAACAAAAAAGGATTTACCTCGTGGACATTGGAGGCACTTAACCGAAATGGAGGTTAATAATTTAAAAATGCTTTAATAAAACAGTTTAAAACCAAGATTTATCTTGGTTTTTTCTTTTAAATTAATGATTATAAAATAATTATAAATTACTTTGTAAATAGTTAAATTTTATGTCATAGTTCATATATTTTTATATATTTGGCACTCAAATTTCGCCTTTTTAAAAGGTATTCAAAATTTAAAATCTTAATTTTATAATAGTTTTTTATGAAAAATATAATTGTAGATTATAAAAAATTAACTCCAGAAATTTTAAATCTATTGGTTGAGAAATTTCCTGATGGATATGGTATAAGAGATATTGTGAAGTTTACCAATCACAAAGGGCAGTATATTGAAGCTGTTGAAGTTTCAACTGAAGATACAAAATATCTTGTAAAAATTAGCAATGAGCTAGTTGATAGTATGGAAGCTTTTGAAGATGATGATGAAGATAACTTTGATCTTGAAGTGGAAGTACCAAATATTGATTTAGATGAGGTGGATATTGATGATGATATTACTGAAGATGATGATATTGAAGATAAAAAAGAAGATATTGATGATGTAGATGAAGACGAAGATGATGAAGATTTAGGTGATGATGAAGACTTTGACGATGATGAGGATAAGTAATTGAACGATATAAATAATTGATATTAAGAGCCGTTACATTAATTTGTAACGGTTTTTTTGTACTTTAAATTTATTGATTATCTAAAAGAAAAAACCCTATAAACTCAACGTTTATAGGGTTTTTAAGTGGTACCTCCAGGAATCGAACCAGGGACACAAGGATTTTCAGTCCTTTGCTCTACCAACTGAGCTAAGGTACCATTGCCTTAGCGGTTGCAAATATATATTTATTTTTTGTACTAATCAAAACTATTTTTAAAAAATCTGTTGTATTTTTGAACTTTGTAAAAAAATACCAATGAACTTAATAATTGATGCAGGTAATACAAGAGTTAAAATTGCGGTTTATAGCAATTCAGAATTAATTCATAATGAAATATTTACACCAATAAACTTCCTTAAATCAACGCTTGAAATTATTGATAAATACAAATGTATCAATGCAATTATTTCTTCAGTAGGAACAGTAAAAAAAAATGATTTAATTCGATTAAAATCTAAAATCAACCTAATTGAGTTGAATTCTGAGACAAAAATCCCTTTTAAAAATTGTTATTTAACTCCAAAAACGCTCGGTGTAGACAGAATTGCGCTAATTGCAGAAGCTGTTTCAAAATATCCAAATAACAATGTGTTAGTAATTGATGCTGGAACTTGTGTAACTTATGATTTTGTAAATAACCAAGGTAATTATTTGGGAGGTGCAATTTCTCCAGGTATTTTAATGAGGTACAAAGCTTTAAATTATTTTACAAAAAAGTTGCCTTTACTTGAAGCTAAAACAGATGTTAGTTTGATAGGAAATTCTACAGAATCATGTATTCATTCTGGTGTGATTTATGGTCTTATAAATGAAATTGATAGTGCTATTAATAGCTATAAAGAAAAAAATAACAATTTAACAGTTGTTTTAACAGGAGGAGACGTTAATTTCTTGGCAAATAAATTAAAAAATAGCATATTTGCCAATCCTAATTTTCTATTAGAAGGATTAAACACAATTTTGACCTATAATTTAAATTAAATGATAAGAAAAATAATAGTAGTATTTATAACTCTATTTATATCTATAAGCAGTTTTGCTCAAATTAGCAGTACATCCGTTTATTCTTTTTTTGGTATTGGAGATAGAAATAATTCAGCTACTGCTGAACAATTAAGTATGGGAGGTGTTGGTGTAGCTATGGGAGAACCTCATAGACTTAACTTTTTAAATCCTGCTGCAAATGCCTCGTTAAAATTTACCAATTACACTTTGGGTATGGTAAGTAAAAATATTTGGGAAAAACAAAATGGAGTTTCTGAGAATGCTGCAGCAACCTATATTTCATATTTTGCTATGGGTTTTAACATAGGTGAAAAAGGAGGGGTTTCTTTTGGATTGATGCCAAATACAGCTGTAGGATATAATTTACTTTCAAAAGAAATTGGTACAGATCCAGATGATATAATTTCTATTTCTGCATACAAAGGTGAAGGAGGGACAAGTAAAGTATTTTTAGGATTTGGTTACGAAGTAGCAAAAGGTTTAAATTTAGGAGTTCAGGGAGATTATGTATTTGGAAAAGTAGAAAATACCATTTTGCATCAACAATTAGGCGCTTCTTTATCAACCAAATATGAAAACATTTCAAATCTTTCAGGTTTTAGTTTTGATGCTGGTTTTCAGTACAAAAAAGAGATTAAAGAAAACATAAATTTGTTAGTAGGTGCTAACTTTAACTTTGCAAATGAGGTTAAATCACTTCAAAAAGAATATTTATATTCAGTTGCTATAGGTGTTATAGCTCCAGAAAGAGATACAATTTTAAATAATTCGAGTGTAGGATTTTTAAAAAACCCATTAAAATCAACAGTTGGAATTGGTTTTGGTAGAGATCATAAATGGTATGCGGGTGTAGACTACTCTTTTCAAAATGCATTAAGCATTGAAAACAGTATTTACGATAATAGCATACTTCAGTATAATAATTATAATAAATTATCAATTGGTGGATTTTATACTCCAAAGTACAACTCTATTATAAGTTACTGGAACAGAATAACATACAGAGCGGGTGTTAAGTTTGAAAATACAGGGATAATGTTAGATGTTGATAATGATGGTATGGATTATGTTCCAATAAAGGATTTTGGCATATCTTTTGGTGTAGGTTTTCCAGTAGGTAAACAAGTCTCAAATTTAAACTTAGGATTTGAGTACGGAAAAAGAGGTAATACAAATGGAAGTGTGGTTCAAGAAAATTATTTTAATTTTAGATTGAGTCTTTCATTAAACGATAAATGGTTTGAAAAACAACAAATATTTTAATTAAAGAGTACGAGACAATGAAAAAAATGAAACAAATTTTGACTTTATTATTTTTTATTATAACTGTGCCTGTCGTGTTTTCGCAAGCAGCAGATGAGTGTAATATTAAATATAATCTATTTAAAGGTGACTATAGCGCTAAAAAGTATGGCGAAGCTTTTGATAACTGGAAATGGTGTATGGATAACTGTCCAACATTAACAGTAAATATTTACAAATACGGTGTTAAAATAGCTGAGCACGCTTTAGAAAAAGCTACTCCGCTAGAAAAAGAAGCTGCTATTAAATTGGTAGAAAGAGTTTATTTACAAAGATTGGAGCACTATCCAGATGATAAAGCAAGAGTATTAAGTGACTTAGCTTCATTTAAAATTGAGCAAGGTGCAACAGAACAAGAAATTTTCTCATGGTTAGAAAAATCTTTTAAAGCTGATCCAACAGATATGTCTGCTTCTAATATTTATAAATATTTTGACATTATTTTAAATACTTATAGAACTACAGATCCACAAAGAGTTTTTGATACATATGATGAAGTTAGTGAAGGTGTAGAGTTAAAAAGAGAAGAATATTCTAAAAAAATTGATGCAATTAACGCAAAAGATTCTCTTAGTTTAACTAGTAAAGAAAAAAAATCTAGAGAAATCTATCAACAAATTTTAACCAACTTAACAATTGTTGAAGCTGGTTTGGATGCAAAATTGTCTGAAATTTCTACTTGTGAGAATTTAATTCCTTTAAATAAAAAATATTTTGAAGAATTTAAAGGTAATGCACAATGGTTAAGAAGAGCAGTATCTAGGATGTATAATAAAGAATGTACTGATGATCCTTTTTACGATACTTTGGTTGAAGCTTATGTAAAAGCAGATCCTTCTCCACAAGCATCTTTATTCTATGCTGGTATTTTATTGAAAAATGGTGAAACTTCAAAAGCAATGGGTTATTTTAAACAAGCTGTTGAACAAGAACAAGATCTTTATAAAAAAGCAGGATATCAATTAAAAATTGCTCAAATCTTAAGATTGCAAGGTAAACTTTCAGAAGCTAGAAGTTACTGTTACCAAGCTTTAGACAATGCACCTACAATGGGTAAAGCATATTTGTTGGTAGCATCAATGTATGCTTCAAGCGCAAATTCTTGTGGTGATGATGTGGTTTCTAAAAGAATGGTTTATGTTGCAGCATTAAACAAAGCTCAAAAAGCAAGATCTGTTGATCCAAGTATTTCTGCTTTGGCAAATAAATACATAGCTAACTATAAAGAAAATTTACCTTCAACTAAAGATTTATTTGTTGCTGGTGTTGCTTCTGGTTCTACACATAAAATTGGATGTTGGATTAATGAAACTGTGATAGTTCCTTAATCTTGATTTCAAATAAGATAATTGATTATATTTGTTGAATGATAAAATCAGTTGTTAATACTATAAAAAACATTGTTATTGTACTTTCAATAGCAATGTTTTTTTCATGTACAAATAGCGCAAAAGAAGTAAAAGATTTTTTGGCTGATAAAAATTTACCTGTAGGAGAAGCCTATAATGTTGTACATAAGTATACCGATTCGGGTATGGTTACTGTTAAAATGGTAACTCCTTTAATGCTCGATTTTGGCAATAGAGAAAAGCATCCTTATTCCGAATTTCCTGAGGGGTTGAAAATTACTTCTATTGAAAAAAATGGAGATTCAACAACAGTTGAGGGAGATTATGCTTTGAATTATAAAAAAACAGAAGTATCTCAAATTAAAAATAATGTGGTAATTACCAACTATTCTGATAGAAATAGATTGGAAACCGATGAGATATTTTGGGATAAAAAAACACATTACTTTTTTACCGAATCTAAATTTACATTTTATACTCCAACTGATACTATTCGCGGTACTGGATTTGAAGCTTCTGAAGATTTAAAAATATGGTGGGTTAAAAATCAACAAGGAATTATTAACGTTAAAGAATAAAAATGAATAAAGCATCAAGAATTTTTGAAATAGGTTATTTGGTTATTTCAGTAGTTTTTTTATATGAAACTTTTTTAAATTGGAATGTAAATAGGCCTCAATCTTATTTGTATATTTTATTCTCAGTTATGGCAATTTTTATGTACTTTTTCAGAAGACGTTTTAGAAAAAAAAATCAGAACAATAATTAATAATGGAATTTCAAATTACGATCATATTAATTACCATTTTATTATCTGCTTTTTTTTCAGGAATGGAAATAGCATTTATTTCTGCTAATAAATTTCAGGTTGAATTACAAAAGAAAAAAGGAGGTTTTACTGCCAAAATTTTAAAAAAATTAACTTCAAATTCGTCCAAATTTATTACTACTATGTTGGTTGGTAATAATATATCATTGGTAATTTATAGTTTTTTTATGGGGCAATTAATTGTTGGTTTTTTGCCTATAACATTCAATGAGTTTTCCATACTATTACTTCAAACCCTCATTTCAACCCTCATAATTTTAGTAACTGCCGAGTTTTTACCAAAAGCCATATTCCGAATTTATGCAAATGAAACCCTATGGGCTTTTGCTCCGTTGGCTTATTTTTTTTACATCATATTTCACTTTATTTCCGATTTCATAACCTTTATTTCCGATTTTGTTTTAAAACTTTTTTTTAATTCTTCAAAATCTATCCAGCAAGTAATATTTAGTAAAGAAGAGTTAGGAAATTATATTACAGAACAACTCGAAAATTCAAAAGATAGTGAAGAAATTGATAGTGAAATTCAAATATTTCAAAATGCTTTAGAATTCAACAATTTGAAAGCAAGAGAAATTATGATTCCTAGAACAGAAATTAAAGCTGTTGATATTGCAGAAAGTGTTCAAAATTTAAAGCAAATTTTTATAGAATCTGGTTATTCAAAAATATTGGTTTATAGAGGTTCATTAGATGAAGTTTTAGGTTATGCGCATGCTTTTGAAATGTTTAAAAACCCACAAAATATTAAAGATATTTTAATGCCTGTTGAGTTTGTTCCAGAAAGTATGTTAATTAACAATGTGCTTAATATTTTGACGCTAAAAAAACGAAGTATTTCTGTGGTTTTAGACGAATTTGGTGGTACTTCGGGGATTATTACAATTGAAGATATTGTTGAAGAGCTTTTTGGAGAAATTATTGATGAACACGACACCATTGAACTGTTAGAGAATGAAATTAATAACAGAGAATTTGAATTTTCGGCACGTTTAGAGGTCGATTATTTGAATGAAACATATAACTTAAATATTGAAGAAAACGAGGCTTATGAAACGCTTGGTGGTTTTATAGTTTATCATAATGAAGACATTCCTAAACAAGATGAAGTTATTGAAATTAACAACTTGCATTTTAAAATGTTAAAGGTAGATTCATCAAAAATAATGGAAGTTTATTTAAAAGTTTTAGATAGGGCAGAATAATCAAATTGCTTCTTAAAAAAATACACGTTATTTGCCGTTAATATTAAACAATTCACTTTTATATTTGAATAGTTAATTGTATTTTCGCACACTGTAATTAAAAGAAATATAATAATGGCAATTTTATCAAAAATTAGAGATCGTTCAATGTTCCTAATCCTTATTGTAGGTTTAGCACTTTTTGCATTTGTACTTGATCCTAGTTCAATACAACAATTTTTTAGTTCAAGTAAAGTGAACTCAATTGGAATGGTAAATGGAGAGGAGATTGATCGCGAAGATTTTGCAGCTCAAGTTGAAGCATACAAAACTCAAGGCGGTGCAAATACAACTCAAATGCAAGCTGTAAATGCAGTTTGGAACAATTTTATTGGAGAAAAAATATTCGAAACTCAATTAAATGAAGCAGGTATTGTTGTTGGAGAGAAAGATATTTGGGACGCAATGGTTTCTTTACCTGAAATTCAAAATTCTCCAATGTTCAAAAATGAAGCAAATCTTTTTGATGAAAATAAGCTAAAAGAATATATAGCTAATTTAAAAGATGAAGCTCAAACAGGAAACAATCAGGCTTGGCTTAATTGGTTGGCTACAGAAAAAAGCATCAAACAAAATTTAGAACGTCAGGCTTATACAACTTTAGTTTCAGCAGGTTTAAGTGCCTCGTTGGAAGAAGGTAAATTAGCGTATTTATTTCAAAATACAAGTATGGACGCTGAGTTTGTATATGTGCCTTACACTACTATTGCTGACGATTTAGCAACTGTAAGTAAAGAAGATGTAAAAAATTATGTTAATAAAAATCCTAGAAAATACAAGCCAGTAGCAGCAAGATCTTTGCAATATGTGAAGTTTGATATTGTACCTTCTTTAGCTGATGAAAATGAAACAAAACAAACTGTTGAAAGTTTTATTAACGATAGAGAAGTTTATAGTAATGCTGCAAAATCAACTGTGGTTGTACCAGGATTAAAAAATGCTACAAATTATGAATTGTTTTTAAATGAAAATGGTTCAGATTTAAGTATAGATAATAGCTATAAATATCAAAATCAATTATCTCCTGTAATTGCTGAGCAAGTTTTTAATGCAATTGTAGGTGATGTGATTGGTGCTTATAAAGAAAAGGGTTATTATAAAATTTCTAAAGTTACCGAGACTGTAGTAATACCAGATTCTGTTAAAGCAAGTCATATTATTGTTCCTTATGCAGGTTCAACTCGTTCTACATCTTTAAAAACTAAAGAGGAAGCAAAAAGCACTGCAGATAGTATTTACGCTCTTGTAAAAAATAATAAAGATAAATTTACTGAAATAGCAAACGAAATAAATACTGACGGAACCAAAGGTAAAGGTGGTGATATTGGATGGATTCGTAAAGATCAGGCTTTTTCACCTAACTTCGATAAAGACTTTGCTGATTTTATTTATAAAAATAAAGCGGGTAGTGTAGAAGTTGTTGAAACTGCTTTTGGATATCATATTATTAAAATTGATGAACAAAAAGAAGCAAAAAGAGCTGTTAAATTAGCAACTTATGCTCGTGTAATTGAAGCTTCTGAAACTACAGAAAATGCTATTTTTGAACAAGCAGAGACTATGGCATCTAATTTGGCTGAGAAAAAATCAATAGATGAAGTTGCTACAGATAAAGGTTATGCAGTTCAAACGGTTCAAAACTTAAAAAATCTTGACGAAAATATACCAGGACTTTCTAATCAACGTTCGATTGTAGTTTGGTCTTTTTCTGAAGAGAGAGAATTAGGTGATTCAAAAAGATTTGATGTTGAAGTTGGTGGTAAAAGAGGGTATGTTGTTGCAGTTCTTACTGATAAAAATGATGAAACGGAAGTTGCTTTAACTTCTGAAATTATTGATGAAGTAAGACAAAAATTAATTGACGAGAAAAAAGCTGCACTTATTAAAAATACAATGAAAGGTGCTACTTTAGAAGAGATTGCTCAAAATAGTTCTACAACTGTTCGTTCAGCTTCTTCAATTAATTTAGCAAGTCCGGTTATTACGGGTGTAGGTAACGAGCCAGCTGTTGTTGGAGCTATGTCTACTATCGCAATAAATACAGTTTCTGATAAAATTGACGGTGTAAAAGGTGTTTTTGTTGTTAAAGTAACAAAAAGAGATACTCCTGTTGATTTAGAAAATTATGAAAGTTTTAAAAACACACAGTTGATTGCTTTAAAAGGAAGAACTTATCAATTATTTCAAGTGTTAAAAGAAAAGGCTGATATAAAAGACTTTAGAGCTAAATTCTTTTAAATAATAGTTTTAAAATAGCATATTAAAAAGACCGAGCATTGCTCGGTCTTTTTTTGTTTGTAGTATGTTAAAATATATATCTAAAACCATTATTTATTTAAAATAGGTACTTGATGCTGATTTTATTCAAACATAATAATGCTTAGTGAGGTTTATTTTTTTAACTTTATACTATATTTAAGACTAAATGGTATCATATAAAGTGAATATAGTCAAAGCCAAAATCAAAATTCAGAAAGCGATTATGTGTGTCTTAATATTACAATCCCCCATTTTTCTCCTTCAAAAACAATTATAAATCTAAATAAATAATGAAAAAAATTATCTCAGTTTTAGTTTTATCAATGCTGCCTTTTGTTAGTATGGCAAGTGAGGCAGATTTAGTAATTCCTTCAGCGATTAAAGAGCAGGGTATTTTGTA
The DNA here is from genome assembly GCF_004121075.1 of Lutibacter sp. HS1-25. Classification (GTDB taxonomy): domain Bacteria; phylum Bacteroidota; class Bacteroidia; order Flavobacteriales; family Flavobacteriaceae; genus Lutibacter. The sequence goes on from NZ_RHLN01000157.1 coordinate 89,349, forward strand.
TTGGGGTTTTTTAATTACGCTTGGTGGTTTATTTTTTGGTTTTTATCAATTTTTAAAAGTCAAAAAAATTAGAGCACACAAATCTATGTTAGATGTGGCTCAGGTTATTTTTGAAACGTCAAAAACATACCTTATTCAACAGGGAAAGTTTATTGTAATTTTATTTATTTTTATAGGTTCGGCAGTAACATTTTATTTTGGATTTTTATCTAAAAATCCAGAAACTGGAGAGAATTTATTTGGAATAGGCGGTGTTTTAATGATTCTTGGTTGGACAATCTTAGGAATTTTAGGTTCGTATGCTGTTGCTTGGTTTGGTATTAGAATGAATACTTTGGCAAATTCGCGAATGGCTTTTGCTTCATTAGAAAAAAAACCTATCAAATTATTAAATATTCCTTTAAATGCAGGTATGAGTATAGGGGTAGTTTTAATTTCATTAGAACTAATTTTAATGCTTGTAATTTTAATGTTTGTACCAGGAGAATATGCTGGTGCAAGTTTTATTGGTTTTGCAATTGGTGAGTCTCTGGGGGCTTCTGCTTTGCGTATTGCTGGTGGTATATTTACAAAAATTGCTGATATAGGCTCGGATTTAATGAAAGTGATTTTTAAAATTGGTGAAGATGATCCAAGAAATCCAGGTACTATTGCCGATTGTGTAGGAGACAATGCAGGGGATTCTGTGGGGCCAACAGCTGATGGTTTTGAAACTTATGGCGTAACAGGTGTTGCCTTGATTTCGTTTATTTTATTGGCTATTACAGATACTGCCTTGCAAACCCAATTATTGGTTTGGATTTTTGTAATGCGTATTTTAATGATTGTTACTTCAATTGTTTCATTTTGGATCAATGGTGCAATTACCAAAGAAAGATTTAGCAATGTATATGAAATGGACTTTGAAGTGCCTTTAACTACTTTAGTTTGGATAACTTCTATTTTGTCTATAGTAGTCACTTTTATTGCTAGTTATTTTTTGATTGGAGATATTGGTGAAAATTTATGGATTGTACTTTCAGTAATTATAAGTTCAGGAACCCTTGGAGCTGCACTTATTCCTGAGTTTACAAAGCTATTTACTAGTCCTAAATCTATTCATGTACAAGAAGTGGTTGAAGCTTCTAAAGAAGGGGGCGCATCGCTTAATATTCTTTCAGGATTGGTTGCAGGAAATTTCAGTGCATTTTGGCAAGGTATGGTATTTTTCTTACTGATGTTTATTGCTTACTATGCTTCAACTTACGGATTAGGCGAATTAATGATTTATCCTTCAATATTTGCTTTTGGTTTGGTTGCCTTCGGAATGTTGGGAATGGGACCCGTAACTATTGCTGTTGATAGCTACGGACCTGTTACAGACAATGCACAATCTATTTACGAATTGTCTTTAATTGAAGAAAATATTGAAGCTATTACTCCTGAAATTGAAAGAGATTTTGGTTTTACCCCTGATTTTGAAAAATCTAAATATTATCTCGAGGCTAATGATGGTGCAGGAAATACTTTTAAAGCAACAGCAAAACCTGTACTTATTGGTACTGCTGTAGTGGGAGCAACAACTATGATTTTTGCTTTAATCTTGGTAATTGAACATTCATTAGGTATTAAACCAGAACTGGTTTTAAACATATTAAATCCGTATACTATTTTTGGGTTTTTATTGGGTGGTGCTGTAATATACTGGTTTTCTGGAGCAAGTATTCAAGCGGTAACAGCTGGTGCAAGTAGGGCTGTAGCTTATATTAAGCAGCATATAAATCTAGATCCAAATGCGCCTAAAAAGGCCGATGTTGAAAAATCTAGAGAAGTTGTAAAAATATGTACGCAATATGCACAAAAAGGAATGTTGAATATATTTATTGCCGTTTTTTCTTTTGCCTTGGCTTTTGCATTTTTTTCTGCACCAATTGGCATTGTCGAAGGAATGAGTGAAGCTGATAAATTGATAGCAGCTGCACCAGTTTCTTTGTTTGTTAGTTATTTAATTTCTATTGCATTTTTTGGCTTGTATCAGGCTATTTTTATGGCAAATGCTGGTGGTGCTTGGGACAACGCAAAAAAGGTAATTGAAGTTGATATGCAAGAAAAAGGAACCGACTTACATGCCGCTTCCGTAGTTGGTGATACTGTTGGCGATCCGTTTAAAGATACTTCTTCAGTGGCATTAAATCCAATAATTAAGTTTACAACTTTGTTTGGATTGTTGGCTATGGAAATTGCTATTTCTCCTTCTTTTAGAGAATTTGCACCCTATTTTGGCTTGGTTTTCTTTGTAATTGCTTTGTATTTTGTTTACCGATCCTTTTATAAAATGCGTATTAAAAGGAAATAAGGAATTTAATTAAAAATAAAAAGGGCAATTTAAATAAATAAATTGCCCTTTTTTGCTTTATAACTGTAATTTTTAACCGTTCATAGAGATTAAAAATTCTTCATTTGAAGTTGTGTATTGAATTTTACTTTTGATAAACTCCATCGCTTCAACAGGATTCATATCAGCTAAATATTTTCTAAGTACCCACATACGTTGTACCGTTTTAGCATCTAATAATAAATCGTCTCTACGTGTACTAGATTTTACCAAGTCAATAGCAGGGTAAATTCTTCGGTTGGCAATATTTCTTTCTAATTGAAGTTCCATATTACCAGTTCCTTTAAACTCTTCAAAAATAACTTCATCCATTTTTGATCCAGTTTCAGTTAATGCTGTAGCAATAATTGATAAAGAACCTCCATTTTCTATATTACGTGCAGCTCCAAAAAATCTTTTAGGTTTGTGTAAAGCATTTGCATCAATACCACCTGATAAAATTTTACCTGATGCAGGTGCAACAGTATTGTATGCTCTTGCTAAACGTGTAATAGAATCTAATAAAATTACTACATCATGTCCACATTCAACCAAACGTTTTGCTTTTTCTAAAACAATATTTGCAACTCTTACGTGCTTTTCAGCTGGTTCGTCAAAAGTTGAAGCAACAACTTCACCTCTAACGCTACGTTGCATATCAGTTACCTCTTCTGGACGTTCATCAATTAATAAAATAATTTGATAAACTTCAGGATGGTTTGATGCAATTGAGTTTGCAATGTCTTTTAATAACATTGTTTTACCCGTTTTTGGCTGAGAAACAATCATACCTCTTTGTCCTTTTCCAATAGGAGAAAACAAATCCATAATTCTTGTAGAAAGGGTACTTCCTTTTCCTGCTAGGTTGAATTTTTCTTCTGGAAATAAAGGTGTTAAATGCTCAAAAGAAATTCTATCTCTAACAACATTTGGATTTAATCCGTTGATTTTTGAAACACGAATTAATGGAAAATATTTTTCACCTTCTTTAGGAGGTCTTACCACACCTTTAACGGTATCACCAGTTTTTAATCCAAATAATTTAATTTGAGACTGTGATAAATAAATATCGTCTGGTGATGAAAGGTAATTATAATCTGATGAACGTAAAAAACCATAACCATCAGGCATCATTTCTAAAACACCTTCGCTTTCAATAATTCCGTCAAATTCATAATCAGGATCTCTATAGCGATTGGCATTGTTAGTTCTTTGTCCTTTACTAATGTTTTCTCTAGGCTGTTTTTGCTTGTTTTGTAAAGGTTTGTTTTGTTTTTGCGGACCTTGCTGTGGTTTAGGCTGATTTGTATTGGCTTCCTCTGTAATATGAGCTGCAGCTTCTTCAGCAGGTGCTTTAGTCTCTGATGTTGGTTCAACAGGCTTTTTATCAATATCCAACGAAGTTTGTACAGGCTTTTTTTGATTTGGATCTACAGGTTTCTTTTGGTTTGGATGTACAGGTTTTTTTGCCTGTGGTTGAGGAGCAGCTATGGTAGTTTCTTCCATAACTTCAGCATTTTCAGTTGTTACTGCTTTAGGAGCAGGCGCTTTTGCTGGTGTTGGTTTTTTTACAAGTCTTTTTCGTTTAGGCTTGTTTTCTGCAGTTGGGGCTGCCTGATTTGTAACTTTTGAAGGAGCAGCTGCTTGTATATCTAAAATTAAATAAACTAAATCTAATTTTTTTAAATGGCTGTATTTTTTTGCGCCAACAGTTTTTGCAATTTCTTGCAACTCAACAAGAGTTTTCTCCTTTAACTGGGATATTTCAAACATTATGTCAATATGTAATTATGTTAATGTATAATATGTTTTTACTTAAGATAATATTAAGTTTTTAACGTGATTTTAATCTAAGAGGTAATAATTTTAACTATGGTAGTACTTGTATACTGCTATGTAGTAGTATATTGCAAATATATAAATTTATTTTGTATTACTAATTTTTATTTCTTTAAAAATAAAATGTATTTTTGCCACAATTAGTACAATTTATGATTCAAAGAATACAATCGGTATATTTATTAATAGCAACAGTACTTTCTGTAGTAGGTGTTTTTTTTGCAGACTTATGGAAAACTGTTGATGGTGATGTTTTTTTTGCCAAAAATGCCCTTTCCTCAGGTAACGGTATGTTAATAGCTATGGCACTATTGTTTTTTGTTTCTGCCTTTTTTACTTTTGTTGCAATATTTCAATATAAAAAAAGACAATTGCAATTTGTTTTAGGGCGTTTATCAATTTTGATCAATTTTATTTTATTAGGTATACTCGTATATTTTACACAAAATTTATCTGGAGAAATTAATGTTTCTGAGAAAGGTATTGGGTTGCTTATTCCTGTTTTTTGTATTGTTTTAGTCGTTTTGGCGAATAAAGCAATTAAAAAGGATGAAGAGCTTGTAAAATCTGTGGATAGATTGCGATAGACCTAACATCTTAGTATATTTAGTGCAAGGAAAACCATTTCAATTTTTATTGAAATGGTTTTTTGCATTTAGTTCAAAATCTATTTGTTTAAGGTTGATGATTAATTTTATTAACTTTGAAAGTCTTAAAACAAAATTAATTTTAAAATTAAATGCAATTTTTTAAACCATTATTATTTATCCTAACTTTATTTCTGGCTAAAGCAAATTCATTTTCATTTACTATTGAAAATAGAAGTCCTATTGACAGTATTCAATTAAAAGATATTAATAATTTACTAGCAAATGGCAATACAAAAGTTGCTCTTGAGAAATTGTATGTTTTTGTAGCAGAAGCAAAAAAAAAGAAAGATACCGCATTGGTAATTGAGTCTGTAATATTGCTGGCAAATATCTCTAGAGATAATGGAGATTATCAAAACTCAAATAAAATATTTAATGAAATATTACCTTTAATTAAAAACAATGTAGAGAAAATCCGATATGTATATTTTCTAAAAGGAGGAAATTTTCAACTAGACAATCAGCTAGATTCTGCAAAAGTAAATTATGAAAAGGCGCTAAATTTTGCTGATGAAATTAATGGCGATAAAAATTTATTGGCAAAATTACACGCAAATCTATCGGGGATATTTTATTTAGAACAAGATTACAACAAAGCAATTGAGCACTCAAAAATTGCAGCAAATTATCAAAAATTAATTGGTAATAATGATATTGAAGCTGGAATTTTAAATAATTTGGGAGGCATTTATTATATGCAAGGCAAATTTAACGAAGCGCTTTTTGCTTTTGAAGAAGCATTTAGTTTAGTAGGTTTTGGACAAAGTGATTTGCAAAAAAAGACCAGAAGTACTTCCTATATAAATTTAGCATATACATATAACGAGCTTGGTGATTATAAAAGGGCATTTGAATTTCAAGATAAATTTGTTGATTTAAACGATTCGTTGCAGCAAGAATTAAAATACAAAGAAATTACCGAAATTGAATCTAAATATCAGGTTGCTACAAAAGAAAAAGAAGCCGCAATTGAAAAATCTAAGCGACAAAGTGCTGAAATGTTATCGTATGGTTTGGGTTTGGCTATTTTGATTTTATTGGGTGGAATTTTTGGAATGTTTCAATTGTTTAAATTGAATAAAAAGAACCACAAATTGCTAATTTTTCAAGAGCAATTGATGCATCAAAATAGATTAGACAAAATTAAGAGCGAATCACAAGCTAAAATTTTGGTTGCAACTTTAGATGGTAGGGTTGAAGAGCGAAAAAAAATAGCAGATATTTTACATGGCAATGTAAGTGCAATGCTTTCGGCGGCAAATTTACAACTTTATGCTGGTGGAATGCAATTGAACGGCAGTATTCCTACTGAAATTGAAAAAGCAAAATCTATTATTTCTGAAGCTTCATTGCAGGTTAGATCTTTGTCTCATACTTTAATTTCGGCAATTTTGTTAAAACATGGCTTGGCAGAAGCGGTTAAAGATGTGTGTGAAAATTCTTCAAATACCACAGTTGTTATAAATTGTGAGTCTAAAAATATGGATCGATTTGAGAGTAATTTTGAAATAAAAATATTCAATATGATCAATGTTTTGATAGATAATTTGCTAAAACATAGCGGTGCAACTATAGGAAATGTTAAATTAGAACAATTAAACGGCATGTTGCAAATACTTGTTGTTGATAACGGTAAAGGTTTTGATGTAGATGCTGAAAATGTAACATCTGGTATTGGATTAAGTCAGGTAAGAGCCAGAGTTGAAGTTTTAAAAGGTGTTTTTAAAATTACTTCAACAGAAAATGGAACCCGAGTTTATATAGCTGTACCTATCGTTTACTAACGTTTTTCCAATTCAATAATTTCTAGATTGGAAATTTTATCTTGATTAATTTCAAAGCGTAGCATTGTTCTAACTTTATGAAACCCATGTTTTCCAGCTGCCCCAGGATTCATATGAAGTAAATTTAGTTTTTTATCAAACATTACTTTTAATATATGCGAATGACCACTTATAAATAATTTTGGTGGATTTTTAGTGATTTCATTTTTAATTTTCACATCATATCTATTTGGGTATCCACCAATATGCGTAATCCAAACATCAACATCTTCAATAGTAAATCGGTTATTTAGCGGAAATTCACTTCTTATCAAAGCATCGTCAATATTGCCATAAACAGCTCTTACAGGTTTTATTTTTTTAATTTCGTCTATAACTGCAAAATCGCCAATATCACCTGCGTGCCAAACTTCATCAGCGAGTTTTACAAACTTTAAAATTTGGTCGTCAATATAGCTATGGGTGTCAGAGAGTAATAATATTTTTTTCATGCAGCTGTAAAATTCCTAAATCACAAATATCCTGTATATTTGCAATCGTACAAAAATAACATTTCAGTTGAGATATTTTATAGAATTTGCATATAAAGGCACAAACTATCACGGTTGGCAATTACAGCCAAATGCTGTAACTGTTCAAGAATTGTTAAACAAAGCTTTTTCTGTAATTTTAAAAGAAGACATCAATGTAAGTGGAGCAGGCCGAACAGATGCGGGCGTTCATGCTTCTCAAATGTATGCGCATTTTGATATTGAAAACGAATTAGCTATAGATAAAATTGTTTACAAAGTAAATGCTTTATTGCCAAATGATATAGTTGTGTATGATTTGCTAAAAACTACTGATGATGCACATACGCGTTTTGATGCAACAAGCAGAAGTTATGAATACCGTATTTTTTTAGGTAGAAATCCGTTTGAAATTGAAACAACTTGGCAGCATACCAATAAAAAGTTAAATATTGATAAAATGAATGCAGCAGCTGAAATTTTACTAACTTTCACCAACTTTAAATGTTTTTCAAGATCAAATTCAGATGTTACAACTTATAACTGTAATGTAACAAAAGCAGTATGGGTTAAAACTGATAAACTGTTGGTTTTTCATATTTCAGCAAATAGATTTTTAAGAAATATGGTGAGAGCCATAGTAGGAACTTTGTTAGATGTTGGTACAGGAAAAACTTCATTAGAAGCATTTGAACAAATAATAAAAAGTGAAAACAGGTGTAATGCAGGACCATCTGCACCACCTCAAGGGTTGTTTTTAACAGAAATAATATACCCAAAAACAATATTTATACATGAGTAAAAAAGAGCAAGGTAATGCTTTTGACGCAGCAATATTTAAGCGCCTTTTAGGATTTGCCAAAAATTATCGTTGGCAATTTTTTATAGGAGCTTTTTCGGCTATTTTATTGTCTTTAGTATCTGTGGCAAAACCTATTTTGTTGCAAAAAATGGTGAACGACTATTTTGAAATAAAAGACAGAGAAGGACTTCTTTATTATTCAATATTAATGGTTGTTTTTTTAGTTTCCGAAGTGTTTTTACAATTCATTTTTATTTACAAAGTAAACTGGCTGGGACAAAATATTATTAAAGATATACGTGTAAAATTACAGCATCATATGTTGCAATTTAAAATGGCTTATTTTGATCAATCGTCTGTTGGTAAATTGGTAACAAGACTGGTTTCTGATACAGAAACAATTGCTCAGTTTTTTGGACAAGGTTTATTTATGATTATTAGTGATGTACTTAAAATGTTTGTTGTGGCATTGGTAATGTTATGGATGAACTGGCGTATGGCATTGATTTCATTTATAGTTTTGCCAATTTTAATTTACGCTACCAAAATATTTCAAATGGCAATAAAAGCGTCATTTCAAGAGGTGAGATTACAAGTCGCAAATTTAAATGGTTTTGTACAAGAGCGCGTAACAGGTATGAATATTGTGCAACTTTTTAACCGTGAAAAAATTGAATACAACAATTTTGTAAAAATTAACGACAAGCACAAAAAGGCACATGTTAAAACAGTTTGGTACTATTCTATTTTCTTTCCAATTGCTGAAATTTTATCGTCAATTGCAGTAGGTTTGTTGGTTTGGTATGGTGGTATGGATATTATAAAATCTGGAAATTCTGATGCCGGACAAATTATTGCGTTTATTATGATGTCGCAAATGTTGTTTAGACCATTGCGTCAAATTGCAGATAAATTCAATACCTTACAAATGGGAATGGTTGCAGGAGATCGTGTTTTTGAAATTTTAGATACCAATAGTCAGATAGCTGCAAATGGTGAAGTTGAGGCAACACATTTTAAAGGTGATATCAAATTTAAAAAAGTTCATTTTAGTTATATTCCCGATGAAGAAGTTTTAAAAGGAATTTCTTTTGAAGTAAAAGCGGGTGAAACGGTTGCAATTGTTGGTGCTACAGGCGCAGGTAAATCTACCATTATCAATTTGGTAAATCGATTTTACGAGATTGACAAAGGCGAAATATGTGTAGACAATCAAAATATTGAAAAGTACACCATTTCATCTTTACGAAAACAGATTGCAGTAGTTTTACAAGATGTTTTTTTATTTTCAGACACAATTTATAACAATATTATTTTAGGTAATGAAAACATTACTTTAGATGATGTAAAAGCGGCAGCCAAAGAAATTGGCATTCATAAATTTATTATGACTTTACCTAATAATTATTATTACAATGTAAAGGAACGTGGCGTTATGTTATCTTCAGGTCAGCGACAATTAATTGCGTTTTTACGTGCCTATGTTAGCAAACCAAGTGTGTTAATTTTAGATGAAGCCACTTCATCTATCGATTCATATTCAGAAAAATTACTTCAAAAAGCAACTGATAAAATTACCCAACACCAAACATCAATAATAATTGCACACAGGTTAACAACCATTAAAAAAGCCGATAGAATTATTGTAATGGACAAAGGTGAAATTGTTGAGCAAGGTTCACATATAGAGTTGCTTGATAAAAATGGTTATTATAAAAATCTTTACGATATGCAATTTTCGCAAGACATTGTATAGCTATTTTTAAAAGCGTAACAATATTTAGTTTTTATTAAAGTTTGTTGTTTTCAATTATTCAAAAACTTAGCATAAAATATTTCAGCAAATAAAAAAACCTTGAAATCTTACAAATAAGATTGTCAAGGTTTTTAATTGAATTAAGGTAAGTTGTTATTTTATTGGTAACAAGCCAATACGTGCAATTCCATTATTTTCTTTCATTAATGGAGATTTGGCACTTGGGATAAATAATTTAGAGTCGTCCCATTTCGGATTTTTATATATAATGTTTGATGATTTAGCTTGGTTTGTAACTTTAACAATACCAGCATTAGACATTACACAATTTTCAATGCTGTTATTAGCACCACTCAAGTTTACAGTTACGGCAGTTGGAGAACTTATTTCAAAAACACTGTTTGTAATGGCTACATCATTAATACCTTTTGTTTTTATCATATACCCTTTTTCATTGTTGTAAACATCGCTAAAAACACATTGGTCTATGCTAATTTTACCGCCGTAATTTGATGGATTTATACCATTACGAATATAATTTACAGCATATTCTTTCATGTCTTCAAATACAGTATTGTACAAAATAATCATTTCAGCATTGTATTTTCCATATAAATCTTTTTCATAAGATAAATTTAAACCGCGGTAGCTGTCTTCAATTTTCGAATTTTTAATACTAATTGTATCTGCTAAAGTACCTACATAAGCCTTAAATACAGCACCTCCATCGGTATTAGAAAAGTTTTTGATGGTACAATTGTCTATAAACAAATTGTATTTTCCAGACATATTTTCATCAGGTGAAACTACAGCGTATTTTGCAGCTGTTTTGCCATCACCATCAATGGTTAAATTTTCGAATTGTAAACGAGTACCTTCTTCAGCTCTAAACATATAAGAAAGTGGTTTTTCAATATCTTCTGCCATTTTAATAACAACATCACCATTTGCTGTATTTCCTTTGATAACAATATCACCACTTATTTTAATTGCTTTTTGCAATAAATATATTCCTGAATTTAATATCAATGTCCCTTTTTTACCTGCATTTTTAATGGCTTTATTTAAAGTTTCTACTCCAGGTTCTACATTAATTACAACATCAGCGGCTTCTGATGTTACAGGTTCTTCAATAGTAACATTCCAAAATGGACCTGATTTTGCATTGATAACACTTGGGTAATTGATGTTGTCTAAATTAAAAGCACCAGAAACATACAAATCTCTTTTAGTGCCTGTCATATCTAAATCTGGACTAGCAGTAGTTTTTTTAGCAGTTTTTAAAATTTCATTTTTTGAAGTTGGCATTGGGATACCCTTTAAAATTGCATATTCTAAAATTGCTTTTGTAAACTGATTTGGATCTACATTTGCATCTGAATCTACAATATTGCCAAAAAATGAAATTCCTGTAACCACATCTTGCTCATTTGAAATTGCATTTCCGGTATTGTTTGTAATTAAGTTATTGGCAAATACCGTATTGATAGGTGCTAAAGTACGTTCGTCATCCTTTCCTGCTCCAAATTGAACAGCGCTACAGTTTACCAGCGTATTGTTTTGAACGCTTACATTTTTAACTTGATTGTAACGATTTAATGGTGAATTTGGAACTCCGTTCATAATAACAATTGGACCTCTAAAATCATCACCAGTAACACCAACTAATAAATTGTTACGTACAATATGACCTTCATTAATAATTCTGATTCCACCAACTTTAGGTTTGTTGTTACCTATAAAAACGTTGTTTTCAACCAATGCATTGTTTCCGTGGCGAAGCGTTAAAGTACCTTCATTTTCAATAAATAAATTATTTCTAAAAATATTGTCACAAGATTTATTAGAGATAATTTCAATTTCACCATTACAATGTTTAAAAGTGTTGAATTCTACCAATGTTTTTGAAGATTTCATAGCGTTTTCGCTTGTACCAATTCTAATGGTTTCTCCTCCATTTTCACCTAAATCTGGTCTGTAACCAAAAAAGTTGTGGTCTATTTGATGGTTATTTTCAGTATGTTCTTCACCCTTTAACCAAACAACCAGTGTGGTTCCTGCGTTGATTTTTCCTGTAAAATTATTGTGGTCTACTCGGTTATTTTTCCCCCACATATCTATCCAGTGATTTTCAATACTAGCATCAATAGGATTGTAATTGGTAATTGCACAATTTGTTAAACGGCAATTGTTTGCAAATTCTTTAGAATCTTTTCTAAATTCAATTAAATATTTTGAAGTTGGCGTACCATCCTTAAACCAAAGTCCTGATACAATTATGTATTCACCTGAAATATTTAACCTAGCATCTCCAGTTATAATAACTTCACCATTGGTTTCTGCTGAAATTACAATAGGAGCTTCTTTTGTACCATTGCCAAATGCTTTAAAATGAACATCTTTCCATTCGCCATTTTTAAGTATAATTTTTGTTCCGGGAGTTGCATTTTTAATTGCAGTGTTAAATTCTTCAATATTTGAAACCTTAACTTCAGACGGAGCTGTATTTTGTGCGGTTGTTATAAACTGAAAGCATAGCAACAGTAAAATTATGATAAGCGGTTTTTTAGTCATTTTAAAATTTATTAAATTAAGTTTTGATTTTTCATTATTTTTAAACTACTTTTGGTAAACCAGTTTGGTAAACCAAATATATTCATTTATAATAAATATTGATATAAATTGTTGTTAAAATTTTAACAGTTTAATAGATAGTTTGTTACAAGTGTAATACAAACTGTATAACTTAATTTTTAATAACTTTTATTATGAAGAAAACATTACTTTTTACAACAAAAACTAAAACATTTATTACGCTATTGGTATTCTGTTTGTGTATTAATTTCGGATGGAGTCAAACTAATCTTGTACTAAATGGTACTTGTAGCAATCATACAATTGATGTTAATGACAATGCTGATTCCTTTGACATGACACCTCCTAGTACTATTGACGGTACCGTGTCTAGCCCTTATAATGCATTATGGAATAATTCGGATTTAGATAGTTGGCTAGGCACTAATTGTGGTAATACAAGTGAGCAACCAGGTTCTACGTCAGACGGTAACAAATTTGGACCAAATGCTGGTGATGGAAGAGGGGTGAAAATTAGTTCAACTTGTCGTCGTTTATACCAAGTTATAGCTGTTACTCCAGGAACTAATTATACTTTTTCTATTGATTCTCGTTCTGAGGCAGCAAACGTTTCTTCAGAAGTATTTATTTTAAATCAAGAAATTGTTACTGAGTCTGGTCTTGAGAATGGATCTGCAGATTCTCGAGTAGATGCATTCACCACTATTACAAACGACTTTAACGCTACCAAATCTTCTAGTACTGAAGATACATTCACTACTACTACATTTACATTTACAGCCTCTGCAAGTATAGCTGTTATTTATGTTAGAGCTTCGGCTGCTGTTGATAATAATAATGAAGTGTTTTACGATAATATATCACTTTCTGTAACAACAACTGCTTCAGTAAAAGACGATGAATTCTCTACTTACTTTAGTTTGTACCCAAACCCAGCATCAAGTTTTATAAACATACAATCTAAATCTGTTGATGTTACTAATGTACAAGTTTATAATTTAACTGGTCAATTGGTATTAGATCAAAAAGGATTGGTAAAAAATGGTGTAGATGTTTCGTCACTAAATAAAGGTGTATACATTTTAAAATTAAGCAGTAACAACAATCAGTATTCTACAAAAATTGTTGTTGAATAATATATAAACGTAATTTAGTTTGGTTAATTGAAATTCATAAATTCAATTGTTTTAAAAGTCCTTCTCATTTGTGAAGGACTTTTTTTAGCATAAGTGATAAGATTGTGAAGGTTTTAAAAGTAAAATCCAATCACAGGATTCCATGCTGAACCGTAAATGCTTTTATTTGAATTATAAAGTACATCATATCTTATACCAAAAGAAACATTACGTGCAACATACGAAATTCCCAGAAATAGCGCATTTGAAAAATATTCGTTTTTAAAATATCCACTATAATTTGTTTGAAGTCCCTCGTATTCAGCAGAAATTTGTATGTAATTAATAGGTCTATATGCAGCCAAAACACTTCCTCCGTAAGAGTTGGAGTGATAATTAGATACATTTGATTTGTATTCAGAGTACATATAAGTAACTCCAAAACCTGTTAAAAATTTAGGTGAAATATTATAATAAGCTTTTGGGCCAATTAAAATATCTGTACCTCCATTCCAAAAAGACAGTCCAATGTTTCCTCCAAAGTTCCAAAATTTTTTAAAATCTGGAGCTTTATAAATTACTTTGGTTTCTGTAGTTGGGTTTTGAGGTTGATATGTTTCATTTGAATCAGAAGAAACAGTTCCTTCTTCTTGAGAAAATACAGACGATACTGTAAAGATTAATAAAAGTAATAAGGTTGTTTTTTTTAGCATTTTTAAGTGTTTTGATTGTTGGTAAAATCAAATGTAATAAATTGGAGTTAATAATAGTAAGTAACTTGGTGAAAAATTAATGTAGCTATCAGCTATAAATATTTAACTTTTTTCTCTTAATGTTTTGAGAGTGTAATTAATATTTATTTGGGATCTTAATTTTTTATAACAACTAAATATACCTATTTTTGGAAAACCAAATTGGTTAACCATAAGGTATCTAGTCAAATGAAAATTAAATTATATGTATTTTTAGCAATTATATTAATCTCTCAAAATCAAGTTGCTCAAGTTTTGTTAAATGCAAATGGACCTGGAGATACCTACGAATTAATTAATGCTGTTTTAGCTCCAGGTTATAATGTTGTTGAGGCGCCAGATTGTAGTCATACTGAATTTGGAAGACATATTGATGAGGTTTTTGATAATGAATTAAATATAAATGTATTCCGTTTTTTGATACATACAATACCTAATAATGATAGATGTATCAATTTAGACCGTCAGAGAAATGAAATAAAAACTTACGACAAATCACCTGATAATTTGTTGGGTGTGAGTGGTGAAAAAGTTATTTATAAATGGAAGTTTAAACTGCCAACTGGTTTTCAATCATCTTCAAGTTTTACGCATATTCATCAGTTAAAATCAGTTGGAGGGTTGTTAGAAAGTATGCCAATGTACACCTTAACAACTCGAAAAGGAAGTCCAGATAAACTTCAGTTGCGCTATGCTGAAACATCTACTCAAATTACTTTAAAAGAGACAGATTTGACTCCTTTTATTGGAACTTGGGTAGAAGTAACCGAAACCATTGAGTATGGTTTAAATGGTACTTATAAAATAGATATTCAAAAAGTTAGTGATGGAACTTTAATGTTTAGTTATTTAAATAATTCAATTGTAAATTGGAGAGCCGATGCTAGTTTTGTTAGACCTAAATGGGGTATTTACAGAAGTTTAAATAATCCTTTAAATTTAAGAGATGAAACATTATTATTTGCTAATTTTAGTATTGAAGAGTTGGTTACTTTATCTGTGAAAGAAATTGAGCTTCTTCAAAAAAATGTTATCATATATCCAAATCCATCAAATCAAAATGTTTTTTTTACAAACAACTCTTTATATCCAATTAATTCCATCGAAATTTTCGATTATTTAGGTAGTGTTGTAAAAGTGTTACAACCAGAAAGTAACCGCATTATTGATATTTCAAATTTAACTTCAGGAATTTATTTTGTTGTGTTTAAAAACAATCAAATAAATGTTGGTGTGCAAAAATTAGTTATTAATTAAATTGGTATGATTTAAGTTAAAATATTATTGGTTTAAGTTAAAATAAAATAAATAATTAAAATTCCTTAAGTATTTAAATAAAGTTTTATATTTGGTTAACCAAATTGGTAAACCAAATTAATTAACCTTTTAAACTTAATTTATGTACAAATTTACTTTTATTAAAACCGAATTAAATTCGGTATTGTTTAAACCTTTAAAAAATTATTTTGCGCTCATTTTTTTATTCGTTTTATCTTTCAATTCAATTGCGCAAACAGTAACTCATGTTACAAGTGATAATGATTTAGAAGATGCTGTTGCTTTAGCAGCTCCAGGAGATGTAATTATTGTTGATAATGGAACTTATAATAGTTTTCAGGTAACTATAAGTGGCATTGTAAGTGTGGGAGACCCAATTACTATTAAAGCCGAAACTATTGGCGGTGTAACCTTGACAGGTAGTTCACATTTTAGACTTAAACAATCGTCTAATATAGTTATAGAGGGTTTTGTAATGGATTGCGAAGGTACCAGTAGTTTAGTGAAATTAGACGGATGTAACAACATTAGAATTTCCCGAAATGTATTTGAGTTAGTAACCACATCATCTATTAAATGGGTTTATATTGGTGGTGTATGGGATGATACTACAGAACCATATCAATATTTAAGTCACGATAATAGAATTGATCATAATATTTTTCAAAATAAAACACTTCCAGGTCATTACATAACTATTGATGGTACAAATTCTGTTGTTCAATCTCAAAATGATAGAATTGATCATAATTATTTCAAAAATAACGGCCCAAGAGCTGTAAACGAACAAGAATCTATTAGAATAGGTTGGAGTGATATGTCTATGTCTAGCGGTTTTACAACTGTTGAATATAATTTGTTTGAAAATTGCGATGGTGACCCAGAAATTTTATCGGTTAAGTCTAGTGATAATATTATTAGACACAATACTTTTATAAAAAGTTACGGAACCTTATCTCTAAGACATGGAAATAGAAATAGAGTAGAAGGAAACTATTTTTTTGGTGGAGAAAAAGAAATAGGGCTTTCTCCTGATGGGGCAACACTTTATACAGGTGGTATTAGAGTATATGGTAAAGACCATGTGATTATTAATAATTATTTTGAAGGTTTAAATGGTACAAAATGGGATGCGCCAATTACCATAACTCAAGGTGATGCGCTAGAAACCAGTACTAGTTATAGCAAACATTTTATACCACAAGATATTGTTATTGCTTATAATACGTTGGTTAATAACGATTATGGTATTGAAATTGGTTTTGATAATAACGGTAGTTATAGTAAAAAAGTTCAAAATATTTTATTTGCTAATAATTTAGTAACTGGTTCAACCAATAGTTTGGTTAATTATATCAACAATCAAGGCTCTGAAGTTATTTGGAAAAATAATTTAATGTATCCAACAGGAACTGCTACTTTAACAAATGATGGTTCTACTTTTACAGTTAATGAGGCTATAACTGAAAATCCATTTTTAGTAATGAATGATGGTGTTTATAGGTCAACAACTAATACTCCAAAATACAATGATAGCTCTTCTGGAGCAGCAAGTACAGATATTGAAGGGCAAACAAGACCAGCTTTAAGTAATCCAGGAGCAGATCATTTTAGCGCAGAGTCTGTAAGGTATGCACCCCTAACAGCAAATGATGTTGGTCCATATGTTGCTGATGATGGTACTATTTCTGAGAATTTAACTGTTACAACCGTTTCTGAATATGACGCTGCTGGTGGATCACAATCAGTTACCGTAACTTCAAATATAGCTAACTGGACTGTTTCTGAAACAAGCGATTGGATTTCAGTCTCTCCTTCAACAGGTTCAGAAAATGGTTCTTTTGATATTATTGTAAGTAAAAATGAAACTTTTGTTGAAAGAACAGCTTTGGTTAATGTTGCGGGAGGTTCAGAATCTAGAAATGTAAGTGTTACTCAAGCGGCTGCAGATCCTAAAGCAGATTTAACATTGATTAATAATTTAGGTAATGGTAATGATGGTGTTGTGGTAAATTATTTTTCTCATGAAGAAGTAACTTCAACAAAAAACAATGTTGCAGGCAATAGTTTGGATAAAAGTTTTAGCACACTTTGGTCTGGAAACGGAACCGAAGATCCAAGCGGATTAGCAATCATAATTTTTGATTTGGGAGCTTATTACGATTTAGAATTGGTTGATTTTGCTTCTACCAACGGAAAAACGTATGAATTTCAAATTTGGGTTTCTTCAACAGGAACAGCTGATGTTGATTTTTCAAACCCATTTACTGCAGATGAGAAATTATTGAGCAATTCAGATGGTTCTTTTAAAAGTTTTTTCTTGCCTTCAGTGGCTTCAAATGTAAGATTTGTTAAAATTGTTGGTTACGGTCAGCCTAAACCAAGTACTTGGACTTCAATTTCTGAGATTGAGTTTTATGGTAATTTGGTAGCTGCGCTTTCTGTTGAAGAAGATGAATTTGCTAGCCAATTAAATATTTATCCTATTCCGGCAACAGGTACTTTAAATATTATGGCAAAAAATAACAATGTAAAATCTGTTAAATTGTTTGGTGTAGATGGTCGCATGTTGATAAATAAAACGATTTCATCGATGCAATTTGAAATTCCTTTAGATGTGTCGTCAATTGCAAACGGTACTTACTTGTTAGTGCTTACAAATGATAGTAATGTTACCTATTCTAAATTAATTTATATTTCAAAATAGATAGGTTAAAATTTAAGATTTAAAAATCATAAGAAACCAAAATGGTCAATTGAGCGATGTTATTAAAATTTACAATTTTTTTATACTTCGCTCAATTTCATTTTAAATAGTACTAATAGCTGTTTAGAAGCTCTAAAGTTTATAATTATTAAAATATGAAGTTATGAATAAAAAAACAATACATTCCAGAAGAGATTTTGTTAAATATTCCTCTTTGGCAGCCTTAGGAAGCACGCCAATTTTTGGTCTTGCCAACAATTTTTTAACATTTGATAATTTAGAAAATAGCAATCTTAACGTTCATATTTTTTCTAAACATCTTCAGTTTTTAGATTATAAGGAAGTTGGAGAAATGACTGCTGAAATGGGTTTTTCAGGAGTGGATTTAACTGTAAGACCCAAAGGTCATGTGCTTCCAGAGTGCGTAAAATTAGATTTGCCAGTTGCCGTTCGAGATATTAAAAATGCAGGTTCTAATTGTATTATGATTACCACTAATATTGAATCTGTTAATAATTCTGTTGATGTGGATGTTATTCATTCAGCAGCAAAAGAAGAAATTAAATTTTACCGACCAAATTGGTATAAATATAAAGAAGATCTTTCTA
This sequence comes from Lutibacter sp. HS1-25, assembly GCF_004121075.1. Lineage (GTDB taxonomy): Bacteria > Bacteroidota > Bacteroidia > Flavobacteriales > Flavobacteriaceae > Lutibacter. Next base: position 108,097 of record NZ_RHLN01000157.1, read on the forward strand.
TGTCTGATTCTTTGGATTTTTACCAACAGGAAATTGAAAAACTGGGGAAACTTAATAAAGAATTAGGAATTATAGGATGTTATCAAAATCATGCAGGACGCAATGTTGGCTCATCATTTTGGGAAGTTGATGCCATTTTAAAAACGGTTGACCCAACAACTTTTGGTGCACAATATGATATTAGACATGCAATGGTTGAAGGTGGATATTCTTGGGGAAATGGTTTTGAATTGTTAAAGCCAAATATCAAAGTAATTGTATTAAAAGATTTTGTTTGGGCAAAAACCAATGGTATTTGGGGCGCTGTAAATGTGCCAATTGGTGAAGGGTGTGTAGATTTTACAAAGTATTTTAAATTGTTGAAAAAGTATCAATTAAAGCCACCAGTTTCTTTGCATTTAGAATACGATTTAGGTGGGGCTGAAAAGGGTAATGATACAATTACTGTTGATAAAAAAGTAGTTTTTGATGCTATGACAAAAGATTTAAACGCTATTCAGAAATTATGGAATAATGCCTAAACTTTGGTGTTTTTTGTTTTAAAAATATTGGTTTATAAATAATCCTGAATTTGATTTTTGTGAAAGGGTTTGCTTGTCTAATTTATGTAATGGTATATTAGCTTTTATTTAATTTTTTAAATTTGAATTTAAAACCTAAGGTAATATAGCATAGTTAAATGTTAAATTAACGAAGATTGTTTTGTTTTTAAATTTATTATAGCTACTTTTGGTAAACCAAACTGGTAAACCAATTTACAATGAAGCAAGGTTTTTACTTATTTTTAATTTTTTCAGTGTTATTGTCGGTCCTTTTTTCTTGTGATCATAAAACAAAAAAAGATGTTGTTAGTTTACAATCTCAATCGCAACACCCAAGTTTAATTTTAACAAAAAAAGGAGTTCAGGATATTAGAGCGCAGCTTGGTACTATTCCAATTTTTGATGCTACTTTGGCAAAAGTAAAAGAAGAGGTTGATGCTGAAATTTTGGAAGGTATTGATGTGCCAATTCCAAAAGATTTTTCGGGTGGATATACGCACGAGCGTCATAAAAAGAATTTTTTAATTATGCAAAAAGCGGGTGTTTTATATCAAATTTTAGATAATGATAAATACGCTTTGTATGTAAAAGAAATGTTATTTGCTTATGAAAAACTGTATCCAACTTTGCTAATTCACCCACAAGAAAGATCTTATGCTCGTGGTAAATTATTTTGGCAATGTTTAAACGATTCAAATTGGTTGGTGTATGTGAGTCAGGCTTATGATTGTGTATATGATTTTTTAACTGAAGAAGAACGCAACCAATTAGAAACAAATTTGTTTAGACCATTTGCCGATTATATTTCACTTGAAAATCCACAATTTTTTAACCGTGTTCACAACCATAGTACTTGGGGAAATGTAGCTGTTGGTATGATTGCTTTGGTGATGAATGACGATGATTTATTGGATCGTGCTTTGTATGGTATGAAAATGGATGTATTAGATCCAAATCAAAAAGACAACGACGGTGGGTTGATTCGTAAAGAAGGTCAAAAAGTAGGTTTTTTAGCCAATGTTGATGAACCTTTTTCGCCAGATGGTTATTATACTGAAGGGCCTTATTATCAGCGTTATGCCATGTATCCATTTTTGGTTTTTGCTGAAGCTTTACAAAATGTAAAACCTGATATCAAAATTTTTGAATATAACAATGGTGTTTTGTTAAAATCAATAAATACGTTACTGAATTTAACAGATGCTGATGGTGAATTTTTTCCGTTAAATGATGGACAAAAAGGAATGTCTTATTATTCAAGAGAATTGGTTTCGTCTGTAGATATTGGATATTATTATGGAGGTCATGATTCTTCATTGTTATCAATTTCACAATTGCAAGATGAGGTTTTATTAGATGATACTGGCTTGGCAGTTGCTATTGGTATTCGTGATGGTTTGGCGACTCCTTTCATAAAAAAATCTGTTGCATATACCGATGGTGCAAACGGAGATCAAGGTGGGTTAGGAATTGTAAGAGCGCAAGGTGCTAAAAACGAACTTGCTTTGGTTATGAAATATTCAGCTCAGGGCTTAAGTCACGGGCATTACGATAAATTGTCTTTTTCATTTTACAATAGAGGTGATGAGGTAATACAAGATTACGGATTGGCTCGTTTTGTAAATATTCAGCAAAAAGGTGGTGGCAATTATTTAAAAGAAAATACCACTTGGGCAAAACAAACCATTGCGCATAATACTGTAATACAAAATGAAACTTCTCACTTTGGTGGAGATTTTGAAACTGGAAATTTGAATCATTCAGATAAATATTTATTTGATGTTGAGAATTCCAATGTTCAAATAGTAAGTGCTACTGAAGTAAATGCGTATCCGGGAACACAATTGCACAGAACAATGGCATTGATTAAGGATGCTTATTTTGAAAATCCGATTTTGTTAGATATTGTAAATGTAAATTCTGAAACAGAAAATCAATACGACTTACCTTATTACTATTTTGGTCAAATCATATCTTCAAACTTTAAATATGCATCGGAAACTTCATTAACAACTTTAGGAACTAAAAATGGATATCAACATTTATGGAAAGAAGCTGAAGGAAAAGCAGCTTCAGGTAATTCGCAAATTACTTGGTTTAATAACAATAGTTTTTACACACTTTCTTCAGTTGTTTCAGAAAAGGATAATTTAATTTTTGCAAGTATTGGTGCAAACGATCCAAATTTCAACCTAAGAAAAGATCCTACATTTATTATTAGAAAACCTAAAAATAAAAACGCCAATTTTGTTTCAGTTTTAGAAACACATGGGCACTATAGTCCTGTAAGTGAAATTGCTACCAATGCATTTAGTAGTATAAAAAAACTAGAAATAGCTTTTAATACCGTAGCATATATTGGGATAATTATTGAAAATATGAATAAAGAGCAAAAATTATTTATATTTTCATTAAAAGATGCGTCAAAAGAAAGTAAGCACAGTATAAATATAAATAACAAGGATTACCAATGGGTAGGTCCGTATAATTACACAATTATTAATTAAAATAAAGTATAAAATTATGAAACGATTTAGTGAAAAGTACATAATTACAAAAGAAATGAAATGGGAAGAACTTGGTGGTGGAGTATCAAGAAAGTTTTTAGGTTATGATAATCAAATCATGATGGTACAAGTTAAATTTGAGAAAGGCGCATTGGGTTCTCCACATCAACATTTTCATACGCAAGCCACATATTGTGTTTCAGGTAAATTTGAATTTGAAATTGATGGTATAAAGAAAGTTATAGAAGCAGGAGATGGAGTGTATATTGAACCAAATTTATTGCATAGTGCAATTTGTTTAGAAGAAGGGATGTTAATTGACACATTTAGTCCTGTAAGAGAGGATTTTTTAAGTGGTGGTGGGGTTTCTTATTTTGGAGATAAAAAGTAGTAAAATATGCCAGTCCAATAAGAGAGTAGTTTATGAGTTAAATGCTTTGTTTGTTGGGTTTTAAAAATTGTTAGTTGTTTTTTAATAGTTAAAAAAGTAAATAATTAGGGTAATATAAAATAATTGTTAAAATATTTTTTTTTAACTCTAAATTAACATATATTTGGTTTCCCAAAGTGGTTAACCACTTTGGGAAACCAAAAACTTACTTAATAATTATTAACTAAAAGAGACTAACTGTAAATGAATTAAAAACAAAAAAAAGGATAAGTGCACACTTATCCTCTTCAGAAAAAAATACTTCTTGTAGGAGGGAAGTAAATTTAAAACATGTCAATACTTTACTAAAAACATGATACTTGCAAAGGTAATATTTTATTTTAAAATGTAAGTCATTGTATTTTTTGTAAAGAAGAGAGCTAACTAGATATTAAATCTATGTAAAACCAATACATAAAGGTATTAATAAAATTAAAAAGTATTAATCAATCAAACATTTTAATATAAAATAACTAATTATGAATTTAAAAATTAAGTTAACAATACTATTAGCGTTGTTGCTCAATCTTTCTTTAGTAGCGCAAAGTGGCTATTTAATGAAAGGGGTAGTGGTTACAGGCGCTAATAATGATCCTATTCCAGGTGCTAGTTTATTAGTTAAAGGCAGTACCAAAGGAACTACATCCGATTTTGATGGAAATTTTCAGTTAGAAGTTAAAGCTGGGGATATTTTACAAATTTCATTTGTAGGATTTGAAACAAAAGAAATTATTATTGCCAATCAAAATAACTTGTCTATCAAGCTTTCTGAAGCACAAAATCAATTAGATGAAGTTGTTGTAATTGGTTATGGTTCACAAAAGAAAAGCCATTTGACTGGGTCTATTTCTAAAGTGGTAAACGAAGAGTTGAGTCAAATAGCAGTAGCTAGGGTTGATGAAGCTTTAACAGGTCAAGTGTCTGGTGTAAGTATTTCAAATACAGATGGTTCTGTGGGTTCTGCACCAACAATTCGTATTAGAGGTACGGGATCAATTACAGGTGATTCTGGACCATTAGTAGTTGTTGATGGTTTGGTAATGGATTCAGATATTTTAGGAAACTTAGATATGAATGATATAGAATCTTTTGAAGTGTTAAAAGATGCAGCTTCTGCAGCAATTTATGGTTCAAGAGGTGGTAATGGTGTTATTATGATTACCACTAAAAATGGTAAACAAGGTGATACAAAATTTAGTTTTAGTACTTATGCAGGTATTAAAGAAGCTAAACAAAGTAAGGAATACTATTTTAGTGTTGCTGAAACTGCTGCAGCTGAATTGGCAGCTACAGGTGCAATTTCTGCTCAAACTCAATACAAGCAATTAATTGGCGTTGATCAAGATTGGCAAGATATTATTTTTGATGGTGGTACTATTACAAGTTACAATTTAAGTGCAAGAGGTGGTAGTGAAAAAACAAGATTTAGTGCTGCAATGAACTATTTACATGATGAAGGTGTTTTATTAACAGACGATTTCAAAAAATATGGTTTAAAGTTAAAGTTAGATACCAAAGTTAGTAAAAAAGTAAGTTTTGGTGTAAGTATTACGCCTTCATATACTGACACAAGAAGATTTGATGGTTCTACCCATGATATTTTAAGACAACCACCTTGGTTACCGTTATATTTAGATGAAAATACCATTCAATTTGTAAACAGAACACAAGATGGTGGTAAATGGGCAAATGCTCAAATAGGTGATTATGCACAACAAATGATGTTTGATGGTTACGACTTAACTTTAGGTATGCCAGTTGCTTCTGGTGGTACAAATATTAGCAATACTTCTAATACAAATCCGGGTGCTAAAGTTTTAGAGCGCGACCGTAACGATTACAAATTTAAAGTGTTTAGTAGTGTTTTTCTTAAATATGATATTATTGATGATTTAAGTTTTACAACTAGTTTGTCACATACATATAACAATACTGAAAGATCTAGATACCAAGGTACGTTGTCAAGTAGAAACGGTGTAGCTGCTACACAAATGGATTATCAAAATCAAGTAGACAACCGTATTGTATCAACAAGTTATTTTTCTTACGACAAAACTTTTGGTAAAAATGATCTTGGTGTTATTTTAGGATATGAGGCTGAGACTGCTCATTCAACATATTCAGCTATTAGAGGAACTGGTTATAATACTGATGATGTTAAAACTATTAACAATGCAGCTGTAATTGCAGCAGCTAATGAATTGGAATGGGAGCAAACATTACAATCTTTAATTAGTAGGGTAACTTATGCTTATGACGATAAATATTTAGCTTCATTTAGTTATAGACGAGATGGTAGTTCAATTTTTGGTAGCGATTATAAATGGGGTAACTTCCCTGCGGGTTCTATTGGTTGGAGAGTTTCTCAAGAAGATTTTTTAAGTGATAGTAGAGTAGTTAGCAATTTAAAATTCCGTGTAAGTTATGGTGTTACTGGTAACAACAATATTAACTTAAACAGTGTTAGTGTTGAAGATAGTAAGGTTTTAGGAAATTTTTATCCTTCTTTAGCATTGTTGCAAGCTGAAACATATAATGGTCAAAGCGCCTTTAACCCAATCAATATTGCAAACAACTTATTACAATGGGAGCGCTCAGTAGAGTTTAACCCAGGTGTTGATTTTGGATTTTTAAATGGAGCAATTACAGGTACTTTTGATTATTATAACAGAAAAAGTGACCATTTATTATTAGACAACCCAATTTCTAGTACTACAGGATTTAGTAGTGCATTGGTAAATCTTGGTGAGGTTGAAAACTATGGTTATGAGTTAGAGTTGAGAGGAAGAATCTTCAACAAACAAAAATTTAAATGGAGTGCTACTTGGTTATCTTCTTGGAACCAAAATAACTTGGTTGATTTTGCGGAAGCTAATGGTCAAATTCAATCTGTTGATGAGAAAAGAGCTGCTGAGTGGATTAACTTAGAAGGAAACCCAATATCTTCATTCTATGGATGGGTTGTTGATAAACAGATACCATTAGAATATCTTAAAAATCCTTATCACCCAGTTGGTGGTCAAGCACAAGACGTGTATGTAAAAGATTTAAACGGTGATGGTCTTATTGATGATGATGATAAAACAATTCTTGGGAATCCATATCCAGACTTTATTTGGAGTTTAACAAACGATTTCAAAATAGGTGATTTTGATGTAACTTTTATGTTCCAAGGTAGTCACGGTGCGCAAGTTAGAAATATGGCAGATCAATATATTTTCAATCATTTCAATAGCTCACAAGATTTTGATCCTGTGACAACACCAGATCAACAATTTATCAAAGAAAAAATTTATACCAACAGTATAGTTCAAGATGCTTCTTTTGTTGTTTTACGTAACGTAAATATTGGTTTTAATTTTCCTGATCAATTAATGGATAAATGGAAAATGGATGGTTTACGAGTTTATGCAACTGGAAACAATTTAATGTATTTGTTTGCTGATGGTTATACTGGATTTAATCCTGAATCTATTGACGATACATCTCCTACAACCTATGGTTACCAAAGAGGTGGAAATCCTATAGCTAGAACAATATCTTTAGGTATTAATTTAGACTTTTAATTTAACTGTTAAATAAAATATATTATGAAACAAATAAAATTTTTAATAATATTATTACTAGGAGTCTTCGTTTCTTCTTGTAGTGATTTTTTAAGCCCAGAGCCTATATCAGCGATATCGACTGATAATTATTATAAAAATGATATTGAAATTGAAACAGGTATTCTTAATATGTACAACGGAATACAAGGTTTAAATTCAACTGATACAGATGATAACCATGCTATTCAAGTAGAATACTTATTAACTGAAGTTTATTGCGATAACGGTAAAACTAAAAGTAGTGAAGGTGAGCAAGCTCAGTTTGAAGAATTTAAAGTAAGTCCAAGTAATGGGTATGTGTCTGATTATTACGGTAGTTTTTACAACGTAATTTATAGATCAAATCTAGTATTAGAAAATTTAGGCAATGCATCTGATGCAAATAAAGCATCTTATGAAGCAGAAGCTAAGTTTGTACGTGGGTATGCATATTTTAACTTGGTACGTTTATTTGGAGATGTTCCATTGGTTGATAAAATTATTCAACCTTTAGATACCGAAACTCAATTTACAAGAGTTGCTGAAGATCAAATTTATGAACTAATTATTAGCGATCTTACAACTGCAGTTAATGGTTTAGGTGCTGGAACTTATGGAAGAGCATCAAAAGCTACAGCTCAAGCAATATTAGCAAAAGTTTATTTAACACTTGGAGAATATACTTTGGCAAAAGAATTATTAGTTGATGCAATGGCAAGTGGATATTCCTTAGAGCCTAATTTTAAAGATGTTTTTTATAATGAAGGTAATAAAGAAGTAATGTTTGCTATTGTTTATGATGGAGATACATCTAATGATAGCCAAAACTTTTCTGCTGAATGGCAAAATGCAGTTGGTAGATCTACAGGTTTAAATTACGTTACAGATGAAGCTGCTGCTGCAATGCTTGCAATGGGAGGTAACAGAACAGCTTATACTTACAGAGTAGATCCAAAAAATTTAAATTTAAATCAAGTAGCAAAATACATTCCTAATGGCGATACTGCTTTGGGTATTGAACCTACATCAATCAACCCTGTATTGGCAGGAAACGACTGGATTGTTTTAAGATATGCTGATGTTTTATTAATGTATGTTGAAGCTACAATGGGAACTGCAGATGCTACTTCTGATATTACTGCTGTAAACGCTTTCAATTTAGTTAGATCAAGAGCAAATATGCCAACTGTTAATAGTATTACAAAACAAGAATTGTTAGATGAAAGAAGAGTAGAGTTTGCTTTTGAAAACCAACGTTTTTTCGACCTGAAAAGATTTGGTGTTGCTCAACAAGTACTTTCTCAATATTCAGCTGATAATGGATATGGTTTTACAGCTACTGATCTTTTATTACCAATACCACAATTGGAAATTGGTTTAAGTAAAGGGGTGTTAAAACAAAACCCTGGTTATTAATAAAAAAGAAGCTTACTTCTTATTATAAACTAATTAAAAAACGAATATTATGAATAATAATTTTAAATATAAAAAACACATCAGTACTTCGGTACTGATGGTTTCAATATTCATGTTGTCAATTTTTGCGACTTCATGTGAATTTGATTTGCCTGAAGCAAATTCTATTCCTGATGCAACGCCTCCATCAGCTGCTTTTAGTGAAACTATTGGTGCTGATTACTTAACTTACACTTTTGGAAATTTTTCGGCTAGTGCTACAGATTATCTATGGGATTTTGGTGATGGATCAACATCAACAGAATTTGAACCAGAACATGCGTACACAGCTCAAGCTAGTGATGAAACTGAAGCAGGTACAACATACACAATAACATTAACAGTTAAAGATAAATTAAATGTTGAAAGTTCTTTAAGTAAAGATCTTGTTATTAAAAAACCAGCTAAACCAATTGTTCCTGTTCCTGTAATTGGTGAACCAGGTTTTGAAGATTTAACATTGCCTGATGGAACTGGTGATGGACGTGATTCTTGGAGATGTAGTTTTGGTGAGATTATGCAAATTACAAGTTCTCCTGTTACTTTTGGTAAACAAGCTGCTAAATTTCCTTCAGATGGAAGTAGAGTTGCTTACCAAGAAGTTGCTGTAACTAAAAATGCCGATTATGTTTTAACATACTGGTATACAATTAAAACAACACCAGTTGGGTCAGTGACGGTGTCTGTTTTAGCAGGTTCAATTGGTAGTTTAGCTGAAGCTGCAGATGCTACAATTATTTCATCTACAGGTAACGATCAATCTGATGATAGTGTATATGTTCAAGTAGATGTGCCTTTTAACTCTGGAGATAATTCTATTATTTCACTTTTAATTACCAATGAAGGTGCTGAATGTAGAGTTGATGAATTTTCAATTGCAGTTGCTGAATAATAAAAATATTTTATGAGTAAATTATATGTTTGTTTTAAGTTTCTAATGGCATTTACATTGATGTTTTTTATTAGCATTAATGTAAGTTGCCAAGAAGATGAAACTACAACAACTCCAAAAGAGGAGATTGTTACACCTCCTGTTGATGAAGGCGGTGAAGAAGTTGTTGAAAATCCAACGGAGCCAACATATAATTTACCCAATATAGATTTAAATCACTGGAAAGTTACACTTCCTGTTGGTAACCCAACGGAAGTGTCGCCTCCAGAAATATTAAAATACGCAACCAATGAAACGTTGAAACCGTTTATGTACAACGATTCTATCAATGGAGCTATCGTATTTTATGCGTATCCAAATTCTTCAACAGCCAATTCTTCATATTCAAGAACAGAGCTTAGAGAGCAAATGGTACCAGGAAGTAATGATGTTAATTGGACATTTGAAAAAGGTGGAAATTTAAAAGGAACTTTAGCTGTTGACGAAATTTCAAAAGATGCCGATGGTGATTATTATCGAACAATTGTAATGCAGATTCATGGGAGGTTAACCAATGAGCAGCGCAATTTAATTGGACAAAGTGATAACAATGCACCACCAATATTAAAAATATATTGGGTTGATGGAAAAGTAAGGGTAAAAACAAAAGTATTAAAAGATTTAAATGCGTCTGATAAAGAAATTTTATACACAGATGCTTGGGGCGATGATGATGGATATACATTTCCAGAATATGTAGGTTTTGATAAATTTTCTTTAGAAGTAAAAGTTTCTAATGGAAGATTAGAAGTTATTTTAAACAATAAGGCATCAAAAGTGTATGAGAATATACACATGCAAAAATGGAGTGTTTTCGAAAATTATTTCAAAGCAGGAAATTATTTTCAAAGTAAAGACAAAAATACCTTTGCAAAAGTTAAGTATTACAGTTTAGAAGTAAGTCATTAATAGTTTTTTTGGCAAACATCAAAATTGTATTTATTAATAAAAATGCAAAGTTTATATAAACAATAATATTTGAGTTAATGTTTTTAATGTAACTATTTTAGTTAAATTAATATTTTGGTAATTTTTGATGATACTGACCTAAGCAATTAGGTCGGTAGATTCAAAATGTGTTTTAAAAGTTATTTGTGAATAATTAAAACAAGTTAAATGAAATAATATTTTTGAAAATTCATAAATTAGAGCCCAAATTGATTAAAAATTCTGTACAATGAAGTTAGATATCCTTATAAAAAACGACAATCTGTCAATCCAAAATTCAATAATTTCTAAAATTAGAGATTTAATTAATTATAAAAATTTGGAACCAGGTGATAAATTACCATCTGAGCGTATGTTGTCTGAAAAATTTGATGTAACTAGAAGTAATGTACGAGAAGCAATTCAAAAATTAGAATTTTATGGATTGTTAAAATCAATTCCTCAAAGCGGAACCTTTGTTGCCAACATTGGTGTTATTGCCCTAAATGGAATGATTGATGATATTTTGAGATTGGATAAACCCGACTTTAAATCGTTGGTTGAAACACGTATTGTCTTAGAATTAAAAACGGCTCAATTAGCTGCCTTAAGAAGAACAGAAGAAGATTTGGTTGATATTAAACAAGCTTTAGATGCCTATTCTGAAAAAGTTTTAAGAGGTGAGGAAGCTATTCAAGAAGATTTATTATTTCATTTGTCAATTGCAAAAGCTGGAAAAAACAGTACTTTAAATACCTTAATGTTAATGATTACACCTGAAATTATTACAAATTTTGAACAATACCATGTTTGTGATAAAAAATTAGCTATTTCAGGAATAAAAGAACATACAGCAATTTTTGAATCAATTAGAGATCAAGATGCAGTTAGGGGTAAAGAAGAAATGAGAACTCATTTTAAAAACTTATACGAATACTGTAATAATAAAATTTAAATAAAAATCAGTAGTTAAAATTGCACAGTTTAACTATTGATCACAATTAGGAGGGAACGTTACGCTTAGTTATTATAAAATACGCAGATACTTTTTTTAAGGAGTATTTGTGTTATTTATAAGCAACTAAGGTTACTTCATATATAAATTAGATAGCGCAATTAAGTCATTAATAATTTTATTGACTCATAATGTTGTATATCACAATATCAATAATATTAAATAGAAAAATTATGAAGGTAAAAGGATTAAGATGGTGGATAATTGGACTGATTTTTTTAGCCACTGTTATAAACTATATAGACAGAAGCGCACTTTCCATTATGTGGGGTGGTGAAGATATTGAAGGCTCAATAGCCCAATCGCTAGGTTTAACAAAATATCATTATGGTTTAATATCTAATGTATTTATGGTAGCTTATGCACTGGGGCAATTATTTTCTGGAAAATTATTTGATAAAGTAGGAACACGTATTGGTTATGTAATTAGCATTGGTGTTTGGGGAATATCATCTTTTTTGCATTCTACAGTTCGTGGATTTTTATCAATATCATTTTTTAGAAGTACACTTGGTTTATCTGAAGCAGGTAACTGGCCAGGTGGTGTAAAAAGTAATGCAGAGTGGTTTCCAATTAAAGAGCGTGCCATTGCGCAAGGCTTATTTAATGCTGGTGCCTCTATTGGTTCTGTAATTGCACCACCGTTTATTGCAGCTCTGTTTGTTGCTTTTGGTTGGAGAATTACCTTTATGGTGGTAGGTTCTTTTGGTATTCTTTGGATTATTCCTTGGTTGTTAATCAATAAAGCAGGTCCAAAAAAACACCCTTGGATTACAAAAGAAGAACAAGAGTATATTCTTGCAGGTCAAAGTTTAGCGGATCAAAACGCAACTGAAGATACTAAAGGAAAAACATTGAGAGAAATTTTATCATTCAAAGAATCTTGGGCAGTAGTAATTGGTCGTTTCTTTTTAGAACCAATTTGGTGGATTTTTGTTACCTGGATGCCTATATATTTGTTTGATATTTATGGGTTTAACGTAAAAGAAGTAGGTATGTTCTTATGGGTGCCATATGTTGGTGCTGCATTAGGAAGTGTTATTGGAGGTTACGTTTCTGGTAAAATTATTGCCAAAACAAATTCAATTGATAAAGGTAGAAAAACAACCATTCTTATTGGTGGTGTAATTATGCTTGCTGGTTTAATAGCAACTGTACTTATTGGAGATACTGCTGAAAAATTTGTAGCTATTGTGTTTTTTGTACTGTTTGGTTTCCAATTTGCAATTAGTAATGTGCAAACCCTACCAAGTGATTTCTTTAGCGGAAAATCTGTTGGTTCATTAGCTGGTTTAGGTGGAATGATTGGTGTATTCTCAGTAATTATAATGAATTTCTTAGTGCCAGTTATTGTAGATAATTATTCGTACACACCAATTTTTGTAGTAATTGGAATATTTGTACCGCTAGGAGTTGGTGCAATTTACTACTTCGCAAGAAATATTGAATCAGTAGAAAAATAATATTAGTAATTAATAAAATCAAAATTAAATAAAATGAGTAATTTAAAAGAAAAAGTAGCGATTATTACAGGTGCTACAGGCGGAATCGGTTTTGAAGTAGCAAAAAGATTAGGACAAGATGGTTATACAGTAGTTTTAAATGGTATTGAGGATGAAGTAGGTGCTGAAAGAGTTAAAGAATTAACTGCTGCTGGAATCAAGGCTGAATATTATGGTTTTGACATGACAAATGACGAAGCTGTTACTGAAAATATTACTAAAATTGGTGAAAAATACGGTAAAATTGATTTGCTTGTAAACAATACAGGTGGTATTGGAGTAAGAGCTCGTTTTGAAGAAATGACAACTGAACAATACAAATTTGTTATGGCTTTAAACCTTGATTCAGTATTTTTTGCTTCAAGAGCAGCTATTCCTTTCCTTAAAAAAGGTGAAAATGCCTCAATCATAAACTATACTTCTAATGCAGCATGGAATGGTGCAGGACCAGGTGCTGGTATTTATGCAGTGTCTAAAGGTGGGGTGCAATCTATTACCAGAGCTTTAGCTAAAGATTTAGCTGAATATGGAATTAGAGTAAATGCAGTATCTCCAGGTACTATTGATACGCCTTTTCACGCACAAATTAAAGCAACCAAACCAGAAGTTTTTGCTTCTTGGGCAAACAGTGTTTTATTAGGAAGATTGGGTCAGCCAGAAGAGGTTGCAGGTGTTGTTTCTTTTTTAGCTAGTAAAGATGCTTCTTTTATAACTGCTGAAACTATCCAAATTGGTGGTGGTCAAGCTTTAGGAATATAATTCAAAAAAAATCTTTTATAAATAAAGAAAAAACTGCTTTAAGAGTTGAATTTTCGTCTTTCAAATAGGAATTGAAAAATGATGAGGTTTTAACATTTTTAAAGCAGTTTTATTTTAATTAGAAAAACAAACAAAATGAGTAAAGTAGTAACATTTGGAGAGATTATGTTAAGATTGGCTCCACAAGGATTTTTAAGATTTTCACAAGCAGATAATTTTGATGTTGTTTACGGCGGTGGAGAATCTAACGTAGCAGTTTCTTTAGCAAACTATGGTGTATCTGTAGATTTTGTAACACGTTTACCAAAAAATGACATTGGAGAATGTGCCATGATGGAAATGCGCAAAAGAGGTGTTGGTGTAGATAAAATTGTTTGGGGTGGAGACCGTTTAGGAATTTACTTTTTAGAAACAGGAGCAGTTTCTCGTGGTTCAAAAGTAGTTTACGACCGTGCACACTCATCAATGTCAGACATTCAACCAGGAATGGTAAACTGGGAAGAAGTATTTGCAGGTGCAGAGTGGTTTCATTGGACAGGTATTACACCAGCCATTTCACAAAGTTCAGCCGATGCTTGTTTAGAAGCTGTAAAAGCTGCAAGTAAATTAGGTTTAACCATTTCAACCGATTTAAATTACCGCGCTAAAT
>NZ_RHLN01000158.1:2500-6931 GCF_004121075.1 Lutibacter sp. HS1-25
CCAGAATTGATAGAAGCCGATAAAATGGCACAACGCCCTAAGATTGGTGAAATTTACCATCAATATGTAGATCGTTGTTTTAGAGCTGGTGCGATGGATTTTGATGATTTGTTGTTAAGAACCAATGAGTTATTGACGCGTTTTCCTGTGGTGTTGGCAAAATATCAAGACCGATTTAAATATATTTTGGTAGATGAGTACCAGGATACCAACCATTCGCAATATTTAATTGTAAAAGCCTTGGCAGACAGATTTCAAAATATTTGTGTGGTAGGCGACGATTCTCAAAGTATTTATGCTTTTAGGGGTGCTAATATTCAAAATATTTTAAATTTCCAACGTGATTATGATGGTGTTAAGATATTTAAATTGGAACAAAATTACAGATCTACAAAAAATATTGTAGAGGCTGCAAATAGTGTTATTGAAAAAAACAAAACCAGGTTAGATAAAGAGGTTTGGACCGACAATAGTGAGGGTTCAAAAATAAAGGTTAAGAAAACGATTAATGAAGTTACAGAAGGTCGTTTTGTAGCGAGTTCTATTTTTGAAAACAAAATGAATGAGCAATTAAAAAACTCTGATTTTGCCATTTTATACAGAACCAACGCACAATCCAGAGCTATTGAAGATGCTTTGAGAGAAAAAGATATTGACTATATTATTTACGGTGGAATTTCATTTTATCAACGTAAAGAAATTAAAGATGTAGTTGCCTATTTGCGTATTTTAATCAATCCAAACGACGAGGAAGCTTTAAAGCGAATCATCAATTACCCGGCAAGAGGTATTGGAGCAACTACTTTAGATAAAATTGCTGTTGCTGCTAATCACTATAAAAAATCGATTTTTGAAGTTTTACAAAATTTAGACAAAGTTGATTTAAATTTAAATTCGAGTATCAAAACCAAGTTGCAAAACTTTGTAACTATGATTCAGCATTTTCAAATTGAAGCCCAAACAAAAAATGCTTTTGAAGTTGCAGAATTTGTGATTAAACAAGTGCGTTTGATTAAAGATTTAGAAAAGGATGGCACTCCAGAAGGTGTTAGTAAAGTTGAAAATGTTCAGGAGATTTTAAACAAGGCGAAAAACTTTACCGAAGAACAAAAAGAAAAAGAAGAAGATGATTCTTTGGCAGTTTTTTTAGAAACAGCAGCCTTAGAAACCAGTTCGGATGTGGCTGTAAAAGATGACAAGCCGCGTGTATCGTTAATGACTATTCACTTGGCAAAAGGGTTAGAATTTCCATATGTATACATAGTTGGTTTGGAAGAAAATTTATTTCCTTCAGCAATGAGTATGAATACACGAAGTGAGTTGGAAGAAGAGCGCAGGTTGTTTTATGTTGCTTTAACACGTGCCGAAAAACAAGCTTATTTAACCCATGCGCAAATGCGTTACCGATGGGGAAAATTGGTAGATTGTGAACCAAGTCGTTTTTTAGAAGAAATAGACGAAAAATACTTAGAAGATTTATCGCCAAGCGAACCCGTAAAAACGCAAAGTAAATTTATAAACGAAGATATTTTTGGAAGCGTTCCACAAAATTTGGTTCGGTTTAAAAAACCAGTACAAAGGCCACCTACAAAAAAGCCAATGGCACCAAAAGTAGCGTTTCAACCACCAAAAAATCTTAAAAAAGTAACTAAAAACCCAACAGCTGCCAGTAATTTGTTTGACAGCGATGTAAGTGTTGGCGCTATTGTTGAGCATACCAAATTTGGACGCGGAGAAGTATTGAGTTTAGAAGGTTCGGGAGCCAATCAAAAAGCAGAAATTAGATTTGCATCGGTAGGTGTAAAAAAGTTGTTACTACAATTCGCAAAGCTTAGAATAATAGGCTAAATTACATTGTAAAACCAATTATTATATTGTAATTTGCAAAAATATAGAAAATAGAACCATGGAATTTGATTTAGAATATAACTGTGAAAGACCACATTTAATTATTCCAGAATACGGAAGACACATACAAAAATTAGTAGATCATTGTATTGCTTTGGAAAATATTGAAGAGCGCAACACAATGGCAAAAGCTATTGTTGATGTTATGGGAAATTTACAGCCTCATTTAAGAGATGTGCCTGATTTTAAGCATAAATTATGGGATCAGCTTTTTATTATGTCCGATTTTAAATTGGAGGTTGATTCGCCTTATGAAAAACCAGAAAGAGCCGAATTAGAAGCAAAACCAGAAGCTTTGGCTTATCCTAAATCAGCTTCAAAATACCGTTTTTACGGAAATAACATTCAAACTATGATTGATGTGGCTTTAACTTGGGAAGAAGGTGAAGCACGTGAAGCATTGTATTTTGCAATTGCAAATCATATGAAAAAATGCTATTTAAACTGGAACAAAGATACTGTTGATGATGCCGTAATTTTTGAACATTTGAAAGAATTGTCTCACAATAAAATCAATTTGGTGAATAGAGACGAAGCTTTAAGTGAAATTAAAGATTTCAACAGAAAAAGAAAGCCATCTAACAACAAAGGTCGAAACGATCAAAAAAAGAAAAACTACAAATCTAATTAATATTTTACATGGCAACATTTGTAATAGAAGGAGGTCATAAATTAAATGGCAGTATTACTCCTCAAGGTGCAAAAAACGAGGCTTTACAAGTAATTTGTGCCGTTTTATTAACACCCGAAAAAGTCACCATTAGCAACGTTCCAGACATCATTGATGTTAATAAATTGATTTTTATTTTAGGAGAATTGGGTGTGAAAATTGAAAAAATAGCTTCACACACTTATACATTTCAAGCAGATGATATTGATTTAAAATACTTAGAATCAGATAAATTTAAAAAAGATGGAAGCTCTTTAAGAGGTTCTATTATGATAGTTGGACCATTATTAGCGCGTTTTGGCAAGGGATATATTCCACGTCCGGGAGGTGATAAAATAGGAAGAAGAAGACTAGATACTCATTTTGAAGGGTTTATCAAATTAGGTGCTACGTTTAGATACAATAAAGACGAAAATTTTTACGGTGTTGAAGCAGACCAATTGGTAGGTACTTATATGTTGTTAGATGAAGCTTCTGTAACTGGTACAGCCAACATAGTAATGGCTGCTGTATTGGCAAAAGGAATTACAACAATTTACAACGCAGCTTGTGAACCATATTTACAACAATTGTGTAAAATGTTGAATAGTATGGGTGCAAAAATAAGAGGTGTTGGCTCTAATTTACTAATAATTGAAGGGGTTACAAGTTTAAAAGGTTGTGCGCTTAGAATTTTACCAGATATGGTTGAAATAGGTAGCTGGATTGGAATGGCTGCTATGACCAAATCGTCATTAACCATTAAAGATGTAAGTTGGCCAGATTTAGGTTTGATTCCACGTGTTTTTGAAAAATTAGGAATTAAATTAGAAAAAAGAGGAGACGATATATTTATACCAGCACAAGACAGTTACGAAATACAAAACTTTATTGATGGTTCTATCTTAACAATTTCAGATGCACCTTGGCCTGGATTTACACCAGATTTATTAAGCATTGTTTTAGTTGTGGCAACACAGGCAAAAGGAAGTGTATTGATTCATCAAAAAATGTTTGAAAGCCGCTTGTTCTTTGTTGATAAACTAATAGATATGGGTGCAAAAGTTATCCTATGCGATCCACACAGAGCAACTGTTATTGGTATGAATCACGAGTCAAGTTTAAAAGCAACTACAATGACTTCACCAGATATTAGAGCAGGAATTTCGTTGTTAATAGCAGCACTTTCAGCAACTGGTAAAAGTACCATTCACAACATAGAGCAAATAGACAGAGGTTACGAAGACATAGACGGGCGCTTAAAAGCCATTGGAGCAAAAATAACCAGAATCGATTGATTTAACTGGAAAGTTGAAAGTCCAAAGTCCAAAGCAAAAAATAAAAGATTCCTAGTTTAACTGGGAATCTTTTATTTTTTAAGTATTCAGTTAGCCAAGCTTGGATAATTAACAATGAATAGTGAAAAATGAATAATAAAAAAAACACCGTCATCTCGCACTTGATGTGAAATCTGCCAATGATACCGTCAGTTCAAGTGCCGCAACGCAGTGAAGGTGTATCTAGAACGGGATAGAAGTGAGGAGCTTCTCGATACATTTCAATTCCGCGAGGCTCCATTGAAACACTCGAAGTGACGATAATAAAAATGAGTGATGAATAGAAAAACAACATCAGTTCGAGTGCCGCAACGCAGTGAAGGTGTATCGAGAGCAGTTAGGGGTGAGGAGCTTCTCGATACATTTCAATTCCGCGAGGCTCCATTGAAACACTCGAAGTGACGATAATAAAAATGAGTGATGAATAGAAAAACAACATCAGTTCAAGTGCCGCAACGCAGTGAAGGTGTATCTAGAACGGGATAGAAGTGAGGAGCTTCTCGATACATTTCAATTCCGCGAGGCTCCATTGAAACA
>NZ_RHLN01000159.1 GCF_004121075.1 Lutibacter sp. HS1-25
CTTCAGGCAATTATAGAAAATACAGAACCACAGCCGATGGTAAAAAATATGTACATACCATCAATACCAAAACAGGTTATGCCTCTGAAAGTAATTTGTTAAGTGCTTCGGTAATTGCAAAATCTGATTGTGCCGATGTTGACGGTTATGCAACAGCTTGTATGGCTATGGGCTTAGAAAAAACATTGCAGTTTTTAAAAAATCACCCAGAATTAAAAGTATTTTTAATTTATGTTGATGAAAATGATGAAATGAAAACCTATACTTCGCCTCATTTAAAAATGCAGGCTATTTAGTGCAAACAGGTAAAATTTCACCTTTAACCAAACAGTATTTTTCAACCAAATCTGTTGAAAGTGTTTTAGAGTAATCAACTTCATTTACATTAAATCCAACAGCGCGTAAACGGTCAAAATAATCTTTTCCGTATACGCGAACGTGATCGTATTGCCCAAAATGTTTTTTGCGCTCTTCTTTAGATGTAATTGTAAAATCTTCGTAAGTTTTGTCTAAACTCAAATCCTGCGGAATTTGAAATATGCCCATTCCGCCAGGTTTTAAAACACGATACAATTCGCTCATCGCTTTTTTATCATCTTCAATATGTTCTAAAACATGGTTGCAAAAAACAATGTCAAAAGTATTTTCTTCAAAAGGCAAATCGCAAATGTCAGCTTTTACATCTGCAATTGGAGAATACAAATCGGCTGTAATATAATCTAAGTTTTGTTGCTGCTTAAACAATTTTAAAAAGCATTGTTCTGGTGCCATATGCAGCACTTTTTTTGAAGCTGTAAAAAAATCGGTTTCATTTTTTAAATACAACCAAATTAACCTATGGCGTTCTAATGATAGTGTGCTGGGCGACAAAACATTTGGGCGTTGTTCGCCATAACCATAAGGTAAAAACTTTTTAAAACTTTTACCATCAATAGGATCTGTATAGGTATTTCCTTTTAAATAAAATGAAATTACAGGACGCACCCAATAACTCATTTTAATAAGTAAAGGTCTTGGTATGGTGTTTAAAACAGTTTTAAAAATTGGCATTAAAATCTATTGTCTAAATTCGTCTTCTTCAGTACTTTCAATTCCTAAAGCTTCATAAATATATTTAAAAGTAGACAGCAATTCAGGTTTTCCGTTAACAATGGCAACATCGTGTTCAAAATGAGCACTTGGTTTTCCATCTTTTGTTAAAATGGTCCAGCCATCTTTTAGTTGATTTATCTGGTGAGTTCCTAAATTTACCATAGGTTCAATTGCAACAACCATTCCTTCAACAAATTTTTTCCCTCTTCCTCTTTGGCCGTAGTTTGGCATTTCAGGATCTTCGTGCATTGTTTTTCCCAATCCGTGTCCAACCAATTCGCGTACAATTCCGTAACCGTGTTTTTCACAGTAATTTTGTATGGCATATCCTACATCTCCAACGCGGTTTCCAGCTTTAAATTCACGAATGCCTTCGTACAAACTTTCTTTGGTAATTTGCAGTAATTTTTTTGTTTCAGGGTCAACTTCACCAACTTCAAAAGTATAAGCGTGGTCACCGTAAAAACCATTTTTTAAAGCACCACAATCAATAGAAATAATGTCACCTTCAACCAATGGTTCTTTGTTTGGTATTCCATGAACAACTTGCGCATTCGGACTCATACACAAAGTATTTGGAAAGTCGTACAATCCTAAAAACCCAGGAATAGCACCTTGTTCTCTAATAAAATCTTCAGCTAATTTGTCTAAATACAAAGTAGAAACACCTGGTTTTACTTCTTTAGCCAACATTCCCAATGTTTTTGATACAATTAAAGCACTTTCGCGCATCAATTCAATTTCTTCGTTGGTTTTAATCTTAATCATTCCTTCTAAAAATTTGTTTTGCAAAGTTACTTTAAAAAATAGAAATAAATGCCAATTCTCAATTACGAATTAACAATTACAATTTTACTAATTTTTTGGGCGTTCCCTAACGGTCGTGCTTTCCGCTATATCTTTTTTACAATTCCACTGCGTTGCATTGTAAAAAAGGATGCCGCTGCAATCACTAACGCATTTTTAATAAGTAATAAAAAATGAATATAATGTAAAAAATAGCTTTTAAATATATCGTAAATTATCAAATAATTATTAAATTTACTATATAAATATTTTTACTTTAAAAAATACGAATATTATGTACAAAGCAATAACCGCCCAAGAGGCTGTAAAAATAATAAAATCTAACGATAGAGTTTATATTCAGGCAGCTGCTGCAGCTCCACAAGCATTGATGAACGCCATGTCTGATAGACATGAAGAATTAAGAGGTGTTGAGGTTTGTCACTTGCATGTTGAAGGTGTTGTAAAATATGCCGATCCAAAATACAAAGACAGTTTTCACGTAAATTCGCTGTTTCTTGGTAAAAATGTGCGTCATACCTTAAAAGCAGGTAACGGATCTTATACACCCGTTTTTTTAAGTGAAGTCCCAAATTTATTTAAACGCAATGTATTGCCTGTAGATGTTGCTTTGATTCAGGTTTCTACACCCGATAAACATGGGTATTGTTCTTTAGGGGTTTCTGTTGAAGCCATTTTATCGGTTATTGAAAATGCAAAACATGTAATTGCGCAAATAAATGATCAAATGCCAAGAGTTCATGGCGAAGGATTAATTCATCTCTCTGAACTCAATACTTTTGTAGAATGCAGTGAACCAATTCACGAATTTGCAATAGCTAAACCTACCGAAATTGAAAGTAAAATTGGCGATAATGTTGCACAATTAATTGACGATAGAAGTACTTTGCAAATGGGTATTGGTTCTATACCAAATGCAGTTTTGTCTCGCTTGGGAAATCACAAAGATTTAGGTTTGCATACCGAAATGTTTTCTGATGGTGTGATTGATTTAATTTTAAAAGACGTAATTAATGGCAACCACAAAGGTATTAACGCAGGTAGGGCTTTAACTACCTTTTTGGGTGGTTCAAAACGTTTATACGATTATGTAGACGACAATCCGTTTATCGAAATGCGTTCTTGCGATTATACCAACAATGTTGCAAATATTAGACAAAATCCTAAAATGGTGGCTATAAATTCTGCCATTCAAGTTGATTTAACTGGGCAGGTTTGTGCCGATTCTATTGGTGCAAATATGTTTTCGGGCGTTGGTGGTCAAATGGATTTTATAAGAGGTGCCAGTTTAAGTGAAGGCGGAAAAGCAATTATTGCATTGCCTTCACAAACAAATAAGGGTATTAGCCGCATTGTACCATTTTTAAATAAAGGTGCGGGTGTTGTAACAACAAGAGCTCATGTGCAATATGTGGTTACGGAATATGGCGTAGCAGATTTGTACGGAAAAACAATCAACCAACGTGTAAAAGCATTGGTTAATATTGCGCATCCAGATCACAGAGAAGCCATTGACAAAGCTTATTTTGAAGAAACCATGAAATAAATAAAATTCAAGATACATAACAAAGCCAGTATTTCAAGTTTGAAAATACTGGCTTTATATTTTTAACATATTTAGTATAGCATAACAGAATAAATTGTAAATTTATATGTTAAATTTTAAAAAATCATGGAGTTAACTTTTCCTTTGTTTGCTGGTGTTATTGCAGCAATACTTCATGTAATATCTGGCCCAGATCATTTAGCAGCTGTTACTCCATTTGCCATTGAAAGTAAAAGGAAAGCCTGGAAAGTTGGCTTGTTTTGGGGTGTCGGACATTTATTAGGAATGTTGTCTATTGGTGTTTTATTTTTACTTTTTAAAGAATTGATTCCCATTGAAGAAATTTCTTCACATAGCGAAAAATTTGTTGGCGTAATTTTAATTGTTTTAGCCATATGGATTTTCTTCAAAATTTTTAAAGAAGAAAAAAAGCACAAACACATTCACGTGCACAGTCAAAATAACCCAATAATTCACAAACATACCCACGTTCATACCACTGAAAAATTACACAATCACAGTCATCCAAACTTAAAACAAGGTAACATAGCCTCTTTGTCGTTTGGATTTGTTCACGGATTGGCTGGTATTGCACATTTCTTGTTGTTTTTACCCGTTATTGGATTTACTTCAAATTTAGCGTCTGTACAATATATTATTGGTTTTGCTATTGGTACTTTAATTGCAATGATTTCATTTGCCGTGGTTGTTGGTGAAGTTGCGTCCTATTCAAAGCAAGATCACCATAAAAATTTTTTTAAAGGCATTCGTATGGCAAGTGGTTTATTTGCTTTTGTGATTGGAGTTTATTGGGTGGTTGCTAATTAGTTGAATTTTTTATTTTAGCAAATTCGAGGTAATTGTTCTCCAACCAACGGACTCACAATTCGTTTCCCGCCAATCAAACTTTGCATGACCACTTTATTGGGATGTTCGTTTGTTATTTCTCCAACAATAGCAGCATTTTTTCCTTTTTTATGATTTCTCATCAATGCCAAAACTTCATTTTCAATACTAGGATCTACAATTGCTAAAAACACGCCTTCATTGGCAACATACATAGGGTCTAATCCTAACATTTCACAGGCAGCAGCTACTTGTTTTTCTAACGGAATATCAATTTCTTTTAAAAATACCCCTTTTGAAATGTCGTTGGCAATTTCATGTAAAACAGTTCCTAATCCACCTCGTGTAGGATCTCTAAATAACTTTATTTTATCGCCAAAGGCATCCAATAAATCTTGAACTAAAAAGTTTAAATTGGTCGAATCACTTTCTATAGTCGATTCAAATTCCAAACCTTCACGCTCGCTCATAATGGCCAGTCCGTGTTGTGCAATAAAACCGTTTACCAATATTTTATCTCCTGATTTTATATTTTGAACCGAAATATTCGCTTTTGGATGCACTTCGCCAAAACCTGTAGTATTGATAAAAATTTTATCTCCTTTTCCTCTTTCAACCACTTTGGTGTCACCAGTTATTATAAGTACGCCACTTTCATCTGCAGCTTTTTTTATAGATGCTACAATTTTTAGAAATTCTGAAACTTGTAAACCTTCTTCAATAATAAATGCCAATGATATATATTTTGGAATGGCACCGCACATTGCAACGTCGTTTACAGTTCCGTGAATTGCCAATTCTCCAATATTTCCACCTTTAAAAAAAATGGGTGTAATCACAAAACTATCGGTTGAAATAGCCATTTTACCATCAATTTTTACAATTGCTCCATCATGTTTTTGATCTAAAAACGGATTGCTAAATGTTTTGAAAATTATTTTATCCAATAAATTCCGTGTCAATTCTCCGCCACTTCCGTGTCCTAAATTAATGGTTTCAAATCCTAAATTTTCTATATTCATGTCAATTTATGGTGTTTGTTGAAAAATGATAATACGCAGCACAAGCTCCTTCCGAAGAAACCATTGGAGCGCCCAACGGATTGGCGGGTTTACATGTTTTTCCAAATTCGCTACAATCGTGGGGTTTTTTAATACCTCTTAAAATTTCTCCAGCAATGCAACTGGCATTTTCAGGGACTTTTATATTGCAGATGTTGAATTTAGTTTCGGCATCGTATTTTTTATAAGCTTCTTTAATTACGTAACCACTATTTGGAATTTCACCAATGCCACGCCATTCTCTGTTGCCAATTTCAAACACTTTGTTAATAACGTCAATGGCTGCTTTATTGCCTTCATTCTTTACAATTCGCGAGTATTGATTTTCTAATTTGTATTGTCCGTCTTCCAATTGTTTTACAGCCATGTAAATACCTTGCACCAAATCTAAAGGTTCAAAACCTGTAACCACAATCGGAATTTTAAACTTCTCAACAAGCGGATAATATTCCTGAATTCCCATAATGGCACACACATGACCAGCGGCTAAAAAACCATCAATAGTGCAAAATTCATCATCTAAAATAGCTTCCATTGCAGGCGGTACCAAAACGTGTGATGCTAAAATTGTATAATTCAAAATTCCTTCTTTTTCGGCATGTAAAACAGATAAAGCATTGGCAGGAGCAGTAGTTTCAAAACCAACTGCAAAAAAAACAACTTCCTTATCTGGATTTTCTTTTGCTATGGAAACGGCTTCAGTGGGCGAATATAAAATACGTAAATCGCCACCCAAAGCTTTGGCTTCGAGCAAACTTTTTTTACTGCCTGGCACACGAATCATATCGCCAAATGAACATACAATTACACCTTGTTCTAACAGTTCAATGGCTTTGTCTATCAAGTTTAAAGGTGTTACGCAAACGGGACAACCAGGACCGTGAATCATACGAATCTTTTCGGGCAACAATTCTAAAATACCATTTTTAACCAAGCTATGTGTTTGTCCGCCACAAATTTCCATAATGTTCCATTCACGTGTTGTTATTTTGTGAATTTCATCCAATATTTTTTTGGTGGCTTCCAAATTTCTATATTCACTTAAGTATTTCATTTTTTAAGGCTGTTGGTAATTCGTAATTTTCAATTCGTAATTTTTAAGTAATACATCATTTGTCCGAACGAAATATTTTCATCGTTGGGCGATAAATCTTTATGAAAATACAATTTTATTTCTTTAGGTGCTAATTCAATCAACATATCAACCAAAGTTGTATTTTGAAAAACACCGCCACTAAATGCAATGTATTTGTATTGTTTGTTTTTAGCATATTTTAATATATAATTTGCCAAAGTGAATAAGAAATTTGCAATAATATTTTTGGTTGAAATTCCTTTTTGAAGGTCTTTATAAATATTTTGAATAATATCGTGTGCCGAAAAATTTTCAAAAGTTACATAATTTTTACAGACAGATAAGTCGTAATTTTCAATCCAATTTTCTAATAAAATAGCAGCTTCGCCTTCGTATGAATTAAAATCTGAAATATTTAATAAGGAAGCCACCGTATCAAACAATCTGCCAACCGATGAAGTTTTTAACTGGTTAATTTTCTTTAAAGACTGGTAAGTTTTTAATTCGTTTGAAGTAAATTTTTCGGCTAAAATTTCAGTCATTTCTGCTGAAGCCAAAGACAACAATGACAAGCGTGGTTCTTTTGCCATTTTATCGCCCAAAAGCCAGTCAAAATATGCTAAATGATTGATTCTTTCAATAGTATTAGCTTCATAATTAAAAAATTCTCCTCCCCAAATTTGCGCATCATCGCCATAACCTGTACCATCAAAAATAACGCCTAAAACTTTTTCTTTAAACAAATTGTGTTCGCCTAAAATTGCAGTAAAATGTGCTTTATGATGTTGAATTTCTACAGTTTTTGAATTTGTTTTTTTTGCCAATTCTTTTCCAAATTTTGAACTGTGATACAGTGGGTGTTTGTCTGTTAAAACAATTTCTGGCTCTTGTTCAAAAAGGTTGATAAACGAATTTATTTCCGCAGTAAATCGATTGTAAACATCAAAATTTTCTAAATTTCCTAAATACTGACTTACGTACAAATGGTTGTTTGGATAAAAGGCAATGCTACTTTTTAAATCGGCTCCCATCGCCATTATTTTTTTATCTGATTGCATAGAAATGTTTAGATAATTTGGCGCAAAACCTCTGGATCTTCTAAACAATATTTTTTGCTGAAACTTTTTACTGAATTTTACAACCGAATCATCTTGTGGATGTTCAATTTTTAAATTGTGTTGTAAAAGATAATCGGCTACATTTCCCAATTTTTCAAATGCTTCATCATTTTCACTAATAATTGGTGAACCGTGAATATTTCCGCTGGTTGCAACAATGGGAAAACTTAATTCATTTGCCAACAATTGTAAAATACCAGTGTAAGGTAACATTGCCCCAAGTTGATTTAAGTTTGGAGCAATTGTATTTAAAGCTAAATTTCCATTGTAGTTTTTTGATGAAATTATAGTAATTGGACTTTCGGTTGAAGTAAGCAATTCAATTTCTTTTTCGCTAATTTCAACTTCTTTTTGAAGTTTTTTTAACGACGGAAATAATACCGCAAAAGGTTTGTTGGGTCTATTTTTTTGAACTCTTAATTTTTGTACCACCGTTTCATTTTCGGCATTGCAACAAAGTAAATAGCCACTGGTGTTTTTAATGGCTATAATGTTTCCTTTTGAAAGTAATTCAGCAATTTTTTTAAATAAATTTTTGCCTGTAGTTTCAATAGTTTTTCCATCAGAATTGATTAAAAATAGATCGATTCCACAGCTTGAACAAGTATTTGTTTGTGAATGAAATCTTCTGTTTTTAGGATTTGTATATTCTTTATTGCAAGTTTCGCACATTTCAAATTTATCCAAACTTGTGTGGTTTCTTTCAAAAGAAAATGTTTTTGTAATAGCCCAACGTGGCCCGCAATTTACGCAAGTTGTGAATGGGTAATTGAATCGTCTGTTTTTGGAATTTTCCAACTCTTTTTTACAATCTTCACAAAGCGCAAAATCTGGCGTTAAAGGTAAATTTAATTGTCCGTTTTTATTTGAAGAAACAATTTGAAAATCTTCAAAAAATAAGGAATCAATTTCAGTAATTGAACTGTTTTGAATTATTGAAACTGGCGGTGGAAAATGAATTAATTTGCGATAAAAAGATTTAATATTTTCAGTATCACCTTGCGCAAAAATAAGTACCCCTTTTTCATTGTTTGAAACCGTTCCGTTTAATTTAAAAGCTGTGGCTAAACCATAAACGTAAGGGCGAAAACCAACACCTTGTACTTGTCCGGAAACTGTAATTTTATAGGTTTTTAACATTCAATTTATAGTTTTGCAAAGCTCTATAAATTTACACTTTTTTTAGTTGAAGCGCTTCTGAATGTTTTAAAATCTGATCAATAACTTTAGGAATAGCAGCTTGTACATTTTGGTTTAATGCTATGGTCATTGGATTTATTTCTTTTATTGAAATCGTAAATAAGTGAATGTCTGGAATATGATCCATTAAATAAACCGCTTCAATCATATCTTTTAAACCCACATCATGAACACTTAATGCTGAAGGAAAATCGGAAGCAAATTTTGGTCTAATTAATGAAATAGTACCTTCAGGTTTTCCGTCCATAGTAGCATCAATAAAAATAATGGTTTTATAGGCTTCAAAGCAGTTTAATAATAAAAATCCGCCAGTGCCACCATCTAAAATGTCAAGGTAATTTGGCAATTCAATTTTACTCATTTCCTGAATAATGTGCACGCCAATACCTTCGTCTCCCATTAAATAATTTCCAACACCCATTACCAAAATACTGTTGGATTTGTCTTTTTCAAAAAAATAAGAATCGCTGCTAATGGCTACCGGAGTTCTTTCGTTCATAGGTTTTTAATTTTTAAAAAGTAAATTCATTTTATACGAAGGTGGGGAAAAATGAATTTACTTTTATCATTGGGCAAATTGTTATTTTTTACTTTCTGATGGAATTTCTTCGTGGTGTTTTATTCTGTCTTCTCGTACAAATTTAAAGCCTCCAATCATAGATGAAACTTCTCCTCGGCCATCTAGCCAATCGTGATAAAATACCAAATAAATATGGACTAAACTGAAAAAAATAAAGGTCCACATGGTAATATGATGAATGGTTCTAACTATAAAATCACCTCCAAACAATGGTATTACCCACGAAAATAATTTAGGTAACCACCAACTAGAAGTGTCGGCATAAAGTGCAAAGCCAGTAGCTATTTGTACAAAGGCAAGAAAAAACATAATTATATATGATAAAGTAGCAACACTATTGTGTCCAATACTAATGTCTTTTACATTTGGATGGTCTTCATTAAATAACATTAAATCTATTTTTACAACGTGCCAAAAGTTGTTCCAATTTTTTTTGCTGAAAGGCCAAAATGCACGCCAACTGGCAAATTGATTCCCAACAAACGACCAATATATTCTTAAAATCATGTTGAATAAAAATAGATAAGCTGTTGCAAAATGAATAAAACGTACAATTCCAAACGAATGTAAATTGGTTGCTTCGGCATTTGATAACAAAGCTGGAGGGTTGGCAATTAAGAATCCTGTGATCGAAAGTACAATAATGCATAATACATTTATCCAGTGAAAAATCCGCACTGGCAATTCCCAAACCATCACCCTTATAAATTTTTTAGCTTCCATAATTTATGATTTAACTTTCACAACTGGCAATATTTTGAACTTGTGAAATATGATTTCCATGTTCATCATATAAATGCACGGCACAAGCAATGCAAGGGTCAAAAGAATGGATGGTTCTAATAATTTCCAAAGGCAGTTCAGGATCGGCAACTGGCGTTCCTATTAGGCAAGATTCATAGGCTGAACGTTGTCCTTTTGGATCACGAGGCGAAGCATTCCAAGTGCTTGGTACCACTTGTTGGTAATTTTCTGTTTTACCATCTTTTATTTTAATCCAATGTGCCAATGCACCACGTGGTGCTTCCATAAATCCAACTCCTTTAGCTTCAGATGGCCAAGTTGACGGTTCCCAGCTGTCCATATTCGCCATACGTTCGTCGCCATTTTTAATGTTATTCATTAAAGTATTGTAGAATTCTATGGTCCAATTAGCAACTAATTGTGTTTCAATTCCTCTGGCGGCTGTTCTTCCTAAAGTAGAAAATAAAGCATCAACAGGAACGTCTAAATGAGTTAAAGCTCCGTTAACCGCATCCTGAATTTCTTTGTTTCCACGGCCATAACCAACCAATAAACGCGCTAATGGTCCAACTTCCATAGGTAAACCTTTCCAGCGAGGTGTTTTTATAAAACTGTATTTTTCTTCAATATTTAAATAATCATATGGTGGTTTTGGGCCAACATATTTGATATTTGTTTCACCTTCCCAAGGATGTTTTCCTTTGTCATCACCATCAGAATAATTGTACCAAGAGTTGTTTACAAATTCTTCAATATCACCATTTCTATGGTCTACTTCGTGTATTTTTGATAAATCGCCATTTAAAATTACTCCTGAAGGGAATTTAAAACTAGATAAATCGGCATAACCATTGGTTGGAAAATCACCATAACTCATGTAGTTTCCAAATCCTTTACCAATTGCACCCCAATCTTTATAAAAAGATGCAATGGCTAATAGATCTGGAATATACACTTGTTCAATAAATTCTTTTCCTTCTTGCAACAATTTCCCTACATATGCCAATCTTTCGGCATTTAAACCACCTGCACCATCAGAATTGATAGCACAAGCCATACCGCCAACCAAATAATTTGGATGTGGATTTTTACCACCAAAAATGGTGTGAACTTTTACAATTTCTTTTTGCCAGTCTAAAGCTTCTAAATAATGGGCAACTGCCAATAAATTTACTTCTGCAGGCAATTTCATTTGAGGATGCCCCCAATAGCCATTGGCAAAAATGCCTAACTGTCCGCTTTCAACAAATTTTTGAATTCTTTTTTGAATGTCAGAAAAATAGCCTGGAGAACTTTTTGGCCATTTTGAAATACTTTGTGCCAAGGCTGAAGTTTGTTTTGGGTCAGCTTTTAAACAGTTTACAATATCAACCCAATCTAATGCGTGTAAATGATAAAAATGTACGGCGTGATCGTGCATATACAAGGCGCCTTCCATAATATTTCGCACCATTTCGGCATTAGGAGGTACTGCAATTCCTAAGGCATCTTCAACAGAACGTACTGATGCAAGTGCGTGAACAGTTGTGCAAACACCACAAGTTCTTTGAACAAATGCCCAAACATCTCTTGGATCGCGACCTTTTACAATTTGTTCAATACCTCTAACCATGGTGCTAGAGCTATAAGCATCAACTATAAATCCATCTTTTATTTCGGCTTCGATTCTTAAATGACCTTCAATTCTTGTAATTGGGTCAACTACTATTCTATTTGCCATTGTTATATGTTTTAAGACTCAATATTTTTTTCGTTATCCTTACCTCGGTTAATTCTGTCCATTAACTCTTTTCGTTTAGAGATGTTGGCAGCAACAGCGTGTACTGCAATTCCGCCGGCTAAAACACCTGCAGCTACTTTTCCAATAGTATCAGCATTAGATTCAACTGCAAAACCTGGCATTCGGGTAGTTCTTTCGTAAAAAGGTCCGTTATCCCAGAAATTTTCTTCGCTACAACCAATACATCCGTGACCAGATTGGATAGGGTAACTAACACCATTGTTCCATTTAATTGTTCCGCATGAATTGTAAGTCATAGGTCCTTTACAACCAACTTTGTATAAGCAGTAACCATTTTTAGCATTTTGGTCGTCAAAAGTTTCGGCAAATAAACCAGCATCATAATAAGGTCTTCTGTAGCAGCTGTCATGCACTCGTTTACCATAAAAAGCTTTTGGTCTGCCCAAACGATCTAATTTTGGCAAACGACCAAAGGCAACAACGTGCATAATAATGCCAGCCATAACTTCCCCAATTGGCGGACAGCCAGGGACTCTAATAATAGGTTTGTTTTTTACTATTTTATGAATAGGAGTTGCTTCGGTTGGATTTGGTTTTGCAGCTTGCACGCAACCATTTGAGGCGCAACTGCCCCAAGCAATAATAACTTTAGCGCCTTCAGCAGCTTCTAAAAACGATTCTTTGGCAGATTTGCCAGCAATGCAGCAGTAATTTCCATCATCACCTAAAGGTATTGAACCTTCAACACATAAAATGTATTCTCCATGATATTTTTTCATGGTTTCTTGTTTAGCTGCTTCAGCCTGATGTCCAGAGGCGGCCATTAATGTTAAAGTATAGTCTAATGAAATTCTATCTAAAATAATATCGGCCACAATAGGGTGGTTAGATCTGATAAAAGATTCGCTGCAACAAGTACATTCTTGGTAATGTTCCCAAATAACAGGCAATCTTGGTGTATTTTCCAATGATTGTGCTATTTGTCCAACCATAGAGTTTTCAAGTCCCATAAAAGCGGCCATATACGTTGAGAATTTCATAAAATCTCTTCGGCTATAACCATGTTTTATGATGCTTTCATAATAGGTTTTGCGTTTTTCATTATTGGTAGACATAAGTAAAGTTTTTAGTAATAAAAAATACTTGTTAATTGGAAATGCTTTTAGGTTAAAAAAGCACCTATCTAATTTACAACAAAATTTGATTCGAATAACGTTAATGGTCTAATTTAGAATGTTTTAAAATAAGACTTAATAATCTTTAACGTGTTATTGTAGTCGTCTTTTCTTTTCTATGTTAAAAAATGGATTTGCCTTTTAATTTTTGTATTTTTATAGGAAACTATTAATTGAACACATGCACGAACTTTCAATTGCATTGGGAATTGTTAAAATTGCTGAAGATGAAACCGCAAAAGCAAAAGCCAAAAAGGTTACAAAAATTGAATTGCAAGTTGGGGTTTTATCTGGCATTGAAATAGATTCTTTGAATTTTGTATGGGAATCTGCAGTAAAAAGTACGGTACTTGAAAATGCTGAAAAAGTGATTGATATAATTGAAGGAAAGGGTAAATGTGTAGATTGTGATACTGAATTTGAGATGGAAAATATATATGATTGCTGTCCTAACTGTGGAAGTAATTTTAAAGGTATTTTAAAAGGAAAAGAATTGAGTGTAAAAGCATTAGAAGTTATTTAAAATAAATATTATGTGTGGTACTTGCGGCTGTGGATCTGAAAATAACGGTCCCAAAATTTTAAAACCAGGTGAACATAAACATGTTCACGGCGATCATCATCACCATCAAGAGGGGCATGCTCATTCACATGCGACCCATCATCATCACGATGGCCATGTACATACTCACGATCATTCACACGATCATAAATCTAAGGTTTTAATTATTGAACAAGATATTTTGCAAAACAATCAGGTTTTGGCAGCAAGAAATCGTGGTTATTTTGAAGCTAAAAATATTTTTGCATTGAATTTAGTGAGTTCTCCTGGTTCAGGAAAAACAACTGTTTTAGAGCGAACATTGACAGATTTAAAAGATCAAATACCTTTTTATGTGATTGAAGGTGATCAGCAAACTATGAATGATGCGAATAAAATTGATGCTTTAAATGTGCCTGTAATTCAGATTAATACAGGTAAAGGTTGTCATTTAGAAAGCGATATGGTGTTTGAAGCTGTTAAGAAACTGGAAATGCAAAACAATGCTATTTTAATGATTGAAAATGTGGGTAATTTGGTTTGTCCGTCTATGTTTGATTTGGGTGAAAGTAAGCGAGTTGTAATAATTAGCACTACTGAAGGTGAAGATAAGCCTATAAAATACCCTGATATGTTTCATACTTCTGATATCTGTATTATTAACAAAATAGATTTATTGCCTTATGTAAATGTCAATGTTCAAAAACTAAAAGACTACGCTTTAAAAGTAAATCCGAAGTTGCAATTTTTTGAAGTTTCAGCAACAACAGGAGAAGGAATGCAAGCTTGGTATGATTGGTTGAAAATCCCATCCTAAATCCTTTCCAAAGAGAAGGACTTATTTATAAATGATATATAAAAGTTAAAAGTTAAAAGTTAAAAGTCAAAAGCCAAAGCCTTAGTCAAAATACAAACCAACAACCAAAAATTATGTGTTTATCAATTCCAGGAAAATTAATAGCCATTACTTCTCAATTAGATGAAACCTTTAGAGTAGGGAAAGTTTCGTTTGATGGTATTGTAAAAGAAGTGAGTTTAACTTTGGTTCCCGAAGCCAATATTGGAGATTACGTGTTGGTGCATGTAGGTGCTGCCATTTCAACCATTGATGAAGACGAGGCTAAAAAAACGTTTGATTTGTTAAAACAGTTGGATGAATTACACGAGTTAGACAATGAAAATAATTTGTAAATTTATCAATCAAAATTATTAAAATATGAAAAATATTGATTTTTTTAAAACCATCATATTAGCAATATCAATTGTAATTGCGGGTTACTTTATAGGTAATTTGTTAAAAAATGGTAAAGAATATGATAGGTCGGTTAACGTAAAGGGTTTGTCTGAAAAACAAGTTATGGCAGATCTGGCTGTTTGGCCAATTAATATTACGCTAGCAGGAAATGATTTGAAAGTTTTAAAAGATGAAATTGAAAAACAAAGTTTTGAGGTTAAAAATTTCTTTTTAAATCAGGGTTTTACTGAAGAAGAATTGACAATTGGCATTGTAAATATAAGCGACTCGCGCGCGCAATTATACAGTTCTGGAAATGAAAATAGGGAATTTAGGTATATTGCAAATGCAGATTTTACCATTAGAACAGCAGCTATTGAAAAACTTCAAAATGCTTTAGCTGAATCATTAAATCTTATTTCAAAAGGAATTTTAATTAGTTCAAAAAATTCTTGGCAACCTATACAGTATAGTTTTACTGGTTTAAATGCGCTAAAACCAGCAATGATTGAAGAAGCGACAAAAAACGCTCGAGAAGTGGCTGAAAAATTTGCCTTAGATTCAAACTCAAAAGTTAGTAAAATTAAATCTGCCAATCAAGGGTTGTTTACCATTAACGATTTAGATCAAAATACTTCTTATATTAAAATTGTTAGGGTGGTTTCAACAATAGAATATCAATTGCAAGACTAGAAAACAAGATGTTTTAAAATGTAACGGGTGATAAATTTGATAATTTATCACCCGTTTTTTATGCTTTAAAAATATTATTAATCTTGATAGGCATGTTTGTATGGTTTGCCGCTAACTATTGTTAAAATATCAGCTTCAATAGATGTAATTGGGTATTCAACAATTCGTCCGATTTCTTCACCATTTTTGAAAAAAATAAATGTAGGAACGTATTTAATGTCATAACCCTTTTGAAGGTTTTTTGGTGTTTTTTTATTTGTGTCAACCGCAACTAACGTTAAATTTTGAATGTTAAAATTGGCACTTTCAATTACTTTGTAAAAAACAGGTGTTTGAGATTGACTGTCGCCACACCAAGTGCCCATAAAAGCTTTGATGGTAATGTTATTTAGCAAAGGTTTTAGGCTGTCAATGGTTGCTTGGTCAACTTCATAAGCATTGTAATTAAACACAAACCATTCTGAAAAAGGTTCAGTAAGAAAAGCGTCTTTAGTGGCAATACCAACCAAGCTTCCATCTTTGTCAACAATTGCACTTGAATCTGTTTTTTGAGCTTTACAACCAATAGTTAAAATAATGAGTAAGCTTAAAATTGTATTTTTTACCATAATATTTTACTGAATGTTAAAAATGCCACACTTAGACAAGCTTAGTGTGGCATTTTATTGTGTTAATTTATAATTTTATGTGATTCTGAAATGTACTTTACAAGACTTCAGAATTACGAACGTAACAAATTAAATCAATGGAAAACGAGACATTGCTTCTGGTTGCTCAACACCCATTAATTTTAAAATAGTTGGAGCAATATCACCTAAAACACCATCTTTAATGGTTTTTAAATCTTTGTCAACTAAAATAAAAGGAACTGGGTTTGTTGTGTGTGCTGTGTGAGGAGATCCATCAGGATTCATCATTGTTTCACAGTTACCGTGATCGGCAATAACCAATACTGTATAATCATTTTCAACAGCAGTAGTTATAACATCTTTCACACATTCGTCAACAGCTTCACAAGCTTTAATAGCTGCTTCCATAACACCTGTATGTCCAACCATATCTCCGTTTGCAAAGTTTAAGCAAACAAAATCAACTTCACCTTTTTGTAATTCAGGAATAATTGCATCACGAATTTCAAAAGCACTCATTTCTGGTTGTAAATCGTATGTTGCCACTTTTGGAGACGGACATAACAATCTTTTTTCACCTTCAAATTCTTGCTCTCTTCCTCCTGAAAAGAAAAATGTTACGTGAGGATATTTCTCAGTTTCAGCAATTCTGATTTGTTTTTTACCAGCTTTTTCTAAAACTTCACCCAAAGTATCTACCAAATTGTCGGTATTGTAAATAACATTGATTCCTTTGTAAGTTTCGTCGTAATTTGTAATAGTTACATAGTGTAACGGAATGGTTTTCATTCCAAATTCAGGATAGTCTTGTTGTGTTAAAACCTCTGTTAATTCGCGACCTCTATCTGTTCTGTAGTTAAAGAAAATAACCACATCATCTTCTTTTATTGTAGCTTTAGGTTCGCCATTGGCATTGGTCATAATAATAGGCTTGATAAACTCATCAGTAATATCATTGTCATAATTATTTTTCAAGCTTTCAACAGCATTTGTAGATTTATCACCTACTGCGTTTACCATAGCGTCGTATGAAATTTTTACGCGTTCCCAACGTTTGTCGCGATCCATAGCAAAGTAACGGCCAGTAATAGAAGCAACTTCTCCAGTAGTTTTTGCCATATGCTCTTGAATATCATTGATAAAATATGCACCTGATTTTGGGTCACAATCTCTACCATCTGTAAATGCGTGTAAAAACACATTATCTACTTTGTTTTCAGCAGCAACATCTAACAAACCTTTTAAGTGATCAATATGAGAGTGAATACCTCCATTAGAAACCAAACCTAATAAATGTACATTTTTGTTGTTGTCTTTAGCGTAAGAAAGTGCGTTTAACAATACTTTTTCAGTACCTAAAGTTTTATTTTTAACAGCCATGTTAATACGAACCAAGTTTTGGTAAACAATTCTACCAGCACCTAAATTCATGTGACCTACTTCACTGTTTCCCATTTGTCCTTCTGGTAATCCAACATGTTCACCGTCAGTTCTTAAGCTAGCATTGGCGTATTTTGTATATAAACTATCGATGTATGAAGTTTTTGCATTGTAAATAGCTGAAACTTTAGGGTCTTGAGTAATTCCCCATCCATCTAATATCATTAAAATCACTTTTTTATTCATTGTAATCAGTTTTAATTTTTGATTGCCAAATATACAAAGTATTCGTGTTAAGCGCCTTATAATAAAGTATTAAATTCCTGTGAAAATTACTAAAACGATTGAGGTAATTGAGTTTTAAAGTTTGAAAGTCTAAAGTTTGAAAGTTTTTTTGCCAAAGTTCGCAGTTTCAGCTTATAGGCTATTGCTTATAACTTACAACTTACAGTTTAGTTGAGTTTTGAATAGCTCATAGTTAATGGTTTAAATTTAACAAATCGGTTAAATTTGTGTATTTTTTAAATAAAATGTTGTTTTTTTAAAATTAAAATTTACATTTGTGCTTTAAAATTTCAGAATGAAAACAATAAATACTTATAACAGCTTCTATTTTTACTTTTATTTTAGCAATAAGAGGTGAGGCTTTGTATGTATTAGTTAAATAAAATATAATGTAAAAGTCTCGAAAAATTTCGAGGCTTTTTTTTTGAAAAAAATTAAAATGAAAGTAGCAATACAAGGAATTAAAGGTTCGTACCACCATATTGTGGCAGAGCAATATTTTGGAAAAAACATTGAATTAATTGAGTGTTTGTCTTTTGCTGAAATGCCAAAATTATTGGCTGATGGTAAAGCAGAAGTGTTAATTATGGCTATTGAAAACACCATTGCAGGTGCAATTTTACCTAATTATGCATTGATTGACTCGAACCAATTAACTATTTGCGGAGAATACCATTTGCCAGTTCATCATCATTTTATGGCTTTAAAAGGTCAAAAAATTGAAGATATTAAAGAAATTTATTCACACCCAATGGCATTGTTGCAATGTCATAAGTTTTTTGATGATTATCCGCATATTAAATTAATTGAAGATACGGATACCGCTTTGGTTGCACAAAGAATTCAACAAAAACAATTAAAAGGTGTTGGTGCAATTGCAAGTGCAATGGCTGCTAAAATTTACGATTTAGAAGTTGTAAATTCAGACATTCAAACCATTAAGCAAAATTCAACACGTTTTTTTATTTTAACCAAGTCTGTAAGGCAAAGTTCTGTTTCAGCCAATAAAGCATCAATAAAGTTTATTACAAGTGATGATACGGGTAGTTTGGCTAGAGTGTTAACAGTTTTGGCTAAACACGGTATGAGTTTAACAAAAATCCAATCAATGCCTGTGATAGAAACTCCTTGGAAATATGCATTTTTTGCCGATTTTATTTTTGATAGCTATGCCGATTATTTCAATGCGATGAATGAAATTAAAGATAAAGTAGAAATGTTGAAGGTATTGGGAGAATACACAAAAAGTAAAAGATAATGATACAAAAAGCAGATAGATTAAGCGATGTGCAGGAATACTACTTTTCTAAAAAATTAAGAGAAGTGGCTGCTTTAAAAAGCGAAGGAAAGCCAGTAATTAATATTGCTATTGGTAGTCCAGATTTGCATCCTTCAGCAAGTGTTATTAAAGCCATACAAAGTGCGGTTGAATTGCCAAATGCACATCAATATCAAAGTTATCAAGGTACTCCAGAGCTTAGAGAGGGGATACGTGATTTTTATAAAAACAATTACCAAGTTGAATTAAATGCTGCCTCTGAGATTTTGCCTTTAATGGGTTCAAAAGAAGGAATTATGCATATTTCAATGGCATTTTTAAATAAAGGAGATAAAGTTTTAATTCCAAATCCGGGATACCCAACTTATGCATCTGTTACAAAATTAGTAGAAGCAGTACCTGTTTTTTACAATTTAACCGAAGCAAATAACTGGTTGCCAAATTTTGAAGAATTAGAACAAGAAGATTTAGCAAATGTAAAAATAATGTGGGTCAATTATCCACATATGCCAACAGGTGCGCAGGCTTCAAAAGCAGATTTTGAACAATTGATTGCATTTGCAAAAAAACACAACATATTAATTGTAAACGACAATCCGTACAGTTTTATTTTGCATAAAAATCAGCAAAGTATTTTGGCTATTGAAGGTGCAAAAGAAGTTGCTATTGAATTAAATTCATTAAGCAAAACATACAATATGGCCGGTTGGCGTGTTGGAATGGTTGTGGGTGATGCTCAAATTATTCAAACCATTTTAGAGGTAAAAAGCAATATGGATTCGGGTATGTTTTTAGGTATTCAAAAAGGGGCTGTTGAAGCTTTAAAACTATCTAACGATTGGTTTGAGAGTTTGAATGAAATTTACCTAAAACGCAGAGCGGTTGTTTGGCAAATTTTTGATGCTCTTAACTGTACATACGACAAAAATATTGGCGGTTTATTTGTTTGGGCTAAAATACCTAAAGGAACTTCTTCTGAAGAAATTACAGATAATTTGCTATACAAAAAAGATGTATTTATTACACCAGGAACTATTTTTGGTTCTAATGGCGAAGGATATATTAGAGCTTCGTTATGTGTTACAGAAGAGGTTTTAAATGAAGTGTTGGGCCGCTTAACAAATGATAATTACTAAGAAAATGGAAAAATTAGTTGTTTTTGGGTTGGGTTTAATAGGTGGTTCTTTAGCGCTTGATTTAAAATTGAGAATGAATTTTAAAGTGGTGGGAATTGATAAAAATCCTGAACACATTAAAAAAGCATTAGAATTGGGCATTATTGATGAAGCCGGAGATCTAGATCAATTGGCAGATGCATCAGTAGTAATTATTGCGGTTCCTGTAAATATAATTCCAAAGGTAACTTTACAAGTTTTGGATTTAATAGGTGAGGATACATTGGTTTTTGATGTGGGTTCTGTAAAGAATGAAATTTGCAAAATTGTTAGAAATCACCAAAATCGTAAAAATTTCGTAGCTTCGCACCCGCTAGCTGGAACCGAATATTCTGGTCCTGAGGCGGCTATTTTAGATTTGTTTGATAACAAAGTTAATATTGTTTGTGAAGCAGATAAAACAGATTGGAGAATTTTAGATAAAGCTTTAAGCTTGTTTAAAAAATTAAATATGCGTATTAAAATGATGGATCCTGTAGCGCATGATAGGCACATAGCTTACGTTTCACATCTGTCGCATGTAAGTTCTTTTATGTTGGGAAAAACAGTATTGGAGATTGAAAAAAATGAACAAGCTATTTTTGATATGGCAAGTACAGGTTTTGCTTCAACAGTGCGTTTGGCAAAAAGTTCAGCAAATACTTGGGCGCCAATTTTTATGGAAAACAAAGAGAATTTAATTAAATCGTTAGATGAGTACATTAAAAATTTAATCGAATTTAAAAGTTTTGTTGAAACCAATAATGAAGAAAAATTAAAAGAAGCAATGAATAATGCCAATTATATCAAGTCAATTTTAAATGGTATTAAGTAAGTGAGCAGTGAAGGTCTTAGTCTTGTCTTAGTCTTAGTCAAATTGAGCAGTGATACTGTTGGCTGAGTCTTTCGATAAAGCCCAAGATAAACTAAGTCAAAGCTGATATTAAGAGAATAGAAAATAGCGTAAATAAAATAAATAAGTGTTGAGCTGAAGGCTTAAAACTTAAAGCTTAAAACAAATTATAAAAATATAAATACAACTAAATTAAGATGGAAATCACAAAAGAGAACAGAAAATGGTTAGATAACATGGGCTTAGATCACCCACTTGTTATTGCAGGACCTTGTAGTGCTGAAACAGAAGAACAAGTTTTAAAAACTGCTCATTTATTAAAAGAGACAGATACAACGGTATTTAGAGCAGGTATTTGGAAACCAAGAACCCGTCCAGGAGGATTTGAAGGTGTTGGTGCTTTAGGATTGCCTTGGTTACAAAGAGTTCGTGAAGAAACTGGATTAAAAATTACAACTGAAATTGGAAATGCAGCTCACGCAGAATTGGCTTTAAAAGCTGATGTAGATATTTTGTGGATTGGTGCAAGAACTACTGTAAACCCTTTTGCTGTTCAAGAAATTGCTGATGCTTTAAAAGGTGTAGACAAGCCAGTATTGGTTAAAAACCCTGTAAATCCAGATTTGGCTTTATGGTTAGGTGGTGTAGAGCGTTTTCAAGCTAACGGAATTTCACAATTAGGTGTTATTCACCGTGGATTCTCAGCTTACAATACTGGTCATTACAGAAACTTACCAAAATGGCACATTGCTATTGAGTTGAAAAAAGAATTCCCAGATTTACCTTTAATCTTAGATCCTTCTCATATTTGTGGTCGTAGAGATACTATTTTAGATGTTTCTCAAACTGCATTGGATTTAAATTACGATGGTTTTATTATTGAAACTCACGTTGATCCAGACAAAGCTTGGAGTGATGCTAAACAACAAATTACACCTGCTAGATTACACGAAATTACAAAAGAATTAAAAATTCGTCAATTAAGTAGTTCAAAAGAAAGCTTCCAAAGTAAATTAAATTTATACCGTAAAGAGTTGGATTTAATTGATAGCAGTATTATTGATATTTTAAGTAATAGAATGGTTGTTGCTGAAAATATTGGAAAATTAAAACACCAAGAAAATGTTGCTATTTTACAAAGCGGTCGTTGGTCTGATATTTTAGATTCTATGATTGAATCTGGTATTAGCAAAGGATTGAGCAAAGAATTTGTTGAAGAAGTATTTAAAGCAATTCACGTTGAATCTATCAATATTCAACACAACGCAAAATAAGCTTAAACAATAAGTTTATAATATACAAAGCCTGTCAATTTTTTTGATGGGCTTTATTTTTGATTTATAACAACTTGTATCTATGTTAAAAAGTTGTAAATTAGGATATTGTAACTTAATTTTTTAGAAATTTAAAATGAAAACACACAAGCAGGTTTTGTTGTTATTTAGTGCGCTTTTTTTTGTGGGCTTATTTTGTGATGCCCAAAGCAAAATAGATAAATCTGTTTATAATATTCGTGCCATGGGGATGGATGTTGGAACAATTACAGTAAATCAGCAAATAACAGGAAACAAAATTACTGTTGAAGCAATTAGTGAAGTTGAAGTTAGAATCATTTTTAAAATTAAAGTTAAATACATTCAAACTAGTACTTATGTAAATGGTATTTTACAACAATCACTGCTAAAAACCTACAAAAAAGATGAGGTTAATTCTACAACTCATTTAGTTAAAAAAGGAGATGGCTATACTTTAGAAAAAGATGGAAAGATTACTCGTATCAACGATATTATAAAATATAGTGGCAGTTTGCTGTATTTTCATGAACCAAAAAATGTAAAAGTTTTGTATTTTGAAATCAATGGTGAAAAAACAAAAGTAGAAACTGTAAAAACTCATGAATATTTAATTACCGACCCAAACAACGGTAATAAAAACGAATACACTTATAAAAATGGGGTTTTAAAAAATGCCATCATAAAACATACGATGGCAAATGTTTATTTAACTTTAAATGATGAAATTACCGCGCAAGTAACACCTGCGTCAAAATAATTTAATTCCCTTGGTAAATCTGCATCAAATCTAATTCGGTCAAAGGTCTTTTCCACGAAGTAGATTTTTCTTTAACCAAGTTTAAAATTTGTTGAATTCTGATGTCATCTAAAAACAAGTTTTTTTCGCTAAAAAAATGATTTATGGATGCTTTTCCAGAGTGTTTTCCAAAGCAAAAACCAGCATTATTTTGACCAAAATCTGAAGGATTTATAAATTGGTACGATTGCTTGTTTTTTAAAATTGCTGAGGTGTGAATTCCAGACTCATGCGTGTGCACTTTTTTTCCAATTAGCGGTTTGTTTGTTGCCAATCTTACACCAGAATTATTGGCTACATATCTGCATAGTTTTGAAATAACCTGAGAATTGTAACTGGTATTGTTTTCCTTATAAATAAAATAAGCAATTAGTTCTTCTAATACAGAATTTCCAGCTCTTTCGCCCAAACCATTTACAGTTGCACTTATGCATTTTGCACCAGATTTGTAAGCTGTTATGGCATTGGCTGTTGCCATTCCTAAATCGTTGTGTCCGTGAAATTCAAATTCCATAGTAGGAAAACTTCCATTTAAGCTTAAAAATAATTGCTGAATTTCAAGCGGACTTGAGATGCCCACTGTATCAGAAATTCTTAGTCTGCTAGCGCCATTTTCTTGAGCGTAAAAAATAAATTCTTTTAAAAAATCAATATTGGCTCTTGTTGAGTCTTGGGCGCCAACGGTAACGTGAGAAAAATAATTACTAGCGTATTTTGTTGTTTTTTTTACTTCTGTAATTACCCAGTCTCTAGATTTTCCAAGCGTTTCAATTTGAATATCAGAAACGGGTAATGAGATATTGATAGAAGTAGTTTTTAGTTTTGCAGCTTCTTGAATTTCTTCCAAATGAGCTCTACACCAACTAGAAGTTTTGTAAGAAAATCCTTCAGCTGCAATTTCTTTAATAATTATTTTTTCATCGTTGCTAATAGCAGGAGTCCCAATTTCAACTTCATCTACACCCAGTTCATGAAGCATTACGGCAATTTTCATTTTTTCTTTTTTCGAAAAAACAACTCCAGGCGCTTGTTCACCATCTCTAAGTGTTGTATCTATTAAATAGGGCTTCATAATGTTAAAATTTAATCTGAAATTAAATATTCTTCAACAGCTTTATTTTCTTCTAAAGCTTCAAGAATTTCATCAATTTTATCTTCATCTGTAATTCCTCCGTACCAAAAATTATTTGGCTGAATAACAATTACGGGTCCTTGCGGACAAATATTTAAACATGCTGTTGTGGTTACAGCAACGTCTAATCCGCGGTCTGCAGCTTCTTCAGAAATATATTGTATCAAATCTGAAGAGCCTCTTTTAAGGCAAGTGCCTTTTGCTTCTCCTACCATTCTGTAAGAGTTGCATAATAATATTAAATGATCAGGTTTTTTCATGGTATAATTGTTTTGTATGAATAACTATAAATTATTTTTTTGGTTGAAATGGTGAAAATTATCCACAACCCATTGCATTACCACCGCATCCGCTACCGCATTTTCCTAAAGTGGTTTTAAGAACAGATTTTAATTTTTTGCCTTTGTAAACAGCATCAAGTCCGTCATCTATTAATCCCGACATTTCTATAACAGCAATTCCAACTTTTTGAAGCAAATCAACGGGTTTTGCACCTACGCCATTAACCAGCAAATAAGAACAATCATTTAAGGTTTTGGCAAGGTTTATCCATCGTAAATCCCCCGTTCCTTTAGCAGGTGCAAATCGTCTTTCAACCATTTCATAACCCGTTTCAGTTTGTTTATAAATTAAAAAGTCTGTGGCTTCACCTAAGT
Organism: Lutibacter sp. HS1-25; assembly: GCF_004121075.1. GTDB lineage: Bacteria > Bacteroidota > Bacteroidia > Flavobacteriales > Flavobacteriaceae > Lutibacter. The sequence continues at coordinate 24,913 of NZ_RHLN01000159.1, forward strand.
GTTTGTTAATCATTAAGCCTTCATAACTAGCAACTGCAACATGAGGTTTTGTTTTGTCTGTTTCGGTTGGCATTACCGCACATTGGTCTATTAATTTATAAGCACTTGTGTCGTCTTTTCCAAGCATTCCGGCAGCATCGGCTCTACAACGTGCGCAATGTGTCATTGGTTTTATGTACTTGTGAATAGATCGTATGATGTTGCGAATTGATTCTCCTGTTGGTTTTTCTAAATTTTCCATGTCACTTCCTTCAGTAGGAATTAATGGAATACAGTTCATAGTTGTAGCGCCCATTTCGCCCACTATTTTGGCAACTTCTTCAATTTCTGTATCATTTACTCCTGGGATAATAACGGTGTTTATTTTTACAACAATATCTTTTGCAACTAAGGCTTTTAAAGCATCGGTTTGTTGGCTTAGCATTAATTCAGCAGCAGCTCTTCCGCGATACATTTTTTTATTGTAACGTGCCCATTTGTATATTTTTTCTAAAGTTTCAAGTCTAAAACTGTTGATGGTTAAGGTTACGTGTGTAACATTTAGTTCGGCTATTTCATCAACATAAGGCAAAATATTTAGTCCGTTTGAAGAAAGACAAAATATTTTATCAGGAAACTCACTTTTAATCATTCTAATAGATTCCAATGTTTTTTCAGGTTCAGCAAAAGCATCTCCTGGGCCAGCAATTCCTATTGTTGAAATGTTTTTTATTTTTTGTGAAATGGCTCTGATGTAATTAAGAGCTTGAAAAGGTTTTAAAACCGAGCTTGTTACACCTGGTCTACTTTCGTTTACACAATCGTATTTTCTATTACAATAACCACATTGAACATTGCATTTTGGTGCTACTGGTATATGAATTCGTGCGTACTTTAACTTTGCTTCTTTATCAAAACAAGGGTGTACTTTGTTTAAAGTTGTTGTATTTTCCATGTTCTTAAATTTTAATGGTTATTAATATTCAATAATTTTTTTCTGAATGTTTATTACATGTATTTGTATCCAACTGGCGAATTTTCTTGCATTTGTTGAATTAGCGTATTTGCTATGGTGTCAAACAATTGCTGTGTACCTTCGTAACCAATGTGTTTGATACGTGATCCGCCCAATCTGTCGTGAATAGGAAAGCCAACTCTGGCTAACGGAATTCCTAGTTCTCGAGCAATGTAATAGCCTTTGCTATTGCCAATTAAAATATCTGGTTTTAGTTCTTTACAAACAGTAGCTATTTCTTCAAAATCAAAATTATCGTGTATGTTAATTGTTTTTCTTGGTTTGATTTTTTCTTGAATAACGTTTTTTAATAAGCCGCTATCGCCACCAGATGCACATAAGACGGTTTCAATTCCTATTTCTTCTAAAAAGGAAATCATAGCAATTACAAAATCTTCTTCACCGTAAACAACTGCTTTTTTCCCAAAAACATATTTGTGTCCGTCTACATAAGCGTCTACTAATTTTCCACGTTGTTTTGTGTATTTTTCGGGTGTTTTGGTATTTGTTAATTTTTCAAGTTCACTAAAAAAGGCATCAGTGGCATTTATGCCAATAGGAATATTGAAATTTATTCTTGGCACTCCAAAATCAGCTTCCAAAAATTCTGCAGCGGTTTGCGATTTTGCATTTGATTTATTTAAAATATATCCAAATTCTATAGATGCTTTTGCGCTGCCAGTTTCTTGTAATTCTTTAATTGTTGTACCGCCTTTTGGTAGTTTTTCATACTCTCCAGTATACTCATTGTCTAAAATATCTGAGTAATCTGGAACCATAATTGGGTTGATAGCTACATCAGCAAAAATTTCTTTCAAAAGTTGTAAATCTGCAGGAGAAAGAAACCCAGGAAAAATATTGACACTTTGTGTTGTTTTTTTATGGGTTGCAAATGCTTTTACAAGCGATAAAATAGTATCGTGAAACCCGTTAATATGTGTTCCCATAAAACTTGGCGTATTCACAAAAACCAATTCTGGAAGATTTGTATCACCTTCGTTTTCGGTTTTATATCGGTGAATTATTTTGCGCATATCATCGCCAATAACTTCACTTAGACAAGTTGTTGCAATTCCTATTATTTTAGGATTGTATTGTTTAGTTACATTTTTTATGGCGATAAACAAGTTTTTTTCACCACCAAAAATGGCGGTTTCTTCAGTAAAATTTGTAGAAGCAATATCTACAGGTTCTTTATAATGACTTATCAAATACCGTCTAATATATGTTGCGCAACCTTGAGATCCGTGGATAAGTGGCACGCAACCTTCAATTCCTTTGTAAACAACGCTAGCGCCTAATGGAGTACAAACTTTACAGGCATTGCGAGTTGAGGTGAATTCTTTCGATTTGATTTCTTTAAGGGTCTCCATATGCTATTTGTTTTTAGTGAATTGAAAAACTGGACTCATTGCTGTACCGTAAATTTCTTTTGCAAAATTTAACATGCCTTCATAACCAGCCAATGCAAGTTTGCGTTCGTGGTTATGATCGCAAAAGCCCAAGCCTAATTTGTATGCAATAGGTCTTTCTTTAACACCGCCAATTAAAATATCAGCGTTGGTTCTTTTAACCAATTGTGTTAACTCTAAAGGGTTGGTGTCATCTACTAGAATAGTACCTTCATCACTTAAATTTTTCATAGTTAAGTAATCTTCTTTATTACCAGTTTGAGAACCAACTACTACTGTTTTTACACCAATCATACGTAAAGCTTTTATTAACGAAATGGCTTTAAATGCACCACCAACATAAATGGCGGCTTTTTTACCTTTCAATGCTTTTTTGTAAAATTCGAGTTTGGGTAATAAGTCACTTACTTCTGTTTTTACCAGTTCAATGGCTTTGTCCATCATGTCTTTATTGTCAAAAAAACGAGCCACACCGTATAGTGCATCAGACATATCTTCAATACCAAAATAGGAAACTCTCATATTTGGAATTTGATATTTTTTTTCCATTTGCACAGCTAGATTGCTCATTGATCCAGAGCATTGAACAATGTTTAATGCAGCTTTGTGAGCTTGACGAATATCATCTACACGACCATCGCCTGTAATGGTTGCCACAATATGAACCCCCATTTTTTCGTAATAATCTCGCAATAAATAAAGTTCTCCGGCAAGGTTAAAATCGCCAATAATATTAATGCTATTTGGTATGGTTTCATTGGTTCCTTTTGATCCAACCAATTTCATGAGAGCATCACAGGCAACCTTATATCCATCTTTTTTTGTGCCAGCAAAACCTGGAGCTTGTACTGTTATTACTTCAACACCTGTAGTTTTTGTAACACTTTTACAAACGCTTTCAACATCATCACCAATTAAATCAACAATACAGGTTGAATAAACAAAAGCTGCTTTTGGGTTATACGCATCAATTAATTCAATGAGCGCTTTTTTTAAGGTTTTTTCGCCCCCAAAAACAACTTGTTCTTCTTTAATATCAGTTGAAAAGCTGAGTCTATGAATTTGTGGTCCAGATGATAGCGCACCTCTAATGTCCCAAGTATAAGCTGCACAGCCAATAGGGCCGTGAACTAAATGAAGTGCATCTGCAATAGGGTATAAAACAACTCTAGATCCGCAAAATACGCAAGCTCTTTGGCTTACGGATCCTGCTAGACTAGATTTGTCACAACTTAATTCATGAGAATCTATTCCCTTTGTCAATACTTGGTTTTGTCTGTCTTTAAGTATAGATTCCATGTGCTTTGATTTTTAAATTATAAATTCATTTTTCAATTTTGATAAATATTTTGGTATTACATTACCAATTCAAATTCAGATTCTGTAGATTCTGCATCTTGTTTGTCCATGATTAGTCCTAATATTTTTTCTAAAATTCTAAGACCTCCCATATAACCTACAGTTGGAAAATAAGAGTGACCAACTCTATCAAGTATTGGGAATCCCATTCTTAAAAATGGCGTATTCTCGTCTCTTGAAATGTATTTACCGTAGGTGTTTCCAATTAATAAATCAACACCTTCATTTTTAATCCATTGGTGCATTAAATACATGTCGGCTCCAATACCGTTTTTGAATTTTGCTTCTGGTACAACTGGCAATAACATTTCTTCCAGTTTTTGATGCATTTTTTTACCAGGAGTTCCTGAAACAATGTAAACAGGTTTCATATTTAGGTCTAATAAAAATTCGACCATAGGAATTAATTGATCTGGATCACCCCATAAAGCAACACGCTTACCGTGTAAATACTGTTGCATATCAGTAATCATATCAACCAATCTTCCTCTTTCAGTTGTAATTGCATCTGGAATTGCAACTTCAGCAAGTTTAGATAGTTTCATAATAAAACGGTCTGTAGCTCGCACCCCAATTGGAAGTTCTGTAACTTCAAACGGAACTTTACATTTGTTTTCTAATTTAATTGCAGCATCTTTAGTAGCCCATTCTCCAAAAGCTAAAGTTGCTTTATTGTCTCCTGAAGCTATTAAATCTGGCACTTTAGTACCTCCTTTTGGGTACATTGTATAACTACCTGTTTGTGGTGCATCTACTACATCAGAAGTATCAGGAAATAAGGTGAATTTAGCATCCATAAGGTTTGCGATTCTTTTTACTTCTCTCATATCTGAAGGTTCAACCCAGCCAGAAATTAAATTTATTTTATCGTTTTTAACACCGGTAGATTCTGATAATAACTGTACCATTCCGCTTACCATATTTGAATATCCGGTAACGTGAGATCCAACATAACTTGGTGTGTTGCAAAATATTACGTGTTTTCCTTCTGGAATTTTACCGCCATCTCTTGCTTTTTCAACAATTTGTGTAAGGTCATCTCCAATTGTTTCAGACAAACAAGTTGAGTGCACAGCAATTACATCTGGTTCGTATATAGTGAAAATATTGTCTATAGCTTGCAGAAGATTTGCTTGTCCTCCAAATACTGAAGAACCTTCAGTAAATGAACTTGTTGCTGCCATAATAGGCTCTTTATAATGGCGAGTTAGTGCGCTTCGGTGATATGAACAACAACCTTGTGACCCATGGCTATGAGGTAGGCATCCGTGGATTCCAAGTGCGGCATACATAGCCCCAACTGGTTGACAGGTTTTAGCTGGATTGATAGCCAATGCTTCCCTTTCTTTTATATCTTTTGTGGTATGTCTTAATAACATAATATCTCTGATTTAAGTTTATAAATTGTTTTATAAATGGATTTCTAATTCAGCTAATAAGCTGCATCTGCCATTTTTGCTACTAATTCAGGTTCGTTTTTCCAAGGTGGTGGAATTAATCCCCAAATTTTAGTGTTCACCATTTTATCAATGTCATTGTAAAAATTAATGGCTCCTTTAAATCCTGCATATGGTCCACCGTAATCGTAACTATGAAGTTGTTTTAAAGGCACTCCATATTTTTGGATTACATATTTTTCTTTGATACCTGCACCAATAATATCTGGTTTGTAGTACTCGATTAGTTTTTCAGTTTCCCAATGTGAAATATCATCAATAACCAAACTGTTTTTTTCCATATCAGGCATCATTCCATCGTAATCAGAAAATGCGTAGCCTTTATTTTTAAGTGCAGTCTTTTTCTCGACTAAATCTTCTCTCCAATTGGCTTCTTCTTTGCTAATTTCTAGTTCTTCAATATTTCTACTATCAGCATCAATTTTAATACTGTCAAGTACTTTTCTTCCTTCGTAATCGTCGCGGTGTCCAAACTCGTAACCAGCTGAAATTGTTCTCATACCTATTTCACCAAATAATTCTTGGTAGTGGTGTGCTCTAGATCCACCAACATACATCATACATAGTTTGCCTTCGGTTCTAGTTTTAACATCTTCAATGGTTGCTTTTACTTCAAGCATTTCGCGAGCGATTATAGCTTCAGCTTTTGCCATAAGCTCTTCATCTTCAAAGTATTCAGCAATTCTTCTTAGAGATTTTGCAGTAGCATCAGCACCAATAAAGTTTATTTTAATCCAAGGAATACCATACTTTTGCTCTAACATTTCAGCAATGTAATTGATAGATCTGTGGCACATTACTGCGTTTAAATCGGCCATATGTGCATTTTCAAACTGGCTCATTGTTGAGTTACCACTAAAGGTAGAAACCAATGTGATTCCCATTTCTTCAAAGTATTTTTCAAGTACAAATGAATCACCACCAATATTGTATTCTCCAAGTAAGTTTATTTTGAATTTTCCTCCTGGGTCAGTATCATTTAAACCAACAACGTGTTTAAATATTCCGTTGTTTGCAATGTGGTGACCAGCAGATTGACTTACACCTTTATAACCCTCGCAACTAAAACCAAAAATATTGATTCCAAGTTCCTCTTTCATTTTTCTTGAAACTGCGTGAACGTCGTCTCCAATTAAACCAATTGGACAGGTAGAAAATACACCAATTGAATGTGGTTTAAACATTTCATAAGCTTCGCGAATGGCTGTTTCTAATTTTTTTTCACCTCCAAAAACAATGTTGGTATCTTGCATATCGGTTGAAAAACAATAGTTCATATAGTTTTCACCATCTACGCCAGCATCGGTTTGATTTCTTCTAGTAAGCCAAGCGTAAAATGAGCATCCAATTGGGCCGTGAACAATATTTATGATATCGCGTGTTGGGCCTAAGATTACACCTTTACAACCTGCGTAGCAGCATCCTCTTTGTGTAATAATTCCAGGAATAGTTCTAATATTCGCTTGAATTTCCTGATCTTTTTCGGGATCGTTAGACACCAAAGATTTGGATCTTTTTTTGGCTACTTTGCTAGGATATTTATTTAATATTTCCTCAATTAATTCTGATGTATCTGGAAATATGTTTGTTTTATTATCTGTAGACATATTTTTTAGTTTTAACTGTTAATCTAATACACTATCTCCAGCAACACCAGTACGAATACTTAGTGCTTCTGTGTTAGGGAGTACAAATATTTTTCCATCACCAGGTGCATCTGTTCTATTTGCGTTCATAATTGCTTGCACTGCTGTTTTCACTTTTGAATCGGCTACAGTAAGTGTAAGCATTCTGTGTAAACGTAGTCTTGGTTCAGGCCCTAATAGCGCAATTGCTTCTGGTTGATTGTTTCGAACACCTTCCATAACTTGTGCATCCCATTTTCCTTTACCGCGCCCATAAACTTGACCTGTAGCGGTAAAAGATGGTAGCCCTGCTTCAGAGAGTGCCTCTTTTGTTCTATTCATCGTGTGAATTCGTAAAATGGCTATTATAGTCTTCATTTTTTTTAATTTAAAGTTCTTTTGTGCCTCTACTTATTGTGTAGGCTTCTTCAACTGGACTTACAAAGATTTTTCCATCTCCAAAAGCTCCATTTTCTCCTGTACGAGCGGCTTCAATAATTGTTTTAACAGGGAAGTCTTTGTCTTCGTCGTTTACAACAATCATTAATAAATCTTTCGGTATTTCGTCGTAAGTAATATCACCAATTTTAATTCCTCGTTGTTTACCACGTCCTACAACTGGTACTTTTGTTACAGCTACATAACCAGCTTCAAATAAAGCTTTGATAACGGTTGCAGACTTTTCGGATCTGATAATTGCTCTAATTAATTGCATATTGATATTTTTTAATAATGAATGTTTTTAATTTAAAATTCCGAATTCAATTAGTAATCCTTCAAGTTCTTCGATTTCAAGAGGTGTTGGAACTACAAACAATTGATTTTCGTGAATCTTTCTAGCTAATGTCCTGTACTCATCTGCTTGAGGATGCTCTGGAGCATATTCAATAACTGTTTTTCTGTGGATTTCAGCTTTTTGAACCATGTTGTCACGAGGTACAAAGTGAATCATTTGAGTTCCAAGTTTTTTTGCCAACTCTTCAATCATCTGTCTTTCGTTGTCAACTAAACGACTGTTACAAATAAGACCACCTAAACGTACGGCTCCTGCTTGTGCAAATTTTACAATCCCTTTACAGATATTGTTTGCAGCATACATTGCCATCATTTCACCAGAAACTACAATGTAAATTTCTTCAGCTTTACCATCTCTAATAGGCATTGCAAATCCACCACAAACAACGTCACCCAATACATCATAAAATGCATAATCTAAAGCTTTGTCTTCATCATAAGCACCTAATTGTTCTAACATGTTGATAGAAGTAATAATTCCACGACCTGCACAACCAACACCTGGTTCTGGTCCTCCTGATTCTGTACAACTTGTGTTTCCGTATCCAGGTTTTACAATGTCGTCAAATACAACATCTTCACCTTCTTCTCTTAGTGTGTCTAGCACTGTTTTTTGTGCCAAACCACCTAGTAGTAATCTGGTTGAATCTGCTTTAGGATCGCATCCTACAACCATTATCTTTTTTCCCATTTCGGCTAAACCAGCCACTGTGTTTTGTGTAGTAGTTGATTTTCCAATACCACCTTTACCGTAAATTGCTATTTTTCTCATAATAAAATTATTAAATGAATATTATTTGAATTTCGTTTTTCACTTACTGTGCCATTAAAATTTTAGCATGCCAAAAAAGAATTTAATAACAATTTAAATGTCGGATATACAGTAACTTAAAAAAATATTAATTTATTTTTAGGTAAAATGCAGCATGTTGTAATGTTACATTTATGTAAGTTTTTTAGGCTGATTTCACGTAATTGTAATTAAAATGTCATTATATTATTTTCATTAAAATAAAGAAATCGTTAAATAAAAAATAAACTAATACGTTTTCGTTGTTAAAAATAAGAGTAAATCGTATTTTTATTAAAAATATCGTATTTTTGTGTTCAAGAGGTTTGTTTGTGAAATAATGAAGTAAAACAGTTCCCATGTCTGAAGAATTAAACAATAATATAAAAGAAGGATTTAAAAGCCACTATTGCCATAAGGCTGGTAGGTTTTGTAAAGGGGATACCGAGCTGCCACTATTATTTGAAATTAGTACAATGATTAATAATAGTAGGTTTATTAAAGAAATTATGGATCCTATTATGGAGCTGGTCGCAAGGTACTTAGATGCGGAACGCTCTATGTTGTCTATTTTAAACAGAGAGGTTTCTAAGATTTTAATTGAAGCTTCGTATGGAATTTCTTACGATGATAAAATGCAAGGGCGTTATTTGGTGGGTGAAGGCATTACAGGTAATGTTGTAAAAAGCGGAAAACCTATTTTTATTGATAAAATAGATGGTGCTCAGGGTTTTGTAAATAAAACCAAAATGAAACTTCAAACAAAAAGCAAAAAAGATATTTCATTTATAATTGTTCCTATAAAAGTAGATTTTGAAATAGTTGGAACCCTAAGTATTTCAAGAGTTTATGATGAACGTGTAAATAAAAATGAGTTGATAAGAATTTTGTCGGTTATTGGATCTATGATTGCTCAAGCAGTTCGTGCAAGGCAAGATAGGGTTGAGGAAATTGAAAGGCTGAAAAATGAAAATCAAAAATTACATTTAGAACTGGAAAACAGGTTTTCTTATGAAAACATTATTGGAAACTGTTCTAAACTGCGTGAAGTTTTTAAGCAAATAGAGCAGGTTTCTAAAACACAAGCTACCGTATTAATTAGGGGTGAAAGTGGTGTTGGGAAAGAATTGATTGCAGATGCTATACATTATAAAAGTGATAGAGCTTCAAAACCATTTATAAAAGTAAATTGTGCGGCATTGCCCGAAACGCTTGTTGAAAGCGAGTTGTTTGGACACGAAAAAGGGGCGTTTACAGGTGCTTCGGAAATGAAAAAAGGAAGATTTGAATTGGCTGATGGAGGTACTATTTTTATTGATGAAATTGGCGAGTTATCTGCTCAAATGCAAGTTAAATTGTTGCGTTTTTTGCAAGAAAAACAATTTGAAAGGGTAGGAGGTTCTAAAACAATTGATTGTAATGTGCGAATTATTACAGCTACCAATAGAAATTTAGAAAACGCCATTGTTGAGCAAAAATTTAGAGAAGATTTGTATTATCGTTTAAATGTGTTTCCAATTTACATGCCTGCTTTGCGTGAGCGTTTAAATGATATTCCGCTTTTGGTAGATCATTTTATTCAAAAAGCAAACAAAAAAAACGGCACCAATATTTTACGTATTTCTTCTTCGGCAATTGATGCTTTAATGATTTATCATTGGCCAGGAAATATCAGGGAATTAGAAAATTGTATAGAACGCGCTGCAATTATTAGTGTTGATCAGGTAATAAGAATAGAAAATTTGCCACCAACACTTCAAACTGCACAATCGTCTAGTACTTTTAGCAAAGGTTCTCTTCAAATTATTGTTGAAAAGGTTGAAAAGCAGTTGATAATTGATTGTTTAACTTCTACAAAAGGAAATGTTATGCAGGCCGCAAAAGAGTTGGGTGTTTCCAATCGGAAATTAGGGTTGCGAATTGAAAAATATGAAATTGATGTGGTAAAATATAAAGTTAAAAAATAACCGTTATTTTTTAACTTTATATTTTGCAATTGTAGTTAAGATGCCAGTGCAGTATCTATAGGGCAAGTTTTGTGAGCCAATGCACTTATTTCTAAAATAGCTCCTTTTAAATCTGCCAATTCTTCTTCGGTTGGTTTTACCGTGTGGTATTTTTCAATAGAACAAATAGACTGTATATTCTCGTATTTTAAAATACGTTCTCTAAGAGTTTTATCTATAGGTACTACAGTTTCTAAAGCATACATTAAATCTGAATATGTATGATTTTCAGGCAGCGAGTTGTGAAAATCTAAAATTGCCATTGTATAGGCTTCAAAAGACATAGAAATTAAGTTGTATCTAATTTCAGTTCCAAATCTGCTTTTTGTACCGTAGGCTCTTAAGTATTGATCGCCTTCTTGTAGCCAAGTTTTCCAATTGAGTTTTTTGTTTGCCATAATTTTTTATTTTTATATAAATTGTAATGCTACTTCTTCACCTTTTTGTTCCATTTTAAAATCGCCTTTTTGTGTTAATGTGCATTTTTTTTCAGCACATGCTTTTGAAATGTTTTCAAACAGCGTTTCTTTTTCATCACAATCTTCATGAAAATAGATGAAAAAATTAGTTGACTTTTTATCGTCAAATTGTATAATAAATGCAGTGTAATCTGGAAAAACCAAATCATCGTATGCATATGCAATTTCCAGTCCTGTGGCGTCATCAATTATTGATCGCACTTTTTCTAAATCTCTATATTCCATAAGTTTAAATTAATAAAAACCATATTCTAATTTGTTGATATACTTCGGCTTGTTCATAGCTTTGACATTTTACCAATTGCATATTAATAGCATCTTCAAATTCAACTTCATTAAAATTTAAAAGTTGCAGTAATTTTTCTTTTGAAGTTCCAGAACAAGCATTTCTCAATGCTTCACTATCACTTGCAGCTTGAATAAATGCGATTGCTTTGCTTAGTGCCATAATAATTTTTTTAGTTGCACGATGTGTCGCAAGAGCTACATGAGCTGCTGCAACTTGATGCTTTAAATTGTATTTGTGGAGAAAATGTGTCTAGCTCATTTTTTAAAAATAAATCAATGTTTTCTTCAAGATTTTTTCCTTTAGATTTATAAACAGATAGGCCACTTTCTTTAAATAATCTTAAAGCTAAATAAGGCATGTGACTTGTAATAATTGTGTATATGCCTTTGCGCTTTAAAGCCAAACTTAAATTGTCTTCAGATGTACTTATTTTACTTGTGCTAAGCCACTCGTAGTTGCCATTAAGTGTATTGTAAATGCAGGCGTAATTGGTGTTGTGAAACCCTTTTGCCAACGTGCTTTTGTCTTTTTCTAAATCTTCTACAGGGATAATTACATTCATAGTAAATATATTTTATAGTTGTAAGTAAATTTGTAATGGGTTAAACAAATCCAATGCCATAAAATGTATTAAATTGATATACAGTTGTTTGTGTGAATTTAAGGCGATTTAAAATTTACATTTATGTAATAAAATTACTTTAAATTACAAAAATGTATAAATTGAAGTTTTGAATTTTTATATTAAAAAAGCAGTGGTTTTACGTTATAAAATTTACATTTAAAAAGCATCAAATCTTTTTGGATATCGTATTATTTCAATTTAAAAAATACGGTAAATATGATAATATTGCTTGTTCTTTTAGGTGATAAAGAGTTGTTTGTAATTTTAAATAGAAAATAAATATGGATTTATTATTGTTATATGTGTATATAAATTGGTTAATTATTGAATATTTTTAAATAATTCGGTAGTTTTTAGTGTAAAAATGAGGTTTATTCAATTTCAATAAAATATTAATTTTTTAGGTATGTGTAGTTAAGTATTGAAATTTAAAACCAAATATTAATTTTTCTAAAATGAATCAAATTGTGCGTAAAATAAGAATGTGTTTAAAATGCTTTTTGGGTATCGTATATAAATTAGATTGAAATTGCTAACAAAGTTTCTTTTTTTAAATTTGCATCCGTTGTTTCAGCCAAATTATGAAGATATTGGTTGTAAAGTAAAAAATTCAATAAAAAAAATATAAATGAGTACTACATTATTTGACAAAGTATGGGATTCGCATGTGGTTAAATCTATTCAAGATGGACCAGATGTGTTATTTATTGACAGACATTTAATTCATGAAGTTACAAGTCCTGTAGCTTTTTTAGGTTTAAAAAGCAGAAATAATTCAGTTTTATTTGCGGATAGAACATTTGCTACTGCCGATCATAACACACCAACCATTAACCAACATTTACCAGTTGAAGATCCGTTATCAGCAAATCAATTAAAAGCTTTAGAGCAAAATTCTGCTGAGTGGGGTATTTCTCACTGGGGCTTAGGTCACCAACAAAACGGTATTGTACACGTGGTAGGTCCAGAATACGGAATTACATTGCCTGGTGCAACTATTGTTTGTGGAGATTCACATACATCAACACACGGTGCATTTGGTGCTATTGCTTTTGGTATTGGTACTTCTGAAGTAGAAATGGTGCTTTCATCACAATGTATTATGCAGCCAAAACCTAAAAAAATGCGTATCAACGTAAATGGCGAATTAGGATTTGGAGTTACACCAAAAGATGTGGCTTTATTTATTATTTCAAAATTAACAACTTCAGGCGCAACAGGTTATTTTGTTGAATACGCTGGTGATGTATTTAGAAATATGACTATGGAAGGTCGTATGACTGTTTGTAATTTAAGTATTGAAATGGGTGCTCGTGGTGGACTAATTGCGCCAGATGAAAAAACATTTGAATATGTAAAAGGAAGACAATTTGCGCCAAAAGGAGCTGATTGGGATACTGCAATGGAATATTGGAAAACCTTAGCTACGGATCAAGATGCTACTTTTGATAAAGAGTTAACATTTAGTGCTAGTGAAATTGAACCAATGATTACTTATGGTACAAATCCAGGTATGGGAACAGGTATTTCACAAAACATTCCAAAAGCTGAAGAAGTTGAAGGTGGTGTTGCAACCTATAAAAAATCATTAGATTATATGGGCTTTGCTGAAGGTGAATCTTTAATTGGAAAACCAGTAGATTATGTATTTATTGGAAGTTGTACAAATGGTAGAATTGAAGATTTTAGAGCATTTGCATCTATTGTAAAAGGAAGAAAAAAAGCGGACAATATTACTGCTTGGTTGGTACCAGGTTCTCATATTGTTGAAGCAAAAATAAAAGAAGAAGGTTTGTTAGACATTTTTACTGAAGCAGGGTTTGTATTGCGTGAGCCAGGATGTTCAGCTTGTTTAGCAATGAATGATGATAAAGTTCCTGCAGGTAAAGTTGCAGTAAGTACATCAAACAGAAACTTTGAAGGTCGTCAAGGTCCAGGTTCAAAAACAATGTTGGCTAGTCCACTTGTAGCAGCAGCAACAGCCGTAACAGGTGTTGTAACTGATCCAAGAACGCTTTTGTAATCCCCCTAACCCCCGAAGGGGGAATGTAATTTAAAATTAAAAAATTGAAGGTTGAAATTTAAAGCAATCAAAAACTTTAAACTTTAAACTTTAAACTTAAAACTATCAAAATGGCTTACGATAAATTCGAAATATTAAAAAGTACAGCGGTACCATTACCAATTGAAAACGTGGATACCGATCAAATTATTCCAGCTCGTTTCTTAAAAGCGACAGAGCGTAAAGGATTTGGAGATAATTTATTTAGAGATTGGAGATACAATTCAGATAATACTCCAAAAGAACAATTTGTATTTAACAATCCTATTTACAAAGGAAAAATATTAGTAGGTGGAAGAAACTTCGGTTCTGGTTCGTCTAGAGAACACGCTGCTTGGGCAGTGTATGACTACGGATTTAGATGTGTGGTTTCTAGTTTTTTTGCTGATATCTTTAGAGGAAACTGTTTAAATATTGGTGTGCTTCCTGTACAGGTAAGTGCTGAATTTTTAGATAAAATCTTTAAAGCTATTGAAGCAAATCCTGATACCGAATTAGAAATTGATTTACCAAAGCAAACCATTACTATTTTAGCAAGTGGTGAGCAAGAATCATTTGAAATCAATAGTTATAAAAAAGACAATATGATCAATGGTTTTGATGATATTGATTATTTAACTAAAATGAAAGACGAAATAAAGTCTTTTGCTGAAGCAAGACCATTTTAGTAAAAAATAAGATTGCCTGAAAAGTAATTACAAATTGAGTCTGCCTTTTGGTAGACTCAATTTGATAAAAACACTTTTCAAAAGAGCCCCAAAAATAACGAACCAAATTCCTATTTAATAGGAAATACAACTTCTTTGATATGCAAAAAAGAAAAATTGAAATAATGGATACCACACTTCGTGATGGTGAACAAACATCAGGAGTGTCCTTTCCGTCAGTTGAAAAATTAACCATCGCAAAATTATTGCTGGACGAATTGAATGTTGATAGAATTGAAGTTGCCTCTGCACGTGTGTCTGAAGGAGAGTTTCAAGGGGTTAAAGCTATTACAGATTGGGCAAGTTCAAAAGGTTATATCAATCGTGTTGAAATACTTACTTTTGTTGATGGAGGTAGATCTATTGATTGGATGAATAAAGCAGGTGCTAAAGTTCAAAATTTATTAACCAAAGGTTCTTTAAATCACCTAACACATCAACTTAAAAAAACACCAGAGCAACATTTTTCTGAGATAAAGGAAGTGTTAGAACTGGCTCAAAAATCGGGTATTTCTACCAATGTTTATTTAGAAGATTGGAGCAACGGAATGCGTAATTCACCTGAATACGTTTTTCAATTTCTGGATTTTTTAACAACACAGCCTGTTGACAGAATTTTATTACCTGATACTTTAGGCGTTTTAACACATACAGAAACTTTCGAATATTTTTCGAAAATCGTTGAAAAATATCCAGATGCTCATTTTGATTTTCACGCACATAACGACTACGATTTGAGTGTTGCAAATGTGATGGAATCTATAAAAGCTGGTGCAAAAGGAATTCACTTAACCGTAAATGGTATGGGTGAACGTGCAGGAAATGCACCTTTGGCAAGTGTGATTGCTGTTATAAACGACTTTTTTACCAATGAGATTGAAATTCAGG
The DNA here is from genome assembly GCF_004121075.1 of Lutibacter sp. HS1-25. Taxonomy (GTDB): domain Bacteria; phylum Bacteroidota; class Bacteroidia; order Flavobacteriales; family Flavobacteriaceae; genus Lutibacter. The sequence goes on from NZ_RHLN01000159.1 coordinate 40,401, forward strand.
TAAAAGAAACTTCATTGTACTCGGTAAGTAAATTAATCGAAACTTTCTCAGGTGTTCGTATTCCTTCAAACAAACCAATTGTTGGCGACAATGTATTTACGCAAACAGCGGGTATTCATGCAGATGGTGATAATAAAAATAACTTGTATTTTAACGATTTAATGCCTGAACGTTTTGGTCGAAAACGCAAATATGCTTTAGGTAAAACCTCAGGAAAAGCCAATATCGAAAAAAATTTACAAGAATTAGGGCTGACATTAAATAATGACGATTTATTAAAAGTTACCCAACGTATTATTGAATTGGGTGATAAAAAAGAGCTGGTTACTAAGGAAGATTTACCATATATTATTTCAGATGTTTTAGATAGTAGCTCTTATCAGGAAAAAGTTGTGATTGAATCGTATGTGTTAACACATGCCAAAGGTTTAAAACCTTCAACGACTGTTGCTATTAGAATTGATGATGAATTGTATGAAGAACATTCGCAAGGTGATGGACAGTTTGATGCATTTATGAATTCACTGACAAAGGTTTACAAGGCAAAAAAAATGGATTTGCCTAAATTGGTAGATTATGCAGTTAGAATTCCGCCTGGAAGTGCCTCTGATGCTTTGTGCGAAACTATCATTACTTGGGATAACGGTCATAAACGATTTATAACAAGAGGTTTGGATTCTGATCAAACAGTTTCAGCGATTAAAGCAACTCAAAAAATGTTGAATATTTAAATAGATTAATAAAGGAAATTAAAATATACGTTCGTCAACCTGAACTTGTTTCAGGTTCACATTAATATTGAATTTATGATGAGATTCTGAAACAAGTTCAGAATGACGTTTCGAATTTTAAATATAAGTACAAAATAAATTAACGATTACACAATTAAATAATATTAGAAATATGAAATTAAATATTGCACTTTTAGCTGGAGACGGAATTGGACCTGAAGTAATTGATCAGGCTGTAAAAGTTTGTGATGCTGTTGCAACAAAATTTAACCACGAAATTAATTGGAAACCTGCATTAACAGGTGCAGCAGCAATTGATGCTTGCGGAGAACCTTATCCAGACGAAACACACGAAATTTGTGTGAATTCAGATGCAGTTTTATTTGGTGCAATTGGACACCCAAGATTTGATAACGATCCTTCTGCAAAAGTTCGTCCAGAGCAAGGTTTGTTAAAAATGCGTAAAAAATTAGGCTTATTTGCCAATGTACGTCCAACTTTTACTTTTCCATCATTATTAGATAAATCTCCTTTAAAAAGAGAGCGTATTGAAGGAACTGATTTAGTTTTCTTACGTGAATTAACAGGTGGAATTTACTTCGGAGAAAAAGGAAGAAGAGACGGTGGAGAAACTGCTTTTGATAACTGTGTTTACACAAGAGCTGAAGTTCAACGTTTGGCTAAAAAAGGTTTTGAATTGGCAATGACTCGTTCTAAAAAATTATGTTGTGTAGACAAAGCAAACGTATTAGAAACGTCTCGTTTATGGAGAGAAACTGTACAAGCAATGGAAAAAGATTATCCAGAAGTAACTGTTTCTTATGAATTTGTTGATGCTGTTGCAATGCGTTTGGTTCAATGGCCAAATAGTTATGATGTATTGATTACTGAAAACTTATTTGGAGATATTTTAACCGATGAAGCTTCTGTAATTTCAGGTTCTATGGGATTGATGCCATCAGCATCTTTAGGTACTGATATCGGTTTATTTGAACCAATTCACGGTTCATACCCACAAGCAACAGGTTTAAATATTGCAAATCCAATGGCAACTGTATTGTCTGCTGCTATGATGTTTGAAAACTTTGGTTTACAAGAAGAAGGACAAGTAATTAGAGATGCTGTAAACAAAGCATTAAATGAAGGTATTGTTACTGAAGATTTAGCCGATGGAGGTAAAGCTTACGGAACAAAAGAAGTAGGAGATTGGTTGGCAGCAGCTATCTAATTCAATTTTTTTATACTATTAAAAACGCTGTTTGAAAATTTTCAAACAGCGTTTTTTTGTTTATTGATTCATTTTCATTTCTTTTGAATACAAACAGCAGCTGGGTAAATTATTGTAAGCTTCATTATTGGCTTTCATTTTATCGGTATCGTAACCAACTAATGTAATTGCCTTGTGAATTTCTATTTCGTTTGTTTTTGAATCATCAAATTCAAGTGTGATTTTCTTTTTGTCAACATCCCAAATTGCAGTTTTAACACCGTCAACATTTAAAGCAGCTTTTTCAATAGTAGCCTTGCACATACTACAATTTCCACGAACGCCAAAACTGATTTGTATGTTGTTTATTGCTTCGTTTTTTATGGTGCCTTTTTCATTCTTCGGATTCATCATACTTTGCTTGCCAATAAGTTGTGCTGAAGCATCAATTTTAAATACACCGTTTGTGGCAACTATTTCTCCTTCGTTTAAACCATTTTCAACAATGTAAAAATTACCCAAATCAGCACCCAAATTAACGGTTCTATTTACAAATGAAATGGTGTTTTTATGTGGAACTTTTACGTAAACTACAGATTTTTTACCGGTCCACAATACAGCTGTTTTTGGAACAATTAAAGCATCTTTTGTATTTTTTAATGAAGCCTTAATAATGCCGTTTGCAAACATTTCGGGCAATAATTTATGTGAAGTATTGGACATTTCAACACGAACTTTAGCGACTCTTGAACCTGAAGAAATAAAAGGGTCTATATAACTCACTTTGCTTGTAAACGATTCTCCGGGTAAAGCTTGAATGGTATATTCAACAATATCTCCAATGTTAATCCACTGAATATCTGCTTCATAAGCATCAAAAAGTATCCATACTGTGTTGAGGTTGGCAACATCAAATAAAGTGCTTCCTTGTTGTAGGTAATCACCAACTTCAACATTGCGCTTTATCACATAACCCGAATAGTCTGAAAGGATGTCGATTTGCTCTTGTAAGTTTCCAGATTTTTCAATAGCATCGATTTGATAATCAGTTAATTTCCATAATTTTAATTTGTTGCGAGATGCTGTGTACAATGCAGGATAAACTTTTTTTGAATTGATGGCTTCAAACAATTCTTTTTGTGCTGAAATCAATTCAGGGGAATAAATACGTGCGATTTTCTGACCTTTAGAGACATTTTCACCAGTAAAATTAACGTACAATTTTTCAATTCTACCCGGAATGTGTGATACTTGTGAATATAAATTGCGCTCATTGGCTTGTACTTTTCCTAACAACCGGATTTCTTTTTCAGCTTGGGATTTTTGCACAACACTGGTTTGGATATTTCCTAATTGATAGGCCGATTCAGACAAAACAATTTCATCTACATTTATATTTTCAGAAGTTGTATTTGTTTCTAAAGGTATCAATTCCATACCGCAAATTGGGCAGTTTCCAGGTTCCTGCATTTTTATTTGAGGGTGCATAGAGCAAGTCCAGAGTTGTGTTGCAGCATCTTTTGTTAATTTGTGTTCGTGGTTTTCTTTTATTGTTGAATTTCCGCCAGAAAATAAATTTCCAAGTACCATTCCAATCAATACTAAAACGAATCCTATAATGTAATTTTTATATTTTTTCATTGTTGAGTTTTTTAGTTTCCTAATAGATAATTTACAAATGCAACTGCGACATTTTTATCGATAATTGCTTTTTGATGTTCTAATTCGTATTTTAACAATTGGCGTTCTATACGCAATACTTCTTCAAAATCTGTTGAATTTGTTGAGTACGAAGTGATTAAAATATCCAATACTTTTTTTGCAATTGCTGCCTGTTTTTGGTTTAAAATAATGCGTCTGTTTCCATCATTAAAATCTTTATAAGTGCTTTTATAAATGGTACTTAACGTATTTTTTTTGTCTTCTTTTCGGGCAGTTTCAGCTTCTTGTAAATATTGAGCTTCGGCAATGAGCGCTTTGTATTTTTTTCGATAAATCGGAATTGTAACACCCACAAAAGGAAATACAAATGCATCTTTTCCATTATCCGAGGCGGTTGACATTGAGTTTTCGCCAACAATTGTATAATTTAAACCAATATTAAATTTTGGAAGCCCTTCTTTTTTAGCGGCAGTTTCCTGATTTATAAAAGCGTTCAGTTTGTGGTCTATGCTTTTTAATTGATGGTTTGATGCGTAAATAGTATTGAGTGTAGCCAATTGATTTAGCGGAATTTCATTTTGCCATAAAACCTCAGGAACTATTATTTCATCATATTCATCTCTGTTTAGCAAATTGTTGAATGAAACCTGTAAAACATCTTTTGAATCTAAAAACAAAGCCAATTGATTTTCTAAATCGTTTATTTCCATTTCAACACGCAATTCATCAATAATAGAAGCATTTCCAGTTTCAATTTTCACCAATGAAAGGCGTTTAAAAACTTCTAAAATTTCAATATTTTTTTTGGTGATTTCAATAGCTTTTTCAATAAAATAGTAATTGTAATACGCTGTTTTTATTTCAAAGAAAATATTTGATTTTGAATTTTCAAAAGCTTCATATTTGGCTTTTGCCATTTCTGAAGCCATATCTTTTTTTGCACCCAGCGAACCAAACCAAGGAAAACTTTGAGTTAAATTAAACGTGGCCTTTTGAGGTCCCAATCTGGTTTCAACAGGTTGAATAAAATAACCAAAAGCAAAACTTGGGTCGGGTAAAGTGCCAACTTGTGGTACACGCTCCATAGCCGCCATATAATCGCTAAACATTGCTTTTAATTCAGGATTGTTGGTAGCTGCTATTTTTAAATAGTCATTTAATACTTCTTGAGCTTGTGCAAATTGGATCAGCAGTATTAAAAAGAGACTTAATATTGGTTTTATATTTTTCATTTTCTAGTCGTTTTTAAGTTCTTTTAACTGTTTTCTATCTCTTTTAATGATTTCTCCTTCGCGCCAAAAACATTGTAAAATAGGCACAATAAACATGGTCATAATTTGAATGGTCATACCGCCAAAAGTTGGAATTGCCATAGGAATCATAATATCTGCTCCTTTACCAGTTGCGGTTAAAACAGGTAACAAAGCAATTATTGCAGTTGCAGCGGTCATCATTGCTGGTCTCACTCTTTTAGCACCAGCTTCAATAACGGCGGCTCTTACTTCGGCGATTGTTTGCGGATTTCTTTCTTCAAAAGTTTGATGAATATAAGTTCCCATAATTACACCATCATCGGTCGCAATACCAAATAAGGCAATAAAACCTACCCAAACCGCGACACTTAAATTAATGGTATGAATTTGAAACAAGTCGCGCATATTAACACCTGCAAAACTGAAATTTAAAAACCAGGGCTGACCGTATAGCCATATCAAAATAAATCCGCCTGCAAATGCCACAAAAACACCCGAAAAGTGAATGGTGGATGCAATAACCGTTTTAAATTGAAGGTATAAAATGATGAAAATTATCAATAAACTAATTGGTATTACTATGGCCAATCTTTTATTTGCTCTTAATTGATTTTCGTAATTTCCTGTAAAACGATAAGTAACTCCTGCGGGCAAAACAAATTCTCCGTCATCTATTTTTTGTTTGATGCGTGCTTGTGCTTCTTCAACTACATTGGTTTCGGCAAAACCATCCTTCATATCAAAAATCACATACGATGTTAAAAAAGTATCTTCACTTTTAATCATTTGCGGACCTCTACTATAGGTAATATCTGCAATTTCACCCAATTGAACCTGAGTTCCTGATGGCGTAGGTATCAAAATCTTTTTAATATCTTCAGGATTGTCTCTATACTCACGAGCATAGCGCACACGAACAGGAAAACGTTCTCTTCCTTCAACAGTTGTTGTAAGTTGTTTACCGCCAATGGCAACACCCAAAGTTGTTTGCATATCTTTTACACTTAGACCGTATCTTGCCATCGCCTCCCGTTTCAATTTCATTTCTAAATAAGGCTTTCCAACAACTCTGTCGGCAAAAACTGTAGACGCATTGATACTTGGTACTTCCTGCAATATTTTTTCAAATTCATAACCAGCTTTTTCAATGGTTTCTAAATCTGGTCCAAAAACTTTAATACCCATTGGCGCTCGCATACCTGTTGCCAACATAATTAGTCTTGTTTGAATAGGTTGTAATTTTGGAGCAGAAGTGAGTCCTGGGAATTTAGAATTGGCAACAATTTCATTCCAAATATCATCAGGTTTTTTAATGTTGGTTCGCCATTGTCTAAAATATTCTCCATTATCATCAGGTATCAATTCTTCTTTTGAAATTTTTCTGAAAGTATCTTCACCATATTTGTAAGTTGTTTCATCTTTTAAAACAAACGCTTCCTTTTTATTCACTTTAAAACGCAATCTATGTCCGCCATCATCAACCATATATTCAGGTAGATAATTAATAGTGTTTTCAAACATAGAAATTGGTGCAGGATCCAAAGCTGTATTTGCGCGTCCCCATTTACCTACTGAAGAATCAATTTCTGGAATTGCCATAATCAACCTGTTTAAAGTAGCCTGAGTTTCCACGTTTTCTGAAACGCTAGAGTGAGGCATTGTAGTTGGCATTAATAAAAAAGAACCTTCGTTTAAAGCAGGCATAAATTCGCTGCCAATCCCGGGAAATGTTTTTTCCAGACTTTTCCAAACCGAAGTATTTTTTATAGGTTGAGGTAAAAATCCAGCTGTTTTATCAATACCTAACCAAGCGACCAAACCAAACAATAAAACAAAAATTGGGAGCATTAAAAACTTCCATTTGTTAACCAAACACCATTTTAAAATAGGTGTGTAAAAATGAACAATGGTCATTAAAAAACCGAGAATAATACACAACAATAGCGATACAAAAACCAGATTTGTAAAAGTCGAATTTGAAGCACCCAATGGCAACCATTCAATGGTTAAAAAATAAATAACAACCAAAGCAGCAATTACAATATTGATAACATTTGCTACTTTTTCTGAATAAGGTAATTGAAAGCGATTTTTAAATAAACTTCTTGGTTTAACAATGCTTAGTAAATTATTGATGCCGACTAAAATTAAGGCAATGGCAATAATGCTTCCGTAAGTAATTAAGAAAACAATGCCGAAACCAATTAAAACCGAATTAAAAATTCTGAAGGTTTTCTTTTTATCTATTTTTATTGAAAACAGGAGTTGCGCCAATGCTGGAATGAATAAAATCCCAATAATTAACGAAGAAATTAAGGCGAAGGTTTTTGTAAAAGCCAAAGGTTTAAATAGTTTTCCTTCGGAAGCTTGCATTGCAAAAACAGGTAAAAAACTCACTACTGTTGTGGCCAAAGCTGTTATAATAGCACCTGCAACTTCAACAGTTGCTAAGTAAATTAATTGCATTAAATGTTTGCCTTTTACATTTTTATTTTCAGGCATTTCCAAATGTCGTATGATGTTTTCGGTAAAAACAATGCCAACATCTACCATAACGCCAATGGCAATGGCAATTCCAGAAAGTGCTACAATATTGGCATCTACCTGAAAATATTTCATAAAAATAAAGGTCATAAGTACACCAACAGGAAGCAGCATGGATATTAAAATTGAAGCCCTTAAATTCAATACCAAAATAATAACCACCAAAATACTGATCAAAATTTCGTGTGAAAGAGCGGATTCTAAAGTTCCTAATGTTTCGTGAATCAAGCCAGACCTGTCGTAAAAAGGAACAATTGTTATTTTTGAAACAGAGCCATCTGCCAATGTTTTAGAAGGTAATCCGGGTGTAACTTCATCAATTTTATTTTTTAAATTCTGAATCACTTCCAAAGGATTTGCACCATAACGAGCAACTACAACACCACCAACCGCTTCGACACCACTTTTATCCAAACCGCCTCTGCGCTCTGCCGGACCAAACTGAATTTTAGCAACATCCTTTAACCGAACCGGAACATTGTTTCTGGAAACGACCACGCTTTCTTCTAAATCTGCCAGATTTTTAATATAGCCCAAACCTCTTACCAAATACTCTACTTTGTTGTATTCTAAAGTTCGAGCGCCAATATCCAGGTTGCTATTTTTAACCGCATTCATAATCATACCAACATCAACATTGTTGGCTTTCATAGCGTTTGGGTCAATTTCAATTTGATATTCTTTTAAAAATCCACCAACAGAAGCAACTTCAGAAACGCCATTGGCCGCTGTTAAATAGTATTTTATGTAAAAATCGTGAATGGTTCTTAATTCCTGAGGATCCCATCCGCCCGTTGGTTTTCCTGTTTTGGTATCTCTTCCTTCCAAAGTATACCAATACACTTGTCCAAGTGCTGTGGCATCTGGCCCTAAAGCTGGTTTTACAACTTCTGGAACAGTTCCGGGAGGTAGCGAGTTTAATTTTTCGAGGATACGTGTTCTGCTCCAGTAAAAATCAACATCATCATTAAAAATAATGTAAATACTAGAGAGTCCAAACATAGAATTACTTCTAATGGTTTTTACTTCAGGAATGCCCAATAACGCAGTTGTTAAAGGGTAGGTTATTTGGTCTTCAATATCTTGAGGCGATTGACCAGCCCATTCTGTAAAAACAATTTGTTGATTTTCACCAATATCAGGAATGGCATCAACAGGCACTGGATTTCTTTCAAATAAGGATGTTTTCCAGTCAAAAGGAGCAGTTACAAAACCACCAATAATGAATGAAAAGAACAGTATAAAAGTAATTAACTTATTTTCGAGAAAATAACGTATAATTTTAGGTAGCATAAAGCATTGATTTTTTAATAATTAATTTAAGTTGTTGCTATTTTAAAAACAGCACAAGCCAAAAAATACGCAAATAGCTAGCTGATTGCTCAGTTGCTAATTACTTATTAAAAAATAAATCAAATTCTAAAAACACCGTAAAATACATTGAAGTCCTTTTGGACCAGCGGAGGTGAATAATCTTCAAAAGCGTTGATTTTGGTATCAATTCCTTCAAATAAATTTAGGTAAGCGTAAGTAAAACTGGTTAAAAAAACCTGTTGCTCTAAGTCTAAATTGGTATAAACAACATTTAGTTCATCTTGCCCTTTTACTTGTTTTATAATATCAGAACAGCAATCTTTTTTTATAGCATTGCAATCGCTGTTTGGACTGGCTTTTTCCATGGCCATTCCACACGATTCAGCTTTTGAGAATAAGGCAAAATCTACCAAGTGATCACCGCAATAGTGTTCACTAAATGAAAACGACAGTGTAGTAAAAAGTACTACAAAAGCCATTAAAACTGCGCTTATTTTCTTTAAAATTGCTTTCATAAAGTATTACAAAGTTAACAATTATAAATAAAGTTAAGTTAAAAAAATGTTATATCGCTTCAAATCAGTTAGTTTGTGAAGTTTTTTTTATTCAAATGTTAAAATGAAGCGATTGTTGTTGAGATTTTTCAATTGTTTTTCTAATTTAAAATGAACGGTTTAATTTTATAAATTTCAATCAATTCATACTCAAAAAATGCTATATTTGGATTTTACTTTAAAAGAGCATTTTTTGAAATCATTTGTCGTTTTTTTATTTTTATCAATCCCGTTTTTAATAAATGCACAAGCCACTTTACCTGTGTATTCCGATTATTTGTCAGACAATGTGTTTTTGGTACATCCTGCTGCCGCAGGAATTGGTAATTGCGGAAAAATTAGATTTACTGCACGCAATCAGTGGAGTGGAATTGAAGATGCTCCAAGTATGCAAACATTAACAGCTCATCAACGTTTTGGAAGAAATGTTGGGCTTGGACTTGTTCTTTTTAACGATAAAAATGGGTATAATTCTCAACAAGGTATAGAAGGTGTTTTTGCATATCATATAGATTTAATAGATCCCGAAATACCAAATCAATTGTCTTTTGCAATTGGGTTTTCTGGAATTTTCAATAAATTAGACGAGAGCGCTTTTGATCCAACCGATCCAATTATTTCTGGAATTGTTCAAAGTGGTAATTATTTTAATTCAGATGTAAGTATTGGGTATCATTACGAAGGTTTGTTTTCGTACCTAACCGTTAAAAATTTGATAGCAAACGGAAAATATACCAATATTTATGGCGATGAAGAAAATTTGAATTTAAGACGCTATTTGCTAAGTGTTGGTTATTATTTTGGCGAAGGAAATGACTTTCAGTTTGAGCCTTTAATAATGGCGCAAGCAATTGAATTTACTGGCGAAAAATTTGTAGATTTAAATATCAAAGCTTATAAATCTATTCAAAATGGGCAAATTTGGGCAGCCTTATCTTACCGTCAAGGTTTTGATGGTGTTGTAGACGGACAAGAACTACAATACTTTACGCCAATTATAGGCATTAATTACAAAAGTTTTATGTTTGCATACACTTACACCAAACAAATGGGTGATATTTTGTTTGATGATGCCGGATACAATCAAATATCTTTGGGCTATAACTTTGGGTGTAGAACTCCCCGAAGAAGTGGTTGTCCTAATATAAATTATGCGTTCTAAAATTTATTTTAGAACCAATTAAAGTACATACAAAATTTTATTAAATCATGATTATTAAAGAATTAAACGGGCACAAACCTGCCTTTGGAACAGATTGTTTTATTGCTGAAAATGCTGTAATTATTGGTGAAGTAACTATGGGAGATCAATGTAGTATTTGGTACAATGCCGTAATTAGAGGCGATGTACACTATATTAAAATTGGTAACAAAGTAAATATTCAAGACGGGGCGGTAATACATGCAACGTATCAAAAACACCCTACAAATATTGGTAACAATGTGTCTATTGGTCACAACGCAATGGTACACGGCTGCACAATTCACGACAATGTTTTAATAGGTATGGGTGCAATTGTAATGGACGATTGTGTTATTGAAAGCAACTCTATTATTGCCGCAGGAGCTGTAGTTACTAAAGGTACACATGTGCCTTCAGGAACAATTTACGGAGGTATCCCTGCTAAAAAAGTAAAAGATATTAGTCAAGAATTAATTTCAGGCGAAATTGACCGCATTGCAAACAATTACGTAAAATATTCAAGCTGGTATAAAGAGTAGTTGGGCGTTACCCGCAAGGGGTCAGGCTTTTCGCTATATCTTTTTTGTAAATTCGCTGCGCTACTTTACAAAAAAGGATGCCGCTGCAATCCTTAACGCAAGTTGCAACAAAACAACTTAATGTAGGTTCTTAAATTAAAAACTGAATTTCAGTATTTTATTTTAAGAACCTTCTTTTTTTATCCAGTTTTAACCAAAATAATATTAGTTTTTATCAATTCTTAATAAAAAAAAACGACCCAATTTCTTGAGTCGTTTTTGTAAAAATTTAAAATAAAATGTTATTCAAAATCACTTTCAGTAACACCTTCATTTATTTTAGCATCAATCAATTTAAAAACAGCCAGTTGAGGTCCTAAATTTGCTGTTTTTGATGTTGGAAATTTAATACCATTAAAATCTTTATAATCTTTATAAATTGCTTCTTGGTTTTGAGTTTGTCCTTGCATTGTTATAACTGAAGTTTCTTTCATTTTTAAACCTGTTTCAACATCAAAGTAAACATTTAAAGAAACAATTTCACCTTTGGTAGAAATCACATACATGTCTTTGCCATCAATATTTTCAATACCTGTTAATTTGCTATTTTCATTAGACAATAAGCCTATTTCAGAAAATGTACCTAAAGTGTAACTCATTTCGTTTGCCATTGCAGGTGGTAAAGGTTGTTTGTTCATAGTAACGGCATCTTTGGTCATTACAATTTTAGCTAAAACATTACCAGCCATACTCATTTCATTGGCGTATTTGGTAGTTGTTCTTTTTTCAGTTGACAATACAGAACTTCCTAAAGCAGCAGCTTCATAGGTAGTTAAAGTACTTTTTATGCTGTTTAATTTGTCTAAAACACCAATGGCTTTAAAATAGTTGTTAATAACAGTTTCTTTTGTAATACCCTCAGAAATTGGTTTTGTTAATGCTGGTTTTGAAGTTGCGTTTCCTTCTTTATCAAAATAATTGATGGTGTAAGGAAGCTTTTCTAAATTAGGTAATACATCTATAGCTTTTCCTGTAACTACAATTCGGGCATTGTCTAAACTAAAATATTTTTGAGAAACACGCTCAATATCGTCAATAGTTACGGCATTTAATTTGTCTAAATAGTTTTCGTAAAAATCTTCAGGTAAGTTATTTGTTTTAATATTTAAAGCATAGCGAGCAACTGTTTCGGGTTTTTCAATATTTCTAACAAAACTTCCAACGTAGGTAGCTTTTACAATTGCCAATTCTTCAGGGGTTACTTTTGTTGTGCGAATTTTAGTTAACTCACTCATAGTTTGTATTACAGTACTATCTGTTACTGCATTTCTAACTTGAGCCCCAGCAGAAAATAGTGCGGCAGTATATTTATTTGGGCTAATACCCGATTGAGCGCCATAAGTATAACCATGAGCTTCTCTTAAATTCATGTTTAAGTAACTGTTAAAGTCGCCACCAAAAATTTGGTTGGCTAATAAAACTGCAAAAAAATCGCTATCAGACATTTTAAAATCAACAGTGCTTAAAACAGTAACGTCAGATTGTACAGCATTTGGCATATTTATAAAGTCGATTTCTGTTTTTGCAACATTGGTAACGGCTGGCAATGTATAATTTTGTGTAACACCACTTTTCCAGTTGCTAAAATTTTTAGTTATTAAGTTTTTAACTTCTTCAAATTTAACATCACCAACAACAATTAGATAGGCGTTGTTTGGTTTAAAATAAGTATTGTAAAATGTTTGCACATCAGCCAATGTTACATTTTCAACTGTTTTGATACTTGCGTATTCTCCGTACGGATGATTTTTTCCATATGCCAGTAAATTTTGAACTCTGTAAGCAATGCTTTGTACGTTGTTTTCATCCGATTTAATTCCGTCTTTCAATAAGTTTGCTTGTTTGTCAAACTCTTCTTGCGTAAATATCGGATTTTGAACAGCATCAGCCATTAGTTCTAAAACTCGAGGAAAGTATTTTGACAAAGAATTCATTCTTGCGCTTTGACTTCCAAAGTAAATGCCCGCACCTAAATAATCAACTTCTTCATTAAAAGCATCTTTTCCAATTTTTTTTGTTCCAGATCCTAAAAGACTCCCTGTTAAATTTGAAACACCTGCTTTTTCGCCTTCAAAAATTGGTGTATTGTCAATAGTTAATGTTGCTGAAACACGTGGTAGTTTGTGATTTTCAACAACCAACACTTTTAAACCGTTTTTTAATTCAAAGGTTTGTGGTTTTCCTAAATTAATTTTTGGTGCAGGTCCGGGTTTTGGTTGAACTGATCTGTCTATTTGAGCTGACACAGAAACAGTCAGAAAAAATAATGTTATAAAGTATATAAATTTTGTTTTCATGTGTTGTAAGTTTTATTCTATTTCTTTTTTAGGTAAATAATCTAAAACCAATTGTTGATTTGGGTTTAGATATTTTTTAGCAATTTCTCTAATTTCTTCTCTTGTAATTGAATTGTAGATGTCAATTTCAGTATTGATTAAATTAACATCATTATAAAGCATGTAATAAGTTGCTAATGAACCTGCAATTCCTTCAACACTTGAATTGGCATTTACAAATTGATTTTCAAATTTGTTTCGTAGTTTTTGAAGTTCTTTTTCAGAAATTAATTCGGTTTGAAGTTTTGTAATTTCTTCATCCATTTCAACAACCAAATCATCCAATGTGTTTTCGCCTAATGGCAATGCAAAAATAATATATGCCCCATAATCTTCTAATGAATAGTTGAATGCAGCAACTTGCAATGCTTTTTTCTTGTCATCAACTAATTTTTTATACAATCTAGAGCTTTTTCCGTCGCTTAAAATTGTTGAAATCATATCTAAAACTCTTGCATCTCGGGTTGTCATAGCTGGAGTTCTATATACGGTAAAAACAGCTGGAATTTGAATGTTTGGATCTTCAAATGTAGCTTCAATTTTAGAGGTAATTGGTTTTTCTGTAATTGTTTCACGAACAACAGCTTCGCCTTTTGGAATACTTCCAAAATAATCTTCGATTAATTTTTTTGTTTTTTCAGTTTCAAAATCGCCTGCAACTACCAGTACGGCATTGTTTGGGACATAGAATTTTTTATTAAATGCTTGAAATTCTTCTAATGATGCAGCATCTAAATGTTCTAAAGAGCCAATGGTTGTCCATCGGTATGGGTGTTCAACAAAAAGATTTGCAAAAACTGTAGGAATCCATTGTCCGTAAGGCGAGTTATCAACTCTTAAACGTTTTTCTTCTTTAACTACTTCGTTTTGCGTATCCACACCAATTTGATTGATTACTGGATGTAATAATCTTTCAGATTCCATCCATAAACCCAATTCTAAATTGTTTGATGGAAAAACTTCATAATAATATGTGCGATCTTGTGTGGTATTAGCATTGTTAGTACCACCGTTTGCAGATACTATTTTAAACCATTCGCCTCGTTCAATATTTTTAGTACCTTCAAACAATAAATGTTCAAAAAAGTGAGCAAAACCAGTACGTTCAGGGTTTTCATCTTTAGCGCCTACATGGTACATAACTGAAGTAATAATAACAGGAGCAGTATTGTCTTTGTGTAAAATAACATGCATTCCGTTGCTTAGATCGTACTCTTCAAATTGAACTTTTTGTGCAAAAATGTTGGTGCAAAAAAGTAAACTTAAAAAGCTTAAATAACATAATTTTTTCATCTTCATAAAATATTTTTAATTTAATAAACGTGTATATGACGCTTTTTTAATTGTTTGTTACAATTTATAAAGTTAATCATTTAAAAAAAATGGAATAATTTTTTTTGTAATTATCTATATAGCACTTTATATGGTAAACACAATAATTAAATAATTAACAATATTGATTTAAGTTGCTTAAAATGAGTTGATTCTTTATTTTAAAATTGTTTTGTGGAATTGGAAAAAAACTTTATATTTGCACCCGCCTTAATTGAAAAGGTGAATTAATTAATAAAGCGAATTAAAAATTATACTTATGTATGCAATTGTAGAAATAGCAGGGCAGCAATTTAAAGTAGCAAAAGACCAAAAGGTTTATGTACACCGCTTACAAGGAGAGGAAGGAACGCAAGTTTCTTTTGATAAAGTTCTTCTTTTAGAGAGTGATGGTACTGTAACTGTTGGCGCCCCAGCTATCCAAGGAGCCGAAGTAACGGCAAAAATTTTAGGTCACTTACAAGGTGATAAAGTAATCGTTTTCAAAAAGAAACGTAGAAAAGGATACAGTAAAAAGAATGGTCATCGCCAAGCTTTAACTGAAATACAAATTGAAGCTATTGCAGCAAGTGGTGCTACTAAAAAAGCAGCAGCTAAAACAGCAGCTCCAAAAGCTGAAACTGTTGAAGCAGCTTCTGATGATTTAGGTTCAATGACAGTTGCAGATTTAAAAGCTTTAGCTAAAGAAAAAGGTATTGAAGGATACACTTCTTTAAAGAAAGCTGAATTAATTGAGGCATTAACTAAATAAGAATCACAATTTTAAAACCATAACATCATGGCACATAAAAAAGGAGTAGGTAGTTCGAAGAACGGTAGAGAATCGGAATCGAAACGTTTAGGAGTAAAAATATTTGGTGGACAAGCTGCAATTGCAGGTAACATTATTATCCGTCAAAGAGGTACTGCTCACCACCCAGGTGAAAATGTATATATGGGAAAAGATCATACTTTACACGCAAAAGTGGATGGTTTGGTAAAATTCCAAAAGAAAAAAGACAACAGATCTTATGTTTCTATTGAGCCTTTTGAGGTTTAAGAAATAAAGTAATACATTAAAACTCCCAAACTTACTAGTTTGGGAGTTTTTTTATGCCCATATTTTGTACCTTTGCAAACTATGTACTTTTTATATAACATACTTATTTTAATAGCTGCTAATTGTTTAAAAATAGTGGCGCTTTTTAACAATAAAATTCGGCTTTTTGTTGAAGGTAGAAATGAAACATTCTCAAAATTAAATACAGCAATTTCAAACAAAGATCAAGTTTTTTGGGTGCATTGTGCTTCTTTGGGTGAATTTGAGCAAGGAAGACCTATTATTGAAAAATTAAAGTTACAATATCCAACTCATAAAATAGTGGTCACTTTTTTTTCACCATCTGGTTATGAAGTTCGAAAAAATTATGATTTGGCAAATGTTGTTTGCTATTTACCGTTGGATTCTAAAAAAAATGTCAAGCAATTTTTAAATGTTGTGCATCCTCAGTTGGCTATTTTTGTGAAATATGAATTTTGGCCAAATCTGTTAAATGAACTTCAGAAAAGAAAAACAGCAACTATTTTAGTATCGGGAATTTTTAGAAAAGATCAGTCGTTTTTTAAGTGGTATGGCGGTTGGATGCGAAAATCATTGGCTGCTTTTTCTCATTTTTTTGTGCAGAATCAAGAATCTAAAAATTTATTGGAAAGTGTTTCATTTCAAAATGTAACTTTAAGTGGTGATACTCGTTTTGACCGTGTTTTTGAAATTACACAACAAAATAACAAACTCGATTTTATAACCCAATTTAAAAACAATACTTATACGCTTGTTGCTGGAAGCACTTGGAAAGAAGATGAGGATTTATTGGTAAATTATATCAATAACCAGGCTTCTGAAAATGAAAAATTTATCATTGCCCCACACAATATCAACACCAAAGCTATTGAAGAATTGAAAAACTCAATTTCAAAAAAAACGGTTTTGTTTTCAGAAAAAGAAGGAAAAAAATTACAAGATTATCAGGTTTTTATTGTTGATACTATCGGGATTTTAACCAAAATTTACAGCTATGCTAATGTTGCTTATGTTGGTGGAGGTTATACAAAATCGGGTATTCATAATGTGTTAGAACCAGCAACTTTTGGAGTTCCTATTGTAATTGGACCTAACTATGCTAAATTTAACGAAGCCATTGAGTTGGTTCAAAATGCGGCCTGTTTTGTTACAGATAGTTCTCAAAAATTATCCGTACTTTTAACCGATTTTTATACTGATAATCAGAAAAGAGATATTGCCGGTGCCAATGCGCTAAACTACGTGGTTACCAATAAAGGAGCCACCTCAAAAATTTTAAATTATATAAAAAATGAGAGAGAAATTAGATAACTATTTTTCGTTTGTATTTGAAAAGGAATTACTCGATGAAATTGAGAAGATTGGAATTTATAAAAAATTACGAGAAGGTGAATTGTTGGTAGATCTTGGCGATAAAATGAAAGGTGTGCCTTTGTTATTAGATGGCGCTATAAAAATTGTTAGAGAAGATAAAAAAGGAGACGAAATTTTGTTGTACTTTTTAGAAAAGGGAGATACTTGTGCAAGTTCTTTTGCAAGTGCTATTACTAACGGTAAATGTGGTATTAGAGCCATTGCTGAAAAAGATTCGGAAATAATATTTCTTCCAAAAGACAAGTTAGATGATTGGCTTGTAAAGTACAAATCGTGGCGTAATTTTGTAATTGATAGCTATAATATTCGTCTAAACGAAATGATGGAAACAATAGATACGTTGGCATTTATGCGTATGGATGAGCGTTTGTACAAATATTTAAAAGACAAGGCTCAAATTATGCGCGAAACTTCATTAAACACAACACATCAGGACATTGCTTATGATATGCATACATCCAGAGTTGTAATTTCTAGGTTGTTAAAACAATTGGAAACTGAAGGAAAAATAAAATTGCATAGAAATAAAATAGAAATTTTACAATTTTAATTCGGCTAACAAGCATTGTAATCCTAAAATTTAATACTAATTTATGGAATTTATTACACAACCTTGGGACTGGTATGTTGCCGGGCCCATTATAGCTTTAATCATGTTTTTGCTGTACTATTTTGGCGAGCGCTTTGGTGTTTCACACAATTTAGAAACATTTTGCTCCATTGGAGGTGCAGGAAGGTTTTTAGATTATTTTAAAATTGATTGGCGAAAAAACAGTTGGAACTTGATGTTTGTAGCAGGTGCTATAGCTGGTGGTTTTATAGCTGCACAATGGTTAACAACAAGTACAGAAGTTGCTATAAATCCGCAAACTATTGAAGATTTAGCAGCTATAGGATTTAAAGATGCTGGTGCAACTTATTTGCCAAATGAAATTTTTGGTATAGAAAACATGTTAACTTTAAAAGGGTTTTTAATATTGTTAATAGCAGGTATTATGGTTGGTTTTGGTGCGCGTTGGGCAGGCGGTTGTACATCGGGTCACGCCATTGTTGGCTTAAGTAATTTAGAATTACCATCGTTAATAGCTGTTATCGGTTTTTTTATTGGAGGCTTGGTAATGACGTGGTTTATTTTACCTTTAATATTTTAAATGATGAAATTATTAAAGTTTTTTTTAGTAGGAATCCTCTTTGGAATAGTAATGAGTAAGGCTGAAATAATTTCGTGGTATAGAATCTATGAAATGTTTAAATTTCAAGCTTTTCATATGTACGGAATTATTGGTTCGGCAGTAATTTTAGGAATGATAATGATGACTTTTTTTAGAAGAAAAGTAATCAAAACTTTTGAAGGAAAAGATATTATTGTACCGCCTAAAAAACCAGGAATATACCGTAATTTATTTGGAGGTATCTTATTTGGCTTGGGTTGGGGCTTGGCAGGAGCTTGTCCTGGACCTATGTTTGTATTGTTAGGTCAGGGTGTGGTTGCTATACTGGTAGTTATTTTTGGAGCTACTTTTGGTGCTTTTTTATATGGTGTTTTTAAAGAAAAATTACCTCATTAAAAAAGAGATATTTTGAAATTGTAAATTATTTTAGACAGTGCATGCAGTTAACCGATAAATTTGGCAGAAAAATATCGTATTTACGATTGGCGGTTACAGATCGTTGTAATTTGCGTTGCCAATATTGTATGCCTGCTCACGGAATTGATATTGTTGATAGAAAAGAATTGCTATCGTATAAAGAAATGTACCGTATTACACGTGTACTTTCAGAGCTAGGTGTAAATAAAGTGCGCTTAACTGGTGGAGAGCCTTTTGTTCGCAGAGATTTTGTGAAGTTTTTAGAATCACTTTCATTTAATGATAAGTTAAAAGAAATTAATATTACCACCAATGGTGCTTTAATTTCCAATCATATTGAAAAGCTAGAAGAACTAAATATCAATGCGGTTAATTTAAGTATGGATACTTTGCAAAGAGAAAAATTTGCTCAAATTACACGAAGAGATGTTTTTGTAAATGTGTATGATACTTTTGAAAAACTGGTTGAAAGTAACTTAAAATTAAAGCTAAATATTGTAGTACAGTCTGGTTTTAATACCGATGAAATTATTGATTTTGTTGAACTTTCAAAAGATAAAAATATTGCCATTCGTTTTATTGAAGAAATGCCTTTTAACGGTAAAGGACAACGCAAAATTGATGAAGAGTGGAATTTCAATAAAATAATCAATCATATAAAAAATCAATATTCAGTAGTTGAGACACTTCAACAAAAAAAATCATCTACTTCAAAAAACTTTAAAATACCTGGTTATTTAGGTACTTTTGGTATCATCCCTGCGTTTACCCGTACTATTTGTGGCGATTGTAACAGAATTAGAATTACGGCAACTGGTATGTTTAAAAACTGTTTGTTTGATGGTGGAGTGTTTAATGTACGCGATTTTATAAGAAATGGAGCCAGCGACAACGATTTGAAAGCATTGTTTATTAAAACAGTGCATAAAAAACCCGAAAACGGATTTGTTGCTGAAGCTTCTAGAGACAATGATGTGTCTGAAAGTATGTCTACTATTGGAGGGTAAATAAATTGACAGATATGAAATTCGTAATTAAACATTAACAATTAATAGTGCATAATTTTAATGAAAAGTGAAAAAGTAAAAATGAATAATGTTGGTCTGGTCGCTGAGCGTAGCCGAAGCGATAATTAAAAACAGCTAAGCTTATTTATTGATATGAAATTCGTAATTAAACATTAACAATTAATAGTGCATAATTTTAATGAAAAGTGAAAAAGTAAATGAAGCCTTGGCAATTATTTTAAACAACACTTTAAATTTTGGTGTTGAAGAAATAGATTTTATAAATGCTACTGGCAGAATTTTAAAGGAAACTATTGTTGCTGATCGCGATTTTCCACCGTTTGATCGTGTGAGTATGGATGGTATTGCAATTGCTGCTGCAGTTTTTAGCAATGGGCAACGAACTTTTAAAATTGAAGGTATTCAAGCCGCTGGAAGTGAGCAATTACAGCTTAAAAATTCAGAAAATTGTATTGAAGCTATGACGGGTGCAATACTGCCAAAAGGTTGTGATGTGGTGATTCCTTACGAGTTATTAACCATTGAAGATGGAAAAGCTCAGGTAAATTTAGATGAGATAAAGTATTTTCAAAATATTCATCCAAAAGGTTTTGATAAAAAAGTTGGCGATGTTTTAATTGCTGAAAACACAAAAATTTCTCCTGCCGAAATTGGTGTGTTGGCAACTGTTGGAAAATCTACCGTAAAAGTTGGTAAACAGCCAAAAGTAATGATTGTTTCTACGGGTAATGAATTGGTTGATGTTACTGAAACTCCTGCTGAACATCAAATTAGAAAAAGCAATGTTTATACCTTGGTATCGTTGTTAGATAAATTGCAAATTAAAGCCGATACTGCTCATATTTTAGATGATAAACAAGTTTTAAAATCAAAGATTGAAGCATTTTTAAACGATTATGATGTGCTGCTTTTTAGTGGAGCAGTTTCTAAAGGGAAATTTGATTTTATTCCAGAAGTTTTATCGGAATTGGGAGTTGAAAAATTATTTCATCAGGTAAAACAACGTCCGGGAAAACCATTTTGGTTTGGTGTTAAATCGCAGGTTACAGAGCCTAACCGAAATGATAATTCTGTAACTGCGTGTAATCAACAAAATAAAGTTGTATTTGCATTTCCAGGAAATCCGGTTTCAACTTTTGTAAATTGTTTGAAATATTTTCACCCTTGGTATTATAAATCAGCAGATTTAAATGTTGAAAATCAACAGGCTATTTTGGCTGAAGATTTTTATTTTAAGCCAAGTGTTACTTACTTTTTACAGGTAAAATTAACTCAAAAAGAAGGGGTTTTATTGGCTACACCAGTTTCAGGAAAAGGTTCGGGTGATTTGGCTAATTTAATAGCTGCGGATG
>NZ_RHLN01000160.1 GCF_004121075.1 Lutibacter sp. HS1-25
CTGCCATTTTCTCTTTGCGCGTCTTGATGGAATTGCCCCAAACAAAGGTATATCTCCCTGCTATAGACTCTATTTTTGTACCATCTGTAAATACTTCTTTGAGGGTGACAAGTCCTTCTTCTGCTAAAAGTAAAACAACTTGTTTAAAAATGTCTTTAAAAATAGTCTTCAGTTTTTTACTGCGAAAACGTGCAATAGTATTATGGTCAGCAACTTGTTGCGCAGCAAGCCACATAAAGTTGATGTTCTCTCGCATTACCTTTTCTATCTTACGGCTAGAATAGGTATTATCCATATAGGCATAGACCATTACCTTGAGCATCATTTTTGGATGGTAACTTGGTTTTCCTTCTTTACTATATTCTTCTACCAGCAAACTTAAGTCGAGTTGCTCAACTATTCCATTGACTATTCGAACAGGATGATCATCAGCAATAAGCTCTTCAATAGAAGGTGGAAAAAGCCAATTTTGCTGTTGATTATAGGATTGAAAATTTGTATTCATATCTTTGATTATCAACACCTAAAGATACAAAATGACCGGTTTTTATACAAATCATTTAATAAAAAAACCGCCTCAGGTTATAAGACGGCTTCTTTTTATGCAATAATTTTATATTTATCAAAAAAATATAATTATTTTAAAATCAATTATATACTTAATTTTAATTGGTTTTAAAAACAATTTAAAACTAACTTGTTAGTCATATAGCTATATATTTATTTTCCAAACTTGTTTTACAATTGACTCTGTAGCTGCTTCCCATTCATCAATAAAATCAGCCCAACTTCCATCTCCATTAATTTCTTCATAGTATTTTTTAACACTACCACCATCATCGTCCATTTCAGCCCAATTTTTCATTCCCCATACAATTGCTATATCTCTTCCATTGTTTTCACTAAATTGATTTTGGTAAACCTGCATGTCTACATCTCCTTTTTTCGCAAAAGCTTCATTGATTTTTAACATTAAAGCTTTAAACCTGTAATACTCACCTCTTTTTATGTCTAAAAACCAAATTTCTTCTATCTTAGCTTCTTCAGTTCCAGATTTATAAGACCATTCTGATTTATATTTCCAATACTCCACAGCACCATATTTAGCAACTGTTGGTGCTACCTTTTGATCCCAATCTTTTTTATGAGCATCATTTTCTGGTCTAGTATCTAAATCTGTAAAAGTACAAGGACCCATTAACCAAACATACCAACCTGCTTGTTTTCCTGTTAAAATATAATCAACCTGACCTTTATACGCACCTTCTTTATGATATATGGCATTGTGATCTTTAACAGCCTTTTCAAAAGTAGATTCCATTCCAATTTTAGGCAACATAAATGTCAATTCGACCATAACATACTTTTCTTGCGCAATACAAGTAGTTGAAAATAAGACAAATAATAACAATACGGAGACAAATGAACATAATTTTGTTTTCATAATTTAATTGTAGTTTAGTTAAAAAATTGTAGCCTGTTTTGTTAATTAAAACAAACGTACTTTAAATTGATTTGTAAATTACATTTTACAAATTGCACATGCGCCTACATAATGATGTAGTTTTATCAATTGAAATTCTATTATTTTGATATACCAATCATTTAAAGATATCAACTAACTTTTAGTAAACAGTACAACAACTTTAACATTATTTCTCCCACATATACATGTAGTTTTAATGCATTGATTTTTTTTTTGATTAGATTTATTATTCAACAACAAAACAACTCTCAAACTACATATTTACAGGCTTTAACAATGATTTGTATTTTTTTACAGCATTAATTATTGCTTAATATTCACAATCAAATATGGACTTCATTTAACCAATTCAACAATAATTTTTATACATTTACTAAAACCAACTTTTTAAGATTTGTATTTTTTAGAATTATTTTTGGGTAAATACAAACCCCTCTTAATCAATTTCATCCATTACATCTTTTACTAATAACTAACTAAAAAACAATGTATTATGAAAAAACTACTTTTTACCGCTTTATTATTAATGCTAATTTCATCATGTCAAAACAAACAAAGGTATACACAAACTTCTGATGAAATTGAAACTGTTAAAAAAATTATCAATGCATATAATGCTAAAAATTACGAATCTATAGTTGGCTATTTTGCTGATACTGCCAATGTGTTTTTTAACTCACCTCAACCTTTCAAAGCATCAAAACTTCCTGAATATCATGCACAAACCGATTTAGAACTTTCTTCTAGAGGTTTTTTAGATGAAGGCCTTGAATATGAAATGGTTTTAACCGATGATAACAAAACTTGGGTTAATTTTTGGGGTACTTGGGTAGGAACATTGGCTGCAAATGGAAAGCAAATTACACTACCAATTCACCTTACACTTCAATTTATTGATGGAAAAGTAGTTACTGAATACGGATATTGGGATAGTTCATTAATGATTTTGGCTTTACAAGAAATTGAAGCAAATTATGAAAACAAAGAAATTATTAAAAATGCATATGATTTTTTTGCCAGTGGAGATGTGCCTTCATTTTTAGCATTACTTAGTCCAAAAGTAGTTTGGAACGAAGCTGAAAATTTTATTTACGCAGGTGGAAACCCATATATTGGTGCAGATGCTATTGTAAAAGGCGTATTTGAACCTATTGGCAACGAATGGGATTACTGGAAACTTACCGATTTACAGTTAAATGAAATGAGCAACGGGATGGTTTTAGCAACGGGAAGATATCAAGCAAAAAATAAAAAAAATGGTAAATTATTAAATGCTCAATTTGCACATGTTTGGACTTTATCAAATGGAAAAGTTACTAACTTTCAACAGTATACAGATACAAAACAGGCTGCGGAAATAATAAAATAATTTATACTCAATTAATTTTTATTTATTTAACTACTAACTATTTACTAATCATGCACTTAAAAAAATCAATCACAATTACTGTGATTATATTTATAATGGCAATAGGTTCTTGGGAATTGTATTGGCGATCTCAAGGCTATTTACCAAATATTGAGGATGATAAAGCATTGTGGGCAGTACAAAGGGCTTTAGTAGAACGTGCTTCTAAAAATGACATCGTATTATTTGGTTCCTCACGTGTTCTTTTTGATTTTCAACTAGATGCATTTGAAAAAGAAACCGGTATACGACCAATACAATTAGCAACAGCTGGTGCTTCACCTTTACCCGGATTTAGAGATCTTGTAGAAAAAACCACATTTAACGGTACGGTTATTTTAGGCGTTACTCCTGGTTTATTTTTTTCAACAACTTATCCAATGGCATCTCCATGGAATAGAATCCAAAGTAGGGTAAATTATTTTTACGATAGAACATATGCACAACGTATAAACAATATATTATCAATTCCACTTCAAAGCAATTTTGCTTTTTTAAGAGCCGATGATGAAGAATGGTCAGACGATTTAAACTTAAAATCTCTTATTTCGAGAATTAAAATTGGAAATAGAACTAACAATCAAATTCCTCCATTTTATAGATTTTCAGATATTGATTTAGACAGAAATGTAAAAATGTCTGATAAAACAGAAAAAGATACAGCTTTTGCAAATACCATTATAAAAGTTTGGGGATATTTTGGTAGCACTTCACCTCCACCAGATAAAGAGTCTACAATGGCTTTTTTTATGGAAGATGTTGAACGATTTACAGCTCGTGGCGGGAATTTAATTTTAGTGAGGTGTCCTTCTTCTGGAGGAGTTAGAGTTGGGGAAAATATGGCTTTTCCAAGATCTGATTTTTGGGATGATTTAATTTCAAAAACCAATGTTAAATCTTATCATTTTGAAGATTACGAACAATTGAAGCATTTTGAATGTCCAGAATGGTCACATTTATCTGCAAAAGATGCCATGTTTTATACTCGTGAATTATGTAAAATAATGAAAAATGATGGTGCTTTATTTAACCTTAATAGAAACTAATTATGTTATTTAATTCTTTAAGTTTTATTGTGTTTTTAGTCATTATATTGGCTTTATATTATTCCAATTTCTTAAACTGGACTTCTAAAAAGAGAATGCTTTTAATTGCTAGTTATTTATTTTATGGTTTATGGAATCCACCTTTAATTATCTTACTGTGGATTTCAACTATTATAGACTGGATTGCAGGCAATAAACTGAATAAAGAAGAAGACCCTATTTACAGAAAACTATGGTTACTACTTAGTATGTTTGTTAATCTCGGGTTTTTGGCATTTTTTAAATATGGTAACTTTATATTAGAAAATTTTACCGCAATGGTTAATGCTCTTGATATATATTATCATCCACAAAAAATGGATATTTTACTTCCAATGGGTATCTCATTTTACACTTTTCAAACTATGTCATATACCATAGATATTTATAATAAAAAAATAAAACCAGCAAACACTTTTTTAGATTTCGCACTGTATGTTACCTTTTTCCCACAATTAGTTGCAGGACCAATTGTAAGAGCAAAAGATTTAATTGAACAATTTTATGAAACCAAAAAAGCCACATTAAATCAATTTATATGGGGTGTTTTTTTATTTACTTTAGGATTGTTTATGAAAGTAGTTTTAGCTGACACTCTTTTATCCGACACATCAGATAGCATATTTAATTCTGATAAAATACTTAATATTTGGGATGCTTGGTCTGGTACTCTAGCATTTTCTGGTCAAATATTCTTTGACTTTGCAGGTTACTCAACTTGTGCTATTGGTGTTGCCTTAATGCTAGGTATTATTTTACCAGACAATTTTATGTATCCTTATGCCTCATTAGGTTTTTCTGATTTATGGAAACGATGGCACATTTCTTTATCTAGCTGGTTAAAAGATTACTTATATATTCCGTTAGGTGGTAATAAATTTGGAATTACAAGAATGTACATTGCTCTTATGACTACAATGCTAATAGGAGGTTTGTGGCATGGAGCTGCTTGGACATTTATAGCCTGGGGTGGCTTACATGGGTTATATTTAATTTTGGAACGATTACAACGGCAGTATTTTCCTTTTAAAATAACTGCAAAAAACGGTATATTTTTAGCTTTATTAACCTACACTTGTGTAAATATAACTTGGGTATTTTTTAGAGCAAAGGACTTTGTAACTGCAAAAAACATTTTATCATCTATGTTATTTCTTAATCCGGATGGTGAAAAAATATTACAATCATTTGATATTATTAAGGTATTTGTAGTTATTTCAATCTTATTTTTATGCCATTGGTTTATGCGAAATACAACCGTTAAAAATGTTTCAAAAAATACATCACCTACAGTTTTAGGAATCTTATGGGCAATTATGCTCATTTTAATTACAGTTGCTCAAGGCAGTGGTGAACAGTTTATTTATTTTCAATTTTAAATTAAAAACAGCCCATTAAAATATATTTTAATGGGCTGTTTTTATTTAATAATAAATCACTTATTCTATTTCACGGCGCTCATTATCAAGTTGAGAAATATACTTTCCTACAATAATAGCAGTTAAAATTACCATATAAAACTGTCCCATAAATCCAGTTAATAAAGTTGCTTTTTTTGCCAATAAAGTTATTGGTGTTATATCTCCAAAACCTATTGTTAATAAGGTAATATATGAAAAATAAACAAGTGAGCTATATTCTTTTATATAACCACCATCACTTACAACACCATTAAATGATCCTGGGTAAAAAATTTCGATGGTAATAAACATAAAAGAACAAACCAATCCTATACAAAAGTATCCACACATCAATCCAAAAATCACATTTCTATCAATAATAGCGGCGAGTAAAACTTGTTTAATTAAATCATACGTTATCAATACATAAAAAACAGAAAATGCTATTAATTTAAAAACCTCAAAATATCTTGAGTTTTGCTTTAAAAAAAATGAAATAATAAAATGCAAAAAAATCACAATCAGTAAAATTTTAGCAAAATTTATATTTTTTTTACTTTTAAAAACAACAAGAATACCAGAAAAAGCATTTATCAAATAAAGAAATGGAGCTACGTCAATATTAAAAATATTTTCTGGAAAAAAAATACCTGAAAATAAAATACTCAATAAACTGATAAAGAATATTTCAAATCTAAATTTATAGATATCTTCAAACCAACTATCTTTATTTAACATCATTATTTTAGTTTAAAGACTTTCTTTCTTCTCTTTCTTTTTTTCTTTGAATTTTAGCAAACTCCTTTCTTGCTTTTTCTTGCTCAGGTGTTAAGTGATAATCAACTACTTGACCTTGATATACCAACTTACTTTTATCAACTAAACTCACATCAACTCCCTGATCTTTAGCAACTTGTTCAGCATACTTATCTAACTCTTCATTAGATATCCATCCTCCACCTAAAGCTTGGTATAAATTCACATAAGAAATTAATAAATCTTGATAATTTTTTGAATAAGAAAGTTGTGCTTCAAATTCTGTTTGCTCATTTAATATTACTTCTAAATAACTTGTTACACCTTGATAATATCTTTCATAAGAAAGCTTACTTGCATTTTGAGCTGCATCAAGCATAGTTTTATAAGCAACCATTTCATCTTTATAAGTTGAAATTTCAGTTAACGCATTATTTACATCACTAAAAGCAACCAGAATATTTTTCTCATAACTTAACAAATATTGTTTTGCTTTTTCTCTTTCAATATCAACACGTCTTGCATTTTTTCCCCATTCAAATAGCGGACTCAATAAATTTGCACCAGCACTCCAACCTAATCCACTATTTAACAACGACGACATATCATTACTACCAACTCCTAAAAGACCTGTTAAACTAATTGATGGAAAACGCATTGCTGTTGCAACACCAATCAAAGCATTTTGCTGTTTATACAACTGCTCACTTTGAAGTATATCTGGACGTCTTTGCAACATTTCAGAAGGGATTCCACTAGGTATATCAGCAGGTAAAGGATTGTCTTTATAAGAACTATGTACCAAAATATTGTCTGAATATTTACCTAAAAGTACACTTAAATTATTTTCTGTAAAAGCAATTTGACGTTGATAAACTGGTATGGTAGCCTCTGCAATTGCTTTTTGAATTTGAGCCTGATTTACATCAATAATATTTGTATATCCTTTATCAAATCTATTTTGAATAATTTTCAATGCATTATTTCTAATTTCTACCGTATTTTTAGAAATTGCTAATGAAGTTTTATAATTCATTAATTGAAAATAATTTCTGGCAATTTCACTTATCAACCCTAATTCAACTGCTCTTTTACCATAAAAAGACCCTAGTAATGAAGCTCTAGCAGCTTCAGTACTTCTACGGTATTTTCCCCAAAAATCAATTTCCCAGTTAAATGTTGCAGAAGCTCCAAAGGATTTGATATTGTTATTTAAAATGTTACCTGCAATATTATTAGTTCCTGAAGCACTGGCTTGTACGCCAATTTTAGGACCATAATCTGCTTTGTTGTAGCCTAAATTTGCCCTAGCCTGATCAACTCTGCTTGCTGCAATTAGCAAATCTTTATTTTCTCTTAATCCTACATTAATTAATGAATCTAAAATAGGATCTTTAAAAATCTCCCACCATTTTAAATCTATAATACTATCTATTTTGTTATTTTCATATTTGAAAATTTCTGGACTAGCAATTTTAGGCTCGTGATAATTAGGTCCTACTTTACAAGAGGTAACAGTTAAAATCACTAAGAAAATGCTTAAATATGTAATTAATTTCTGTTTCATTATTCAGTGGTTTTAGCAATTTTTAATTCAAGTTCTTTTTGTTGATCTCGCTTCTTTTCATATCCAGCAATTTTACCTATAAAGACAAAAAGCATTGGATACAAAAAAACACCTAAAAATGTTGCAATTCCCATACCACCAAGCAATGCCATACCCATTACTTTTCGAGATTCGGCACCTGAACCTGAAGCTACAACCAAAGGAAAAACACCCAAAATAAATGAAAAAGCTGTCATTAATATTGGTCTAAATCTGGATTTTGAAGCTGCCATTGCTGCATCAAATAAACTCATACCATTTTTAAATTCGTCATTGGCAAATTCAACAATTAAAATGGCATTTTTTGCAGCCATCCCAATCAACATTACAAAGGAGACTTGTGCAAAAATGTTATTTTCAAAAGTTGGACTAATTAAACGACCAATCCATAGAAAAAATAAGGCTCCAAAAATTGCAAATGGTGTACCTAATAAAATTGCAAAAGGCAACGACCAACTTTCATATTGAGCTGCTAATATTAAGAATACAAAAAGCAGTGAAAACGTTAAAATAATACTTAAAGATCCTGAAGCTTTTTCTTCTTGATAAGACATTGCATTCCAACTATAGCCCATATCTGGCGGTAAAACTTCTGCTGCTACTTCTTTCAATGCCTGCCTGGCTTGATCAGAAGTGTATCCTTCTGCAGGAGCACCAGTAACTTCAACAGATCTGTATAAATTAAATCGAGTTGTATAATCGGGGCCCGAAATTGGTTTAATAGTTGCCAATGTTGATAACGGAACCATTTCTCCTTGGTTATTTTTTATAAAGAAATTATTAATTTGTGAAGGATCAACTCTATATTCAGGTTCTGCTTGAATATATGTTTTATACAATCTACCAAATCGGGTAAAATCATTTACATAAGCACCACCCATAAAAGCACCAACAGTAGTATAAAGATCGCTTAATTTAACACCCAATTTCAATGCTTTTTCTTTATCAATATCCATAAATCGCTGCGGAACAGTTGCTTGAAAAGTTGTAGCAGCTCTACCAATTTCAGGTCGTTCATTGGCTGCTTTCAAAAACTTCATTGAATTTTCAGCTAAATATTGAGGCGAATTACCTACCCTGTCTTGTAGCATAATACTAAATCCTGAACCATTACCCAAGCCAGGAATTGCTGGAGGTCCAAAGGCAAATGCTTGGGCATCCTTTATACCTAAAAATAATTTTTTATTTACAATGTCAATTACTTCTTTTGCTGTAATATCTCTTTCAGACCAATCTTTTATTCCTACAAATAAAAATCCGGTATTTGAAATCATTGCACCCGAAAGAATACTGTATCCTGTAGCAGTAGTGATATATTCTACTTCTGGAATTTCCTGTAGAATTTTTTCAACTTCTTTAGTTACTACATCAGATCTTTGAATAGATGCTGCATTGGGCAATTGAACGTTTACAAAGAAATATCCCATATCTTCTTCAGGAATAAATCCGCCAGGAACCATACTACCAAAAATACCCGCACCAATTGTCATAATAACAATAAATACAATCCCTCGTTTTATTTTTCTTGAAACAATATTGGTATAACTCATATAAGAGTCTGTAGATTTATCCATTCCTTTGTTAAACTTTCCAAAAAACCAACCCAAAGGACCTTTATACGGTTTTGGCTCTTTTAATAAAAGTGAACACAACGCAGGACTTAATGTTAAAGCATTTACAGAGGAAACCAATACAGAAACAACAATTGTTATGGCAAACTGTTGATATAACAAACCGGTAATACCTGCCATACCTGCTACCGGAATAAATACAGCAACTAAAACCAAAGTAGTTGCAATTACAGGAGCCGTTACTTTTCTCATAGCATCAAGCGTTGCTTCTTTAGCATTCATTCCTTTTGCTATATTTACCTGAACAGCTTCAACAACTACAATGGCATCATCTACCACAATACCAATGGCCAATACCAATCCTAAAAGTGACAATACATTGATTGTAAAACCTAAACTTGGAAAGAAAATAAATGCACCAATTAAAGAAACTGGAATTGCCAATGTTGGAATTAATGTTGCTCTCCAATCTTGAATAAAAATGAATACAACCAATACAACCAATATTAAAGCTATTATTAAAGTAACCACAATGTCTTTTATACCCGCTTCAATAGCTTTTGTTGTGTCTAAAGAAACATCGTATCTGATACTTTCTGGAAAATTTTTTGATAAACTTTCCATTTCTGCTTTAATTTGTTTTGCCAATTCTAATCCGTTAGATCCAGGTGCTTGATATAAAGCAATAATTGCTGAAGTTTTACCATTCATTCTTGGAATCATATTGTAAGTTTCAACGCCTAAATTAACGCTTGCAACATCACCTAATTTAATTTGAGACCCATCAGATTGTGTTCTAACTACTATATCTTCAAAGGCTTCAGCAGAGTTAAAACGCTCTGGCAAACGAACCGTGTAAGTAAACTCAGTACCTACCGGTGCTGGTTCGGCTCCAAATTTTCCACCTGGAACAATAATATTTTGTTCATTTATTGCATTTATTATTTCTGGTACAGTTAAGCCTAAATGTGAAATTCTATCAGGCTTAATCCATATTCTCATAGAATAGTCAGATGCTCCCATAACATCAACTTTACCAATACCTTTTACTCTGGCCAATTGATCTTTGATATTGATTAAAGCATAATTTCCTAAAAAATCTTGATCATATCTACCATCATCAGAAGTTAAAGCTACCAACATTAAAACGTTAGGCAAAGCTTTTTGGGTTGTAACCCCTAATTTTGTTACAGAAGAAGGTAGTTTTGCTGAAGCTGCAGATACTTTGTTTTGTGTTAAAACCGTATTCATATCAGGATCTGTACCTACATCAAACGACACTTGTATATTCATACTACCATCATTGGCATTGGTAGATTTCATATAAATCATATTATCAACACCATTTATTTGTTGTTCTAATGGTGTGGCTACAGACTCTTCAACATTTATGGCGTTTGCACCAGTATATTTTGCACTAACCTGAACAATTGGAGGTGTTAAATTTGGATATTGCTCAATAGGTAAACCTACTAAAGATACCGTACCAACAATCACAATTACAATGGCAATTACAATGGCTACAATTGGCCGGTGGACGAAAAAATTTCCTTTATTTTCAGACATATTCAGCTTATTGTTTTTTAAATTGACTTTCAAAAACAGTGATTTCAGGTATCACCTCTAAACCATTACCTACTTTTTGCAAGCCTTCAAATACAATTTTATCTCCTTCAGAAATTCCTTCTTTAACAATATAATAATCATCAAAAGAATCTCCTATAACAATTCTTCTAGATTCAATTTTATTTTCAGCATTGACTACAAAAATTGAATATTCACCCTGTAATTCTGTTACAACTCTTTGAGGCACCAATAATGCATCCTTTTCTACTTTACTTTTAACTTTAATACGAGCATACTGTCCTGGTCTCAAAATTAATTCGGGATTAGGAAAAGAAGCCTGTATTAAAATGGCTCCAGTTGAAGCATCAATTTCTCTATTTATAAAATCTACTTTACCTTTGTATGGATGCGTAGACCCATCAGTAAGCAACAATTCTATTTCAGCTTTTTGCGCTCTTTTTTCAACATCTAAATCTCTATGAGCTTCTGCAAATTCTTTTGCAAAAATTAAATAATTTGTTTCATTGATAAAAAATTGCACTCGTACATTATCAACTTTTGAAATGGTATTAATAATTACAGGATTTGGGCTTCTACCAACAAAATCACCTACTCTAGCTTGTGTTTTACCAATAAAACCATTAATAGGTGCTTTAATTTGCGTATAACTTAAATTAATTTGTGCCATTTTTAAAGATGCTTCAGCTGCTTTTCTGGCTGCTAACGATGCATCTCTATCTGCTAAGGCAAAATCTAAATCACTTTTACTTACCGCATCCATTTCAGCCAATGGCTTTACCCTTGCTAAATTATTTTCAGAATTTAGATATTTTGTTTGCGCTTCTGTAACTTTACTTTTTTCACCAGCAATAGCTGCATTAAATGGCTCTGGATCTATGGTATATAATAAATCTCCTTTTTTTACTCTTGCACCTTCAGTAAATAAGATACCTGTTAAATAACCTTCAACACGGGCATTTATAGAGACGTCTTCTTCTCCAAAAACTTCTCCAACAAAATAATTATAAATTGGAATGTCTTTTTTAATAACTTCAACAACTTTAATTTGTTGTGGTGGCATTTTTTGTTGTTCTTTTTCTTTACAAGAAATAAATAAGAAAAAAGACAACCCTAGAATAAGTGAGCTTAGTTTCATTGAATAAATTTTTAATAGCTAATATAACTAATTTTTAAATTTATATTCAATAACAAGATATTTTTTCAATAAAAACCATTGAATAATTACTGTTTTATATGAATATCATATCAAAAACCAATCTATCTATCAAAGTAATTTAAATAACATTTAGATTACTAAAAAAAAATTACAATAGCAAAAAAGCCCTGAAACACAAATTTCAGGGCTTTTTTATAATCTAAAATATTAATTTATATTAAAAAACGGTAATTTACTGAACCTAGGATTGATTTTCTATTCCCAAGAACACTGGCTTCCGTTCTAATCATCCAACGTTTATTAATTTGATATTGAGCACCAACTAGACCACTCCATGTTTCCTGTGGTCTTTTCTCTAAACCATATCTAACAGTAGCATCTTCCTGAATATTATCAATAGCATCAACAAGCGGTGTTAGTACTTTATCAGCTAATAGTTTTTCAGCAATTGATAAACCATCATACCACGCATCATAATTTTCAACAAACTGGTCTTTTTTATCCCAAAAATCAACTGGTAATGCCTCTTTTAAAGCAAGTTCACCTTTAGTATCAGCTGCAATTCCAATATTCATTGTACCTATCCAAACACCAATATTACTTTTAGGATTGTTTTTAAAAGTAAATACATGTCCTGCTCTTAATCCCATCACATTTACCATAACACTTTTATCTAAATATTCAGGCTTACTCCAAGTCCAGTTAAAATCGGCTGATATAAAAATAGGACCTAAACCTGCAGCTAATAATGCTCCAAAACCACTAGTTCTAACATTTTGTTCTACAACAGAATTAAGAGAAATAGGTTTAACAATGTTAATTTCGGTTCTTGAAGTAGAATTACCATAAATACCATACACATTAAAAAAAGGCAACACCCATAAATCGGCTCTAACGTTATATCCCCAAGCAGTACTGGTATTTTCACCAAAACCAATAAAATCTGTAGGAGTTAAAGGAATATCTGTATCTCCATTTTTAAAACCTAATTTTAAATTTTCTACAATTATATTTTGTTTCATATAAATATAATTTGCCATAACACCAGCAGGATAAGGAATATCAAATCCTTTTTTATAGGCTCCTTTTCCTAAAATAGGAAAAACAAATTTATAGTCTACCTGCTTTAAACTATCTGTATAAGCTTCGTGCTTTGTTCTAATTTTTTTAGTTGCGTACTGTGCGAAACCTGTTCCTATAAAAATAAAAACGAGTAGCATTGTTAAAATTGTAGTTTTTTGATTTTTCATAAGTATTTATTAATTAAAAAATAAGCAACAAATATATTATTTAATTATTTATTATAGATTTTTATTTACTCCAAGCACTTCCAAAAACAATGCTAAAAGCAAAATCTTTATTGTTGCTCCAAGCAAAATCTACACCTGCATCTACATCAAACAAACGTGCCAATTTATATCTAAAGCCAAGTCCGTAATTATAAACCAAAGTTGCAGGTCCAAATTCATCAAAAGATTTGAAAGCTTTACCTGTACCACCAAAAAAATCTAACGACCAACGTTTGTAAACTTTAAATTTCCATTCTGTTTCTACAAGCATTGTATTGTCACTTTGATATTTCATAGCAGGTACACCTCTTAATTGTATAAATGGCTTTGCATAAAAAGGAGAATCACCTCCTATCATAAAATTAGAATCAAATCTAAAGGCCGATAAAATATTATCGCTTATTTTTTGATATCCTAAAAAATAAGGATTAATTTGATAATAATTTTGATCACCACCAAGCCAGGTTGCATTGTACATAAATTGAAAACCAGTATTCACACCTTTTGATGGGGTAAAAATATTATTTCTAGTATCCCAATTTACCATTGGTGTAAGCATACTAATGGTAGTTGTATTATTTAATTTACTCAATAATTTATCAAATATTGGCCCTAAAACGGGTGTGTCTAAATACGGTTCAAATTTTGTTTTTCCTTGAAAAAACATATAAGAGCCCCCTACAAATAAGTTAGATTTAGCAACTCTAACATTAACACGTTGCATAACTAACCAGGCATCTAAGTTAAACTCTATAGGATTTTTACTTAAAAAATCACTATTGTTCCCATAATATTTAATATTTACGCTTGGTTTAGCAACAGCTCCTAAATATCTAATTTTATCTGGACCCCAAACATGAAAATGAAATAAGGCTGCCATCCATGTTTTATTTGATGTCCCTAAACCGATAACCCCAGAAATATTTGGAGGTACCGGAACATCATATTTCTTTTTTTGAGGCGTTATAAACAACGCTGCAAGTCCACCTCCATAACCAACCGCAGGCTCTGTAACAATAATTGGAATGGGCATAAACCCCTGTGGTTCAATTAAAAACTCGCTAATATCAAAAGCACCATCAAGTGAATCTTTAAATGAAATTTTCTTTTTTTCTTCTTTTTGAGCAAAAATCTGATTAAAATGTGTGCATAAAATAAGTAATAACAAACAACAAATTTGTCTAAAAGTAATTTGATTTTTCATAAAACATTTTTATTTTCTTTATTCTCTAATATAGCTATTGCTTCTTCGCTTGAGCCTAATAAAATAGCAATCCATTGGGTTTGCTTATTTTGCTCTAACATAATTTTTATTGCCATAGTTAAAGGCACTGATAAAAACATACCAATTGTACCTAAAATAAATCCCCAAAATAATAATGATACAAAAACAACATATGTAGAAAGCCCTAAACCTCTTCCCATTACTTTTGGTTCAACAAAATTTCCAACAATCATATTTACCACAAGAAATATTGATACCGTCCAAAAAACACCATCAAATCCTTGCTGAATTAAAGCAAAAAGTATTGCAGGAATGGCTGCTATTATAGAACCAAAATTAGGAATAAAGTTTAATAAAAATGCTATAAGTGCCCATATTATAGCATAATCTAAATCAATTATATACAAAGGAATCCATATAAGTACACCTGTTAAAGCACTAGTCATTGTTTTTATTGTTAAATAATGACGGATATTTTTAATTATAACACTAAAATACGAACTTGATTTTTTTGAATCTTGGTAAATAATTTTTGTTTTTATTGAAATACTATCTAATTCTAAAAGAAGAAAAATGGTTAAAAAGAAAATGGTTAAAGCATTACCCATAAAACCCCCTAATTTACTTAATAAATTGGCTGTAATATTCATTGCTTTTGAAACATCTACCAAATTAGTTATGTTTTTAAATGAAACATTAAAGCCCCTACTTTCTAAATTTAAAAACAAGTTTTCGCTCATTTTTTTTAAGTTAGCTTCATAAACATCAACATTTTGAGAAAACGATGATAACGAACTACCAATTACTTCAATAAAAAAAATAAAAACTACAGTTATCCCTATTAAAACAATTAAAAGAGCCAAGGATTTTGGCACTTTTTTAGATTGCAGCCAGTTTATAGGCTGAGCACATACTATGCTAATAAAAAGCCCCATTAATAAAGCATTAATTAATGAAACAGCATTCATAATTCCGGCAATGATAATAACAAAAGAAGCAATTATTAAAACTATTGGTGTGTGATTTATACTCGTAATTTTCTTGTTCATATAATTTATTTACAAAAGGTAACTATATATTCATTGTTATTAAAATCAATTATCTCTATTGAAGTAATATCTCCATAATCATTTTGTGTTTCCCATAATTCGAGTGGTGCATTGATAATATGATTTAATTCAACAGCATCACCTCCTACTGATATAACCATATCATACCCTTTAAACTGGTAATTGTAATTTACGCTCATTAAAGGAATTTCGTCTACTAGTATCTCTGAATTGCATAAAGTAATTGACACAAGTCTTCCTTTATTATCATCAGAAAATACACTAACACGTTCAATCCAATTTTCAGGCTGTATTTGTTTGGTTATCGACATTTATATTCTATTACACTTCTTTTTTTTAGCTACGCTCTCAAATTCCAAAAAAATCTTTAATTCCATCTAGCATAAATTGTAATCCCATAGCTACAATAATTAACCCCATAAATTTGGTTATAAACCCCTGTCCACTTACATTTTTTTTTGCTGCTACAAAGAGCATTGCTAAAATAATTACTAATGAAATAAGCACTGCAGCTATAACACCTACAACTGCAGAAACAGGAATACCTTCATAATGATGCACGGCAGCCAAAGTCATTACCATTGTAATTGTTCCTGGACTCGCAGCAAATAAAATAAGCTTAGTTAAATCTCCTGTTGTATTGTTATTTGAATTTCCCTGAATACCAAATAACATTTGAAATCCAAGAAAACCAATAATAATACCTCCTACTATTTTAAATGCTTCTTCTGAAATTCCAAAAACATTTAAAATAAACTTACCTCCAAATGCTGATATTAATAAAATTATTAAAACAATAAACATTGCTTTAAATGCTACTTGTATATTTACATTTAAATCTTTACCCTTTTGAATATCTAATAACATAGCTCCACAAACAACAGGATTTATAACTGCCAACATTGCTATGGTAGCTTGGAAATATTGTTCCATATTTATTTTAAAAATAAAAAATTCATTAAAACTTAGCTTAAAAACTAAATTTTAGTGAATTAAATATACTATTTTATTTGCTTGAGATTAATTTTTATTTGATTTCTTTTTACCTTTTTTACCTTTATCTATTCTTTTGGCTGCTTTTTCAGCGGCTTTTATTGCCTTTTTTTCAGCAGCAGCTTTTTTCTTAGCTTGTGCTCTTTCTCCAGCCCCAACAGGCAAACCAACATAAATATAATATGAAGTGTTTTTTTGATTTGCATTTTCTATTTTTGAAGTATTTACCAAACCATGATAATAGCGTACACCAAAATTAAGACCGTGCAGTACATTTTTAGCATGATAACCAATTCCTCCTTCTAGCCCCATATCAAGAAGCGAATTTTGTTTCTTAATCTTATTGTCATATTGCAAATCATCTCCATCAACTTGATTTGTAAATATATCGGTTCCTTTATAAAAAACACCAATCATTGGACCTGCCTCTATAAAAATATTGTTATTAAACTTATATCTTGCTAAAAAAGGTATATTCCAATATTGCAATCTTCTATCTACTTCTCCATTTAAAAAAAGCGCATCCAAAGCTTCGTCTTCTAATGAATAGGGTGCTAATTTAGCTCCCATAGTAGATTTAACAATAACACCTGAATGCAAATACCAATTAGGACTATCCTTTATTTTAAAATCAAAATAAAACCCAATATTAAAAAATGTATTCGTTGTTGCAGTTTCAAGATTTGAAACATTGGCAAAATTCATTCCTCCCTCTAAACCAAATTTTATCTTATCTGAATTTAACTTATCTCCAAACAAAAGAGTTATCAACACCTGACTTTGAGCCATTTGCACACAAAATAACAACATACATATTGTTGAAATATACTTTCTCATTCTTTCTTTTTAATTTATTAAAAAATATTTTAAAGATTTTTTTTATCAAATATAAACTAATATCAATAAAAAAAGCTTTTAAGTAATTGTGTAATTATTTAAAAGCTTTTTTTATAATAAGTTATTTAAAAATTTATTTATTTTTTTATTGGTTTAATCGGATAATTTTTCATCAATTTTGAAACACCTTTAGGAATTGTTTTACTTCTTTTACTTGCGTTTTCATTGATTGTTTTTTGAGAAACACCTTGCCATACTAATTTCTTAGATTTCGCATCATAAATATCAACTACAAAAGTACCTACTCTATAATCATCTTCGGTATATGTTGTTGTAGAATATCCACCACCCCAGCCCCAAGCCGGTCTATAATACCCACCATAAAAACCTCCACGAAAACCAGGACCATAACCCATACCTGTTCCCATGTAATTAGAATAAGCTGTTGTGCTAGTTTTTTCATCAATTACCAAAAATAATGTTACAACAACATCTGCATCTCCTAAAACATAATCCATATCTCTTTGTGTAAATTCAGATTTAAAAGATTGCAAAATTCTTTTTTTATCTAAATCGTTAATTAACTTATCACAGTCATCTTGCCAACCACCAAAACTATAAGTTTTAAATTGTGTAAAATCAGCATCTTTATCATAGTCATAAGTTATCTGAGCTTTTAATGTATTACTAAAAATAATACAGATTATAAAAATTGATAAAACCTTAAAATAATTTTTCATAATTGATTTTTGTATTTAAATTATAAAACAAATATAATAGTTCAATTTTAAAATACTGAGAATTACAAATGTTATTTTTAATTATGTAAAATAAAACTTAAATTATTAAGAGATCTATTTTATATTTATAATTACAAATATTGAATATAAATTAAACTTAAAATAGCTAAAAATATAACTTTAATTATCATTAAGATAGGTGTTAGATAAATTAATCATTAATTTTAAATGTTAAAAAACTGTACATTAAATTTATTTGTTTAGTCTAATTACCGCTAATTTTAAAAAATAAAACGTTTTGATTTTATTTACATTTAATTATTTTAGTTAATTTACAACTAATCCCACTATTAATGAAAAAATTATTTTTTATAATTCTATCCCTATTTATTATAAATATTCAAGCGCAAAAAAAAGTTGATTTAGACTCGCTTTTTAATGTACTTAAAACCAATATTTCAGAAAAACAAAAAGTTGACACTTATATACAAATTGTACGACAAGTAAGAAAAACTGATTCTTTACAAGCAATCACAAATATTAACAAAGCACTGAATATTGCCAAAAAAATTAATTATAAAGAAGGTATTATTGAGGCAAAATTTGAAGAAGCTTTTTTTACCAATTTATATGGTAACCCTGAACTTGCATTAAATCTATATAAAGAATTGATTAAAAATGCTACCAAGATTGGACATAAAAAAATTATTGGAAAAAGTTACTTTCAAATTGGATTAATTTATAAAACCAAATCCGACTACTCAAATTCAATTAAAAACAACATAAAATCTGCCGAAGCTTTTGAAGAAATAAAAGATACCGCTTCTTTTATAGTTGTCTACAGCTATATAGCAGGTCTTAGTTTATATCAGGATAATTATGCTTTTGCTTTAAAGTATTATTTAAAATTATTAGACATCAGCAAAAAAAAGAATGATCTTGAAGGTATTGCGCTGTGTTATAATAACATTGGGATTATCCACAAACAAAATAACGAATTTGATGATGCCATTAATAATTATAAAAAATCACTTATAATTTATGAAAAATTAAATGATTCGGCCAGAATAAGTGACTGTTTAAATAATATTGGAAGCATCAACGAAGTTAAAGGCAATTATTCTGAAGCTATGATTAATTTAAAAAAATCACTTGGTATTAGAATAAAACTAAAGGATACATTTAGTATCGCAGAGAGCTATAATAGCATTGGAAAGGTAGAGTTTGGACTTGGTAATTTTACAAAATCTTTAGAAAATTATTTTCAATCTATACAAATCAATAAAAGTTTTGAATCTAAATTGAATAAAACCAATTCATTAATAGGAATTGGGAAAAATTATTACAAACAAAACAAATTTAATAACGCAAAACAATATTTAGAAGAAGGTATTTTTCTTGCAAAAGAGATTCCTTCTCCAGATTTAATAGGTGAAGGAACAAAATATCTCTCAAAAGTTGAAAATGAATTGGGAAATTATAAAAATGCCTATAACAATCATTTAATATTCTCTAAAATTGAAGACAGCCTTCGTAACAAAGAAATGCTAAAAAAGCTAACAATTATGCAGGCTAACTTTGCATTTGAACAGCGACTTGATTCTATCAATTTTCAAAATGAAAAAAATCAACAAATAATTTCACAAAGACTAGAAGATGAACAAAAAATAGGTTTTTTTACTCTTTTCGTTTTAATAATTGTAATCATTTTTTCTTTTATTTTATTTCATAAAAATAAACGCATTAAACAAACAAACC
Source organism: Lutibacter sp. HS1-25 (assembly GCF_004121075.1). Taxonomy (GTDB): domain Bacteria; phylum Bacteroidota; class Bacteroidia; order Flavobacteriales; family Flavobacteriaceae; genus Lutibacter. The sequence goes on from NZ_RHLN01000160.1 coordinate 19,968, forward strand.
ACCAGCTATCTAAAGCTAATATTGAATTACAAAAACAACGTAATGAGCTTGATAGTATGAATAAAACCAAAACCCGTTTTTTCTCAATTATAGCGCATGACATAAGAGGGCCTATAGGCAACTTTATTGGATTTTTTGATCTTTTAAGAGATCATATAAAAGAAAATTATAGCGAAAAACACAATGAAGATAAATTTTTAGACAATACTTTAAATCTATTAAATAAATCTAAAGACCAATTGTTAAATTTACTTGATGGTTTATTAAATTGGGCGCTAAAAGAAGAAAATGTAATTCCGCATAAACCTGAAAATTTAAATTTAAAAAATTACATTGATAAAAACATTGAAATTTATTTACAACAAGCAAAAGCAAAAAACATTCAATTGTTGGCTGAAATTGATGAAAACATTTATGTATGGGCCGATAAAAACTGTGTGATGACCATTTTAAGAAACTTAACCAGTAATGCCTTAAAATTTTCTACTGAAAATAGCAGCATTTATTTTAAAGCATCTACAAATAATAATTTTACTGAAATACAAGTTATAGATCAAGGTGTTGGTATTTCAGCAGAAAAACTTAAAAATATTTTTGATATTGATGAAAACAAAACTACAATTGGCACAAAAGGTGAAAAAGGAACAGGACTTGGTCTTAACATTGTGCATGATTTTGTAAAATTAAATAATGGTCAAATAACTGTTACAAGCGAACTTAATGTGGGAACTACTTTCAATATTTTATTGCCAAAAAATAAAGTAATTTGATTTAAAAATAATAACATTTAAAAAAATAAACTTCTAGCAACTACAAATTTCACAAGCTTAAGTTTAACTAAAATCTGTAATTTAATCTAAGCATTTAGGTGGAATTAAAAAACAGTAATTACAAGCAAAACCTCTGTAACAAATGTTACAAAAAATCACATGTTTCATTTGAATAAAAAAAAATAAAAAGTTTTTATCAAATCAAAACCGCCCTGTTTTAAGGCGATTCAAGAGGTTTATTTACAATTTAATACTGTTTCTTAAAAATAAAAGTACATTAAAAACAATACATTGTACCACAAAATTAAGCGACCTAATAAATGTTTAAAATCTACATTTTTTTTATATTTGAGTTGTAACAATTTCTATAACAGATTTTGAAACAAAAAGTATTATAAAAAAATCTATTGTAATATAAAAAACACCTCAATATAAAACAAAAGTTATATAAAACCATTCTGCTTCTTTGTGAAATTTAGCAAGTAAAAACAATATAATTTCAGTTGATGTTGAGAGATCAAACTAGCAAAAAAATATAAATGGAAAATCACATTTCTGAAGTTATTGATATAAAAAAGCTACAAAATTTATTAGAGAAGTTTACAGATACAACAGGTACTACAGGAGTTTCTGTACTAGACAAAGAGGGCAATGTTTTAGTTTCATCAGCTTGGCAAGAAATCTGTAGTAAATTTCATAGAGTAAATGCAGACTCTTGTAAAAATTGTTTAACAAGTGATACTGTTATAGCAAGTAAAATAAAAAACGGAGCACATTATTCAATTTACAAATGCCTAAATGGTATGACTGATGTTGCTATGCCTATTGTTGTAAAAGACAAAACTATAGGTACCTTATTTATTGGACAATTTCTTTCAGAAGAGCCTAATATTGAATTTTTTAAACAGCAAGCTAAAAAATTCAATTATAATGAAAAAGAATATCTAGAAGCTCTTTCAAAAGTTCAAATTATAAGTAATGATGAAGTTAAAAAGAAAATTGAACTTTTATCTGAATTCACCTTTTTTTTAGCTGATTTAGGAGCTTCCAACTTAGATTTAATTGCATCTAAAAAAGAATCTCTTAAAATAATGCAAAAAGCAAAAGAAAATGAAATCATCTTTAAAAAACTTTTTGAAGATTCTTCTGATGCAATATTACTTCTTAATAGTTCTGGGAAATTTGTTGAGTTCAACCAAGCTACTTTGAATTTATTAAAAATGACCAAAGAGGAACTTCTGTTACAAACACCTGCAAGTATTTCTCCTAAATATCAACCAAATGGTCAAACTTCAGAAAAATGTGCTGAAGAAATGATTGATATTGCTTACCAAAATGGTTCACATCGTTTTGATTGGACCTGTATAAATGCTAATAGTGAAGAGTTTATTGTTGAGGTATCTCTTATGCCTATTGTTGTAAAAGGCGAAACAATGTTGCATGCCACTTGGAGTGATATTACACAACGCATTCAAAATGAAAAAGAACTCAAAAAAGCCAAAGAACAAGCTGAGAGAAACGAGTTAGAACTAAAAAAAGCACAGGAAATAACACATATTGGTAGTTGGTATTTAGATATAGAAACAAATAATGTTATTTGGACTACCGAATTATACAAAATGTACGGCTTTGATCCAACCCTCCCAGTTCCTCCGTACACTGAACATATGAAATTGTTTACTCCTGAAAGTTGGGAAACTTTAGCAACAGCTCTTGAAAACACAAAACAAACAGGCACACCTTATGAACTTGAATTAAAAACGGTTCGTACTGATGGTGGTCATGGTTGGATGTGGGTACGCGGTGAAGCCGTTAAAGACACCAATGGTAAAACAATAGCTCTTTGGGGTGCCGCTCAAGACATTACAGATAGAAAAAATATTGAATTAGAATTAATAAAAGCCAAAGAAAAAGCTGAAAGAAACGAAAGAAAATTTCGTGTACTATTTGATACTTTGCCAATAGGAATTACATTGGCTAATGAAAATGGACAAATCATAACATCAAATTCGGCTGCAGAAAGAATTTTGGGACTTTCTAAGGAAGAACAATTACAACGTTCTATTGACGGAGTTGAATGGTCTATAATTAGACCTGACGGAACATTAATGCCTCCAGAAGAATATGCCAGTGTTAGAGCATTGAATGAACAACGCCCTATATTTAATATTGAAATGGGTATAACGAAAGAAATCAATAAAACTGCATGGATAAATGTTAATGCTGCACCAATAAAGGATTATGGAGTTGTAATTTCGTATGAAGATATTACTGAGCGAAAAATGGCTGAAAATGAATTAATTACAGCTAAAGAAAAAGCCGAAGCAAGTGAAAAACAATTAAAACTAATTGCTGACAATTTTGTAAACGGTATGATATATCAAGTTGCTATGTTAGATGAAAACAAACGGCAATTTAATTATGTTAGTGAAGCTGTAAATAAATTATACGGTTGTACTGTTAAAGAAGCAATGGAAAATCCAGATTTAATTTATTCCAAATTACATCCTGATGATATTAATGGGCTTCTTGAAAAAGAAAAAGAGGCTTTAAAAAATATGTCAATATTTCAAACTGAAGCAAGAGTTTTTAATCCTGATGGAACAATTAGATGGTCTTATTACATTTCACAACCTCGAATAATTAATGGAATTGTATGTTGGGATGGACTTGAAATTGATTTAACTGACAGAAAAGAAATTGAATTAGAATTAATAAAAGCCAAAGATGATGCTCAAAAAAGTGAAGCGCAATTTAGAAGTCTGTTTGAAAATATGGATGAAGGTTTTGCAATTCACGAAATGATTTATGATATAAACAACAAACCAATTGATTACCGATTTGTAAATTTAAACAAAGGGTTTGAAAAATTAACAGGTCTTAAAAAAGTTGATTTATTAGGTAAAACAATAAAAGAAATTATGCCTAATATTGAACAAGTATGGATAGATAATTATGGAAATGTAGCCAAAACTGGTACCCCATTTCATTTTGAAAATTATTCACAAGAATTAGATAAGCACTATAATGTTGTGGCTTACTCTCCTAAAAAAGATTTTTTTGCAGTTATATTTTCAGATGTAACACAAGTTAAAAAATTTCAAAATGAATTAATTACAGCCAAAGAAAAAGCTGAATTAAATGAAGCACGTTTAATTGATGCACAATCTGTTGCAAAAGTTGGAAACTGGGAAACAAATTTAGAAACCATGGAAGTTGTATGGTCGAAAGAAACTTATAATATTTTTGAACTCGATGAAGAAGACTTTAAAAATTCACACCCTTCATTTTTAAATTATGTTCATCCTGATGATATTGAACGAATTGAAGCTGCTTTTGCGGAATCCTTTTCTTCAAAAAATTATCACAGTGTACAACATCGCATTATAACGCCTTCAAAAACAATAAAACATGTGCAAGAACAATGGCGAATTATACACGACAAAAACAACAAACCGATTAAAGCCTTTGGAACTTGTCAAGATATTACTAAAATAAAACAATTTGAATCAGAATTAATTAAGGCTAAAGATAAAGCAGAAGAAAGCGATCGATTAAAATCTGCATTTTTAGCAAATATGAGTCACGAAATAAGAACGCCTATGAACGGAATTCTAGGTTTTTCTGAATTATTAAAAAATCCAAATCTTACTGGTGAAAAACAACAGGATTATATTAAAATAATAGAAAAAAGTGGCAATCGAATGCTAAATATTATCAATGATATTATTGATATTTCAAAAATTGAAGCAGGACTTATGAAAGTTCATAAAACCAAAACCTGCATTAATGAAAAAATTGATTTTATTTATAAATTCTTCAAACCTCAAGTTGAAGAAAAAGGGATGCAACTTAAATTAAATTCTCCTTCAACAACACAAGAAATTTTTATAGACACTGATTCTGAAAAATTTTATTCAATATTAACTAATTTGGTAAAAAATGCGCTAAAATATAGTGATGAAGGCGAAATTGAAATTGGATATTACATAAAAGATGAAACACTTGAATTTTATGTAAAAGATACAGGAATTGGAATTCCAAAAAACAGACAATCAGCAGTATTTGAGCGTTTTATCCAAGCTGATATTCTTGATAAATTGGCTATACAAGGCGCTGGTCTAGGTTTGTCAATATCTAAAGCCTATGTAGAAATGCTTGGGGGCAAAATTTGGGTTGAAAGTGAAATTGGTATTGGGTCTACTTTTTATTTCAAATTACCTTATACGTCTAAAACAAAAACTAATTTAAACAATGATTCTTTGTTAAAAGTTGAAGATTACAATACTGATAAACAAAAACTTAAAATATTAATCACCGAAGATGATGAAACATCTGAATTACTAATTTCAATAATGGTTGAAACTATTAGTAAAGAAATTTTAATCGCTAAAAACGGAAAAGAAGCTATTGAAATTTGTAAAAACAATACTGATATTGACTTAGTTTTAATGGATATTCAAATGCCCGAAATGAATGGCTATGAAACAACAAAACAGATACGAGAATTTAATAAAAAAATAGTTATAATTGCGCAAACAGCCTTTGGCTTATCTGGTGATAAAGAAAAAGCGCTGAAAGCAGGATGTAATGACTATATCTCAAAACCAATAAAAAAATCTGAATTACTTTTATTAATTCATAAATATTTAATGTAATTAAAATATCTATACAATTAATTTTTTAACAAAACGAATAAGGTAAAATCTATAAAATACATTAAAAACAAGCTCTCTTTTCTAACCAATAAAGTTGAGAAAAAATCAGTGTATTTAGCCCTTGGTGAGGTCACAAAAAAATGGACAATGCCTATTCATAACTGGAGATTCATTTTAAACCAATTTATGACTATATTTGAAAATAGGGTTCAACTTGATAAAATTGAACCCTAAAAATATGTTTACACACTTTACGGAATAGTATCGATATTGTGTCAATTTAAATCAATACTTGCCTATTAAATCATCCAATAACGTTCTTACCTTTTTACTATTCCAATCTGCAGAACCCGTTTTACTAATTAAAACATTTCCGTCTTGATCTATTAAATAAGTTGCAGGTATACTATTTGTTTTTGTAAACAAAGCTGGAGGTGAACTTATAGAATTATATACTGGCAAATTGTAGTTGTTTTTCTTAAAAAAAGAATCAACTGTCTGCCAATTTTCAGTGGTTACAAAAACAAATTCGATTTTATCTTTATAACCATCATACAATTCTTGAATCATAGGTAATTCAGCTCTGCAAGGCGGACACCAAGTAGCCCAAAAATTAACCAAAATAACTTTACCTTTCAACTGATTAAAATTGATATTTTCAGTATTTAAACCTTGCAAATCCCAATTGTAATTTGCAATCTTATCAGATTCCTCAACATTTTCAATAGAAGGAGAAAATGCAATTTGACGCATAACCCATTCTCTACTAGGTGGATATAACATAACAACCAAAACAACCATAAAAATGATATTAGAAGGTGAAAATGTTTTTTTTGTAAATATTTCTTTCATAAAATTGATTTGATCTTTTAGTAGCAAAAAAACAGCTTTACTTACACAAATTTACAAAAAAAAGACTGTCTTTTCAGACAGTCATATTTTTGTACTTTTAAATCTATTTTAAACAGGTTCTCCGTATAAATCAAATTCTGTAGCAGATGTTATTTTAATATTGGCAAACTTACCTACTTGCACATAATGCTTTGTTGCATCTATTAAAACTTCATTATCAACGTCTGGCGAATCAAATTCTGTTCTTCCCACAAAAACATTTCCATCTTTTCTATCTATAATCACTTTAAATATTTCTCCAACTTTTTCCTGATTTAAATCAAAAGAAATTTGACTTTGAATATCCATAATTTCATTAACACGCTGTTGCTTAACATCTTCTGGAACATCATCAACCAAATTATATGCATGCGTATTTTCTTCGTGAGAATAAGCAAAAGCACCTAAGCGCTCAAAACGCATTTCTTTAATCCAATCTTTCAACTCTTCAAAAGCTTCTTCAGTTTCACCAGGATAACCAACAATTAAAGTCGTTCTAATTGCCATATTTGGAACAGACTTTCTAAACGCTGCAATTAAATTTGTTGTTTTTTCGTGTGAAGTACCTCTGCGCATAGACTTCAAAATATCATCATTAATATGCTGTAACGGAATGTCTAAATAATTACAAACTTTTGGTTCATTGTGTATAACTTCCAACACATCTAAAGGAAATCCAGTTGGAAAAGCATAATGCAAACGAATCCACTCAATACCATCAATTTTCACCAATTCTTTCAACAAATCGGCCAAAGCTCTTTTGTTGTAAATATCTAAACCGTAATACGTTAAATCCTGCGCAATTAAAATAAGTTCTTTAATTCCTTTTTTTGCCAATTTTGTAGCTTCAATAACCAAATTTTCTATAGGTGTTGAAACATTTTTACCTCTCATTAAAGGTATAGCACAAAATGAACATGGTCTATCACAACCCTCGGCAATTTTTAAATATGCGTAATGAATTGGTGTTGTAGTTAAACGTTCACCTATTAACTCATGTTTATAATCTGCTTCTAATACTTTAAGTAAATTTGGCAAATCGTGTGTTCCAAAATACTCATCAACATTCGGAATTTCTTTTTGCAAATCTGGCTTATAACGTTCACTTAAACAACCCGATACATAAACTCTATCAACTTCACCTAATTCTTTTTTATTTACATAATGTAAAATAGTATTGATAGATTCTTCTTTGGCATCACCAATAAAACCACAAGTATTAATTACAACAATATTTCCTTCATCGTTTTCATCTTCATGAACAACATTTTTGTTGTTTGCTTTTAGTTGCCCCATTAAAACCTCACTATCGTAAATGTTTTTTGAACATCCCAAAGTTACAACATTGATTTTATTTTCTTTTTTTGATTTGGTTCTCATTTTCTTAGTTTAACGACGTCAAAAGTACTACTTTTTAAATGAATGCTATAAAAAAAGACCTTTTACATTTTAGAAACATAAAAGGTCTTTTGTAAATTATTCGATAATTTTTATTTGAAAAAAGAATCTACAAATTCAATTTTATTAAAAACCTGTAAATCATCTATGCCTTCACCTACTCCAATATATTTAACCGGAATTTGAAACTGATCTGATATACCAATAACAACGCCTCCTTTTGCTGTACCATCTAATTTGGTAACAGCCAACGCAGTAACTTCAGTTGCCTTTGTAAATTGACTTGCTTGTTCAAATGCATTTTGACCAGTAGAACCATCTAATACCAATAAAACTTCATGTGGCGCATCTTCAACAACTTTTTGCATTACACGCTTAACTTTTGTCAGCTCATTCATTAAGTTTACCTTATTGTGCAATCTTCCTGCTGTATCAATAATAACAACATCGGCATTTTGTGCAACTGCAGATTTTAAAGTATCAAATGCTACAGATGCAGGATCACTCCCCATTTCCTGACGAACAATTGGCACACCTACTCTATCTGCCCAAACTTGCAATTGATCAATAGCTGCAGCTCTAAAAGTATCGGCTGCACCCAATACAACTTTATATCCTTTTTTCTTGAATTGTGAAGCCAACTTACCAATAGTTGTTGTTTTTCCAACCCCATTTACACCAACAACCATAATTACATAAGGTTTTTTGGTTGAAGGAATATTAAAGTCAATTTCGTTACCAACATTGGTTTCTGCTAATAAACCTGCAATTTCTTCTCTCAGAATGCTATTTAACTCCTCAGTTCCTAAGTATTTATCTTTAGCGATTCTAGCTTCAATTCTATCAATAATTTTTAAAGTAGTTTTAACGCCCACATCCGACGAAACTAAAACTTCTTCTAAATTATCAAGTACATCATCATCTACTTTGGTTTTACCTGCAACTGCTTTAGATAGTTTTGAAAAAAAAGAGGTTTTTGTTTTTTCCAATCCTTTATCTAAAGTTTCTTTCTTTTCTTTTGAAAAAATTCTTTTAAATAAACTCATTTTTTACAATTTAACGGTATAAATATAAAAAGAAAAAGCTACTTTCTAATAAGAAAGTAGCTTATATATTATTTTAATAAGTAAAATTATTTTTTACTTAAAAAATCTTTAACATTTGCTGGATCAACAATTGCTTCAACAAAAGTATAAGCTCCAGATTTTGGAGATTTTACCATTTTTATTGCTTTTGTTAATCTCTTTGAACCTGTTTGTAACGATGCTACTGATTTCTTTGCCATAATCCTATGTTTTATTTGACGTTTCCTTTAGAAAACCTCTAATTATTTAATTTCTTTATGAACAGTTACTTTTTTCAAGATAGGATTGAATTTTTTAATTTCCATTCTATCAGGTGTGTTCTTTTTATTCTTCGTAGTAATATATCTAGAAGTTCCTGGTACTCCAGTTGCCTTGTGCTCTGTGCACTCTAAAATTACTTGAATTCTATTCCCTTTAGCCTTTGCCATTTCCTAATATAATTAATTTTTATAAAATCCTTTTTCTCTAGCTTTTTTAAGAACAGCCGAGATTCCTAATTTGTTAATATTCTTTAAAGCTGATGTAGAAACTTTTAAAGTTACCCATTTATCCTCTTCAGGAATATAAAAACGCTTCTTTATTAAGTTAGCGTCAAATTTTCTTTTAGTTTTATTCATGGCGTGAGAAACATTGTTTCCAACCATTGCTTTTTTACCAGTAAGTTCACAAACTCTTGACATAATTCTATACTTTTTTATGTATTCTCAAAACGAGATGCAAAATTAAATTTTTTAAACGTAATACACAAACTTATTTTACTAGTTTTTTAAAATTTCTTTTTGAAGCAATTCCAATGCTTTAATTGAAGTACGTTCAATTACCTTTTCACGTGGTTTTCCAAAAAAATATTTCTCTGAAAAAACATGTGTTGGCGATGCAATTGCAATATAAACAACACCAACTGATTCATCAGTTAAATCTGTCGTAGGCCCAGCATTACCAGTGGTTGCAATCGCATAATCTGTTTTGTATTTTTCTCTAATTCCAATAGCCATTGCTTCTGCAACCTGAGCACTAACAACTGTATGTTTTTCTATTAATTGGGCATCAACATTTAATTCATTTATTTTTATTGAGGCATTGTAAGCAACCACTGCACCAATAAAATAATTAGAAGAACCCGCAATTGAAGTCAGTTTTTTTGCAATATTTCCACCAGTACAACTTTCTGCAACAGCTAAATGCTGTTTTTTTTCAGTTAGTAACTTACCTATTACCGCTTCAATCAATTCACTTTCATCAAAACCAACAATAACATCTGGTATAATTGCTTTTAATTTTTCAACCTCTAAATCAATTGCATTTACTAAAATATCACTATCTATTCCTTTAGCAGTTAACCGCAACCTTACACTGCCAAACGAAGGCAAATAAGCCAAGCTAATAAAATTAGGCAGATTTATTTCCCAATCTTCAATTTTTTCAGACAACATACTCTCTCCTATTCCGTAGGTTAAAATTGTTTTGTGAAGTATATAAGGTAGCTTAAAAGTTTTTGTAAGTTTTGGCAACACACTTTTTTCCATCAATCCCTTCATTTCATATGGCACACCTGCTAATGAAACCAACACTTTACCATTATTATAAAACCACATTCCAGGTGCGGTTCCCAATTCATTTTTTAAAGGTTCACATTTTGTAGGTACCAATGCCTGATTTCTGTTAATTTCTGTAAACGTATAATTTAGCTTCTCAAACATATTTTTAATATGATGGGCGATTTCTTCATTTAAAACAAGTTTGTCATTAAAATATTCAGCCAATGTTAACTTTGTAATATCGTCTTTTGTTGGCCCTAATCCACCTGTTACAATTACAATATCACAATTTTCCTGAGCCTGTTTTAATGCCTTTAAAATATGCTGCTTATCATCTTGGATAGATGTAATTTGGTATACTGAAATTCCAATTTTATTTAACTCTTCAGCAATCCATTTAGAGTTTGTGTCTAAAATTTGACCAATTAATATTTCATCTCCAATTGTAATTATTTCTGCGTACATATTTTTTTATTATATTATAAAGGTAAATGTATAAACTTTTTAAGAAAAATATAACATCACATCCATCAAAAAAGCACTTCTAAACGCAACCATTTTTATAAATTTGCATCTTTTAAATGAACATAATTATTAACTGCTATGACACCCGAAATTGAATTAAGCGACAATGAACTATTAGAGCAAATTGAAAATTGCACTTTAGACCCTGCATTATTTACACACGAAACCCTTTTAAGGCTAACTTGGATTTTAATAAATAAGTATGGCTTAAATATTGCTATTCTTAAAAACAATGAAATTAAAAGTAATTATTACAAAAATGCACTTAAAAGCGATAAATTCAATATTACTTTAACCAAAGCTTATACTGAAATTTTACATCACTTTATGCAACAATCATCTACAAAAGATTTTAATAAATTGTTGCGTGAATTTCCTAGATTGAAATACAATTTTAACAATTTAGTAAAAACACACTACGGATATAATATTTTAAAAGAACACAGAAAAGAAGGTCCTGAACCAACAAAACCTTTTTTATTTGCGACCTGTTAAAAAGGTTATTTTATTTTAACCGAAAACATTTCTTTGTTTTGAATTGTCCCAGTAAGTACATCATTTTCATGTACCTTACCAACTCCTGCTGGAGTTCCGGTAAAAATAACATCGCCCTTTTTAAGGGTGAAGTATTGTGATACATATGCAATTAATTCGTCTATTTTCCACAACATTGCGTTGGTATTTCCATCTTGAACCAACTCATTATTTTTAAATAATTTAAATTCTAAATTATTTAAATCACCAAAATTTTCTTTTGGAAAAAATTCACTCATTGCTGCACTACCATCAAAAGCCTTGGCTTTTTCCCAAGGCAAACCTTTTTCTCTGCTAGCATCTTGAATATCACGAGCTGTAAAATCAATTCCCAAACCAATTTCATCGTAGTATTTATGGGCAAATTTTTCTTGAATGTATTTACCAACTTTATTGATTTTAACCAAAACCTCTACTTCAAAATGAACATTGTTTGAAAAAGGTGGTATAAAAAAAGGTTGATTCTTTGCCAATATTGCAGAATCTGGTTTTAAAAAAACAACAGGGTTTTCTGGTTTTTCATTTTGTAATTCTTCTATATGTTTTGCATAATTACGACCAATACAAATTATTTTCATATCACCTTTTATTTTTATTTCCCCAAAAAGGAAATTTTAATTATTCATTTTTTAATTATTCCTTATTCATTAACCATTAAGGAATCCATTTTTTTTCAAAATTTGGTTTTCTCTTTTCTAAAAAAGCATTTCTACCTTCTTTTGCTTCATCTGTCATATAAGCCAAACGAGTAGCTTCACCAGCAAAAACCTGCTGCCCAACCATACCATCATCGGTTAAATTCATAGCAAATTTCAACATTTTAATAGATGTTGGTGATTTTGCTAATATTTCCTGAGCCCACTCATAAGCCGTATTTTCTAATTCGTTATGTGGAATAACAGCGTTTACCATACCCATTTCAAAAGCTTCTTGTGCAGAATAATTTCTTCCTAAGAAAAATATTTCACGCGCTTTTTTTTGTCCAACCATTTTAGCCAAATAAGCCGATCCATAACCACCATCAAAACTTGTAACATCTGCATCGGTTTGTTTAAAAATAGCATGTTCTTTACTTGCTAAAGTTAAATCGCAAACCACATGCAAACTATGTCCGCCTCCAACAGCCCAACCTGGCACAACCGCAATTACAGCTTTTGGCATAAAACGAATTAAACGTTGAACTTCTAAAATATTTAAACGATGATATCCATCTTCACCAACATAACCTTGGTGTCCACGAGCAGTTTGATCGCCACCACTACAAAACGAATATACACCATCTTTTGTTGATGGGCCTTCAGCAGAAAGCAACACAACACCTATAGATGTATCTTCACCAGCATCATAAAACGCATCATAAAGTTCTTTAGTTGTTTTTGGTCTAAAAGCATTTCTAATATTGGGTCTGTTAAATGCAATTCGAGCAACACCATTACACTTTTTATAGGTAATATCTTCAAATTCTCGAACGGTTTCCCATTTAATTTCTTGCATATATTTATTAATTTAAGGGTAAAAATAATTTATTTTTATGGTTAAAAAAACTAAAGATTAAAAAGTTTAAAAAACCTTTCATAAGTAAATTAGCTATTTATACTTTAGAATTAGTTTGGCTAAAGATTTTAATTAAAATCACTATTTTTGCTGTCAAACCTATTTTTATGAAAAAATTAGTATTATTCTTACCTATATTTTTAATGGCATTTAACTGCTGGTCACAAGACATTAAAATTAAAAATTTCGAGTCGTATGAATTAGACAATAACCGTACGTTAAAAATCTACATTCCGCCAAGTTACCATCAAGATTCTACAAAATTTTATCCGCTTACCATTGTTTTAGATGCTGAACTATTATTTGATGCTTATGTTGGAAATGCTATTTTATTTGCAAATACCGATGAAGCTCCTGAACAAATTATAGTAGGAATTCAACAAAATCAATACAACGAACGTGAAGAAGACTGTTCATACAAAAAAGAAAATAGCTTACCTACCAAACAAAGTGAAGCATTTTACAGGTTTATTAGAAGTGAACTTTTTACTTATTTTAATGATAATTACAGAGTTTCACCATTTAAAACAATTATAGGAAACACTTTAACTGCAAATTTTACCAATTATTTTTTAATTGAAAATTACCCTGGATTTAATGCCTACATAAACATCAATCCATCTCTTGCTATGGACATACCTCATTTAGTGAATGATAAATCAAAAGTTATAAAAGACGAAAATATTTACTATTACCTATCTAACTGCAAACGAAATTCAGACAAAAAAGAAACTACAATAAATGCATTAAACCAATTATTAGTAGCAAACGAAAATCCTAAATTCAAATATAGATACGACTATTTTCAGAATAGTACAGTAACTTCATCTGTTGGACAATCTATTTCAAGCGCACTGTCTTTTATTTTTGAATTATACTCTCCTATTTCAAAAGAAGAATTTGAGTCAAATATCAAAGATTTATCTCCACCTGAAGCCATTGCGTATTTAGAAAATAAATATGTTGAAATTGAATATTTATTTGGAAGTAATTTAAAAATGAGAGAAAAAGATATTTTTGCTATTGAAGGTATTGTAATGGATAAAGAAAATGGCGATTATCTAAAAGAATATGGCGAAATGATAAACAAACTTTATATTGAATCTCCTATTGGAGATTATTATATTGGTCGTTATTACGAAACTGGAAACAAACCAAAACAAGCCCTTAAATATTATAAAAGTGGCTATATGAAATTACCTGAAGGTGATCCAAATGCCGATGCCTATTATCAAAATGTTGAAAGAGTCCTAAACCAAACAGGAATAGGAATGTAATCTAAACCTCAAAATTAAAACAATCCCATGAAAAAATTATTTACAACTTTTTTATTACTTTTTATTGCTACCCAATTGTTTGCACAAGAAGGTGCCGTTTTAAAAGTTAACATCCCTAATGAACAAAAGTATGCGTTTACTACCATAATTGACATAGAAGCTTCGGCTGTAAAAAGTCAAGGAAATACTGGTACTTGCTGGAGTTTTTCTACTTCTTCATTTTTAGAATCTGAAATTTTTAGAACTACAGGTCAAATGATTGATATTTCTGAAATTTACAACGTTCGCAATACTTATGAAGCAAAAGCTTGGAATTATGTAATGCGCCAAGGCAAAACCCAGTTTAGCGAAGGAGGTTTGGCTCACGATGTTTTAAACTCTGTTCAATTAAATGGTTTAATGCCTGAAAGTGCATATAGCGGTTTGGTTGGTGATGCTACAATTCACAATCACGAAAATGTGGTTCCTGAACTTCAAAAGGTATTGGATATTTATATTAAAAACGATAAAAATGCGATCATCCCAAATTGGAAAATAGCTATTGATTCTATTTTAAATGCGCAACTAGGTGCGCCTCCAAAAACATTTAAATACAACGGCGAAGTTTACGATGCTAAGTCGTTTTTAGCAATGACACAATTAAATACAAGTAACTACATTACTTTAACTTCATTTATACACCAACCTTACAACACGTTTTTTGTTTTAAATATTCCTGATAACTTTTCAAATGGACTGTTTTATAATATTACGCTAAATCAGTTGGTAGATGAAGTAGATTACGCCTTAAAAAATGGTTATACTTTGGCTTTGGACTGCGATGTTTCTGAAAAAACATTTTCTTCTAAAAATGGTATTGCTGTATTGCCAAACAACCCTGCTGAAGAAGAAAAATCATTGGCCTATATTGTTGAAGAAAAAAATGTTACTCCCGAATTTAGACAACAGGAATTTGAAAATTACAACACTACAGACGATCATTTAATGCACATTGTTGGACTTGTAAAAGACCAAAATGGCACTGAATATTACAAAGTAAAAAACTCTTGGGGAGCAGACTCTAACCGTATTGGAAATAATGGTTACGTATATATGAGTAAAGCCTTTTTTAAATTAAAAACCATCTCAGTTATGGTTAACAAGCAAGCTTTAAGTAACAATTTAATGAGTGTAGATTAAACTAAAATATGGAATCTAGCATTTATTTTTAAATGCTAGATTCAACTTTTGACTTTTTTTCCTTTAAGATTTTGTAATCCCTTCTTCTGAAATAACAATCAACTTTTGTTTAAACAAACCACCTACAGCACTTTTAAATGCTTTTTTACTCATACCTAACTGGTATTTTATTTCGTCTGGAGTGCTTTTGTCATGCAGTGGTAAAAAACCTTCATTTGCTTTTAAAGCATTTAAAATCTTAATTTCATTGGTAACAACCGTTCTTTTAAAACCAATCGGATTTAAACTAATGTCCAGTTTCCCATCATCTCTAATCTTTTTAACATAACCATCTAAACGTTGACCTTCTTCTATTTTTTGGTACAATTCATTGCGGTAAAGCATTCCTTCAAACTCTTCTTCAACCAAAACTGTAAATCCAATTCCTGCTTTTCTAACCACAATTAAACTTACTTTATCTCCTATTTTTAAATCCATTTTTTTATTCTTTTAAATTGTTGAAATATGCTTTCAATATCAAATCGTTTTCTTCTCTAGGTGTAAAAATTTCTAATAATTTAGGGAAACTTGATTCATTATAAAAATCTGACAATTGATTTTTTAAAGATATTAAATCATGTGCCGATTTATATTCAAATTTATACATTTTACACAAATGTTCTGCTGTTAATTTATGTGGTGTTTCAAAATAATCCAATGATTCCGATTGCTTTGGACCTGGAATAAATCTAAAAATACCACCACCGCCATTATTTACTAAAATAATTCTAAAATCAGAAGGCATATAATTGTTCCACAACGCATTACTATCATAAAAAAAGCTGATATCACCCGTTATAAATACTGTTTTTTTAGCTGAAACAACTGCAGCTCCAATTGCCGTACTGGTGCTTCCATCAATTCCACTTGTACCTCTATTACAAAAAACTTGCAGTGATTTTTTAATATCAAACAATTGTGAATATCTGATAATTGAACTATTACTTATCTGTAATTGACTATTTTCAGGAATTGATTTTAGTAAAACATCAAAGACTTTTAAATCTGAAAACACACAATTTTCAATATATTGTTGATGCTTTTGCAATCTGATTGCTTTTTTAGACAACCAAAATTGTTGAAAATTGCTTTCAAAAGGTTTTGTTAAAAAGAAAAACTGACTAAAAAATAATTCGGGTGAAATTTTAAAGTGATGTTTTAAACAAAAAAAAGTATCAAAAGCCCTTTTTGAATCTACATGCCAATGTAAAGTAGGTTTAAATTTACGAAGATGTTGCTTTATTTTTTTTGAAACAATTAAACCACCTAAAGTCAGCAAAATTACAGGTTGAAATTGTGTTAATTCAGCATCTTCCAACGGAAAAATTAACTTATCAATGCTATTGATAAATTTATCGTGCGAAACATTTGCTGTATTTTCTACCAAAACCAACACCGAAGGATCTTTAGTTAAATGTGTTAACTGTATTTGCAACAAATCACTTGGATAATGTTCACCAACCAAAACTATTTTTTTAGCTGCGCTATTCCAAACATTGGCATATTGTTGCAATTCATCAACATCCAAAGGAATTTCCTCAACTTCATCTAAAACTTCATCTAAAACCAATATATCTGAAGTCGTTTCATACAAAGGTTCATCAAAAGGAATATTGATATGAACAGGTCCTTTTTGCAATTTTGAAACTGTTATTGTTTCATCAATCATTTCAATAACTGAACTTTTAACAGCGTAAGTTTCATTTAAATTAATGGCCGTCAAAATATGATTTTCAAAAACATTATCTTGTCTAATGGTTTGTCCGTCTCCAACATCAATCAAATGAGCAGGTCTATCGGCAGAAACTACAATCAACGGAATATTGCTATAAAAAGCCTCAGCAATGGCTGGGTAATAATTTAACAATGCAGAGCCCGATGTACAAACAACAGCAACAGGTTTTTGCAATTGCTGTGCCATACCCAAAGCAAAAAATGCAGCACAACGCTCATCTACAACACTATACGTTTTAATAGATGGATGATTTGAAAAACCAATAGTTAAAGGTGCGTTTCTAGAACCAGGTGAAATTACTACATGCTCAATATTGTGAGCTACAAAAGAAGCAATTAACAGTTGCGCTAATTCATTTTTGGGATACAAAGGCATTTTATATAATTAAAACGCAAATTTACATAAACTTTACATAGCAATTAACATAGAAATGTGTTGAATTTTGAAGTTGACAAATATCATTTAAACATCTGTAAAATTACCCTATTTTTATTTTTTAAACCTAAAAAATTTTACTTTGATTAAAATTATTGCATTACTATCAACGCTTTTTGTAAACTTGTATGGTGCCATATTTTTAGCTGCTAGTAGCAATAAACAATTTAAAAACAGATTGTTTTTAGCACTGTTTTTTTTCGATAGCTTTTTATTATTTGTAGGGCATTTTTTATCGTTTAATGAATACTGGGCTGCATTTCGGTTTTTTGATTTTTTATTTTTAGCCTCATTACTAGCATTTTACCCATTATACTACTTATATATTTATAGCGCTTTTAATTTTTCGCCCATATCTATTAAATGGATATACCACTTTATTCCTTCTATTGCTATTGCCATATTTATGCTGTTTACTGTTGTTTTTTCGAATTGGGCAGACTATGAATCTTATATGAATAATAATTTATACGGAACTGAACTCAATAGTTCATCTGCAAAATATTTGGCTTATTTATACAAAGGAAGTCGTATGTTTCATTTGGTTCAAATTGTTTTCTATAATTATTTAACCATCAAATTTCTATTTTTTGCCAAAAATAAAATGAATGATTTTTATTCTAATTTAGATAAATTTCAATTAAAATATTTTTATATAGTAAACATTTCTTTCATTTTATTAATGTCTATTCCAGGATTTTATGTAACCGTTATTGGAAGAACACCTTTAAATGAAAACGGATTACAATTACTATATATGTGCACTTTATTTACCTTGTTGTACATTATTTTAACCATTGTTGGATTGCGTCAAATTCCTGCGGAAATAAATTTAGATATTGATTCCGATGCTACTTTAGAAGAAGAAAACCATCAACAGGAATTGGTGATAATTGAAAAAAACTTACTGCATTATTTTAACACTAAAAAACCTTGGTTAAATTCACAATTAAATATTTTAGACGTAGCCAAAAATATTGGTACCAACCGCTCTTATGTTTCAAAAGTTATTAATGAAAGTTTTGAATGTAATTTTAATTTATTTGTAAATAAATATCGTGTAAATGAGGCAAAATTATTATTAAAAAACCATCCAGAACTAACCATTGCCGAAATTAGTGAACGGGCTGGTTTTGGTTCTGTAAATTCATTTATTCGAATATTTAGAAACGTTGAAAACTACACACCCACAGAGTTTAAGAAGAGAAACAGTGAACAGGGATAAGTAAACTTTTATTCAGTTGCAGTAAAAGTTTAATATTTGTAGTTTATCAATACAATCTAAAAATTTACCTTATTAAAACAAAACCTTAGCGTATTTCAATTCATTGTAACTATTATTATACTTTTTCACCCCTTAAACCTTTCAACTATTAAACTATTTAAAATTTACAAGTTTAATTTACGATTTAGGTATTGATTTTTACGATTTGAAAGCTAATATCTATACAACATTGCTACTTTTGAATGCAAAACAAAGAAATACTGGGTTTATTTAAAATCGTTAAAATTTGGGAATAATTGCTAGTTTTTTTTAAAAAAGTCCCCACCAACATTTAAAAAAAATCCTTTGAAAGGTGAACTTGGTATTTCTTGTTTTTTTACAATATTTTTTTCATTACTTCCGTCTTAAAAACGGTTTCGTCCCATTCCTTTTCAGCATTGCTTTCGGCAGTAATTCCTCCTCCAATATAAATTGAAATTTCACTGTTTACTATTTGCATACAACGTAAATTTACATACAAATTGGTTTCACAATTTAAGTTTATTTCACCTAAATAACCTGCATAAAAACTTCTGTTATAACCCTCATTTTCAGCAATAAAATGATTGGCTATTTTTTTAGGAACACCACAAATAGCAGGAGTTGGATGCAATCGTTCAATCAACTGTTCCAAGCCATTTTCGCTTTGTAAATCGCCATAAATATCGGTACGCAAATGCAATAAATTTCCGGCTTTAACGGTATATGGTTTTGTGTATTTTATATGATTAACAACACCATTAATGGTATTTAAAATATAATCTGTTACAAATTGTTGCTCTTCTTTTTCTTTGTGCTTCCAATCAACTTCAACAGTATCTACATAAGCTTGTGTACCTGCTAAAGCCATTGTTTTAAAATGTTGTTTATTACAATGAATTAAACGCTCTGGTGAAGCGCCCAACCAACAACCAACTTTTGGATGAAACCACAAGTAAACCATTGCATTTGGATAATTATTCAACATTTTTTTATAACTATTCAACAAATTAAAGTTTGAAGATTTTAACCGCTCTTTTCTTGAAACTACAATTTTATCAGCTTCTTTTTGTTGAATAAAATCAATTGTTTTTTGCACCAAATTCAAATGCTGAAGCTTTGAATCTTGAACATCTAAAACATTTTCTACAATTGTTTTTTCTTCAGAAATTTGCAATTCATTAAAGTCTGTAATATTTAATGAAAATTGTTCACAAGCAGTTAATGGAAATAATATTTTTTCTTCATCTTTATTAAACGGTGCAAACACAAATCCATTTGTAGCAAAAGTATCTAAATAAAAAAGTTTGTTAGTGCTTTGTACTAAAACTGATACCAATTTTTCATTGGGTTTACGGTACACAACAAAGGGCAAGTCTGACTTTAAAACTTCGCTTATTTTATTAAAAAAATGAATTATTTGATGTTGCAAAATAGCAGATTTATTGTTGAAGATTGTATTTTATTTAGCTAATATATAATTGGTTATTTTACAAATAGAAATAAGCCTGTCACGGTCATCAACAATTTTAATTTCAACCAAATGAATGGTTTTTCCTTTGTGAATTATTTTTGCAGTTGCCGTAACCAATCCGCTTTTAACACTTCTTAAATGATTTGCCGAAAATTCTATTCCACGAACGCTGTATTTACTGCGATCAATCGCCAAGATAGATGCCGGACTCCCAACACTTTCGGCCAAAGCCATCGTTGCTCCTCCATTTAAAATTCCATCAGGCTGGTGAACTCTAGAATCTACAGGCATTGTAGCAACTAAAAAATCTTCACCCAAATCTGTATATACTATGCTTAAAGTTTCATTCAATGTGTTCTCACACATTTTATTTAATTCTAAAAGTATTTCTTTTTTACGATTCATAAAAAAATGTTAGACTGTAAAAATAGGAATTTAACTTTAAATTGTAACTTTGTGCTTTCTTAAAAAATGAAAGTTATGGCTTATAAAATTAGAGTTATTTTAGATGTTGAAGAAGATGTAATTAGAGATATTATTGTAAATGAAACTATTAGCTTAGAAAATTTACATTTTACCATTGCAAAATCTTTTGGTTTTAGCGGACAAGAAATGGCTTCTTTTTATAGAGCCGATGAGGATTGGGAACAAGGAATTGAGATTCCTTTGTGCAATATGTCTGAAGATGATGACGATATTTCTATGGATAACTGCTCGCTAACTGAAGTTTTAAGACGCAAAGGTGATAAACTAATATATGTTTATGATTTTTTTGCTATGTGGACGTTTTTTATTGAATTAACCGATAACAAAGCTACTTTGAAAGAAGGAAATTCAAAAACCGTTTTTTCTTTTGGAGATGCTCCAGAAAAAGCTCCCGAAAAGGAATTTACTTCTGAGAGCATTTATGGTGATGTTGATATTGATGACTTTAACGACGAGTTTGAAAGCCTAGACGATATGGATTTTGATAATTATTAATTAATAATATACGTATTTACGTTTTCGTAATTTCTAGTTACAAAATTAAATGCCACTTGTAAAATTTCACCCATTGAGTTACAATCTTTGAAATTTTTATCGTTGGTATATTTTTTCAAATCCATTTTTAATTGATGAACTTTTTCTGGAGTAGAAATTGAATCATTAACCATACAAGCCAACAAATCTGTAACACGCTCGTGAGATCCTTTCAATCTTCGAGCAATTGCAGAGCGTTCTTCTTTTTTGTATTGCTCAATAGACTCTGGTCTTAAATTATCGGTAACCATTTTTACAAACGGAAAGTTTTCTTTAAAAAACTGCGGAAAATAAACCTTTAAATTACCTTCAAAACTTTGTTGATCAAAATCCATTGCTCTAATTCGGTATTCAACTTGGTCAAAATCGTATGACGCAACAATCACATAATTATAAGCGCGCATATCTCCCAATAAACGTATCATACAACGCTCATTAAATTTCACAAATTCTTTAGAAATACGCTTTAACCCACTGGTTGATACATTTTTAAGATTTTCTTCTAAAAACTGATCTCCTGGAATTCCTAAAACATGTTCTTCAATTAAAGTATCCTTATAAACCAAAAAGTTGATGTTATTTGGCGATAAAATATGTTCCAATTCTAAACCATAAACCCTTGAAGCATCTGCTTTTTTAATGTATAAATAGGTATGGTTATCGTTTAAAATGTTTCTAATTTTTATTCTAAAAGGTTTAGAATTACCAAAGGTGCAATAATCTATTGCATCAACAGATAAAAACGGAATAGAATCTTCACTACCATCGCCATGCAAAATTAAATACATGCGTTTTAAACTCAAATCAATTTCTTCTCGCTCGTGATCTGCATAGTAAACACGAATCCATAAAGTATCTTCTCCGTTTTTATCATACACATTTATAGCACCTGCAAAACGCAATAAATCATCATAAGAAGACGGAATTTTAATATTTCTATTGTACTCCGTTAAATAATCATACAATTGTTGATTGATTGGAAATGCTGGTTTCTTTTTTGAAATTAATTTTTCTTCCTCCATATTAAAAATATCATGTTGACGCCAAATTTACTATATTGCTGTAACAATTTTTAATAATTAGCGTCTTAATTTTATACTAAACACAAAAATATTGGAAACAATTATATCTATCAACAACCTAAACAAAAAATTTGGGCATATACACGCTGTTAACAATTTATCGTTCGACATACAAAAAGGAAATATTTACGGAATTTTAGGCCCAAATGGTAGTGGAAAATCTACTACATTGGGTATAATTTTAAACGTTGTAAACAAAACTTCGGGTGAGTTTAGTTGGTTTGATGGTAAATTATCTACCCACGAAGCGCTAAAAAAAGTGGGCGCAATTATAGAGCGTCCAAATTTTTACCCATATATGACTGCTGCTCAAAATTTAGCTTTGGTGTGCAAAATTAAAGAAGTTTCTTTAGCAAATATTGATGATAAATTAAAACTTGTTAATTTATACGAACGCCGAAATAGTAAATTCCAAACATTTTCATTGGGTATGAAACAAAGACTTGCCATTGCCTCTGCCCTATTAAACAATCCTGAAATTTTAATTTTAGACGAACCCACAAATGGTTTAGACCCACAGGGAATTCATGAAATTCGTCAAATTATTCAAAATGTTGCAAAAAACGGAACAACTATTTTATTGGCTTCGCATTTATTAGATGAAGTTGAAAAAGTATGTACACATGTTGTAGTTATAAGAAATGGCATTAAATTATATGCTGGCAGGGTTGATGAAATGACTGCTTCAAACGGTTTATTTGAATTAAAGGTTGAAGAAAACTCAGAAAAATTAATAGAATTACTTTCTAATTTCAACGGAATTTCTTCAACAAAAACAGAAAACGATATTATTATAGCCACATTAAACAAGCCTATATCATCATCAGAAATAAACAGTTACCTTTTTAACAACGGCATTATCTTATCTCATTTGGTAAAAAGAAAACCAAGTTTAGAGCAACAATTTTTAACAATAACCAACAACAACAATTAAAATGTTACGATTACTAGATATTGAAATTCATAAATTAAAATACAACCGTGCTAGTCGCATTTTAATTTTTATATATTTTGCATTACTTACTTGCATTGCCCTAATAGCAGCCATAAAATTTGACATTGGCCCAGTACAATTTCATTTAGCTGAAATGGGCATTTTCGACTTTCCCTACATTTGGCATTTTAACACTTACGTAGCAGCAATTATTAAATTCTTTTTACTGCTGGTTATTGTTTCTATGATGTCTAATGAGTATAGCAACAAAACCCTAAAACAAAATTTAATAGATGGATTAAGCAAAAAAGAATTTGTACTTTCTAAATTTTACACTGTAATTCTGTTAGCAAGTATTTCAACATTATTTGTGTTTATTGTATCGTTAATTTTGGGATATACTTATTCTGATTTCAATGAATTTTCAATAGTTACAAGCGATTTAGAATATTTGGTTGCCTTTTTTGTAAAACTTGTAGGTTTCTTTTCTTTTGGATTATTTTTAGGAATATTGGTAAAAAGATCTGCTTTTGCTGTTGCCGCAATGTTAGTTTGGGCGATGGCTGAAGGTTTTATAAAAGGAATGCTTTATTGGAAACTTGACAGTCACGTAAATGATTTAATGCGTATGTTGCCTTTAGAAGCCATGAGCAATTTAATTAAAGAACCTTTTACACGTTTAAGTGCTGTAAAAACGGTTGCAAAACAAGTTGGAGAAAATTTGTCAAAAGATTTTTCAGTACAATTTTTAGATATTGTTATTGTACTAATTTGGACCGCCATTTTTATTTATTTATCATATGCTTTATTAAAAAAGAGAGACTTATAATCAATTCATCATTTTTTTGTGCAATTTTTACAGTTTTAATTAAACTTTTAAACTTAAATTTGGTCAAACCCAAAATGGTCATTTGTGAAGATAAAAAGTTTAAAAAGTAAATTACTTTTATTTGCTGTATTATTAGTTGTTCAAGTAAGTTTTTCGCAATTAAGTAAAACACATTATATACCACCTTTAACAGCAGCAGATTCAGGAAGTTCTGAACCTGAAAATCAATATTTTTATATTTCAACACCCAGTACAAAAGATGTCTCTGTAACTATACACCGTGTTGGGCAATCTTCATCAAAAGACAAAACTTATATAGTCTCAAAAACCGCACCCCAAGAAGTTTATATTGACAATGGCTATGCGCAATTGTTTATTCCATCGTATTCAACTGGTCAAATAATTACGGATAGAGGTTTTATAATTGAAGCAACCGATTTAATATACGTTTCCGTTAGAATGGAAGCTGGTGGCGCACAAGCTGGTGCGCTGGTTAGCAAAGGTGCATCTGCTCTTGGAACCGTATTTAGAGTTGGTAGTTATACAAATGAAAATCCTAAAGATAATTACCTAAACTTTGTTTCAGTAATGGCTACTGAAGATGGTACAAAAGTTACTTTTGATGACTTGCCTACTGGCTTGATTGTTAAAAATTACACAGGTTCTTTTCCAATTAATACAACATTAAATGAAGGCGAAAGCTTTATAGTTGCTACAAATAGTTTTGACAATACAATTAATCGTGATGGCTTGATTGGAACTTTGGTTAAATCTGACAAGCCAATTGTAGTTAACTGTGGTTCAGCAAATGGCAGCTTTCACAATGGGAATGCAAGAGATTATGGTATTGATCAAATTGTGGGTGCCGATAAAATTGGAAACGAATTTATTTTTGTAAGAGGTTTTGGTTCTGATGGATGGGAAAACATTTTGATTGTTGCTCATGAAGACAATACCGCTAT
The DNA here is from genome assembly GCF_004121075.1 of Lutibacter sp. HS1-25. Taxonomy (GTDB): domain Bacteria; phylum Bacteroidota; class Bacteroidia; order Flavobacteriales; family Flavobacteriaceae; genus Lutibacter. The sequence continues at coordinate 45,130 of NZ_RHLN01000160.1, forward strand.
TTACATCAACGGAAATACAACAGCTGAAACTACTATAAATGCAGGAGCATATCATTTAATTGAAGGAGATAAATACAGTGCTAATGGAAATATGTATGTTGAAACTTCAAAAAAGGTATTTGCTTATCAAGGTGTTGGAGGTTTGGGTAATAATGGAGCTCCCAATGAAGCCAACCAAGGTATGTTTTTTGTACCACCATTAAGTTGTGAAACAAAAGGCAATGTTGATAATATTGCTCAAATAGATAAAATTGGAAGTGAAATATATAATGGTGGTGTTTCTATTGTTACAAAAGTTGGTGCAAACATTACAATAAACAAAAATCCTATTACAGCTTCACCAAATACTGTCACAGGAAAACCAGATTATGTTACTTATAAAGTTTTAGGCTTGTCTGGTGATACTTCGGTTGAAAGTGATGATGAATTGTATTGTGCTTATTTTAATTACAATGGTTCTGCTACTTCGGGTAGTTTTTATTCTGGTTTCCCAACGGCGCCTGAAATTAATTTCGACAATAATTTTACAACCTTGGGTAATTGCATTGACAATATTACCCTTGAAGCTGCCAATATGGGGAATTTTGACAGTATTGAATGGTATTATGATGATGGCTCTGGAAATGGTTTTATACCTACAGGAAACACCACAAAAACATTTAAACCTACATTTCCTGCTGATGGTCCATTCAGCACAGGAACTTATAAATTAATTGGTATTACCTGCACAGGCATTAAAATAGAATCTATTGAAATTCCTGTTAGTATTTGTCCGGATGATACTGATAATGACGGGATTATAGACAACATAGATATAGATAACGACAATGATGGTATTTTAAACTGCACCGAATCTTATGGTAATCAAACTATCAATTTAGCAGATCCAACTAGTGGTAATTTACCAATTGGAGGTTATCATTTTATAGGTGATGTAAAAACTGTTGAAGTTTCTTCAAATAGTATTACAGGAGATATCAACGGAAATTTCACCAGTTCTGTAGCTTCAAAAAACAACGTAATAGCATCTGGTGTAAAACATTTGTTAACCTTCAACAAAAAATTAAATCTTGAAATATCAAACAATAGTGCTTTAACCAATCAAGATGAATTCATAATTCAGGTTACAAACGATAAAACAATTACACTATTAGATCCAGACAATCAATTGTTGGTAGATACTAATTTTGATGGTGTTTATGAAGCTGGCATCACACAATTTTCTTCTTTTGAAATCAGATTTAAATTAAACTCAACCTCACTTGCTGCTGGTACCTCCACCTTCAAATTTGTAACAAGTATGGTCGATTTTTTTACTTATAAGCATTTAAACATTTCTGAAACCAATAATAGCACTGCTTCTTTTAAAATAACAGCAACTTGTTTACCTTTTGATGCTGATTTAGATGGAATAACCAATGAATTTGATTATGATAGCGATAATGATGGTATTCCTGACCGAGTTGAAGGAACAGGAACATTGCTTACACTTTCAGGAAATGATAGCAACCTTGACGGTTTAGATGATATTTTTGATGCTAATATTTTGCCTATTGATAACGATAACGATAAGGTGCCTGATTATTTAGATTTAGATAGCGACAATGATGGTATTTATGATTTAGAAGAATCAAATAGTAATTTACCCGACCTAAATTTTGATGGAATTATTGACAATGTAAACACTACTATTGGTTTAAACGGATGGGACGACAATGCTGAAACAAGTCCTGATAGCGGAGAAATTAACTTCAATATTAGAAATATTGATGGAGATAGCAACTTTGATTATATAGATAATGACAGTGATGGAGATACTTGTTTTGATGTTTTTGAAGCCGGTTTTACACCTAGCGATACCAATCAAACTATTATAAAAGGTACAAGTATAAATTCTACCAATGGTTTAATTGTTGGAAGCGACGGTTATAAAACTCCAAATACCAACTATAGCACTCCAGGAATTATTGAGATAATTGCTCAACCTACAGATTTAACCAGCTGCGAATTAGACACTACAATTTTAACTATTGAAACAAATACTATTGATAGTTATCAATGGCAAGTAAGCATAGACAATGGTAATTTATGGACTGATATTATTGATGATTTAACGTATAGCAATTCTAAAACAAATAAATTAACTATTTTAAACACACCGCTAAGTTTTAAAAATTATAAATACAGGGTGGTTTTAAATACAAATGGAAATTCTTGCGGATTAATTTCTAATGAAATTATTTTAACAGTAAATGCCTTACCTATTATCAATCCAACAGCTGAATTAACTCAGTGCGACGATGCTAGCAATGATGGTATTAGTTTTTTCAATTTAATTGAAGCTGCAAAGCTAATAATGCCAACAATTTCAACAGAAATAATTACATTTTATACCACACTTACTGGAGCAGAAACTGCTGACCCAAATTTCTTAATTTCCGATAGTGAATCTATTGCTTTTGAAGCTAAAGATGGCACAAAAGTATATGCAAAAGTAACAACTTTAGCAGGTTGTTTTAATATTGCTGAAGTAACATTATTTGTTGAACCAACTCAATTAAGTTCTAGTTTTAAAGTCGATTTTTCAAAATGCGACGATAATAGAGATGGCATTACAACTTTTGATTTTAGCAATGTAACCAATTTAATTTATACCGAATTAAATACAGACGCTTCAAGAGTTTCAATAAAATATTACGAAAACGAATCTGATGCTTTGGCTGAAATAAATGCCATTGACCCTGCAAATTATACAAATACCAATTACCCAATTTTAACTCCAATAACATCCCATCAAATTTATGTTCGTATTGACAGTAACAATAAAAATGCTTGTATTGGATTAGGACCGCACGTTAATTTATTTGTTGAAGCTTTACCTTTTGCAAACCCAGTAACAATTGCACAACAATGTGATGATGATGCCGATGGAAAATTCCCTTTTGACACTTCAACAATTGAGTCGACTGTTATTGGCACACAATCAAATGTTACGGTTAGTTATTTTGACGAAAACAACAATCCACTACCAAGTCCATTACCAAATCCGTTTTTAACGGCAAGTCAAACCATTACAATTAAAGTTACAAATAACACTACCAACGCAACAAATGGACCTTGTTTTGACCAAACAACATTGATCTTTACCGTAAATGTTGCTCCTGTTGCCAACCCGGTAGTTATTGCACCTGAATGTGATGATGAGTCTAATGATGGTATTTATAATTTTAACACAACAAACATACAAGCTACTATTTTAGGCAACCAAACAGGAATGGAAGTTCATTATTTTGATGCCTCTGGAAATGAATTATCTAGTCCACTTCCAAATCCTTTTTCAACAGCAACACAAACAATTACAGTAAAAGTTGTCAATCCTTTAAATACCACTTGCATTGCTTCAACCAATATTGATTTTGTTGTAAATCCGTTACCTGATTTTGAAGTTGATACGCCTCAAATAATTTGCACTTCAACACCAAATGCAATTGTCAATTTATTTGTTACTCAAAAAAACAACAACGAAAATTTAGACTATGAATGGAAAGATTCTAACAGTACCGTAATTTCAACAGATAAAACAACAAATATTTCAACACCGGGTATCTATTTTGTTACTTTAACCAAAAAAGATGGTACTTTATGTTCTAGAACAAAATCAATTGAAATAAAACCTTCTGAAATTGCAAAAATCACTTCTGAAGACATCCAAGTTAAAGATGATAGCGATTACAATACCATTACAATTAATACCCTTAATTTAGGCAATGGTGATTATGAATTTGCGCTAAACAAAGATTATGGTTATCAAGATGAGGCAATATTTGAAGGCGTTGAAGCTGGTATACATACTGTTTTTATACGTGATAAAAATAATTGTGGAATTGCTAAAATTGAAGTTTCTGTAATTGGTTTTCCTAAATTTTTCACCCCAAATAACGACGGGCATAATGATACTTGGAACGTACTAGGAGTTAACAGTAAATTGTATAAAAGTGCTAAAGTTTATATTTTTGATAGATTTGGTAAATTACTCAAAACTTTTGACCCAACTATTACAAATTGGGATGGTCTTTTTAATGGTGAACAACTACCTCCAACAGACTATTGGTTTTCTGTAGAATTGATAGATACAAAAGACATTTCAAAAGTAAGAAAAGGACATTTTAGTTTAATCAGTAAATAAATATACAGCTATCTAATTTGATATTTATATCTTTGATTTACGATATGTTTGTAGTGCATGAAAAAATTAACTTTTCTTATATTTCTTTTAAATGCTGTTGTGGTTTTTGCACAAGGTGAAGCCAATAATTGGTTTTTTGGGGAAAATGCTGGTATTAATTTTAGCAATGGCACTACCAATATTGTTACTGGATCAATAATCACCAACGAAGGTTGTGCTTCTTTTTCTGATAAAAACGGAAAATTGCTATTTTATACTGATGGTACTCAAGTTAGAACTTGGGATCACAGCATTATGAAAAATGGAGATAATTTATTAGGAAATCCTTCTAGTACACAATCTGCTATCATTGTACCTTATCCAGGTATCGCAAATAAAGACAAGTATTTTATTTTTACTGTTGGTGCTTATTTTGACAAAAAAACACCTGGTTTTAATTATTATATGGTAGATATGGCTACCAATGGCGGCTTAGGTAGTGTTGTTTTAGGACCTATCAATTTATCAAACGGAAAAGATTCAGACTGGACAGAGAAAGTAACCTCAGTTAAAGGGGCAGATTGCAATACCTTTTGGGTAATATCGCTGGTTAATAATAATTATTACAGTTATAAAGTTGATGATATTGTAGGCTTAAATCCTGTTCCTGTAATTTCAACCGTAAATTATAACACTACAGACTTTAGAGGTTATTTAAAAGTTTCTCCTGATGGCAAAAAATTAGCAAGTGCTACTTTTACACAAGGTACAAACCGAGAAACTGGTGAAAATATTTTGGGAGATGGCAAGCTTCATTTATACAGTTTTAATGATGCTACTGGTAAAGTTAGTAATGATGGTATTGAGTTAATTTCAGACGTAACTATTGATGGCGCTCCTTATGGTGTCGAATTTTCTCCACAGTCAACAAAAATATACTGTGCTACATTTAATGGAACCGACAATAAATTATTTCAATTTGACCTAGATAATTCAAATTTTAAAACATTGATAAAATCACAAGTTGGTTATAGAGGTGCTTTACAATTGGCTCCTAACGGAAAAATTTACGCAACTGTACCTGAAAACTACTATATTGGAACCAATTATTTGGACGCTATAAACGCACCCGATGAAATTGGGTTAAATTGTAACTATCAACAAAAGGCTTTAAACTTAGGCTCTGGAGTGGCAATGCAAGGTTTACCACCTTTTATAGCCTCATTATTATTGCCAATTAAAATTACAAGTGTTGAACGAAATAATGAAATTATTACCAACAAAACCTTAAAATTATGTGTGGGCAGTAATTACACTTTTAATGCAGAAAATTTACCTGGAAACCCTCAATATTCGTGGACAAAAAACAACGTTGAAATTGACACAACAGCAAGTTACACTTTTCAAAATATTCAATTGTCAGATGCTGGTACCTATAAATTAGAGGTTAACTTATTAGATTCTTGTGGTTTTCCTATTATCTACAAAGGTAATTTTAAAATTGAAACTTACATTCCGCCTTCAACTTTTAACACCATTGTTTACGACCAATGCGATATAGATGAAGACCCTACAGATGGAATTTCAACCTTTAATTTATCAACCAAATTAGCTGAACTCACCAACAATGATCCAACTACTGAAGTGCTTTTTTATAAAAATCAATTAGATTTAGATAACAATTTGGCAATAACCGATATTTCAGCATATCGAACTTCAAATACCCAATTGTTGGTAAAAGTTACAAACAAACTTTCTGATTGTTACACCTTTGGAGCAATGGACTTAAATGTGTATCCTACAAGTTTAGATTTTTACGAAAACAGCTATACTTGTGAAAACGACTTGGCAAACTCAAACGATCTGAGCAGCTTTGGAAACGGAGAAGGTACTTTTAATTTTGAAACAAAAAGACAAACCATTGAAGCTATTTTTAATGACCCAACAATTGCAGTTGATTTTTATGAAAACAGCACAGATACACAATTGCAAACAAATCCTATAACCGGAATTAAAGAATATCCTTCAATGGCAATTTTTGTGAAAATTTCTGATAAAATCACAAAAAATTGTATTTCTGTTGGAAAATTTGATTTAGTTATAAATCCTATTCCGCTTCCAAAAGGAAAAGATGAGGCTACAATTTTATGTATCAACAATCCCAGAGACACACCTCAACAATTTACAAAACAATTAAATGGGGCTACAGGTATTACAAACGACACTTACCAATGGTATTTTAACAACAAAATAATTGCAGGTGCTACAACTGAAAATTATGATGCAAATGCTGAAGGTATATACAAAGTTGAAGTCACACATAATTACGAAAACAATATAAATGATTTAAATGATGATACTTATTGTATAGGCTTCAACACTTTTGAAGTTATTGAATCCAATCCAGCTTTAATTCGTCAAAAAGACATTAGCATTACAGACGACTCTAACAATAACACCATAACAATCAACAATATAAATCAAAATTTAGGTGTAGGAGATTACGAATTTATGTTAACTGATACGAATGGATTTATTGAATTTTCATATCAAGATGAACCTCATTTTGAAAATGTTAAAGCTGGGATACACACTATTTTTATTAGAGACAAAAGAAATTGTGGTATTTCTCAAATTGATGTTTCTGTTTTAGGTTTTCCTAAATATTTTACACCAAATAACGATGGCTTTAATGATACTTGGACAATTGAAGGGATGAATTCCAATTTTTATGGAAATTCTAAAGTATATATTTTTGACAGATTTGGAAAATTATTACTTCAAATACAACCTGATGGAGCTGGCTGGAATGGCTTATTTAATGGGCAATCAGTACCTGCAACAGATTATTGGTTTACTGCTGAAATGATAGACAACGAAGGTAACATCAGAAATCGAAAAGGTCATTTCAGTTTAATTAGATAGTAATTATTGCTTATTTTTGCAACATGCAATTCAAATTAGAGTCCAATTTCAAACCTACTGGAGATCAGCCAGAAGCCATCAAACAACTTGTTGAAGGCATCAATTCTGATGAAAAATTTCAAACCTTATTGGGTGTTACTGGTTCAGGTAAAACATTTACAGTGGCCAATGTAATTCAGCAAGTTCAAAAACCAACTTTGGTTTTGGCTCATAATAAAACCTTGGCAGCACAATTGTATTCAGAATTCAAACAATTTTTCCCAAACAATGCTGTGGAATATTTTGTTTCATATTACGACTATTATCAGCCTGAAGCTTTTTTACCAACTACAGGAACTTATATTGAAAAAGATTTATCTATCAACGAAGAAATTGAGAAATTGAGAATTAGCGCCTCTTCTGCCCTACTTTCAGGAAGAAGAGATGTACTTATAATTGCTTCTGTTTCTTGTATTTATGGTATTGGAAACCCTGTTGAATTCAAAAAAAATATCATTTCTATTGAAGTTGATCAGGCCATACCAAGAACAAAATTTCTTCAACAATTGGTAACCAGTTTGTATTCTAGAACAGAAGCCGAAGTTAGTAGCGGAACTTTTAAGGTAAAAGGTGATACCATTACCGTTTACCCATCATACGGAGAACACGCTTATAGAATTCATTTTTTTGGTGATGAAATTGAAGAGATTGAAAGTTTTGATATGACTAACAATTCAGTTGTTGAAAGATTTGAACAACTCAATATTTATCCTGCCAATTTATTTGTAACCTCACCAGATGTATTGCAAAATGCCATTCACGCCATACAAGATGATTTGCTAAAACAATACAATTATTTCAATGAAATTGGGAGACCTTTAGAAGCAAAACGCCTAAAAGAACGTACCGAGTTTGATTTAGAAATGATTCGTGAACTGGGTTATTGCAGTGGTATAGAAAATTATTCGAGGTATTTAGACGGCAGAGAACCTGGTACCAGACCTTTCTGCTTGTTAGACTATTTTCCTGAAGATTATTTGATGGTTATAGACGAAAGTCATGTAACCGTTCCGCAAGTTCACGCCATGTACGGTGGAGATAGATCTAGAAAAGAAAACCTGGTGGAATACGGTTTTAGATTGCCTGCAGCAATGGACAACAGACCTTTAAAATTTGATGAATTTGAAATGATTCAAAATCAGGTGATTTTTGTGAGTGCCACGCCAGCTGATTACGAATTAGAAAAAACAGAAGGTCTTTTTGTAGAGCAGGTTATTAGACCAACAGGTTTATTAGATCCAATTATTGAAGTAAGACCTAGTTTAAATCAAATAGATGATTTAATTGAAGAAATTCAAATTCGTGTAGAAAAAGATGAGCGAACTTTAGTTACAACGCTAACAAAACGAATGGCTGAAGAACTGACCAAATACTTAAGTCGAATTCAAATTCGCTGTCGTTACATTCACTCTGATGTTGATACACTTGAACGTGTAGAAATTATGGCAGATTTGCGAAAAGGACTTTTTGATGTACTTATTGGTGTAAACCTTTTGCGTGAAGGTTTAGATCTACCTGAAGTTTCTTTGGTTGCAATTTTAGATGCCGATAAAGAAGGATTTTTGCGCTCTCACCGTTCACTTACACAAACCATTGGTAGAGCTGCTCGAAATGTAGATGGTAAAGCCATTATGTATGCTGATAAAATTACCAACAGTATGCAATTAACTATTGACGAAACAGATAGGCGACGAGAAAAACAAATTGCTTACAATACAAAAAACAACATTACGCCTACACAAATTAAAAAAAGTATTGATAATATTTTATCTAATAAAACCACTGGCTCATACAATTACGACGAAATTAGCAATATGGCCGCTGAAGAATCCTTGAATTATTTATCCAAAGATGAAATAGAAAAAAGAATTCGCGAAAAAAGGAAACAAATGGAAGCAGCTGCTAAAGCTTTAGACTTTTTAATTGCGGCAAAACTGCGTGATGAAATAAAAATATTGAAAGAAAAATTATAAAAAAAAGGCTGTCAAAATTGACAGCCTTTTTTTTATAAAGTAGTTGATAATTATTCTATTATAAATAAAGTATCTCCTTTTGCAACACTGTCTCCAGAATCAAATTTAATTCCTGAAATCACACCGTCTTTAGCAGCTTCAAAATTGTTCATCATTTTCATTGCTTCTAAAACAACAACAATATCACCAACTTTAACTTGATCACCATTTTTCATTTTATACTCAACAATCATTCCTGGGATTGGTGATTTTACAGCTCCATTAAGTTCTTCTTCATCTTCTTTCGCTTTTTTCTTTTTACGTTTAGGTCTAGAAGAAGCTTTTCCACTTGGAATTGAAACAGTGAATTTTTCACCATCAACATAAACATCCATTTCTTGCATAGGAACATCTCCGTTTCCTGCAGAAGCAGATAATTCACCAGCTAAAGCTTTTCTCACTAATTCTTCATCTCTCTTAACTTCCTCCATCGTTTTAGCCTTCATATCAGCAGGTAATTGATCAATACCATACTTGATTTTCAAGAAACGTTTTCCAGTTACAGGGTATAAAGCCATCAATACTTCATCATCAATATCTTTTGCCAATCCTTTAGCACCTTCCTTAACAGCTTCCATTTCTGGTTCTAAAATACTACCAGGTCTAACTTCAATATGTTGTTCACCTCTTGGGTAATCTTTTAAAGCTTTCTTTCTTAATTCAGGATTAATTGGTAAAGTTGTTTTACCATACAATCCGTAACATAAATCTTTAACCTCTTGCGTAATTTTAGAATATTCTCCTTCATAAGAATCAAACAATACATTGTTTACTGTTTGTACACCAACAATTTGACTAGTAGGTGTAACCAAAGGAATTTGTCCTAAATCTTTTCTTACTTTAGGTAACATTCTAAATACATCATCCAATCTATCTAATGAATCCATTGCTTTTAATTGATTCACCAAGTTAGATAACATACCTCCTGGAGTTTGATGTAAAATTACATTTGTATCAATAATTGCGTATTTAGGACTGTTATCTAAATGTTTATATTTAGGAATAACAGTTTCCATTTGAGCGCTAATAGCTGTTAACTTTTTAATATCCAAACCAGTATCTCTATTAGTTCCTAATAAAGAAATAACCAATGGCTCAATAGCTGCATGAGAAGTTCTATAAGCATATGGAGACATACAAGTATCAACAATATCAACACCCGCTTCAATAGCTTTAAAAATTGCTAAATCACCCATACCTGAAGTAAAGTGTGTATGCAAGTTTAAAGGAATATCAGTAATTTTTTTAAGTTCAACTACTAAGTTATAAATATCATAAGGAGCAATTAAACCTGCCATATCTTTGATACAGATAGAATCAACACCAAATTCAATCAATTCTTTTGCTTTGTTGATGTAATATTCCATATTATACACTTCTCCACCCAATCTAGGTTCTGTTAATGTATAACATATTGTACCTTGAAAATGTCTACCATTACGTTTTACAACTTTTGCAGCAGTTTCAAAGTTTCTATAATCATTTAATGCATCAAAACATCTAAAGATATCCATCCCATTGTCACAAGCACGTTGAACAAAACTATCAACAACATCATCAGCATAATTTCTATAACCAACAACATTTTGTCCTCTTAACAACATAAAAAATGGTGTTTTAGGCATATATTTTTTAAGAGTCCTTAAACGTTCCCAAGGATCTTCACCAAGGTATCTGTGCATGGTATCAAAAGTTGCTCCTCCCCATGTTTCAATAGCGTGAAAACCAACCTCATCCATTTGCTCAGCAAAAGGTATCATATCTTCAGTTCTACCTCTTGTTGCAAATAACGATTGGTGTCCATCACGAAAACTTAAATCCTGAATTTTTATTGGATTTTCTGCTTTTGGTCTGTCTGCATCATAGTTCATTGGAGTCATAATTAATGACCCGTGTTTATCGTATATCATTGTACGTTTATTTTAAATTTATACTCCTGTTATTCTACCTTGATTAAATAGAAATTTTTTATCATTTGCTATTCTATTCATTCCCATTTTACTCCAATTACATGAATTTTTACTCCAATTGCATGAAGCTACTCCGCTTTCGTTGCCATTGTTTTCATCTGCTTGTAAAAATAGAGAAACTGCAATTGCTGCTGCTCTTTTCTTTTTTGCTAATAATTCCATATATTTAAAGTTTATTGAGGAATGTTTCCATGTTTTTTAGCTGGTACTAATTCTACTTTAGAGCTTAATGCTTCTAAAGCCATTATCAAACGTTCTCTGGTTTCACTTGGTAAAATCACCTCATCAATGTAACCTCTTTCTGCAGCTAAATATGGTACTCCAAATGCAGTTTCATATTCATTAATTTTTTCTTCTCTTACAGCTGCTTTATCTTCTGCTACGGCAATTTCTTTTTTATAACTTGAAATTACTTCAACAGCACCTTTAGCACCCATTACAGCAATTTCAGCAGTTGGCCAAGCAAAAACCATATCAGCACCTAAATGTTTAGAACTCATTGCTACATATGCTCCACCGTAATCTTTACGAACAACAACTGTAAATTTAGGCACAGTTGCTTCTGAATAACTCCATAGCAATTTAGCTCCGTGTCTAATAATTCCATTCCATTCTTGTTGAACTCCAGGTAAATAGCCAGGCACATCAACAAAAGTAATGATAGGAATATTAAAAGCATCACAAGTTCTAATAAATCTACTAATTTTATCTGATGCATCAATATCTAAACATCCAGCCAAGAAACTTGGTTGATTTGCAATAATACCAACAGATCTGTTATTTAATCTACCATAACCAACAATACAGTTTTCAGCAAAATGCTCGTGTACTTCATAAAAATGACCCGCATCCAAAACTTCTTCAATAATCTCCTTCATATTATAAGGTACTTTTGAATCGTCTGGAATAAAAGTATCTAACATATCACAAGAACGTTTTGGATCATCACCCATTTCTAACAATGGTGGTTTTTCCATATTGTTATTAGGTAAATATTCTAACAATTCTCTAATTTGCTCAATACAATCTGCATCATCTTCACAAGCAAAATGTGCATTTCCACTTTTTGTATTGTGAACCATAGCTCCACCTAATTCTTCAAAAGTAGTCTCTTCACCAGTTACTGTTTTAATTACATATGGACTGGTAATAAACATATTACTTGTTTTTTTCACCATAAAAATGAAATCTGTCATAGCAGGTGAATAAACTGCACCACCAGCACAAGGACCCATAATTGCAGAAATTTGTGGTATTACACCCGATGCTCTAGAATTTCTAAAGAAAACATCACCATATCCTTTTAATGCATCAACACCTTCTTCAACTCTTGCTCCTCCAGAATCATTTAATCCAACTACAGGTGCTCCAGCTTTCATAGCTAAATCCATTATTTTACATATTTTAGTTGCGTGCATTTCTCCTAAAGCACCACCACTTGATGTAAAATCTTGTGAAAAAGCAAAAACTGTTCTACCGTGAACTAAACCGTGACCTACAATAACACCATCAGATGTTACTTCAACTTTTTCCATTCCAAAGTTTGTAGATCTATGTTTTACAAGAGAATCAATCTCATAAAAACTTCCTTCATCAAATAAAAGATCTAAACGCTCCCTAGCACTTAATTTGCCTTTAGCATGTTGTTTTTCAACTCTAGCATCACCTCCCATTTTAAGAGCTTGCTCTCTTTTAGCTTTAAGTAAGGCAATTTTATCTATAACTTTCATATTTTGGTATATTTTTTTTAAATAAAATACTAAATTCTCGATGTAAATTACATTCATTTAACATCACGTACAAAGATAGCCAAAATGAACATTTCACAAACTGATAAATATCATATTTTATATGTTCCAACAATTCGCAAATTACATATTTTTCAATAAAACAGCAACATTAAACAATATAATTTAAAAAAAAGCCATATTTTATGATTATTATATGCAATAAAACGATTTCGTAAATCCGTTAAAAACTGTAAATCTTTTCTAAAAATATTACATTTATGTGACAATTTTAACATAAATGTGAAAATTTGCTGAAAAAATTTTTTTTTGAAACATTTTTTTAGTAATTTAATAGTTGAGTTTTTATTTTAGAAGATGATTGTTTTAATTGAAAAATAGATTTAAATTTTATCAATTAGCAACTAAAACTAGCAAACAAAACTTAACAACTATTACATCTGAAACTACTTTATTTTTATTATAAAATTGTTACCTAATAGACTTGCTTTATTGTACTTTAAATCAATATTTTTTCTACATTTGAACCTTAAATTATAATTTAAAAAACACAACCAGCTTTAAGCAATCATATAAATACAAACAATGATAAAAAATATTGAAAATATTGAATTACAGTTTTTAACAATTGATGATTATCAAGAATTAAAAACAGCCATGATTGAGGCATACGCAACAATGCCTGATGCGTATTGGAGAGAAATTCAAATTAAAACACTTATTGATAAATTTCCTGAGGGACAGGTTGTTATTAAAATTAATGGACAAATAGCTGGCTGTGCTTTGTCAATTATTATTGATTACAAAAATTTTGATAAAAAACATACCTACAGTGATATTACCGGTAATTTTACTTTTAAAACCCATACCTATGATGGTGATGTTTTATATGGTATTGATGTTTTTATTAAATCTGAATACCGTGGCTTAAGACTTGGAAGAAGACTTTATGATTACAGAAAAGAATTGTGTGAAAAATTAAACCTAAGAGGTATTGCTTTTGGTGGTAGAATTCCAAATTACCACAAATATTCAGACACCTTATCTCCATTAGAATATATTAAAAAAGTTAAAAGAAAAGAAATTCACGATCCTGTATTGAATTTTCAAATATCTAACGACTTTCACCCTTCAAAAATTTTAAAAGGTTATTTAGAGGGTGACGAAGCATCTAATGAGTTTGCCGTTTTATTAGAGTGGGATAATATCTACTACGAAAAGAAAAGTACGAAAGCAACTTCTATGAAAACAGTGGTTCGCTTAGGATTGATTCAATGGCAAATGAGATCTTACAAAAACTTGGATGAATTAATGCATCAGGCTGAATTTTTTGTGGATGCAGTTTCTGGATACCGTTCAGATTTCGCGTTGTTTCCCGAGTTTTTTAATGCGCCTTTAATGGCTGAAAACAACCATCTTTCAGAATCACAAGCAATTAGAGAATTGGCAAAACACACTCCTCAAATTGTACAAAAATTTTCTGAATTGGCAATTTCATATAATATCAATATCATTACAGGTAGTATGCCCGAAATAAAGAACAATCTACTTTACAATGCAGGGTATTTATGTAAACGTGATGGTACTTTAGAAAGGTATGAAAAACTTCATGTAACACCCGACGAAGCAAAAGTATGGGGTATGCAAGGTGGTAGTGAATTAAAAACCTTTGATACCGATTGTGGTAAAATTGGAATTCTTATTTGTTATGATTCTGAATTCCCTGAACTAAGCAGATTATTGGCCGATGAAGGAATGGACATTTTATTTATTCCTTTTTTAACCGATACTCAAAACGGTTATTCAAGGGTGAGACATTGTGCACAAGCACGCGCCATTGAAAACGAATGCTATGTTGCTATTGCTGGTAGCGTAGGTAACTTACCTAAAGTACACAATATGGACATTCAGTTTGCGCAATCTATGGTATTTACACCTTGTGATTTTTCTTTTCCTGCAAACGGAATTAAAGCCGAAGCAACTACAAATACTGAAATGATTTTAATTGCAGACTGTGATATTGATTTGTTAAGAGAATTGAATCAATTTGGAAGTGTTCGAAATTTAAAAGATAGAAGAAAAGATATTTTTGATTTGAAAAAAACGGAACCTAAAAAGAAAACCGAATAATAGCATTCAACTTATTACAAACCCAAGAAGCCAGTTTTTGAACTGGCTTTTTTCATTTTTAGCTAAAACAAAAACACCTGAAAATTATTATTTTTGAAAAATATATTTTAAACCATTTTATAAATTAAATATATTCAATTAATATACAACTACTTACATATTAAAAAACTACATAACACCTTCATAATTTACACATATACAACTGTATATCAAACAATTAACCAGCTAGTAAAATAGATTCTAAAATCAGTATAAACAACAAATAATAAATTAAGACTATCTAGCCTTAATGTTTTTTTAAAATATTATATTTGTTCAAAATTTTGCTAAAAATGATCTATTATATCACCGGAGGTGAACGCTCTGGAAAAAGCAGTTATGCACAACAATTGGCCGAAAGTTTAAGCAACAAACCTTACTATTTGGCAACTTCAAGAATTTGGGATGAGGATTTTAAAAAGAGAGTTGAAAGACATCAAAACGACAGAGACGAAAGATGGACAACCATTGAAGAAGAAACCGAAATTTCAAAAGTAATACCGCCAAATGCTGTTGTAGTTATAGATTGCGTTACATTATGGCTCACCAATTTATATTTTGATTTTGAAAACAATGTTGAAAAAGCATTGGCATTTGCCACCAATGAAATTGAAAATTTATCAAAATTAAATAGTGAAATCATCATTATTTCAAACGAAATTGGCATGGGTGGTCATGCACAAAATCATATTGCCCGAAAATTTACAGAACTACAAGGTTGGACAAACCAACGCATTGCAAATAAAGCAGACAAAGCCACTTTTATGGTCTCAGGACTACCTTTAAAATTAAAATAAACACTTCAATGACAACATTTAACATTACACCAACTAACAAAGATTTTAAAAAAGAAATTCAACATAAAATTGACAATAAAACCAAACCCATTGGCTCTTTGGGTACATTAGAAATTATTGCTCAAAAATTATGTTTAATTCAAAACACATTATCTCCAAAATTAAACAAACCAACAATGCTTGTTTTTGCAGGTGATCACGGAATTGTAAATAATTACCCTGTAAGTTCTTGTCCGCAAGAAGTAACACCTCAAATGGTTTTAAACTTTTTAGAAGGTGGTGCAGGAATCAATGTTTTTTGCAATCAACATAACTTTGATTTAAGTGTTATTGATGCTGGTGTTAATTTTGATTTTGAACCAAATACCAAATTAATCAATGCTAAAATTGCCAAAGGAACAAAAGACTACTCGGTTGAACCTGCAATGACCAAAGAAGAATGCAACAAAGCGCTTGTAATTTCTGGAGAAATTGTAGCCGCAAAACATGCAAATGGCAGCAATGTTATTTCATTTGGTGAAATGGGAATTGGAAACACGTCTTCTGCATCGCTATTAATGAGTGCTGTTACAAAACAATCAATTGATTCATGCATTGGTAAAGGTGCTGGTTTAACAGATGAAGGTTTGGCAAACAAAATTGATATTTTAACTAAAGTTCAAAAATTTCATGGTGTTAGCGAAGACCCATTTGAAAATTTACAAAACTTTGGAGGTCTAGAAATTGCTATGATGACAGGTGCTATGTTAAAAGCCGCTGAATTAAAAATGGTATTAATTATTGATGGTTTTATAGCAACTTCTTCATTGTTAATTGCACAAGCAATTAACCCAAATATATTAGATTACTGCTTATTTTCTCATGTTTCAAACGAACAAGGTCATATTAAAATGTTGAATTTTTTAAATGCTACTCCTATTCTGCATTTAAACATGCGTTTAGGCGAAGGAACTGGAGCTGCAATTGCATACCCAATTATACAATCTGCCGAAATATTTATAAACCAAATGGCAAGTTTTGAAAGTGCAGGTGTTACAAGTCCTGTTTAAAATTAATTATGAAAAAAGAGCTCAGTATTTTTTTTACAGCCATAATGTTTTTCACTAGAATTCCTTGTCCGAAATGGATAAATTGTTCTAGTGAATCACTTCAAAAATGCACAAAATATTTTTCTTTAATTGGAATTATAGTTGGTGGATTTGGCGCACTAATATATTGGAGCGCTTCATACATATTACCTCAAAATATTGCGATTATTTTAAGTGTTATTTCAACCATTTGGATAACTGGCGCTTTTCATGAAGATGGTTTTGCTGATGTTTGCGACGGTTTTGGTGGTGGCTATACCAAAGAAAAAATTCTTTTAATTATGAAAGATTCTTTGGTGGGCACTTATGGTATTGTTGGACTAATTTGCCTTTTAACACTTAAATTTACATCACTTTCTCAAATTAACAGCCAACTTATAATTACCTTAATTGCAGGACATAGTGTTAGCAGATGCATAACTACATTTATTTTATACCTATACCCTTATGCCAGAATTGATGAAAGTAGCAAGTCCAAAGATGTTGCAGGAGGTTTTAAACCTACAAACTTGATTTTAAATGTTATTATCGGACTGATTCCGCTATTTTTTTACGATACTTATTGGGTGTTTTTAGCATTGATTCCTCCGTTTATTGCAATGTTATTATTAGGTCGTTTTTTTAATAAATGGATTGGTGGTCAAACTGGCGATTGTGCTGGTGCAACACAACAAATTACTGAAGTTGTATTTTATTTAAGCTTATTGGTTTTATGGAAATTTATTTAATTAGACATACAACACCTGAAATTGAAAAAGGCATTTGCTACGGACAAACAGATTTAGATGTAGCAGCTACTTTTGAAGAAGAAAGTGAAGTGATTTTAAAACAGGTTTTGTTTGACCAAAATAGTATTGTTTACTCAAGTCCTTTAAAAAGATGCACCAAATTAGCACACAAATTCACTAAAAATATAACTGTAGACAACCGGTTAATGGAACTTAATTTTGGTGATTGGGAACTTTTAAAATGGGATAATTTACCCAGAGAAAAATCAGACATCTGGATGAATGATTTTGTAAATCAACCTACACCAAACGGAGAAGCCTTCATTGATTTGGCCAATAGAGCAAATATATTTTTTAATGAAGTTATTGCTTCAACTTCAAAAAAAATTATTATCACAACACATGCAGGTGTTATTAGAGCTATACTTTCAAAAATTAACAATATTCACTTAAAAGATTCTTTTGATATTGATGTTGCGTATGGTCAGGTTTTTAAAATAACAAAGCAAAATAACACGCTTACCCTACTTTAAAACCAGTTAAGACTATAAAACTAAATTTTTAACATGAAAAAAGCCAGCACTAACACTGGCTCCTCCCATCCTTTTCATAATGATTTAGTTGAAATAAATACTGCTAGAAATAATTCCGATAGTTCATGTATTTACCAACAATTTTGTAGATAGGTAGTTATCTCATTTTTTAATATTTGGTTAACCTTCAGTATTTAAAGTGAATGCTACCACCATTTTTAATTTAGTTGAAATAAATACCTCCAGGATTTATTCCAACCTCAATTGTTTTTTCTAATTGTTTCGTGTCTAAGTTATAAATTCTCACTTCCCCACTACTTGCATAATCTTTAGCATCATTAACATATGCATAGTCATCATTAGCAATAAAACTGTATCCAGAATCAGTTATAATTGAAGTTGTAGGTAAAGCAGAACTTGAAGTTTCCATTTCAAAAATTCCTCCGTTGTTTTGGTAGTACAACTTTCCATTTGTGTATGAAAGGTGTTCAGGGTGCGAATCAACAAAATCAAAAGATGTAACTATTTCATTCGATGATGTATTAATTTTTTCTAACACACCGTAAGTCTCTACTGGAGCATAGTATGGGTTTCCTTTACAAAGAACCCATAAATTATTTTCATCATCAATAGTCAATGAAGCTGGTATATCGCCAACCGTAATTACTTTACTAACAGAATTAGAAGTAACATCAATTACAGATATTTTATTATTAAAACCATACGCTCCCTCGTGTGCAACATATATATTATTTCCTAGAGCAATTACTTTTTCTGGACCAAGATCAACAGAAATTGAAGTTTCATACACTAAAGTTTCAGCATCAAAAACAGCAACATAATCATCACTTTCATCAGAAGTATCTCCCCAATTAGTCACAAAAAGTTTACCATTTACTACAACTGCATATCTTGGGTTATTAAGGTTATTAATTATAGCTATTTCTTTTTCAAATGTGTATCTATTCACTTTTACCAATATGTTAGAAACGTTTACAACTAGATATGCACTTTCATTATTGAATGTTAAAGATTGTAATACATTCCCTAAATCCTCATTATTTACAGCTTTATAAATAGTATTTTGAGAAGTAGAAAAATCTTCTGCAATATAAGTAACAGTTCCTGTTCCTGAACCAAAAGGACCTTGATTAGTGATTAAAATTCCATTCTCATAATCCCCTTTTGGCAATTGAGGTTCATCGTCATCATCACACGACACTAATAATACACTTAGTAAAAAGATGCTAAGTAAAAATTTACTGATTTTCATAATTTAAAATTTAAAGTTTATGTTAATATTAAAGTTTCTATTGGGCATTGGTCTACTTGGTAAAACTTGATATTCTTTGTTAAATACATTGTTTACTTTTACGCCCACACCTAACTGATTGTTATTTGTTTTTATAATATTATAATTTACACCTACATTTCCAACATTGTAATACGGCATGGTATAATTGGCTGAATTGTCTGTAGTTGTATATACTTCACCTGTAAATAAGTGCTGATAAAAAGCACTAAACCTTTTGTAAGAATACCCAAAACTTCCGTTAGCCAAATGTTTTGGTACATAGGTTAAAAAGTTATTGGTGCTTTTATCTTTTGCAATTGTGTAGCTATAATTTAAGTTGAAATTCAAAAAATGCTTCCCAATTGCTTTGTTTACCGCCGCTGTAAACTCAATTCCTTTATTAATAGCCTCTGCCACGTTAATTGGAGTCCAAATACCTGGTCGTTCTGGATCACCACCAGGTGTCCAAACTATTTTATCTTTGGAATTTATATAGTAAACACCAACATCAAATTTCACCGTTTTGGTTTTATAACCTACACCAAATTCACCTTGTAAAGAAGATTCAGGAATTAAATCAGCATTACCCAAAGCTGGCCAATACAAATCGTTATAAGTTGGTACTCTGTAATTTTTTGAACCGTTTAATCTTATAAACGTATTTTTTAAAGGCGTTAATTCGGCTCCTAGCGCAAAAACAAAAGGCACATTGTAATCCGAATTAAAATCTTTTCTAACTTTTGCATTTATGGAAGCAATGTTTTCAAAACTAAGATTGTAAATAACGGATTGTGAAAACTGTTTTCGGTTTTTTTCTATAATTTCATCGGTACTTCCAAAAACAGATTCAAGTTCTGTAATACTTTCTATGCTTGAATATTGTGAAATTTTATAGTTAAAATCGTACTTCAACAAATAGGTTTTTGATTTTCCATAATTATAATTGTCTACATTTTTATTGGCAAAATACCGATACTCTTGTGTTAAATAAGCAAATTTAACAAGGTGTGTAAATGCGTTTTTATGAAAATTGTATTCGATTAAATTTCTAAAATTATAATCTTTATATTTTTCTTTTGCTGCGGAAGGATTTGGCAAAGTTCCTGAAAATTCACGATTCCCATTAAATTTAGACGAAAACAAACTCAACTTACTAAAATTATTTAGTCTATAAGCAAAGCCCAAACTAAAACTTAAATTATCATAAGCTCCATTTTCATTTTTCAAACCATCTGTCCCAAGCCATTTATAATCATTATCAGATTGATTGTACGAAACCCCAAATTTTGCTGCAATGCTTTCATTACCAAATGAAAACTTATATAAATTATTATAAGTATTAAAACTTCCTACAGAAGAAACCAATTGATTATTTAAATGATTTCCAAAACTTAATTGATCGTTTAAATGAACAGTTCCGCCAATAGCACCAGAACCAAATTCAATACTTCCACCACCACTTCTTACATCAATATGATCAAACAAATTAACGGTTAAAGCATTAAATCCTGTTTGCCCATTATTAACCGAATTGATATTAATCCCGTTCCAAACAACTGCTGTATTTGAGGCGCTAGTTCCTCTAAAACTTGCAGTACTTGTGCCACCAGCACCATATTCTTTAATATATATGGGTGTATTAAAACGCAATAACGCAGTAAAAGACTCCATATTTTTTACAATAACAGAATCAGACAATGCTAAAACCTTAAAACCTTTTGAGTGTTTTTGTAATTTTGCAGAACTTAGATTTACAACCTTTAACTGTTGAATACTATCTAGTTGTGCAAAAGACTTGCTACTAATTAAAAAAATAAAGAAGAATAAAATATATCTCATCATAATAACCTTTCTCCCGAAAGTTTTAATTAATTAAGATTGTGGCAGGTCTCCTGGCTTGCGTATTGTTATTTACCTTCCCGTTTAATTAACAGTGGCTTAAGTTTAATAACAACCATCGATTTCGTCGACTAAGCGTACAGTTGCGGGAACAGCATCGGATTTTAACCGATTTCCCTTTTAACTCGTTTTATGTAAAATAAAATTCGAGAACCATAATCGGGTGCAAAAGTAATTAATTAAGACTAACTAGTGCTATTATTTTATAGAAATCTTACATTTGCCTAAAATTTTATGAAATGAAATTAAAAAATCATCAAACAGTATTACTTTTTATCGCATCAATTTTTCTTATTTCTTGTAAAAATGAACCAAAAAATACAGAACAAGCAATTGAAAAAGCCAACAACAGCACTATAAAATACGCCAAAGGTTTTGACATTCAAAATTTTGAAAATTACACCAAACTTACAATTAGAACACCTTATCAAAATTCAACCGAAACTTTTGAATACCTACTTTCTAATGAAAACATTGAAAGTGATTTAATTACAATTAAAACACCCATTGAAAAAGTTGTAGTAACAAGCACCACTCATGTGCCTATGTTAGAGTTGTTAAATATTGAAAATAAACTAGTTGGATACCCAAATACACCTTTTGTGTCGTCTGTAAAAACCCGAAGATTGATTGATGAAGGAAAAGTTCAGGAATTGGGTAATGAAGAAAACATCAATACCGAACTTCTTTTAGATTTAAATCCAGATTTGGTTATTGGATTTTCAGTTAACAGCAACAGTAAAATGTTTGCAATTGTTGAAAAAATAGGAGTTCCAATTGTATTAAATGGCGATTGGCTTGAAAAAACACCGCTTGGAAGAGCTGAATGGATTAAATTTTTTGGGGTACTTTTTAACAAAGAAAAAGAAGCCGATAGCGTTTTTAAAGTCATTGAAAAAAATTATTTAGAAGCTAAAAAAATAGCCCTAAATGCCAAAGAAATTCCGACTGTACTTGCCGGTGGCTTGTACAAAGATATTTGGAATATGCCTGCTGGAGATAGTTTTGAAGCTACATTTTTAAAAGATGCAAATACCAATTATTTATGGAAAGATTCTAAAGGAACCGGAAGTCTTGCCTTAAATATTGAAAACGTTTTTGAAAAAGGTAAAGATGCTGATATTTGGATTTCACCTGGGTTTTATGCTACCTTAGAAGACCTTGAAAAAGACAATTTAGTGTGTGCTCAAACAAAAGCTTTTAAAAACAAAACAATTTATTCATACAACAACACAACAGGTGAAACTGGCGGAATTTGGTATTTTGAATTGTCTCCTATCAGACCCGATTTGGTTTTAAAAGATTTGATAAAAATTACACATCCAGAGTTGTTACCAGATTACGAATTCACTTTTTATAAAAAGCTAAACTAATTTTTAATGAAAAAACTTCGCCCAAAATCCAATATAGACGAACTTTGTTACCCTTACATTTACGAAGAATCTTTGCTTTGTGATTATGAGATTTTAACGGACGATTTAACCCGAATGGTTGGTTGGGCAATTAGTGAACTTGGTATTTTAAGACAACAATACACTGAAAGCACTGCACTTAAAACACTTGAAAATGAACTTAACTGGCTTTTACCGCTTTGTTATCATTTAAATGGTTCTATAAGAGGAACGTTGGCAATTACCGAAGAAGATCACCAACAATTATTAGAAAACTACCGCAACTTTAAAAAAACCACAGAAAAATCTATTAGTGGATTTGTTTTACCTGGTGGAGTGTCGCCTGTTGGTGTATTAAATAAATGCTCGTCTATGTGTAAACAAGCCATTAGATTGATGGTTAAAATACACAATGAAGAACAAAAAGAAGTCGCTGAAATTTTACCAAAATTTGCAAACTTATTGTGTAATTACTTTTTTACAGCCACTGTTTTAATCAATCAGGTTACAGGATTTAAAGAAACGCCCTTTGTTAGTAAAAGTTACAAATAGGTTTTAAAACAATGTAATTTGATCAGGATCTTCTTCAATCTTTTTTTTCGGTGGAATTATTGTTGGTTTTACTTTATTTTTATCAATTATTGATGGTTTAATTTCTACATCGTCTAACGGAAATGAATCTACAATCTCCTCATCACTAACCTCAACCTCCTCAACAACAGGTGGTTCATAAGGCAATGATTCTAACATATTTACGACTTTTATTTTATCCGTAGTTAATTGATTTCCTTGAGCTTTAATACCTTTTACTGCAATAAATTCTTCCAAATTAACTTCCATATTTTCAATGCTTCGTTTTGAAAATACAATTTCAGCCATTGGTCTGTAATCTGTTGAAACAATCTCTAATTGCGATTTTGGATGTTCAGAAATAAATATTTCTTCTTTATTTGGGTTATCAATCATAAAACGTTTTACATAATAACGCTCTTTTTCACCATCGTAATAAATTGCTGAAATTGGTTTCTCTGGAATCCATTTTTCAAGCACTATCATATCACTATCAAAATGAGTGGTTAACTCAGGTTTTATCGTTTTCACAACGCCTTTTTGAGTCATAATCAACAAGCGATCTTCACCTTTAAATTCGCCCAATAATTCTCCTCGCTCATCAACATTTAAACGTTGTACAGTTTCATCAAACCAAATTTTACGTGGTTTTAAAGTTGAAACACCTTCTGATTTTAATTCAATTTTTTTAATGGCATATTTGGTTACTGTATTTCCTTTTGAGCTTCGACCTTTGATTGCCAAATCTGAAAAATTAACATCCCACTTTAGTTTTTTAATAGATCCCACAGCTCTTAACAATATTGAAACTGTTTCAGCTTCACCATTAGGGTTTGCAGTAAAATACAATACATATGAACCCTTTGTACCAGCAGTTAAATCATACTCTTTATCACGCGTTACACCTGTAACATTAAAACGCTTCATATAACTTGGGCCGCTTCTTCCATCGCGATAAATCATATTGTAAACAGTACGCTTATCGTTCTTTTTAAATACAGCAACATGAATAATGTCTTTTCCAACAAAAGTTTTTGCATCTACTTTTGTTATCATCATTGTGCCGTCACTTCTAAAAATAATAATATCATCAATATCAGCGCAATCATCAACATATTCGTCTTTTTTCAGCGAAGTTCCAACAAAACCTTCTTCTCTATTGACATACAGTTTGGTGTTACGCATAACCACTTTTGTTGCCACAATATCATCAAACAAACGAATTTCAGTTAAACGCTCTTTACCCTTACCGTATTTTAATTTTAAATTTTTAAAATAGTCAATTGCAAACTCAATTAAATTGGCTAAATGATGTTTTACTTCAGCAATTTTATCTTCCAAACTTTCAATAAATTGTTTGGCTTTATCAATATCAAATTTTGAAATCTTTTTAATTCTAATTTCTGTTAATCGTACAATATCTTCTTCAGTAATAGCGCGTTTTAAATGTTTTATATGTGGTTTTAAACCTTCGTCAATAGCTTTAATTACACCTTCCCAAGTTGCCTGCTCTTCAATATCACGATAGATTCTGTTTTCAATAAAAATTCTTTCTAATGAAGCAAAATGCCATTGTTCTTCCAATTCATTTAACTGAATTTCCAATTCTAATTTCAACAATTCAACAGTGTGATCTGTTGATCTTCTTAAAACTTCAGAAACACCAATAAATACAGGTTTATTGTTATCAATTACACAACAAAGTGGAGAAATAGAATTTTCGCAATTTGTAAAAGCATACAATGCGTCAATGGTTTTATCTGGTGAAATTCCTGGTGGTAAATGAATTAAAATTTCAACATTTGCAGCGGTATTGTCTTCAATTTGTTTAATTTTAATAGTGCCTTTATCATTGGCTTTTAATATAGAATCTATTAAACTTGAAGTTGTTGTACCAAAAGGAATTTCGGTAATTACCAATGTTTTTTTATCAAGCTGACCAATTTTAGCTCTAACTCTTACTTTACCTCCTCGTTTTCCATCACTATAATTTGAAACATCCGCAATTCCACCTGTTAAAAAATCAGGAAATATGGTAAAACTTTTTCCTTTTAAATGTCTGATAGAAGCATCTATCAACTCATTAAAATTGTGAGGTAAAATTTTTGTTGAAAGTCCAACTGCAATACCTTCACCCCCTTGCGCTAATAACATTGGGAATTTTACAGGTAAATCTACTGGCTCTTTTCTTCTTCCGTCGTAAGACGATTGCCATTCGGTAGTTTTAGCATTAAAAACAACGTCTAACGCAAATTTAGACAAACGCGCCTCAATATAACGAGATGCTGCTGCACTATCACCAGTTAAAATATTCCCCCAGTTTCCCTGCATATCAATCAGCAATTCCTTCTGACCAATTTGAACCATGGCATCTGCAATTGAAGCATCACCGTGTGGGTGGTATTGCATTGTGTGACCAACAATGTTTGCCACTTTATTGTATCGGCCATCATCAAGGTCTTTCATAGAATGTAAAATTCTACGTTGTACAGGTTTAAAACCATCTTTGATTCCTGGAACAGCACGCTCTAAAATAACATAAGATGCATAATCCAAAAACCAATCTTTATACATACCAGTAACTTTGGTAATGGTTTCCTTGTTATCGAATTCTTCGTTTTGGAGTTCGTTATTATCTTCTTGCATTCTTATTTTTAAGTATTTAGTATCTGGTATTTAGTATCTGTTAACTCTTTTTATTTACAATTTTAATTAATTGAAAGTATAGACACTTTACTCCTCAACAATATCTAGTTCAACTTTTAAATTTTTGATTATAAATTTTTGTCGTTCAGGCGTATTTTTTCCCATATAAAATTCCAATAATTTTTCAATCGACATTTCTTTATCTAACATCACAGGATCTAAACGAATATCATCTCCAATAAAGTGCACAAATTCATCGGGTGAAATTTCACCCAAACCTTTAAATCGGGTAATTTCTGGTTTTCCCTTTAAAGTATTCATTGCATTTTGTTTTTCTTCTGGCGTATAACAATAAAATGTTTGTTTTTTATCACGAACCCTAAATAAAGGTGTATCTAAAATATACAAATGACCTTCTTTAATCAATTCAGGGAAAAATTGTAAAAAGAAAGTAATTAACAACAAGCGAATATGCATACCATCCACATCGGCATCAGTTGCAATTACAATGTTATTATAGCGCAATTCTTCTAAAGAATCTTCAATATTTAAAGCTGCCTGCAATAAGTTAAACTCTTCATTTTCGTACACAATTTTTTTGTTCATTCCGTAGGAATTCAAAGGCTTACCGCGCAAACTAAAAACCGCCTGTGTATTTACGTTTCTAGATTTTGTGATAGATCCACTTGCAGAATCTCCCTCGGTAATAAACAAGGTGCTTTCTAAACGATTTTCTTTTTTCAAATCGTTAAAATGAACCCTGCAATCTCTTAATTTTTTATTGTGTACACTTGCTTTTTTTGCACGTTCACGAGCCAATTTTCGAATACCCGACAAATCGTTTCGCTCTCTTTCGGCCTGTAAAATTTTCTTTTGAATTTTCTCAGCAACATCTGGATTTTTATGCAGATAATTATCCAAATTGGTTTTCACAAAATCGGTAATAAATGTACGAACAGTTGGCAACTCACCTCCCATTTCTGTAGAACCCAATTTTGTTTTGGTCTGACTTTCAAAAATAGGTTCCATTACTTTTACACTAACTGCTGAAACAATGGATTTTCGAATATCGGAACTGTCGTAATTTTTACCAAAAAACTCTCTTACCGTTTTTACAATGGCCTCTCTAAATGCATTTTGATGCGTACCACCCTGCGTTGTATGCTGCCCGTTTACAAACGAATGATATTCTTCACTATACTGCGCTTTGCTATAGGTCAATGCAATTTCAATATCTTCTCCTTTTAGGTGAATGATTGGAAACAACATAAACTCATCAGCTATATTTTCTTCTAATAAATCTTTTAAACCATTTTCTGAATAATATTTTTCACCGTTAAAAATAATGGTTAAACCTGTGTTTAAGTACACATAGTTTTTAATCATTTTTACAATGTATTCATTTCTAAATTTGAATTTGGTAAAAATAGTTTTATCTGGTACAAACGTTACTTTAGTACCTTTTCGCTGTGAACTTGACTGTGCAGGTTCTACCAGTGTAATATTACCTTGTTCAAATTCGGCAAAAACCGTTTTATCATCTCTGTACGATTGCACTTTAAAATAAGACGACAAGGCATTTACTGCTTTTGTACCAACACCGTTTAATCCAACCGATTTTTTAAAGGCACGAGAATCGTATTTTCCACCGGTATTCATTTTAGAAACAACATCAACAACTTTTCCTAAAGGAATACCACGACCATAATCGCGCACAGAAACAGTTTCGTCTTTTACCGAAACTTCAATGGTTTTACCAGCTCCCATCACATACTCATCAATAGAGTTATCTAAAACCTCTTTTATTAAAATGTAAATACCATCATCAGGTGACGATCCATCACCCAATTTACCAATATACATTCCCGGACGCATCCTTATATGCTCCTTCCAATCGAGAGAGCGAATGTTATCCTCTGTATAATTTGTTTGTTCTGCCATTAAATGTTGTAAAATTCTTGAAGAACTGCTAATGTACTATTTTAACAGAAAAAATAAAAAAAACTCTAGTAAAAATATTAACAGACTTGCAAACAATATAATTTGCAATCTAAATTATTTTTTTAGACAATTTTAAATTGAAATTAGATTAAATCTATCGTTTTTACTTTTAAAATCTGCTAAATTTATATCATCTCATCTTTTTATAAAAAATTAAAATCTCTAGATGATTATAAATAATTTATTAAATTTACTCAG
Organism: Lutibacter sp. HS1-25; assembly: GCF_004121075.1. GTDB lineage: Bacteria > Bacteroidota > Bacteroidia > Flavobacteriales > Flavobacteriaceae > Lutibacter. The sequence continues at coordinate 73,303 of NZ_RHLN01000160.1, forward strand.
CTATTTTTATCATTAAAACATAAGTTTTCAGCTATATGAGTCTTTCAAAAAAAATTGTTATTTCATTAATTTTAGGTCTGGTAATTGGCCTGTTTTTTGGTGAATACTGTAAATTTATGTCAATATTTGGCGACGCATTTATTGGCTTACTTCAAATGACCGTATTACCTTATATTATGGTTTCTATTATTGCAAATTTAGGCAGAATGTCTATGGCTGATGGAAAAACTTTGGTAATAAACGGACTTAAAGTATTGATATTATTGCTTTTAATTGGGGTACTTACTTTAATTATTTTACCCATTTCATTACCTGCCTGGACAGCTGCAACATTTTTCAATCCTTCAAGTGTTGTTATTGAAGAACCTCTCAATTTAATTGATTTGTACATACCTTCTAACCCATTTGCTTCAATGGCAAATAATGTAGTGCCTGCGGTTGTTATGTTTAGTATTTTTTTAGGTATTGGACTGAGTAAAGTTAAGGGGAAAGAAAATTTATTGCACGGTCTTGATGTGCTTTCTGAAGCCTTAAATCACATCAATAAAATGACTGTAAAATTGACACCTATAGGGGTGTTTTTTATTGCAGCCTACAATGCCGGAACCATGTCTTTTGATGAAATTCAACGACTACAGGCATATATTGTAATTTACAGTATAGCTGTATTGTTATTGGGATTTTATTGGCTTCCTTTACTTATTCAAAGCACCACAGGAATTAGTCCAAAAGCACTTTTTAAAGCTACAAAAAGTACCTTACTAACCATTTTTGCAACAGGCAAAATTATAATTGTATTACCTCAGTTAATGAATGATGTAAAAAAACTATTAATTTACAACAAACAAAACAGAAAAGAAGCTGCTTCAGCAACAGAAATTTTAATGCCATTGGCTTACCCTTTTCCAAATTTGGGAACCTTTGTAATATTTGTTTTTGTACCTTTTATTGCCTGGTATAGCGGAAATAGTTTTGGTTTTATTGAAAACTCAACCTTTATAGCAGCAACACTTTTAAGTAGCTTTGTTGCTCCTGTAACAGGAATTCCTTTTTTATTAAATTTATTGAAGCTTCCGCAAGAAATGTTTCAACTTTTTGTAATATCTAGCGTTTACACAGATAGAATAAGGGTGGTTTTGGGTGCAATTCACCTTATTGCTTTAACAATTATAACGGTAAAATTAACATTAGGCGGCGTTGCAATTAACTGGAAAAAAACGTTTAGAGGCATTATTATTGGCGTTGTTTTAACTTCTTTTACTTTAATTGGGGCAAGATATTACCTTTCTTTCTCTTTGGGTAAAAGTGACCAATACAGCAATTTTATTCACATAAAAATGTATAACAAACACAATTTTGAAGCCATTAAAAATGCAAATACATTAATTGAAGATACTACTTATAGCAAACCTAAAAACCAAATCTCTACCATTAAACAAAGAGGTGTATTACGCGTTGGTTTTTTAGCCAACCGATTACCATTTGCCTTTACAAACAACAGCGGAAAAGCTGTTGGTTTGGATATTGAAATGGCTTATTTGCTGGCAAAAGAACTTGATGTTAAACCCGAATTTTACAAAATTACAGAAAGAGAAATCCCTACCTTAATTAATAGTGGCAAACTAGACATTGTTATGTCGGGTCTGATTACAACTACTGATATGGTAGAGAATTTTAAAATATCCAACTCTTATCTAGATCAAACATTGGCTTTTATTGTACCCAGTTACAATCGAAATAAATTTAAATCAAAAGAAGCTATCTTAAGTCAGGATTCAATAAAAATAGCCATTTCAAATCGCTATTTTCAAAAAAAGTTTGCACCCTATTTACCAAATGCTGAAATTATAAATTTAACTTCTCCACGCGCTTTTTTTACAAATACTGCTGAAGAAATTGACGCTTATTTATTTACCGCAGAAAGCGGAAGTGCTTGGACTATCATTTATCCTGAATTTAGTGTTGCCATACCACAACCAACCATTATTAAAATGCCTATGGCTTATCCACTACCCGATGATTCTGAATGGATTGCTTTTGTAAATACTTTTATAGAATTAAGACAAAAAGATGGTTCTTTAAATCAACTTTTTAGCCATTATATTGAAGGAAAAGGCGCAAACTATAAAGAACCTAGATGGTCTGTTATTAAAGATGTTTTACACTGGGTAAAGTAACCCTCTTTTACATTTTAAACTAAAAAAGTCTGCTAATTTCTTAGCAGACTTTTTTAGTTTTGATTCAATAAAAACAATTCAAATGATTTATTTTCTATCTCCAAAAATTCTCAATAAATAAAGGAAAAGGTTGATAAAATCTAGATACAAAGACAAAGCGCCTAAAATAGCTTCTTTTTTATCTTCTTCAGTACCTTCATTACCAATAATATTCATTTCTTTAATTTTTTGAGTATCATAAGCTATCAATGCTACAAAAATTAAAATTCCTGCATAAGTAGTTATCCAATACATCATTTCACTTTGAAGAAACATATTAACCACAGAAGCAATAATTAAACCTATTAAGGCCATAAAAGCCAAATTACCAATAGAGGTTAAATCGCGCTTGGTATAATAACCGTAAAAACTCATAATACCAAAAGTACCTGCTGCTATAAAAAATGTAGTTGCAATAGATGAAGCTGTATAAATTAAAAATATCATTGACAGCGTTAAACCGTTAAGAACCGAATAACCAACAAACAAACCCGTAGCTGTTTGTGCTGTAATTTTATTTATTCGTGCAGAAATGTATCCTACACAGGCAATTTCAGCAATAATCAATCCGAAAAACAATATTTTGTTACCTACAATTAAATTTATCAATTCAGGTGATGAAGCCACATAATAGGCCACTAAACCTGTAATAAGCAATGCACCGGTCATCCAGCTATAAACTTTTGACATAAAGTTTGCCTGTTCTACCTGAATTTGCTCTTGTGTATAATGTTGAATATTCATAGTAATTATAATTTTATTGATTAAACATTAAATCTAAAATGCATAACGTCACCATCTTTTACAATGTATTCTTTACCTTCAACGCGCATTTTACCAGCTTCTTTAACTTTTGCTTCACTTCCATATTTTGCAAAATCTTCATAAGCAATTACTTCAGCTCTGATAAATCCTTTTTCAAAATCGGTATGAATTACACCTGCTGCTTGTGGTGCAGTATCACCAATATGTATGGTCCAAGCTCTTACTTCTTTAACACCAGCTGTAAAATACGTTTGTAAATTTAACAATTTATAAGCTGCTCTAATTAAAACCGATGAACCCGGCTCTTCCAATCCTAAATCTTCTAAAAACAACTGACGCTCTTCAAAACTTTCCAATTCTGTAATATCAGCCTCTGTGCCAACAGCCAATACAATAACTTCCGCATTTTCATTTTTAACAGCCTCTCTTACCGCATCAACATAGCTATTGCCATTTACAGCAGCACCTTCATCAACATTACAAACATATAAAACCGGTTTGTCTGTAATAAATTGCAATGGCGCAACAAATTCTTCACGTTCTTTATCTGTTAATTCAATAGCTCTTACCGAAACTGCAGCTTCTAAACCTTTTTTAACTTTTTCTAAAACTTCCTGTTCTTTTTGAGCATCTTTATTACCCGTACGAGCTGTTTTTCTCACTTTTTCTAATTTCTTATCAAGTGATTCTAAATCTTTCAACTGCAACTCAATATCAATGGTTTCTTTATCTCTAATTGGATTTATAGTTGTATCAACGTGTATAATATTGTCATTATCAAAACAACGTAAAACATGAATAATAGCATCGGTCTCTCTAATATTTCCTAAAAACTGATTTCCCAATCCTTCACCTTTACTTGCTCCACGTACCAAACCTGCAATATCAACAATATCAACAGTTGCCATTTGCACACGTTCTGGTTTTACAAGCTCCTCTAACTTAGCAATACGAGGATCAGGTACATTTACTACACCTACATTTGGCTCTATGGTACAAAAAGGAAAGTTAGCACTTTGCGCTTTTGCATTTGATAAACAATTAAATAACGTTGATTTTCCAACGTTTGGTAATCCTACAATTCCTGCCTTCATAATTTTATTTTTAGCGGTGCAAATATAGTTTTTATAGTTTGAAAGATTAAAATTGAATGTTAAAAAGTTTTATTTGTTTTTTTGCTGAAGGCTTTTTGTTGATGAAAAACTATATGAAATAATGTATTTACAACTAAAATTTAAAAGCGTTTGAAACAAAAAAGGAAGCTATTGTTTAATAACTCCCTTTTTTACAATCTAAAAATTGTTATTATTTATTAGTTACCTTTTTGGTAATCAGCTAAAAATTGCGCCAAACCACTATCTGTTAAAGGGTGTTTTAACAATCCTTTGATAGATGATAAAGGTCCTGTCATAACATCTGCACCAATTTTAGCACAGTCTATAACGTGCATTGTGTGACGCACAGAAGGAGCTAAAATTTCAGTTTCAAAACCATAGTTGTCATAAATCATTCTTATTTCTGAAATTAAATGCAAACCATCTGTAGAAATATCATCTAAACGACCAATAAATGGCGAAACATAAGTTGCTCCTGCTTTAGCAGCTAACAATGCCTGACCTGCAGAAAAAACCAAAGTAACATTGGTTCTAATTCCTTTGTCCGAAAAATATTTACAAGCTTTTATGCCATCAGCAATCATTGGTAATTTTACTACAATTTGAGGGTGTAAAGCAGCTAAAGCCTCACCTTCTTTAATCATTCCTGCAAAATCAGTTGCAATTACCTCTGCACTAACATCACCATCAACAATGTTACAAATATCGACATAATGCTTTAATATGTTATTTGTCCCTGTAATTCCTTCTTTTGCCATTAATGATGGATTTGTAGTAACGCCATCTAAAACACCTAAAGATTGTGCTTCTTTAATTTGGTCTAAGTTTGCTGTGTCAATAAAAAATTTCATTTTTTTGTTTTTTTTAATTTTGAATGCTGCAAATATAGTTTAATTGTGTAAATGTTTAATTAACACATTGTACCTAAATTATTAATTTATCAATTCAAAAAACTTAAATCAGTATTTGGAGGTAATTCTACAGGTTTTTGATTTTGCTGAAATAAGCGTGCATTTAAAACGCCTTTTAACAAAATTTTCTCTTCCTCAACTTCTAACCAACTCCCTTCTCTTAATCCCAAAACAGGAATTGAGTTGATTTTATGAAACTCATTTATGCGTGTTTCACGGGTTTCTCCCATATGTGTTGAAGTTGGATCTGGATCTAAATAATGCGGATTTAAATTGAAATTAATAAATCCTAATGCATCAAAACTAGGCGGATAAATAATTGGCATATCATTGGTATTTTGTATGCTTACACCTGTAATATTACTGCCTGCACTTGTACCAAAATAAAGAGTTCCGTTTTCAACAACATTTTTTAAAACCGAAATCAACTTATTGTCGTACAACTGTTTTAACAACAAAAAAGTATTTCCGCCTCCTGTAAAAATTCCTTTTGAATTGTTAATCGCTTCAACAGGATTTTCAAATTGATGAATGCCTTTTACCTTTATATTTATTTTAGCAAAACCACGTTGTGCAATTGCCGTATATTCATCGTATGAAATTCCGCTTGGCTGCGCATATGGAATGAATAAAATTTCATCAACATTACTAAAAAAAGCTGCTAATTCTGGTAAAATATATTCTAAATACGCTTTTCCGTGAACGGTAGATGTACTTGCTATCAATAGTTTTTTCATACTCTTTATGTTTTTTCAAATGTAATAATTTCAAACCTTTAACAAAAGTTTACAATTGCATTGATACAAATATTCAAATTTGATGTATTAATTTGTATTTGTGAAAACCAAACTAACCTACTCAACACTATTTGTTTTTCTTGCTTGGAATGCTTTTTCTCAAGAAAAAACAACAACCATTTATGGAAAAATTCATAGTGGAGATACTTTAGTAGAAAATGTTCACGTTTTTAATATGTCTAAAAAAACAGGCGTTATAAGTAATGATTTGGGCGAATTTAACCTTCAGGTTAGTTTAAACGACACCTTATATATTTCTTCATTAACATATCAAAAAACAACCGTAAAAGTTACTTCAAAAAACATAGAAACAAATCAAATTATCATCAATTTAAATCCTTTGGTAAACGAATTAAAGGAAGTTTTTATACGACATTTGACTGGTAATTTAGCTGCTGATATTGCTAACAGACCTATAGATACCATACCAAAACATAATTTTGTGTTTAAATTAAGTGATTTAAAAAAAGAACTTCCTTATGATAGTTATGCTGTAGATAAACGACCAAATGCACAAAGTATAACAGACCCACTTGGTCCTATGGGTGCAACTGCATCATTACCCGACAAACGTTACCAACAAGAATTAAAATTAAAACGTGAACTGGCGCAAAAAAAAGATTTTCCAAATGAAATAAAAAAAGATTTAGGAATTGATTATTTTACAAATGTTTTAAAAATTCCCCATGAAAAAATCAACCACTTTTTAAGCTATTGCGAATACCAAAACATCATATTTAAATATTACAACAATCAGGTTTTAGAAGTAATCGAAATTTTAACCCAAGAAAGTAAAAACTACAATGCAATTAAAAATTAAAACTTTACTAATTATCGTATTCAACCTACTTGTAATTCATATACATGCACAAGATAAACCTGTATTGCTTAACGGTAAGGTAAAATACAATTCGCTGAATTTACGCGACATCAACGTTATCAACCGAACATCAAAAATAGGTACTGCAAGTAATGACAATGGTGAATTTGCCATTTCAGCAAAAAAAGGAGATTCTATTGAATTTTCTTCTATTGAATACCTGCACCGAACAATTTTGATTACCGATACACACATACAAAATAAAGAAATTACGGTATATCTTGAGCCTGGATTTAATGAATTGGATGAAGTTGAAATTTTACAAAAAATGAGGTTTGATTGGAGCAAAGCGCCTGTTCAGCAACGAACAGTTCTTGATATTGATGAAGTTTCTCAAAGTAAAGCACCCGATACCGACAAATATTTAAATCAGGGTTATATGACCAATGGAATGAATTTGGTTGGTATTTACAATTTGCTTACAAAAAATAGCAGGGCCAGAAAAAGAAGCGAAAATGATGAAAAAAATCTTATTGCACATTTTAAAAGTGAATTACCCGATACTTTAAAAAAATTATATGGTACTGATTTTTTTACCGATTGGCTTTACATACCTAAAAATGAAGTTGACCTTTTTTTAGATTATTGTCAGGAAAATGGTTTGGGAGATTATTACAACAGCAACGAGTTTGTAGTTAAAAACTTTTTAGTAATACAAAGCAATCAGTATCTTAAATTAAAAAACTAAGCGATTTTTAAAAACATTTTTGTTACTTAGTACTTTGGTTTATATATTTCAAATGAAATTAAAAAAACGCCTCCTCATACTACTTATATTGCCTTTAATGGCATTTTCAATGCATAAATATTACATTAGTTTATGTGAAATTGAATATGCCGAATCAAAACAAGCTGTTCAAATAATTTTAGGAATATTTATAGACGATTTAGAAGTTGTTTTGAATAAAGAACAAGCTTCAAAATTAAATTTGGCTACTGAAAAAGAACCAAAAAACATCAATGCCATTTATTTAAAATACTTAAACAACAATTTCAAAATAAAAATTAACAATACTGCAAAACCTTATCGGTTTATAGGCAAAAAATACGATGATGACATTGTTCGTTTTTATTTAGAAATTCCAAACATATCACAATTAAACAGTATTGAAGTATTTAACACTTCACTGGTAAATGAATTTGAAAATCAGCAAAACATTATCAAAATAAAAGTAAATAAGCTCAATAAATCGTATTATTTAGATAAAAACAACATCAGTTGCTTGTTAAAAATCTAAATCAAACCAGTTATTATTGTTAAATTTTTTACTTTCGCTTTAAATTATCAAAATTTAACATTTCAAACAATTAAATCACCCCATGAAAAAATCACTTCTTGTAATATTGTTGGCAATATTTATAGTTTCACCAAGCTTTTCTCAAGAAACTTCAGAAATGTTTAACAGGCTAAAAGGGCATTACAACAACAGTAAATTTAAACAACTTAACGAAGAATTGCCAACACCAAACAACCAACATACAGCTTCTGGCGCTCCAGGTTACGAGTATACACAGCAGCAGGTTGATTATAAAATGCACCTTGTTTTAGATGATGAAAAACATCGTATTTCTGGTGAAGAAACCATTACTTATCACAACAATTCAAAAGATAATTTAGAATACTTATGGTTGCAATTAGATCAAAACATGCGCTCTCCACAATCCAAAACACCAGACATTCAGGTAGGCTCACCAAGTGTTTTATATTCGCCTAAAAATTTTGCAAGTACTTTTATGGAAAAACCTTTTGAAGGTGGTTTTAATATTGAAAAAATAAGCAATGAAAACGGAACGGATTTAAGTTATATGATCAATAGCACCATGATGCGTATTAACTTACCAAAACCTTTAGCTGCTGGCGAAAAATTTGTTTTCAATATCAAATGGTGGTACAATATCAATAACTATATGACAGACAGAGGTCGGTCTGGTTATGAAATTTTTGAGGATGGAAATTCAGCTTATGTAATTGCGCAATTTTACCCTCGCCTGGCAGTTTACAACAATGTTGAAGGCTGGCAAAATATGCAATTTTGGGGAAGCAGTGAATTTGCTTTGGAATTTGGAAATTTTGAAGTGAGCATAACAACTCCAAACGATTTTATTTTAAACGGAACTGGTGTAATCCAAAATCCGAAAGAAGTTTTTTCAAAAGAACAATTCAACAGATACGAAGCTGCTAAAAAATCCTTCGACAAACCAATGTATATTGTAACTCCTGAAGAAGCTTTAAAAACAAATAAAGAAACTTCAAAAGGAACAAAAACTTGGAAATTAATTGCTGAAAATGTGCGTGATTTTGCTTTTGCAACTTCCCGAAAATACATGTGGGATGCGATGGCTGTTGATATGAATGGCAAAACTGTGATGGCCTACTCTTTGTTTCCTAAAGAAGGAAATCCACTTTGGGAAGAACATTCAACAAAAACGGTAGCCAATACCTTAAAAGTGTATTCTCATTTTACAATTGACTATCCTTATCCACATGCAACATCTATCAATGCTGAAATGGGAATGGAATATCCTATGATTTGTTTTAACTACGGAAGACCTGAAAATGGAAAATATACCGACCGTTTAAAAAAGGGAATGATTGGAGTTATTACACACGAAGTTGGTCATAATTTCTTTCCTATGATTGTAAATTCAGATGAGCGCCAATGGACTTGGATGGATGAAGGCATCAATTCTTTTGTTGAGATTTATGCTGAAAACACCTACGATCCTGAATTATTTCCAACAAAACAAATTCCAAGTGATATTACCCGCTACATGGCAGGAGATCAAAGTAAAATTGCTCCAATTATGTCTAACGGTGACGATTTATTTAATTTTGGCGCAAACGCTTATGCCAAACCTGCTGCTGGTTTGTTTATTTTACGTGAAACCATTATGGGACCTGAATTGTTTGATTATGCATTTAAAACATACGCTCAACGTTGGGCATTTAAACACCCTACACCTGCCGATTTTTTTAGAACTATGGAAGATGCATCTGCAGTAGATTTAGATTGGTTTTGGAGAGGTTGGTTTTACACTACAGGCTATAACGACATTGGAATTAAAGATGTTAAAAAATATTACATAACAGACAAGCCTACCAAAGAAGCTTTAGCGTTGCTAAAACGCTACAACAGAACAATTAACCAAATACAACCTAGTTTGTATTTAATTTCTGAAGATAATGATGATTTTTCAAGAAATTTAAAAACTAACAAACCCGAAGATTTTGCTATCTTAAATGAATATATTGAAAATTCATTTTCTACTGAAGAAAAAGCAACTTTAAAATCACCTAAATATTTTTACGAATTGGTTTTTGAAAAGCCAGGTGATTTGGTAATGCCTTTAATTGTTGAATTTGAATATGAAGATGGGTCTAAAGAACGCAAACAATATCCTGCTGAAATTTGGAGAAAAAACGATACCGAAATCACCAAAGTTTTTCCTTCAGCAAAACCTATTGCTAAAATCACCATAGATCCAGATCAACAAACGGCTGATGTTAACACAAACAACAATAGTTGGCCAAAAAAGACTGAAAATGAATTTGATACCTTTAAAAAAGAACAAATTAAAGGATAAAACAGTTGGTAAATTCAAAATAAAAAGCCTTTTAGATTGCTCTAAAAGGCTTTTTGAATATATATACACTACAATTTAAAAACATTAAAAAAGACTTTTACAAAAGCACAACCTTAACGAATTATACTAAAAAACGTTACAAAAAACTTTGCAAAGCCAATTCGTAACTTTGTAAACCAAAACCAGCAATTACACCTTTTGCGTTTGGAGCTATGTAAGTAACATGACGAAATTTTTCACGCGCATGTACATTTGATATATGCACTTCAATTACAGGTGTTTCAATACCCTTTATAGCATCACCAATAGCTATTGAAGTATGGGTATAGGCACCTGCATTTAAAACAACACCATCAAAGCTAAAGCCAACTTCGTGTAGTTTATTAATAAGTTCCCCCTCTACATTACTTTGATAATAATGAAGGTCAACAGTAGGATATTTGATTTTTAAACTTTCAAAATATTCGGCAAAAGTTAAGCTACCATATATTTCAGGCTCTCTTTTTCCAAGTAAGTTTAAATTTGGTCCGTTAAGTATCAATATTTTTTTCATACCGTAAAAGTAAATAAAATATAGTATAAAAAAAGAACCGTTTTTAAAAGGATTTCATTTTTTTAATGTTGCATTCAATTTGATTACAGAAATCGAAAACACCTGTTAAAAATTGAAACAAAAAAAAATCGCCTAAAAATTTCTTTTTTGGCGATTGATCTCATTTTATAAATATTTTAGAAAAAAATCCATCATATTTTCTTTTAAATCGTAATGCATTTTAACAAAGGTTTTCATTTCATCTTTTAACAGCACTTGCTTTTCGTGAAATATTACTTCTGGCCTGTTATCATAACTTGCCTGCTCAATTTCACGTTTTTTCATTCTAATCCGGTGTCTTAAATTACCCATCACCTCCCGTTCTCTAATTATTTTATTTTGAAAACTTTCCAACTGCCTCATTACATCATTTCCTAAATTCCGAATAGCTATATTTTCCAGCTTTTCTTCGAAATAATCCATTTCACTTTCTTGAAATTTTAACTCTCTTTTCCATACTTCAAGGTTAAAATTTAGGTCACTTAAGAATAATACCTGACTTTCCATATATCGTTTGGCTTTTAAATTACACTTTTAAATTTCCAACTTTTTTTGAATTTTAAGGCTGATAAAAATCATAAAACCCAATTTTTAAAAAGTTAATTATAAATAGTTCTTGTATAAATATATAAAAAAAGCGTTTTAATTTAAAATTAAAACGCTTTTTTAAGGCCATAAAAATCATTCATTAATTATCTTCTTCCTCTTCACCTTCTTTTTTAGAAGTTTTATTCCAAATTTTAATTTTATCTTCAATAGTTACCCCCGAAATAATTTCAACATTAATTCCGTCTGAAATCCCCAATTCAACATCTCTTTTTTCAAAAACCTGATCCCCTGTTTCAACTTCAACATAAGGTGTTTCTGTTTTTTTATCAAATTGCAATAAAGCTTCTTTGATTGCTAAAACACTATCTTTTTGTTCTAAAACAATATCGGCATTTGCACTGTAGCCTGCACGTACATAAAATTCATCATCTAAAGTAACATCTCCTTTAATTTTAAATTGCACAGCCCCATTTTCTTCTGTCCCTTTTGGAGCAATAAAATTTAATTTTGCAGGATATTTTTTCTTTTCAATCGCACCTAAAGAGACTTCCAACACTGTACCATCTTTTATTTTACCAACTTCTGCTTCATCCACTTTTCCTTCAAAAATCATTTTAGTCATATCGGCAATAGTTGCAATAGTAGTACCCGCATTAAAAGTATTACTTTCAATAACCTGTGTACCTTTGCGAACAGGTATTTCTAAAATAGTTCCAGAAATTTCTGCTTTTACAAAAGTATTGGCTGTTTTTCCCATACCAGATGCTGACCCCTTTTTAATGATTTCAAGGTTATTTTGAGAATTGTTTAAATCTTGTTTGGCACTTTCAAAATTCAATTCAGCAGTTTCAAATTCCTGACGAGAAATAACTCCTTTTTCAAACAATGTTTTATTGCGCTCGTACAAGGTTTTTGTATTTTCAAATCTCAATTGAGCTGTTTTAACACTTCCTTGTGCACTGTTTAACGACTGAACATTTGGCACTACCCTAATTGTTGCAATCAAATCACCTACTTTTACTTTTGCACCCTCTTCAACAAATATTTCTTCAATAATTCCTGATACTTTAGGTTTTATTTCAGCTTCTTCAAGCGGAACCACTTTACCTGTAGCAACTGTTTTTCTAACAATGTTGGTTTTAAAAGGTATTTCAGTTTCATACTCTATTGGATTTTTACTGTTTTTCATTCCAAACCAGACTAAAACAGCGATTAACGCTACTGCTATTGATCCAAAAATTATTGTTTTTTTCATCAGTTAATTGTTTACTTATTAAATGTTATCCCCTAAATCCCCCAAAAAAGGACTCGTATTCTTTATTTATAAAATGAAAATAATTAATTACGAATTGTTAATTATCAATTGTTCATTATTCATTTTTAATTATTAATTGTTCATTATCAATTGTCAATTGTTCATTTTTAATTATTCATTGTCAATTATTTTACTCTTCTCTTAATGCTTCAATTGGACGAATACTTACTGCTGTTTGTGCTGGTATCATACCAATTAAAGTACCTAAAACGACCAATGTTATTGTTGCTGTTACAATTACAGGAATGTCAACCGTTGGATTGTTTAAAATGGCTTCTGGACCACTACCTGCTGTTGCATCAATTATCATCAAAACAAAACCTCCAAATATAATTCCCAAAGCACCTGCAATACTTGTTAAAAAAACCGATTCTAAAATAATTTGTCGTTTAATTTCCCAAGGTTTTGCTCCCAATGCTCTTCGTATTCCAATCTCTTTTGTGCGCTCTTTTACCGTAATTAACAATATATTTCCAATGGCAAATACACCTGCAATAAGGGTTGCAATACCTACAAACCAAGTTAAAAACTGCATTCCTGTTAAAAATCCTGTAAATTTTGCAAACTCTTTTCCTAAATTAAAACTTCCAAATGCACGCTCATCTTTTGGATGTACATTGTGTAAATTTCTAAGCAATAATTTTACATCAGCTTCAATTTGAACAATGTCAAATTCGGGTTTACCCGTGATCATCATCCAACCAATGCTATCTCCACGATTGTACACTTGCTGAAAAGTTGTAAACGGAATGTGAATACTACCTTGCGGACCACCAGTACCTATTTGACCTTGCTTGTACATACCCACAATATCGTAATTGATATCGTTTATTTTTATATAAGTCCCAATAGGATATTCACCCTCATCAAAAAGTTGTTTGTAAATTTCTTCTTCTATAACACACACTTTTTTCTTTTCTTTGATATCGTTATCATTGATAAACCTACCGTATACCAAATCTTTTTTCTGAACTTTATCCAATTCAGGATAATCGCCAAAAATCCCGAATGTTCCAGATTTGAAATTATTTGTCGCCATTGCCTGTGTTTGATGACGAGGCACTACAAATTCGAGCCCTTTAATTTCATTTCGAATGTTTTCTAGGTCAGATACTTTTAAGGTTAAACCTTTTCCTTCTTGAAATCCTTTAAAAGGCTTGCTGGTTTGTTGCGCCCAAACAAATACACTATTTGTTGCAAAGTTTCCAAATAATTTATTGAAATTATTTTCCATACCACGCGCGGCACCCAATAAAACAACCAATAAAAAAATACCCCACATAACACCAATAATGGTAATTCCTGTACGCACTTTATTCTTTTGAATACTGCTGTATATTTCTTGCCAGGTATCTTTATCAAATATAAATTTAAACATAACTATTGGTCGTTTAATGCTACAATTGGTTTAATACTCGCTGCTCTTTTAGCAGGCACATAACCTGCAATTGTACCAGCAATTACAAGTACAATAGTTGCTCCAACAACTACATACGTTTCTACACTTGGATTTAAAATAAAATACTTTTCTAAACTACTTCCAATTGCTTTTAGGGTAAAAATACCAATTAGTAAACCCGAATAACCCGCTAGTGCCGTAATAAAAATAGATTCCATCATAATCATTCCCACAATAGATTTTGGTGTAGCACCCAATGCTTTTCTAATTCCTAATTCTTTGGTACGCTCTTTAACAATGTAAACCATAATATTGCTAATACCTATAATACCGGCAACCAAGGTTCCTATACCTATAAATAAAATAATGATGTTTAAAACCATCATAAAACCCTGTACATTTTTAGTACCTTCGGCATAATTTCTTACCCTTATTGCCCCCTGATCTCTTGGATCTACATTGTGCTTTTCTTTTAGCACTTTGGTTAATAAATTACTAAACGCCAAAGCTTCATCTACTGTTAAAGTGGGATTAAATGTCATTCCAAATCTGTCAATTTCATCATTTGGCTTATACATTCCTTGAAAAGTTGTAAAAGGAGTGTAAATAAAACGCTCATCATTGTCTCCACCCGGATCGTTAAAAACACCTACAACTTTGTATGAAATTCCTTCAATATTGATGTTTTTTCCAACAGCACTTAAGCTTCCAAATAAATCTTCTTCAACCAACCGACCAATTGCAACAACCTTTGCCTTTTTTTCAATATCCAAATAACTTAAAAACCGACCGTCTTGAATTACAGCAGATTCTAAAGGCTGATAATCTGGATAAACAGCTCTTACGGTATAGCGATTTTGCTCTCCTTTGTAAATGGTTTGCATATTATTACGTTGAATAGCCGGACTGAAATATTGAATCTTATCATCAAACTTTTCATTTATAAATTTAGAATCGTCATTTCTAAATTGAATTTGTCTACCACTTTGCAAACCTTTATAAGGCTTGGTAGTTGTACCTGAAAAAACGTAGATAGAATTTTGAGAATCACCTGCAAACTGTTTTTCAAAAGTGTGTTTTAAGCCATTACCCACACCAAATAACAAAGTAAATAACAAAATAGCAAATGCTATGGTAAAACCAGACAAAGCTGTTCTTAATTTGTTTTTACTGATGGTTTGAAAAATTTCTTGCCAACGATCTAAATCGAACATAAGTTATGCGTTTACATTTTTGTTAACCTTCTCGTCGCTAATAATTACACCATCTTTTAAACGCACAATTCTATCTGTTTGCTCAGCAATATCTTCTTCGTGCGTAATTACAAAAACCGTCATACCTTCTCTATTGATATCTTTTAGCAATTCCATTACAGAATTTGATGTGGTAGAATCTAAAGCGCCAGTAGGTTCATCGGCTAAAACAACTTTAGGCTGTGTTGCCAAAGCTCTGGCTACTGCAACTCTTTGTTTTTCACCACCCGAAAGTTCATTTGGCAAGTGATTTGCTCTGTCTTTTAAACCAACTTTCTCTAAATATTTTAAAGCAATTTTTTGACGTTCAGCCCTACCCATACCCTGATAATACAAAGGCAAAGCAACATTTTCAACTGCAGTTTTATATGTTATAAGGTTGAATGATTGAAATATAAATCCTAAGAATTTATTTCTTAAAACAGCTGCTTTCTTCTCATCTAAATTTTCAATCAACTGTCCGTTAAGATGATACGTACCCGAATCGTGACTATCTAACAAACCAACAATGTTTAACAATGTTGATTTTCCTGAACCAGAAGATCCCATAATAGCAACAAACTCACCTTCTTTAATGTGTAAATTTAGACCTTTTAAAACGTGTAATGAATCTTTCCCAATAGGGTATGATTTTTGTAGATTTTCAATCTTTATCATATGTTTGGTTGTTTTAAACTAATTTATAAATTGCTAAAGAGAGTTTTATTAATATTATGTTAAAAGATACCTAACTTTGCATTGTGAACAATTTTAAAGACAAATCAATTGTTATTTTTGATGGTGTTTGTAATTTATGCAACTCATCGGTTAATTTTATTATCAAACACGATAAAAAAAAGACTTTTCTATTTGCCTCACTTCAATCAGACGCAGCAAAAGAAATTTTGTTACAATTCCCTTCAAAAAAAATAACACTCAATACAATTATTTTTATAAACAAAGGAAAATATTACGACAAGTCTACTGCTGTATTGTTAATTTTTAAACAGTTAGACCTTTTTTACAACCTAATTTATGGTTTTATAATTGTTCCTAAATTTTTACGTGATTTTGTATACAATTTTATTGCAAAACACAGATACAAATGGTTTGGTAAAAGCAACACCTGTGCAATTCCAACACCCGAATTAATCGATAGATTTTTACAATAAATTAATTAGGATAATTATCGTCCCAATCTTTTACCTTTGGCTCGTGAAGTTTACCCAAAGATTTACCAACTATCATAGAAACTGCCGCATCACCCGTAACATTTACAGCCGTTCTGCACATATCTAAAGGGCGGTCAATTGCAAAAATCAATGCCAAACCAGCTTCAGGAATTCCTGCCTGACCCAACACAATTACCAACATAACCATACCTGCACCTGGTACTGCTGCCGATCCTATACTTGCCAAGGTAGCTGTTACAATAATTCCCAATTGTACTCCCAACGACAAATCCATTCCAAATGCCTGAGCAATAAATACAGCTGCTACAGCCTGATACAAACTGGTTCCGTCCATATTAATGGTTGCACCAATTGGCAAAACAAAACTACTCACCTCCTCATCAACACCCAAATGTTCTGTTACACGCTCCATAGTTACAGGTAAAGTTGCTGCACTACTACTTGTTGAAAATGCCAATAGTTGGGCTGGAGAAATTCCTTTTAAATAAAATGAAGGGCTCTTTTTTGTAAATAACCATACCATTAAAATATAAAAAGCCATCATTAAAAGCAAACCTATAACAACTGTTAAGGCATACCAAGCCAAAGCTTTAAATAAATCTACACTTGGAGATTCAACCACCAAAGCTGCCAACAATGCAAACACCCCAAAAGGAGCAGCAAGCATTATCAAATCAATCATTTTTAAAATAACTTCATTAAAACCATCGAAGAATTTTTTTACAGGTTTTGCCTTTTTATTTGGAATTAATATCAATCCTATACCAAAAAAAATAGCGAAGAAAATAACTTGCAACATATTTTTATTTTCAGCAGCAGCACCAATAATATTATCTGGAACAATATCTACCAAAGCCTGTAAGGGCCCCGAATCTTTTTGTTTAGCAGCTTCATCAGCATATTTTATGGCATCTCCACTATAATTTAAAACCAAATCTTGGCGTGTTTCTTCTGTTATAGATGCTCCGGGTTTTACAATATTTACAAGTAACAAACCTATGGAAACTGCAATTATGGTAGTTGCAATGTACAAACCAATGGTTTTACCTCCCATTTTTGATAATTTTGAAATATCCTTTAAATCTGATACACCTTTAATTAATGAAGCCAAAATCAATGGTACAGCAATTAATTTTAAAGCATTGATAAAAATAGTTCCAAAAGGTTTAACCCAATCTTTAATAATATCGTTTCCTCCTTCAAATTGCGTCATTAACAACCCAAATAACACTCCAATTACCATTCCCATTAAAATTTGCCAGTGCAGTGCTATTTTCTTCATATTTTTCATTTAAAAATTAAGTCGAAAGATAAAAAATACCTTATAAAACAAGGCTCTTTTTTGTAAAATATTTTTTAAAACTCAATAAAACGACTCTCTTTTTTGCTTATTTTATAAATATGATTACTTTTAAAAAAATTAAAAAAACAAATGGCGGGATTATTAGATTTATTAAACAGTGATTTAGGGAAAACACTTATTAGCAGCGCGAGTCAACAACTAGGACAAAAAGAAAACCAAACAGCTGCTGCGCTTCAAACAGCACTACCTTTAATTTTAGGTGGTATGAAAAACAATGCAGCTACTCCACAAGGAGCAGACGGATTGTTAAACGCCTTATCTGGAAAACACAACGGAAGTTTGCTAGATAATTTAGGTGATTTATTAGGAAACAGCGACACCTTAAGTGACGGCGCTGGAATTTTAGGCCACGTTTTTGGTGGTAAACAACAAAATGTTGCCCAAGCTGTTGGTGCAAAAAGTGGTATGGATACTGCTACTGTAATGAAATTATTACAAATGGCAGCTCCTGTAGTTATGGCTTATTTAGGAAAACAAAGTCGTGAACAAAACGTAAATGATACGGGTGGAATTGAAGGATTATTAGGCAATTTATTGGGAAGTGGCGCTAAAAACGATCAAAATTTAGTGACCAAATTATTAGATGCCAATGGTGATGGAAGTATTATTGACGATGTAATGGGAATGGCAACTGGAAATAAAAAAGGTGGAATTGGCGGACTATTAGGTGGAATTTTTGGAAGCTAATCTATTAAAAATGAATTATTAAACGAAGGTCAGGTTGTAAAACTTGACCTTTTTTTAATTAAAAATTTCCTATTTAAAATAAAAAAGTATTTTTGCCCTGATTTTATTTAATATGGAAAAACTAAAACAACGTTGGGGCTTAACCTCTAACATTCAAGTAATATTTATCATTCTTACTTTTTCAATCAATGGTTCTTTTGCTGCCTGGATTGCTAAACCTTTGACCGAGTTTATTGGTTTGGCAAAGGAAACCACCAACCCTTGGCTATTTTGGCCAGTTAGAATTGGTTTGATATTTATTATTTACCAGTTTACTTTACCCTTGGTAGGTTTTTGCTTTGGTCAATATCAGTTTTTTAAGAAATTTTCCAGAAAAACCTTATCCAGAATGGGGTTTAAGTTTTTATTTAAAGACAACTAAATATCAATCTCTTTTTTTATCAAATACTTATAGACCCAAGTAAGCGTAAAAGTTGGTAAAATATCGGTTCCAAAAATCCCTATTTCTTCTAAAAACGAAATACCAGCACTTACTTTTCCTAAAGTTCCTTTGAACATTTTTGTCATAAAAAACACAGAAACGGGCGCCCAAATAACGTCAGAAAATTCACCAATACCCGGAATTACAAAAGACAGCATTCCAATAGCATCAAATAAAATACTTAGCAATAGTAATTTGTATTTTTTATGCATTTACAATTTATTTTCAACAAAAATAACGAATACAATTGCTATTTCTTTATTTTAGCACTGTATTGCTTTAAAAACTTGTCTAATTTTGGGTTGATTACTGCCACACAATAACCTTGCGTTTTGTTATTATTGTAATAATTTTGATGGTAATCTTCGGCCTTATAAAAAATATCCAACGCAGTAACTTCTGTAACTATTGGACTATTAAAAACTTTTGCATCAGTCAATGCTTTTATAAATGCAATTGCAATTTCTTTTTGCAATGGCGAATTGTAAAAAATAGCAGATCTATATTGCGTACCCTTGTCATAACCTTGCCTGTTTAAAGTTGTTGGGTCGTGCGTAGCAAAAAACACCTCTAAAAGTTCTTGATAACTAATTACCAAAGGGTCAAATACAATTTGAATAGCCTCTGCATGACCTGTTGTTCCTGTACAAATTTCTTTATAAGTCGGATTTTTTATAGTACCTCCTGTATAACCCGAAGTTACTTTTTCAACACCTTTTAATTGTTGAAAAATAGCTTCAGTACACCAAAAACATCCATTTGCAAAAATTGCTGTTTCCATAGTTGTTGCTTTTTTTGATTTTTTAGTTTGAATTGATTGTGCATTCAACATTACCGAAAACAACAATACAACTGTTAAAATAATTTTATTTTTCATTTTATCTGATATTTAAGATATCAGTCGGAACAACATTGTGAAAATTACACACTAAATTATATATGCTCCAAAGTATGCACCACAGACTCTAACATTTCTTCTGTAAAATCCAAATGTGTTACCATGCGCAATCTTCCTTGCCCCATAGAAATTAAACCAATACCAGCATCATTTAACCTATTTATAAAAGCATCGTGACTAATATTATCAGACACATTAAAAATAACAATGTTGGTTTCTATAGGTTCTACATGCTTAACAAATTCACAGTTTTTCAAAGCTTTACCAATTATTTTTGCTCTGGTATGGTCTATTACCAATCGCTCTACATGATGGTCCAATGCATAAATTCCTGCAGCCGCCAAATACCCCACTTGCCTCATAGCACCACCAAATAATTTTCTAATACGCAAGGCTTTTTCAATATGTTCTTTTGTGCCCAAAAGCACAGAACCAACAGGCGCTCCCAAACCTTTAGACAAACAAATTGAAATGGTGTCAAATACTTTACCGTATTGTTCTGGCGTTTCGTTTTTCGCAACCATTGCATTGAATAAACGCGCTCCATCTAAATGATATGCCAAGTTTTTTTCTTCACAAACTTTTTGAATTCGTACCAATTCACTAAAACTCCAACAAGCACCACCGCCTTTATTGGTTGTATTTTCAACAGCAACCAATCTGGAATATGGCGAATGTATATCTGATCTACCGCCCGCAAGCGCTTCTTGTAATTGGCTGGCTGTAAACATCCCTCGTTCACCATCAATCAAATGCGATGTCACACCCGAATTTGATGCTGCTCCACCACCTTCAAAATTATGCACATGCGCCCATTTATCGCAATACATTTTATCGCCGTGGTGTGTGTGTAATTTTATTGCTGTTTGATTTGCCATTGTTCCCGAAGGAAAAAACAAAGCATCTTCCATCCCAAACATTTCTGCCATTTTAGCCTGTAAAATGTTAACCGTTGGATCTCCTTTAAAAACATCATCCCCCACTTCAGCGGCCATCATTGCTTTTAACATTCCCTTAGTTGGTTTGGTAACGGTATCACTTATTAAGTTTATTTTCATTGTAATATTCAAATTATTTTTAAACAAGCTAAGATAAATTATTTCAGGTAAAAAGAGACTAAATCCTCTAGTAAATTACAAGGATTAAAATGAATGAAACTGAATTAATTTAGTAAATATTAAAATGAAAAGTTATTTTTGTACCACTTAAAAAAATAAATGATTTCAAACGAGCACATATTAAAATTACAATCGCGTATAGCGCACTTAAAAACTTATCTTGATATTGATAGAAAGTTGATTGAAATTTCTAATGAAGAAGAAAAAACGGTCAATCCAGATTTTTGGAACAATCCGAGAGAAGCTGAATTATTTATGAAAGAATTGAGATCCAAAAAAAAATGGGTCGATGATTACAATCTTATTGCTTCAAATTTTGAAGAAACAAGCATACTTTTAGATTTTTTTGCTGAAGGCGAAGCTTCCGAAGAAGAAGTAGAAAAAGCATACAACAACACGATTCTTTTGGTTGAAAATCTTGAATTTAGAAATATGCTTTCTGAAGAAGGCGACAATTTAAGTGCTGTACTTCAAATTACAGCTGGTGCTGGTGGTACAGAAAGTTGCGATTGGGCAGAAATGCTGATGCGTATGTATTTAATGTGGAGTCAAAAACAAGGTTTTAAAGTAAAAGAACTGAACTTTCAGGCTGGTGATGTAGCTGGTATTAAAACAGTTACCATTGAAATAGAAGGCGAATTTGCTTTTGGCTATTTAAAAGGCGAAAATGGCGTACACCGATTGGTGCGTATTTCTCCGTTCGATAGCAATGCTAAAAGACACACTTCTTTTGCTTCTGTTTACGTGTATCCATTGGTTGATGACAGCATCGAAATCAATATAAATCCGGCTGATGTAGAAATTATAACTTCACGATCAAGTGGTGCTGGTGGACAAAATGTGAACAAAGTTGAAACCAAAGTTCAACTAACACACAAACCTACAGGAATCCAAATTGCCTGTTCTGAAACACGTTCGCAACACGAAAACAGAGACCGGGCTATGCAAATGCTAAAATCCCAACTCTACGAAATTGAGTTAAAAAGTCAAATGGAAGCCAGAAGTGATATTGAAGCAGGTAAAATGAAAATTGATTTTGGTTCTCAAATTAGAAACTACGTTATGCACCCGTATAAATTGGTGAAAGATGTTAGAACCGCTTTTGAAACTGGCAATGTAGACGCTGTTATGGACGGAGAAATTGACGGATTTTTAAAGGCTTATTTAATGCAACAAGGACAAAAAGAAGATAAAAACCAACTGTAATGAAACAACAAATTGACACCATTATTTTTGACTTAGGAGGCGTTTTGGTAGACTGGAAACCTGAATATGTTTATAGAAAGGCTTTTAACGGCGATGAAGAAAAAGTACAATGGTTTTTAAAAAATGTGTGTACACCCGATTGGAATATGGAGCAAGATGCGGGCAGAACAATTGCAAAAGGCAATGCTGTTAAAATAGCAGAATTTCCTGAGTACGAACACTATATCAAACTTTTTTATGGTGAATGGACTGATATGCTTTCTGGTGCAATTGAAGAAAATCTACAATTGTTTAAACAATTAAAAGCTTCAGGAAATTATAAAATATATGCCCTTACCAATTGGAGTGCCGAAAAATGGGATATTGCAGTTCAATTATTTCCATTTTTTAACGACTTTGATGGTGTGGTTGTTTCAGGAATCGAAAAAACAAGAAAACCATATCCTCAAATTTACAACATCCTTTTAAATCGATTTGCTATTACACCTGAAAAATCAATTTTTATAGACGATAATAAGGACAATATTTTAGCTTCAAAAGCATTAAAAATAAATGGCATACACTTTCAAAACCATCAACAGTTAATTGAAGATTTAAAAGCATTTCAATTAAATTATTAATTCAAAATACCCGCAAAAACAACAAACGGTAGATTATTTCAAACAAATAGTTGTCAATTAACAATATTTTACATATTTTCGTTCTTTAAAATAGTCAAAATATAAGTTAAACAATTACACAGAGAGTCTAAATTTTGTTTTTAATATGAGAAAACTCATTTTATTATTAACAATTTTGCCCATTTCGTTTTTTGCCCAAAATAGTACAACCCCCACTTATACGATTTCTGGAAAAATCATAGATGCTACCACAAAAGCGCCCTTAGAATATGCTACGGTCATTTTTAAAAGTATCGATTCAACAAAAAATATTGCTGGGGAAATTACAAACCAACGGGGAAATTTTTCCATTGAAGTTAAAAATGGCACCTACAATTTAGCCATTGATTTTGTTTCCTATATTTCCAAAATAGTAGCCATCACCGTTAACAATAAAAGCATCAATATTGGCAATATTGAACTTGAAAACGACACCGAATCTTTAGATGAAATTTTGATTAACGGAAAAGTTGAAGCATTTAAAATTACCCAAAACAAGCAGGTGTACAATGTTTCTAAAGATTTTTCGGCAAATGGCGTTTCAGCAACACAAATTTTAAACAATATACCCTCAGTTTCTGAAGGTGCCGATGGTGAATTAACTATACGCGGACAAGGCAATGTAACTGTTTTAATTGACGGTAAAATATCTTCGCTTTCAAAAGCTGATGCCTTAAAATCACTTCCTGCAGGATCAATTGATAAAATTGAAGTAATTTCAAACCCAGGTGCAAGCTATAGAGCTTCTGCAACCGGAATTATAAATATCATCTTAAAAAAGGGTAAAAACCACGGTTTAAACAGTTCAATAACCGGATCAGGAGGTTATAAAGATATTTATGGCGGACTGTTTAATATGAATTACAAATCTAAAAGCATCAATATTTTTAGTACTTTAAGTTATGCGCACAGTGCTAAAAACAATTTAATTGCCATTAAAAATGAATATTATAACAACAATATTACAACAGGTTTTTTAGACGAAAACAGCGAAGTTAATAGTCCGTCAAACGATTATATGGCCATTGTTGGTGCAGAATTTTATTTATCGCACAAAAGTACATTAACTGCAACTGCTAAATACGACAACATCAACAGAAAGCAACTAACAAACACCAATTCTAAATTTTACGACGCTTCAAATAACTTTATTTCTGAAAATATTGGTTTAAACGATACCGGATTTAAAGATGAAATTTTTGAATATACGCTAGATTTTAAAAAACATTTTAACAAAGAAGGTCAAGAAATCTCAACATACATCACTTATTCTAACGACAACGAACATTTTTTATATGATTTCTCAAATTCAAACCCTTCTTTTAAAGATGAAACCTATACGGAAGAAAACACTTTAGAAAATCTTGAATTTAGTTTTAAATACAAACATCCTTTTAGTGAAACTTCAGGAATGGAAATTGGCTATTTAGGTACTTTTGGAAAAACGCCTTTTATACAAACAAAAGCGCAAATTGATGAAAAAATTACTTATACCGATTATATTCACGGGGTATTTTTAGAATATGAAAAGTCGTGGAATTCATTTTACCTTGGCGTAGGTTTACGTGCAGAGTTTACAGCACTAAATACCAATTTTAACAATTTAAATACGGAACAAAAAAATACTTTCAACGATTTATTTCCCGCTATTTATGCTGAATACAATTTAAACGATTCAAATAGTTTAAGTCTGAGTTATTCTCGTACAATTCAACGTCCTGGCTACAATGAATTGCGACCATTTGAGATAAAAATAAGTGAAACTACCTCTTATATTGGAAATATCAATTTACAACCTGTAGACATCAATTCGAGCAATTTTTCATATAACTATTATGGTAACAAATTAACATTAATAAGTTCGTTGTATTGGAATAATTACGAAAATATCATTCAACCAATTTCATTTGAAACAAACGAAAACAGTGTTATTGGGATCCCTAAAATTGTAACCACATTTATAAATGTTGGAGCTATTGATATGTATGGTTTATCTTTAACCGCTAATTTAGACGTCACAAAATGGCTGGATTTTTCGGGAAGTGCCAATGTTTATGAAATAATAGACACCGGAATTTATAAATACACCAACGATGCTAATGAAATTATTGAAAAAGATTTTTCAAACTCCGATTTAAGTGGCAATTTTAACTTATTAAGCAAAGTCAAAATCCCTAAAGTTTTTGATTTTCAATTTAATATCATCAACTCTTTGGCCTTAACATCTGCATTTTCTAACCGGATTGGAAATACCTATGCAACTGCATCAATCAACAAAGATTTATTTAACAACAATGCTTCCTTAAGTTTGGCTGTTGATGATATTTTTAATTCGAAGGTAAGAAACAAAACCTGGTACGAAACCAACTATACTTCTAACAGAATTAAGAGTCAACAGTTTCAAACCGTGGTACTTTCTTTTACTTATAGATTCAACCAAGACAAACAAAGTAAAAGTATCAATTTTGATAAAAAACAAAAAACACCTCAGATTTAGTAGTTGAAAGTTATAAGTTTTAAGTCAAAAGTTAGTATTCAGTAGCAGTTTTCAGTAGCAGTTCTAAGTTTTAGGTTTTAGGTCGGTATTAATTAATCATTCATTTTTCATTATTAACTTTTCATTATTAATTATTAACCAACCAAACCGTCATTGACTCCGTCGAATCTTCGATTTCTCGCGTATGCGGGAATCTGTTGCTGTAAGAACTAAAAAAGTATCTTTGAACTAAACAAAACACTCCCCTAGCCCCTCTCAAGAGGGGAATGGATTTGAACCTAAGGACAAACTGATTTCCAGTCAATACTTCGAATTAGCTTAGCAAAGGGCTGAAAATGACGTATTAAATCCCTCCTTGAGAAGGGCAGGGAGGTGTATTTTGAAACAAAATGGCAATAATTAAAGTATTCAGTATCTTGTAATAATCATTCATTTTTCATTATTAACCAACCAAACCGTCATCCTCGCGTATGCGGGGATCTGTTGCTGTAAGTACTAAAAAGCATGTTTTGTCATTTCGATTGCAATGAGAAATCACATAAAATTGAGCATTGGGTGTGGTTCCTCCTTCGTCGGAATGACAAATGATAAATTGAATTAAGTTTTAATTATTGAGTTTTAAGTGGGTATTCAACATCTTGCTTTTGGTGGCTGAGCGTAGTCGAAGCCATTATTTGGATGAACTACAATTTTATATTTACAATTATCTTTCTTGTTCTTTTTTTACTCACTTTTTTTTATTGTTTTTTATGTGTTCGTGATGTGCTTCGCAGTTCCATTGATGATCCTTCGACTGCGCTCAGGAGAACCAAAAAAATCTAGTCTGATGTTATTTTTCTATAAAATTATAAAATCCTTTTATCCATCACGCCCAGACCGCTGCGCTCTTTGGACGCTGCTACGCCCAACGCTAAAGAATTTGATATTTTATAACGAAAAATCCCATAGGACGGGGGTATTATCAATACAAAAGCCTAAAGCTAATAGCAAATAAAGTCCAAAGCCAATAGCCAGTATTCAGTAACAGTATCCAGAAGCTTACAACCAACAGATTTCCAGTCAAGCTTGAAAGTTGAAAGTCGAAAGCTGAAAGTTCTAAGTTTTAACTTAAAAAACTAGTATTCAGTAACAGATTCTTTTTGTAAGATTACAAAATTGTTTCAATCAATTCTGGAGGTCTACCTACAACTGCTTTGTTATTATTTACAACTATTGGTCGTTCTATCAATTTAGGATTTGCAACCATCGCTTTAATAATTTCATCGTTGCTTAAGTCCTTACCTTTGAAATTTTCTTTCCAAATAGCTTCATTTTTTCGTACCAAATCTATGGGTGCAATGGCCAATAATTTTACAATTTCTTTTAATTCCTTTTCAGAAACAGGATTTTCTAGGTAATTAACAACTTCAAAATCAAGTCCTGAATTGTTTAATATTTCTAAACCTTGTCTGCTCTTACTACAACGTGGATTGTGATAAATTTTCATAATATTGTTGGTTGTTTTTATGCTTCTGACTTTCGACTTTCGACTTTAGACTTCTAACTTTAGACTTTCGACCAATTTACGTTCCTCTAAAAAATAAAACAGTACTAATTGTTTTAATCACTATTTTAAAGTCTAGCATTAAATTTCGTTCTTTAATATAATACAAATCAAACCATAATTTTTCTTGCTGATCTTTAACTGTACCAGCATATGGATGCATTACCTGCGCCCAACCAGTTAAGCCTGGCTTAACTACGTGTCTTAAACCATAATAAGGTATTTCTTCCTCAAGCTTATAAACAAATTCAGGGCGTTCAGGGCGGGGACCAATCAAACTCATTTCACCTTTAAAAACATTTATAAACTGAGGTACTTCATCCAATCTAGATTTTCTCAAAATTCTTCCAAAAGGTGTAATTCTAACATCTCCCTTTTGAGCCCAAACAGCTCCATTATTTTCTGCATTAGAAACCATTGATCTAAATTTTATAATTTTAAATTCAACAGCATGTTTTCCAACCCTCTTTTGGGTATAAAACAATGGACCTCTATTCCCAATTAAATTCAGTAAAAAAATAAAAGGTACAAATACCACCAAGAATGTTATGCCAAATACCGACAAGATAATATCAATAATTCTACGAAATGCCAGATATAAATTGTTTTGATGGCTTTGACTAAAATAAAAATAATTGTAAAAATTACCAACCAATTGATTTTCAGAGATTTTAAACAATTCATTTTCTAAAAACAAATCTGCACTTTTAATACTTACTCCTTTTTCAAAAGAGGCTATTAATTGTGCATTCAATTTTTTTGCATTTTGATTGTTGATTGTCGAGCAAATCAAGATTTCATTGATGGCTTTTTCTTTTATCAAACTTTCAATATTTACATTTTCAATAGCAGTATAATTAAGCAAAGGATATTTAGTCAATTGATTGTTAGATACATAACCCACAAAATGATTTGCCTTGTTAAATGTAACTTTGGTAAGTACCTGATCAATACTGTTGGCATCTCCAATAAGCAGTATGTTTTTTAAAAAAATAGGCGCAAAAATAAATTGAATATAAATCAACCTATTTAGTAAAACAGACATAAAAATAGTGAAAGAAAAATAAACTATTTGCAATCTGTTGTCTGGTAAATTGGGTGATATTTTTGGCGTAAAAACATAAAAAAGAGTTGTAAAAAAAACTGTTATTACCAAACTTCTAAAAGTTGAATATCGATCACTGGCAACTTTTAAATCGAATAACTCAAATACCTCTCCAAAAAAATAATAATAAACAACTAAAACCAGTAACCAAATAAACAAATAGTGATTGTTAAAATTAAAATACTCAAAATCAAAAACATAACTAAAAATTGAAAGTCCAGTTATGATAAAAACAACATCTAAAGCGCGCAAATACACCTTACGCTCAGAGATTGAAAAATGAAATTGATCTTTAGACATTCATCTAATATTAACAACTAATGATTAAAAAAATCAAATTTATAGTATTTTTTAACACTTCAACAACAATTTTAGGTAAAGTTTTGCAACAGTTATTGTTAATAAACTTACTAATTGGCATATTTTATAAAACCATAAATCATCCATAAAACAAAGTAATAAGCAGATTTAAACACCGATAATTTTTCTACCTTTCTATAAAATTGCCATTGATGTTTCAATAAGTTTAACTTATTTCTAGAATGTGAGTTTTCTCGAATTCGATAAATAGCCAAAGGGGTTTGATTGCCAATTGCATATGGTATTTTTTTTAAATAACTCAACCACAACCCCATATCTTGTCTATACCGCACATTAGGCATATACAATTTCCCCAGTTTTTCAATATTTATAAATGCCGTTAAACAACTTATCGAATTTGTTTTTAAAATATCAGCATAAGTAACTTTTAAAGGAACAATAAAATCGCGGTATTTAGGCTGTAAGTTTTCATCATAACGATGATAAGAAGCAAAAACAAACCCTTCAGATTTCTTAACAAAACTTAAGGAGGTCTTCAAAAATTCTGGTAACCAAATATCATCTGAATCTATAAATGTCATAAAATTGCCTTTTGCAAGTTCAATTCCTTTATTTCTACATTTAGCAGGGCCTTGATTGATGGCTGATTTAAACAATTTAATCCTTGAATCTAATTTACAGTAAGATTCAATAATTTCAATCGATTTATCTTTAGAACCATCATCAATAATATACCACTCCCAATTTCTATACGATTGATTGCGCACACTTTGTATGGTAGCTTCAATAAATTTTTCGCAATTGTAATTGGGTGTTATAATAGAAATCAATGGCTGCATTTAAGATAGGTTTGAAATAAAACTTTGTGTTTTCTTATTTTTTGATTCGTCACTTTCTAATTCTTCAACAGTATAAATCATATCATTTTTAAAATATTTTTCAATTTCCTGTTGAAGTATTTTTAAATTGTTAGCTGTTAGTTCTTGTTCAACTTTAAAAATAAGCTGTCCTTTTACTTTTTGATGCACCTGATATGTTAAAGGCAATCCGTTTTTTGCTAAATTTTTAAAAATATAGTAAAAATACAAACTCGGATATCGCTGTTTTATACCAAAAACCTCAACACCTACCCTACCTGTTACCTCTTCTAAAATTGGATGCTGCATACCACAAGTACATTTTTTTTCTTTGGAAGCTAATTTGATATAATCGCCCAAACGGTATCTGATAATGGGAAAAGAGCGCATTTGTAAATTGGTCACTATAATTTCATTGTTTTCTTCTTCAACCAACACACCTTCCATATTGATGTGCATATTGCCTTGTTTGCATTCAAAAGCAATAATACCTGTTTCTGCCGCACCGTATTCACTGATCATTTTTAACCCAAAAGCCTGTTTTACCTCGCGTTGATAGCTTTCATAAATTTTTTCTGAAGTCCCTTTAATCATTTTTAATTTAGGAAATCCTTGTAAATTATTGGCATTTACAAACTTTGCCAAACCGTATATCATAGAAGAATAGCCGTGAACATAGGTGGTATTTTTCATTTTTTTTGTAAAAACTTTCAACTCATTTTGTTGAAAACTAAACAATCTAAATCTATTTTGAAGGCTGTCTAAAAAGTAGGTATTTACTTTTGAAAGTCGGTCAAAATTAAATCCCCAAAAGTAGCCATTGCTTTCCCAAGGTTTTACATTGTACCAGGAATACCCTCTAAAAATACTGGCTCTATTAAAAGAATCCGCACTTTCTTCCCGTTTAAATTTCAAAGATGCTCCTGAACTTCCAGAAGTATTCGCCTTAAAAATTTTATCGAAATTGATTTGAGTATGCAACTTATTGTTATGAATTAACAAGTCGTTTTTTGAAATAACGGGTAGCTTTTTAATTGCATCAAGCGATTGTATTTCATTGATAGCTACTCCATGTACATCAAATAAATGTTTGTAAAATTCTGAATATTGATAAGCTGCATTTAACAAATCCTTTAATTGCTGCAATTGGTAAGCTTCTAGTTGATCAATAGACCAACCTTCTGATTTTTTCAAAAACAGATACCATCCTTTTAGCGAAGGATTTCGAAAATGCTGTCCTATTTTAAATACCAACTTTGCCAACATTATTTCAAAATTTGTTCCCATTGTTGCTGTACTATTGCTACATCAAAATTCTCAACCATTTTTCTGGCATTTTGCGACATTTCAAGGGCTTTTATTGGTGCTTCCAACAAACTTATCAGCTGCTTTACCATTTGATCTGCATCGTCTTTTTCAACCAACAAACCATTTACAGTATCTTCAATCAAATAAGGAATACCTCCCACATTGGTTGAAACCACAGGCAAACCCAATGCCATTGCTTCTACAATACTTACTGGGGTATTGTCTATATTGGTGGTATTGATAAATAGATCAAACTCTGCTGCCTTTGCAATCCAGTTTTCTTTAGACAAATAGCCTGTAAACACTAAAGCATCTTCCAAATTTAAATCTTTTGCTAATTTTTTAACATCCTCTAAAGAACCATCTTTATCTGGACCAATCATACACAAACACGCATTGGGAAAGCGCAACTTTAACTTTGCCAATACCAAAACCGCCAATTGCGGATTGTAAATTTTATCAAAAGCTCGTACCCACAATAATTTTGGCCGAAGTACTGCTCTTGTTGTAAAAGGATAATTGTTTATTTGAATTGCATTGGGAATAAATTGTGTTTTAAACCCTTTTTGCTGAAACTCATTTAACAAATACTTTGAAGGTGCTATATTGACATCCGCATTTTTAAAAACCATTGCTGCCAATTTGGGCGTTTTTTTTAACCTGTTTGGTAAATTACCACCGTGTAATATGGGTATGTACGGAATTGCTAAAAGACGTGCAATTTGTGACACCACCAAAGCATAATAAAAATTAAAAGTACTGTAGGTATCTATCAAAATATAGTTGGCATTGTCGTTTTTTAAAACACCCCAACACATGGAAATCAACCTTAAAAAAATATTTTTTTTACTGGAATATACCCATACTTTAAAACCTGCTTTTTTTAACAAATCACACATCAATACCAAAGTAGTAGGATTGGTTGTTTTTAAATTGTTCCCTATGTACACTATTTTTTTCAATCTGCTAGTTGTTCTACTTCCTCATGTTCATAAAAGGTAATTTGCATCAAGCTTAAGCCATAAATAAATGCTGGAAAAGCGATCCGCATTGCTGAGTGGTTGATGGTTAAAAACCAAAACAACAAAAAAGCACTTAAAAATGCCCTTGCCAAATATGGCTGCGTTAAAATATGTTTTACCGGAATTACAATTAATATAAAAAGTATCACCAATCCAATCATCCCATGTTCACTCAACAACCTGCTTACCTCATTGTGTGAAGCCGCAACAATACCTTCCTCCTCCAATCTTTCATATTTAGAACCTCCAACACCAATACCAAAAAAAGGATTTTCATAAAAATTATCCAGTTCACTTTTAAAAAGATCTATCCTACCTGTACTTATATCTGCTTTTTCAATACCCCGTGCATTTTTATTGGTATACCTGTTAATCAGCATACCTCCTGTAGCATCAGCAGTATAAACAATCAGTACAATTCCAAACAATGCAACAAAGCCTGCATATCTAACAAACTGTTTCAATTTGTCTCTTCTGGCCATCATATAAAAAAACATAAATGCCAATAAAGCAAATACTGCTGTCAAAATACCACCGCGCGAAAATGTAATTAAACCTCTATACACAAGGTACATCAATAAAATGGCATCAAATACAAACAAAGGGAAAATCCGTTTTTCAAAAAAAAGATGCACTGCAATAATAAAAATACCCAAACCTAAAATGGTCGCTACCTGATTGGGTCCAAAGCCACCTGAAGCTACAAAATTAGCAGAACCACCAAAAGCGATTTGTTTTAAATCTGGTGTTTTAAAATACAACAAACTTAGCATGGAAATAACAGGTAAGACCATTACAAATAGCATATTCAATACCGTTTCAATAGACAATTTCCGATGGTAAAAATAAATGGCTGATAAGCCCAATAAAATAGGGCCACTTAAATTAAAAGCTATGGCCTTACGTATCGATTCATTAAAAGGAATATCTATAAAAGCAATCCCTATCAATAACAACAACATATAAAAAACATAACTTACAGAAACATGGTGTCTTTTATTTTCCACATACAAACCTGTCAACAAAAATAGAAATACCGAATATTTTGGCAGTTCATGGAATATCATCCCGCCCGACATCCTAAACAACACTTCTGCACCTACCATATAGGCAGCCCAGTAAATGGCCTGATTTTTATCGTTTTGTGATTTGACAATTGCTCTAAAACCTATCAAAACAATTAAAATCGAATATACCTTGCTAATAAAACCCGACAACAATAAGACGCCCAATGCCAAATGAAACAGGGCCAATAAAGTATGTTGCGTGGCATTTTTAAAATTCATTGTTATAGATTAACCTTAGTTGTTTTATATAATCTTTGGATCCATATTTTTTTTCAACATTGCTTTGGAGTGCTAAACCATACAATGCAGTCTTTTCTTTGTTTTCAATCAACATTAACAATGCTTCTGAAAGGGCTACTTCATTGCTTTTTGGTACTATCAAACCATGTTGTTGATGCACTACCACCTTGCTACATTCACCTACATCTGTTACAACCACGGGTAGTTTTGCCAACCCATATTCCAACAATGAAACGGGCAAACCTTCAGACAAAGATGCCAAAACACCTATATTAGCCTGTTTTAAAATAGCATTTGTATCTGTACAAGATCCGTACAAAAATACATGATTCTGTAAGTTTTGTGACTTTATAAAGTCTTTTATTTTAGTTGCATAGGCATCGGCTAAATCCATTCCAACCAAATGCAAAGTACAATCGTTGTATTTTTTGTGGACTAACAAAAAAGCTTTTAATAAATTTAAATGGTCTTTTTGAGGTCGTAAATTTGCCAAACATACCAACCGCTTCCCTTCAACACCTTTTAAAATTGTTTTTACTTTTTGGTTGGTATCAAAGTTTGCAAAATTTTGTAAATATACAATCTGCTTAGATTTCAACTGTTTTTTATTCCAATTTAACAATAATGAATTTACGCATATAACCCCACTAAAATAATGAGATATCAACACCAATGGAAACTTTTTTCTGAGGTGTAAATTTTCACTCATCCCAAAATGATCGTGCCAAATCAGTTTTGTATTAGGATTGCGCATTTTCATTAAAAAGCCCATAAAATAAGATGAAGAATGTGCGTGGATTGTTGTGATTTTATGTTTTCTAATAAAATGATTTAACTTTTTGATTGCTTTAAAATCGATGATTTTTGTTTTATTCAAGTATAAATAACCAACATTTGAAGCTATTTTAGCTTTTAAATCGCCCTCTTTTCTTGTTGCACATAAATAGGAAGCTATACCATCTGCCGCTAAAGCATTGGCTATGTTTACAGCCATCATCTCTGCACCTCCCGGGTTTAAAGAATCTATGAGTTGTATTACTTTGAGGTTGTTGTTCATGGATTTAGTTATGTCGAACTTGATTGAAAGTCTGTTAATTTTAGCATTCAGTATATTTTCTTTCTAAAGATTGAGATTCCGCATCAAGTGCGGAATGATGTTTATTTTAATTTTTCGTCATCTCGGACCTGATCCGAGATCTGTTACATTGGAATACAATTGTATTTTAAATCCTCTGTTAAAGATTCCCAGTCAATACTTCGACTTCTCTCTGCACAGGGCTGGGAATGACGTTCGATTTCAAATCATGAGATTCCGCATCAAGTGCGGAATGACGTGTGCTTCTTCCTTCCCGTCATCTCGGACCTGATCCGAGATCTGTACATTGGAATACAATTGTATTTTAAATCCTTTGTTAAAGATTCCCAGTCAATACTTCGACTTCTCTCTGCACAGGGCTGGGAATGACGTTCGATTTCAAATCATGAGATTCCGCATCAAGTGCGGAATGACGTGTGCTTCTTCCTTCCCGTCATCTCGGACCTGATCCGAGATCTGTTACATTGGAATACAATTGTATTTTTAAATCCTTTGTTAAAGATTCCCAGTCAAGCTGGGAATGACACACGTTATAATTTTAAATCTTCGTACAAATCTAATAAATTTGGATTCATTAATTTAATCAAATCCCATTTCCATTCTTTATTCCATTTTTTTAATTGTTTCTCCCTTAATATAGCTTCTTTTATATCAGTAAAAACTTCATAATATAATAAATCACTAACATTATATTTTTTTGTAAATGAAGACCCATTTCCCTTTTTATGATTTTCGATTCTTTCTATCAAATTTGAAGTAACTCCAATATACAATAGGGTTCTATTTTTATTACTTACTATATAAATATAACTTTCCTTCATACTTCAATATTAAAATTTTGAATTCCTAATTTACAGATTCCCAGTCAAGCTGGGAATGACGTATCTTTTGAACCGTCATTGACTCCGTCGAATCTTCGATCTCTCGCGTATGTGGGGATCTGTTGCTGTAAGTACTAAAATTATCTTTCTTGTTCTTTTCCATTGATGAAAAGAACCAAAAATCTAGTCTGATTTAATTTTTCTGCAAGCCTACTTAAAAAATATTACCCACCATTTCCAGACCGCTGCGCTCTTTGGAAAACCCGCCATCCAGCGCTATATTTTTTAATTGTTTGCAACGAAAAATTAAATAGGACAGTTTTCAAAACGACAATTTACTTTTGAAGGAACTCTTTTTGTAAGAATAGTGCAGCCAAAGCTCAGAGATTCAGTGACTGTAAGGAGCGCTGAGTTTGGCAAACGGTGCTTGCAATTCCTACAAGGCTGGAGTGTTAAAAAATGTTTGAGAAACATTTTAACGATCAGGCCGGGGTGCGCAAGGGCTTCTTTGGTTGTCCAACGCGCCATCTAGCTCCATCGCTAAAAACAGTTACCAACTGTTTTCTGAACGCTCGGCCCTGGGCAGACAATTGCGCAGCACATCACGAATTCATTATACAATAAAAAATGGATGAGTAAAGAAATGAACAAAAAGCATCTTTTGAACTACACAATATACTGATTCCCAGTCAAGCTGGGAATGACGTGTGCTTCTTCCTTCCCTTCATCTCGGACCTGATCCGAGATCTGTTACATTGGAATACAATTGCACTTTGAACTCCTTTGTGAAAGATTCCGCATCAAGTGCGGAATGACGTTTATAACAACTTCCCTATCTCCTCTTCAAACTTTTCTAAAGTATATTGCCTAGACCAATCCATTGCTTTTTGTGCCTGCTCTTTATAGATAGACGGATTTTGTAAATAGGTTTCGATTGCTGAAATAATTTCATTTGCATCGGCATTTACAATACTGCCTCGTTTGCCAAAATCCAACATAGATGGTATACAAGACACGCTACTAGTAATAGGAACACAAGCCCAAAACATAGCTTCTGCCACCACTTTTGGCCAACCTTCAGATTTTGATACAAACACCAAAAAATGTGCTTTTTGATAAGCTTCTTTTACAATTTCTTTTGAAGTATTTCCATGTAAAACTACTACATCTTCTAAGGCATTGTCCAATATATAATCAGCTATTTTAGTACGTTCAATACCATCACCATACATATCTAATTGTACAGCATAGCCTTTCTTTTTTAACTTGTGAACAACCTGAACGCTTAATAATGGTTGCTTTCCGGGGGTTAAACCTCCTACGTAGATGAGTTTTAGATTCGTTGGTTGAGACCCTTCGACAGGCTCAGGGTGACGTTGTGTATTGTCAGTCTGAGCTTGTCGAAGACTTTTCTCATTCTTCTCTATATCATGAGATTCCGCATCAGGTGCGGAATGACGTTCTTTAGGCTCAGGGTGACATTTACTACTGTCATTGCGAGGAGGCTTTCGACTCCACTCAAGACAGGTTGGCGACGTGGCAATCTCATCATTTCCTTCCACATCATGAGATCCCCAGTCAAGCTGAGGATGAAGTTCTTCAGGCTTAGGGTGACATTCAGTATTGTCAGTCTGAGCTTGTCGAAGACTTTTTGCTTTTTCATCTATTTCAACCTCTTCCATTTCATCTTGTGAATAACTCGCTGTAAAAAACGGCATGATATTGCTACTTTGATTTGGCCATTCACCATATACCAATACTTTGCAATTTCTGGTTAAAAAAGTATTGCTTACCATCCATTTTTGCAGTTTGTAACTATAGGGTTGCTTGCTTTGGGGATCCCAATTGCCTGCATATTTTACCGTTTTGGGTTTGTTAGGAAATAATACCTGCACAAAACATCCCAACAAGCCTATATTACCAGGGCAACGCAGGTGAATATGATCTGCCCACTGCATGGCTTTGTATATTTGATATATAATGAAAGGGATTTTAAAAATAGCTTTTACTGTATTTTTTAATGAGGTGATGTCAATTGAAGGTATTTTAGTGAGTTGGATTTTTCTTGTTTCGTCATGCTGAACTTGATTACTCACCAATCTTTTTTTAATGCTGTGTTCGTGAATCTTCGATTTCAGCAGCTCATCATTGCTTTTCATATCATGAGACCCTTCGACAGGCTCAGGGTGACATTGAGTGTTGTCAGTCTGAGCTTGTCGAGGACTTTTTACATTTTTCTCTATATCATGAGATTCCGCATCAGGTGCGGAATGACGGTTGGCTGAGACAGACATAGGGTGACATTGCGTTTCGTCATGCTGAACTTGATTACTCACCAATCTTTTTTTAATGCTGTGTTCGTGAATCTTCGATTTCAGCAGCTCATCATTGCTTTTCATATCATGAGACCCTTCGACAGGCTCAGGGTGACATTGAGTGTTGTCAGTCTGAGCTTGTCGAGGACTTTTTACATTTTTCTCTATATCATGAGATTCCGCATCAGGTGCGGAATGACGGTTGGCTGAGACAGACATAGGGTGACATTGCGTTTCGTCATGCTGAACTTGATTACTCACCAATCTTTTTTTAATGCTGTGTTCGTGAATCTTCGATTTCAGCAGCTCATCATTGCTTTTCATATCATGAGACCCTTCGACAGGCTCAGGGTGACATTGAGTGTTGTCAGTCTGAGCTTGTCGAGGACTTTTTACATTTTTCTCTATATCATGAGATTCCGCATCAGGTGCGGAATGACGGTTGGCTGAGACAGACATAGGGTGACATTGCGTTTCGTCATGCTGAACTTGATTACTCACCAATCTTTTTTTAATGCTGTGTTCGTGAATCTTCGATTTCAGCAGCTCATCATTGCTTTTCATATCATGAGACCCTTCGACAGGCTCAGGGTGACATTGAGTGTTGTCAGTCTGAGCTTGTCGAGGACTTTTTACATTTTTCTCTATATCATGAGATTCCGCATCAGGTGCGGAATGACGGTTGGCTGAGACAGACATAGGGTGACATTGCGTTTCGTCATGCTGAACTTGATTACTCACCAATCTTTTTTTAATGCTGTGTTCGTGAATCTTCGATTTCAGCAGCTCATCATTGCTTTTCATATCATGAGACCCTTCGACAGGCTCAGGGTGACATTGAGTGTTGTCAGTCTGAGCTTGTCGAGGACTTTTTACATTTTTCTCTATATCATGAGATTCCGCATCAGGTGCGGAATGACGGTTGGCTGAGACAGACATAGGGTGACATTGCGTTTCGTCATGCTGAACTTGATTACTCACCAATCTTTTTTTAATGCTGTGTTCGTGAATCTTCGATTTCAGCAGCTCATCATTGCTTTTCATATCATGAGACCCTTCGACAGGCTCAGGGTGACATTGAGTGTTGTCAGTCTGAGCTTGTCGAGGACTTTTTACATTTTTCTCTATATCATGAGATTCCGCATCAGGTGCGGAATGACGGTTGGCTGAGACAGACATAGGGTGACATTGCGTTTCGTCATGCTGAACTTGATTACTCACCAATCTTTTTTTAATGCTGTGTTCGTGAATCTTCGATTTCAGCAGCTCATCATTGCTTTTCATATCATGAGACCCTTCGACAGGCTCAGGGTGACATTGAGTGTTGTCAGTCTGAGCTTGTCGAGGACTTTTTACAT
>NZ_RHLN01000161.1 GCF_004121075.1 Lutibacter sp. HS1-25
AGAACTAGAGAATGAACAGATAAAACTAGCAAAAGCAAAGAACAGCACATGCTCTCCCAAAGAGTTTAGCAACGGAGACACAAGAAAACAACTTTTGGCTAGAAGTAGATACTTGCTATACAAAGCCCCCTCAAATTGGACAGAAAGCCAATACTGTAGAAGCAAAATATTGTTCGATCAATATCCTGATATAAAAATCGCTTTTGATCTTACTCAAGGACTAAGGAACATATTCAATACAGCCAAAACTATAGAAGTAGCATATACAAAGCTAGCACATTGGTATAAAGATGTAGAAAATACAGGTTTTAAAGCGTTCAACACAATTGCAAATACGATAACACTCAATTATAGGTCAATCCTAAACTATTTTATAAATAGAAGCACTAATGCTTCAGCTGAATCATTCAATGCTAAAATAAAAGCGTTTAGAGCTCAATTTAGAGGAGTTAGAAACGTTGAGTTCTTCCTTTTTAGATTAACAACAATATTTGCATAAACACAACAATTGTTATTGATTCACTATTATCTAAAGTGACACAAAAAGTGACACACTAAAAAAAGAAAATCCTGCAAACTATTATGTTTACAGGATTCTTGAAATTTGCTTGTTGACCCACAAGGACTCGAACCTTGACTGACGATACCAAAAACCGGAGTGCTACCATTACACCATGGGTCATTTTGCGGGTGCAAATTTAAAGCAAAGTTTGAATCTCACAAACATTTTTGCTGTTTTTTTTAAAAAAATATTTTCATTTACTCTTTAGCAATACATTAACAGTGCATAAAGCAGCATATTATAGATTAATTTTGCTAAATTCGTCCCGTTAAAAAATTTAATATGAATTCGTTTAATTATTCTAAATGGAACACCATAATTGGATGGGCCACTTTTACAATTGCATTAATTACATACGCCTTAACAATTGAACCTACAGTTAGTTATTGGGATTGTGGAGAATATATATCAACTGCTGTTAAATTAGAAGTAGGACATCCTCCAGGAGCTCCTTTATTTCAAATGTTAGGTGCATTTTTTGCCATGTTTACTACTGATGCATTAGAAATTGCCAAAATGGTAAACTTTATGTCGGCTTTAGCAAGTGCTTTTACCATTTTGTTTATGTTTTGGACCATTACCGCATTGGGTAAAAAATTGGTTGAAAAATCATACGAATTAACTTCTAGCTCTTACATTGCTATTTTAGGAAGTGGTGTTGTAGGTGGTTTAACTTATACTTTTTCAGACAGTTTTTGGTTTAGCGCTGTTGAAGGAGAAGTTTACGCAATGTCTTCATTTTTAATGGCCTTGTTATTTTGGTTAGGAATAAGATGGGAAGAAGAAATGGACAAACCCCAAGGAAACAAATGGCTACTTTTAATAAGTTTTGTTGTTGGTTTATCGTTTGGTGTACACATTTTATCTCTATTGGTAATTCCTTCAATTGTATTTTTATACATCTTCAAAAAACATAAAAATTTAAATATTAAACAATTTATAATTGCCAATGCTGCTGCTATTTTAGTTTTAATGTTTGTATTTAAAATGTTGTTTCCATACACTTTAAAATATTTTAGTGCTTTAGAATTGTTTTTTGTAAATTCTATTGGAATGCCTTTTAACTCTGGAAGTATTATTGCAGGTGTTTTATTGATTGCATTCTTTTACTATGGAATTAAGTATACTCACAAAAAACAATTGGTTGAAGCCAACACAATTATACTATCTGTATTGTTTATAATGATAGGGTTTTCATCTTGGCTTATGTTGCCTATTAGAGCAAATGCCAACACAACAATTAACGAAAATAATCCATCAAGTGCTCGTGAATTATTGGCTTATTACGACCGCGAACAATATGGTGATGCCAATGTTTTCTACGACACCTATTACTCTTTGGTTTACAACAGAGAATCTGATAGCGAAAACCCTACGCGTGATGACAAACCTAAGTATGAAAAAGACTTCGAAACAAATAAATATGTTATTGTAAATAACTACAAAGATGCTTTACCTAACTGGAGCGACAAACACAAGGGTTTTATGCCTAGAATGGTAAGTACTGATGCAAACGCAATAAAAAACTACAAAGCCATTGCAGGCATTCCACAAAGCAGTAAACGACGACCAACTTTTATAGAAAATATCAAATTTATGGTCGATTACCAATTTGGTTATATGTATGGCCGCTATTTTATGTGGAATTTTGTTGGAAGACAAAACGATGAACAAGGTCAATTAGATATTCATAATGGTAACTGGATAAGTGGTATCAATGCGATTGATAGTTACTTTTTAGGACCTCAGTCTAACTTACCATCTGACGTTAAAAACAATAAAGGACGAAATACTTATTATTTTTTACCGCTAATTTTAGGGATTATAGGATTGGTTTTTCACTTTAAAAAAGATAAAAACGATTTCTATGTATTGCTACTTTTCTTTGCTTTTACCGGATTGGCTATTATATTTTATACAAATCCTAGACCATTTGAACCTCGTGAACGAGATTATGCTGTGGTAGGTTCGTTTTATATTTTTGCAATATGGGTAGGTTTTGGTGTATTGGCATTGTTTGAAAAATTAAAAGCTTATGCCAATCCAAAAACAGTAGCAATTGCAGTTTCTGTAGTTTCTTTGTTAGCAGTACCAACATTAATGGCTTCTGAAAACTGGGACGATCACGACAGATCTAATCGTTACACAGCTCATTTAAATGCAAAAGCATATTTAGACTCTTGTGATCCAAATGCCATTTTATTCACCATTGGAGACAATGACACTTTCCCACTTTGGTATATGCAAGAAGTTGAAAATTATAGAACTGATATGAAATTGATCAATACCAGTTTATTTGCAACCGACTGGTACATAGATCAAATGAAACGAAAAACCTATGAAGCAGACCCAATTCCGTCTCAATTAACTCATGACAAATACAAATGGGGTACTTTAGATGTTGCCTATTATTTTGAAGAAATATTTCCACAATTAAAAGATTCTGTAATTGATATTGAATATTTAATGAAATGGATTGAAAGCGATCAAGATATTACTCAATACGATTTAGATGGTGACGGAATAAAAGAAAAAGTGCTTCCTTCTAATAAAATTAGAATCCCAGTTGATAAAGAAGCTGTATTGAGAAATGGTATTGTTGCTGCAAAAGATGCTGATTTAATTGTTCCTTATATTGATATTAATTTTGGTTCTTCACTTACTAAAAACCGAATTTTAATGCTTGATATTTTAGCTAACAATCATTGGGAAAAACCAATATACTTTACAGGTGGCGCTCAAGCCGATGAAGAATATATTTGGTTAAAAGATTATTTACAACTAGATGGAATGACCTTTAAATTGGTTCCTATTCAAACAAAAAATGAGGGTAGCTTTTTTGATATGGGTAGAATCAACTCAGACATTATGTACAAAAATGTAATGAATTGGGATTGGAGAAATATTACTGATGATAACATTTATTTAGACCCTGAAACCAGAAAAAATTCTGTAACATACAGAAACAACATGGAACGCTTAGCACGTGTTTTAATAAGTGAAGGTCAAAATGAAAAAGCTTTAGAAATTTTAGACATTTCATTAGAAAAAATGCCTGTACATAAATTTGGACACTACAGTATGCTTATTTCTTATATTGATTTGTACTACATTTTAAACCAAAAAGAAAAGGCTCGTAATTTAGCTAGTGAATTAATAATTGTTTTTCAAGAAAACTTGGTTTATTACAGTCAATTTAACCAATCATATTTTAGCAGTATTGAAGACGAATTACAAAGAAGTTTACTTATGTACGACCAAATTGTAAAAACCTCCATAAAATTTGATGATAAAGAATTTGCATCGGGTTTAAGAGATGAATACATTAACTATTTAAAAATGTTTCAGCACTTACTTGAAGAATAATTTATGAAACATTATTTTATAAAAACTCCAAATCTAATAAAGTTACTGTTAAGAAACTGGATTTGGAGTTTTTCATCAAAAGAAAAAAACTTATACCTTACTTTTGATGATGGTCCAACACCCGATATTACTTATTGGATTTTAAATCAACTAAGTCAATACAATGCAAAAGCTACTTTTTTTTGTGTTGGAGAAAACTTAACAAAATATCCAGCTGTTTCTCAAAAAATACTTGAACTCAATCACAGTATAGGAAATCATACCCATAACCATTTAAATGGATTTAACACCTCAACTCTAAATTACGTTGAAAATATTGAATTATTTGAAAAAAAAACAAACCTAAACCTAAAACTATTTAGACCTCCTTACGGAAAACTCACCTTTTCACAATCTAAAAAGATTAGAAAAAAAGGGTATAAAATTATTATGTGGGATGTTTTAAGTGCTGATTTTGATGCTACTGTTTCAAATGAACAATGTTTAAGAAATGTAATTGCAAACACTAAAAATGGAAGTATTGTAGTGCTACACGATAATTATAAATCGCTAGAAAAACTACAATTCACATTGCCAAAAATATTAGAATATTATACTGCTAAAGGCTATACTTTTAAGGCAATTAATTAAAGATATTGTTGCACCAAGCTAATCAATGTATTTGCATCTTGATCACCCGATTGACGCCATTTCATTTCGCCATCCTTATAAATAATAAAAGTAGGATTCCCTTTTATTCGCAAGGCATTTGCCAAAATTTCGTTTTTCTCAACATCAATTTTTATTACTTTAGCTCTATCACCAAGCGCCGCAGCTACATCACGCAATGTTGCATGAACAACACTAGAATCTTCTTCCCATTCAGTATAAAAATCAATTAAAACAGGAATATCCGAACTTATTAATTCGCCAAACTTTGCCATAACCTATTTATTTATATCTTGATTAATTTTCAAAAATCTACATTTATATATACAAATGTAACATTTTAATTGAATAAAGACAATTAACCAATCAAATCGATTTGCCTGTCATGATATCCAAGAAAATACAACACACCATCTAATCCTATGCTTGAAATTGAACTTTGCGCATTCTCTTTAACTTTTGGCTTCGCATGAAACGCTATACCTAAACCAGCCACATTTAGCATTGCCAAATCATTAGCCCCATCACCTACTGCAATAGTTTGGGCAATATCTATAC
The DNA here is from genome assembly GCF_004121075.1 of Lutibacter sp. HS1-25. Taxonomy (GTDB): domain Bacteria; phylum Bacteroidota; class Bacteroidia; order Flavobacteriales; family Flavobacteriaceae; genus Lutibacter. The sequence continues at coordinate 5,135 of NZ_RHLN01000161.1, forward strand.
CTTCTTTTTTGGCTATTTCTCTAAGGTATTCGGCTTTTTTATCACCATCTACAATTTCACCAAGATAGTTACCTGTTAATTTACCATCAATAATTTCTAATTGATTTGCAAACACATAATCCATACCCAATTCTTCCTTCAAATGATTTCCAAAATAGGTAAATCCACCTGATAGAATAGCTGTTTTAAAACCATAACTTTTAAGCGCATCAATTAATCGCCTTGCACCTTTAGTAATAGGTAAATTTTTAGCAATTTCTTGCAGCACAGCTTCATCAAGACCTTTCAAAAGTTTCATTCGCGCTTTAAAACTCTCTTTAAAATCAATTTCGCCATTCATAGCAGATTCTGTAATTGCTTTTACTTGCTCACCAACACCTGCACGCTCAGCCAACTCATCAATAACCTCAGTTTGAATTAAGGTTGAATCCATATCAAAACATACCAAACGTCTATTTCTTCTAAAAATATCATCTTCTTGAAAAGCAATATCAACATCTAACTCTTGAGAAATTTTCATAAACTTTTCTGTAAATTCAGATTTATTATCTATTCTTCCTCTTATAGATAACTGCACAGACGCTCTCGGGTATTCTTCTTTTTCAACCAATGACAAACGACCTGTAAGTCGCTTAATAGCATCAATATTTAAATTTTTATCAGAAATGACTTTAGTTACTTCAGATATTTGTTTTGCCTCTAATTTTTCACCTAAAATTGTAATAATATAACGGTGTTTTCCTTGAAGTTTTACCCATTTCTCGTAATCTCCTAGTGAAATTGGACTAAACTTTGCTGAAATACCAAGTTCGTATGCTTTAAAAAGAAGATCTTTTAACACAGCTGCAGATTTTTCTCCAGACTGAATTTCAAACATCATACCTAACGACAAAGTATCGTGGATATTTGCTTGACCAATATCTAAAATTTTAGCACCGTATTCTGATAAAACACAGGTTAAAGACGAAGTTAAACCTGGTTTATCTTGTCCTGATATATTTAATAAGTAAATTTCTGTTGCCATAATTATTTTATGCCGTGAAATTGATAAAATTTTGCATAACTACCAAGTAGTTAATCTTTAATTTATTACAAAACACCTTAATTTCACATTTTTGATTATATTTTTAATTATATAACAAATTAAAACCAAGTGTTGACATTTATTTTTCCAACTTTTTCAAGGTAATTACAGTTATTTCTGGCCAAATACCAACACGCCCCGGAAATGCTAAAAAACCAAATCCTCTATTTACATTTATATACCTGTTTAAATTTGAATAAATTCCAGCCCATTGCTCGTAAACATATTGCACCGGACTCCATTTTATACCTGGAATTTCAATACCAAACTGCATTCCGTGTGTATGGCCACTTAATGTGAGGTGATAATTATTTTCATCATTTTTAACTTCTGCATTCCAATGCGAAGGGTCATGACTCATTAAAATTTTAAAATCTTCTTTTGAAATTTTTGAAGATGCTAATTTTAAATCACCAGCTTTTTTAAAACGAGTTCCCCAATTTTCAACACCAACCAAAGCAATCTTATCACTTTGTTTTTCCAAATAAACACTATCATTTAACAATAGGTTGAAGCCAATTTTTGGGTGAATATTTTTTATAGCCTCAAAATTTAAAACTTTTTCATCATCACTTTTCCAACGAGCATATTCACCGTAATCATGATTTCCTAATACTGAATATTTACCTTCTTTAGCTTCTAATTTTTTAAAATACGGAATCCAAGGATCCATTTCTTCAGCTGTATTATTTACAATGTCGCCTGTAAATAAAATAACATCCGATTGTTGTTGATTGATTAGGTTTATACCGTGTTCTATTTTACTTAGATCGTCAAAACTACCGCTATGAATATCTGAAATATGTGTGATTTTAAATCCGTCGAAAGCTGCTGGTAAATCATCAAAATATAAAGTATGATTAATTACCTGATAATTGTACTTACCACGAGCCATACCATAAATTACAGAAAAAAACGGAATTGCAGCCATACCAAGTGCCACTTTACTTACAAATTCGCGCCTTTCAGCTAAAAATGTAGATGATTTTGAACTCGTAAAATAATTTAAAATTCCTTTTGAAATTCTAAAAATATCTTCGCCAAACATTATTAAGAGTGCAATTATTTTGGGTGTTATAGATAAAATTAACAATCCGAATGCAAACATTACAGATTGCGACATACCATTTGAGTTGTTAAAAGTAGCAAGTTGGTAAATTATATTTACATAAATAACCAGTGAAAACAACCAATAAGCAATTAAAAAATACTTATTTTTTGTGACCGTTTTTACACTTTGAAAAGCATAAAAGTCAACAAATAAAACAAATGCAGTAAATATTATCCAACGTATCATAAAAACAAATCTATATTTATTTTATGATTATTTAAATGTTGTAGAAAAAATTAAGAGCGTTTTAACAATAATATATTGAATATAGCAATTTATATTTGGCTAAAAATAATTAACTATTAACCATAAATTTATATTTTTCAGCATACTTTTCTATTAATTTAGTTAACTCATTTTTATTAATAGGCTTAGAAATATGATCATCACAGCCAATTTCCAGTGCTTTTTCTCTATCTCCAGCCATCGCAAAAGCGGTTTGCGCAATTATTATAACATCAGTATTAAACTTACGTATTTGTTGTGTTGCGATATATCCATTCATTTCCGCCATTTGAATATCCATTAATATCAAATCAATATCTGTATTTTTTTTACAGGCTTCTATAGCTTCCAATCCAGATTTTACCATTATTATTTCTTTAGAAAACTTTTTAACTATTACTGAAATTAATAATTGTGATATATCATCATCTTCAACAATTAATATTTTAAGTTTTCCTTCTAAATTGTAATTATCTTGTACCATTTCAACGTTGTTTATTGTTTTTATTGGCTCAGACTCAGCCTTATGTTTAATTGTAAAATAAAATGTAGATCCTTTTGCTACTGTACTTTCTAACCATATGTCACCTTCTAACATTTCAACATATGCTTTAGCAATGGCCAAGCCCAAACCTGCCCCCTGCCTTGCCTCAGTATCTGCAATATCAGCCTGAATAAATCTTTCAAATATAGCCTCTTGTCTGTCTAGAGCTATCCCAATACCCGTATCTTTTACATAAAACTCTAAACAGCTTTCTTTTTGCTGATAACCAAATTCTACAGAACCTTCATCGGTATATTTAATTGCATTTTTTACAAGATTGGTTAGAATCATATATAATTTCTCACTGTCAGTTTTAATTTTAAATTCTTTGTTTGTTTGACTATTGTAAATAAGTTGAACTCCTTTTTCTTCAGCATCAATTTTTAGTAAATTATAAACATCTTCTAATTTTTCGTTGACATTGATTTCAGACAAAATAATACTTGTAACACCCGATTCAATTTTAGAAATATCAACAATTTCCTGAATAACATTTAGCAATCTAGCACCACTTTTTTCGATTATTGCTATAAACTTTTGCTGATTTTCTCCAGATAAATTGGGCTGTTTTAAAAGGTTTGAAAAACCTAGGATACCGTTCATTGGAGTTCTTATTTCATGACTCATATTTGCTAAAAATGCTGACTTTAAGCGATCGCTTTGTTCTGCTTTTTCTTTAGCATCTATCAATTCTTGCTCAATTTTTTTTCTTTCAGTAATATCCAATACAAGCCCTAATATTTTAATTGGCTTACCTTTTTGGTCTCTCTTAACCTCAGCTACTGTTTTTATGATTCTTTTTTCGTTAGTTCCAAATTTATATATTTCCTGCTCTACTTCATATGAATTTTTTTGCTCGAAAATATCTCTTAAAAGAGCTTTTGAATTTGAATTTACAAAACAATCTTTAATTTGTTTTTGAGAAAATATTTCTACATTAGAATTTAAACCGAAAATTCTTTTAGATTCTTCTGAACCCCAATAAATACCTTTTTTAATATCCAATTCAAAAGTTCCAATTTTTGCAATTTCCTGAGCTTTTCTTAGCCTATATTCGTTTATTTTAATTTTTTCCTCATTTAATTTTCTTTCAGTAACATCTCTTAAAATACCTTCAATGTGTTTTGGCTCTCCATTTTCATAAAATATCAATTTCGCATTTACAGAAACATAAACACGGCTGTTATCTTTAGCATTCAATTCAACTTCATAATCGTTAACAAATCCTTTTTCAATTAAAATATTTAACAATGATACTCTACTGTCTGCGCTTAAATAAAAATTAAAAACATCTACACCTATTAACTGATCTCTATCATATCCAAAAATATTTTTAACAGATGGGCTTACTTCAATAATAGTACCTTGTAAATTGGTAATAAAAAAAACATCATTTAGATTGTCAAAAATAGTTCTATATTTAATTTCACTTTCCTCTAACAACTCATCAACTTTTTTACGCTCAGTTATATCATCTTTAACAGCCACAAAATGTGTAATAACACCCAATTCGTTCACAATTGGTGCTATTGAGGCCGATTCCCAATAAAATTCACCATTCTTTTTTACATTTTTAAATTCGCCTTTCCATACTTTTCCTGAAGAAATGGTACCCCATAAATTATCATATTCTCCGCTAGTTGTATGTCCTGATTTTAATATTCTTGGATTCTTATTTATTGCTTCATCTAATGTATAACCCGTAACTTCAGTAAACCTTGGATTTACATATTCTATTTCTCCAAAAGAGTTTGTAATTACAATTGATGCAGAACTTTGTTCAACTGCAGAAGAAAGTTTTCGTGCCAACTCAAAAGATTTTTTTCGAGCTGTAATATCTCTAATAATAGCTTGTACAATTACATCAGTTTTAATATCAATTCTGTTTAATGATGCCTCAACTTCAAACGTAGTACCATCTAATCTTTTATGTTGCCATTCAAATCTATGAGGCTCACCAACCAAAGCAGCATTTAGCAATCTATTTGCCTTGTTATTAGACAACTCACCGTCTGGTTGTTTTAATGGAGACAAACTGGAAATAGATTTACCAATAATATCATTTTTATTACCCCCAAAAACCTCTAGTGCTTTTGAATTGCAATCAATAATTATTTCTTCCTTTATAATTAAAATTGCATCATTGGCATTATCAAAAAGTATTTTATAATTTGATTGACTTTGCTTTAGCTTGTTCAAAATTTTATGATGATTTTCGCTGTAATAAAAAATAATACGTGCTGTAATTATAGCTACACAAAGAAGTATAAACAATGCAATTTGTCCATGAATTTTTTGATCACTAAGATCTTCTCTAAAAATAACCGTTTGTAAACTAATAAATATTAACCATACAAAAATGAATACAAATAAAGTTCCAAATAATATTTTTAAATTATTTTTTAAAATTGGAGTTGTTTGAATTCCAAAAAGTTTTCGTACCCCATTAATTCTAAGTAACACATCTGCACAAAGAGTTAAAATTAAAATACTTGCACCATCTACTCTTGCAAATTTAAATAGCATTTCGCGAGGTATATTGCTTACGGTTTGCTTTGTTAAAAAAGAAGCACTTAAAGAAAGTAATTTATTAAATAAAAAACCATTATAAACAAATAGGGCTATTAAAAAACAAGCAAACACGCCAAACATCCGTTGGTTTTTATTTTTAAAATAACGATTATAAATATACCCTATTAAAACAAAATACCCTAAAAAAATAAATGATGTTCCTAAGTTTGCCCAGCCATATTGAGGCCATAAAATAAAAGGAAAATAGATACCACCTGCCAATCCGGCTATAAGACCGTATCTCCAACCCCAAGCCATTGAAACTATTATTGTTAAAACTGAAATCCAAGGAATGTTAAAATCAAAATCATAAACATATATTAAAACATCTTGCTTTGATAAAAATATACTTAAAATACCAATACTTATAGCAACCAATATTCTTTTGTATTTTAAAATAAAACCTAATATTTCCATATACAATTTTTAAAATTTATTAATAAGATTCTAGCTTAAAGAAGTTTACAATTCAACAATTCCAATTTTTAGAATAATAAATATAATATTTTTTACAACACAGTACAAATTTTTAAACATAAGAACGAAATACACTATTATGTAAATACGAAATTATATATAGACCTTCATATTTAATCTTGTATTATTTTAAAAAAATATTCCGAGGTATTTTGCTTGTTTGTTAGCAAAATATCCCGGAATAAACTTAAACACTTTATGAAAAAATACTCTAAATGGTTTTAAAAATTATTCTTTGGTATATTCTTGATTACTACCATCACTATCAATTTGGTAATGAAAATCTATTTCTAACAAACCTGCATCACCACTGTAAGAATCAGAAGCGCTTCTAGAAAGTCTACACACCAACATACTTGAGAGTGTCATTCCAGTCCCATCAATACCACCAGTTCCTATAGGTGTAATAATATGTTCATAATTCTCAATGCTACCTTCATTAGGAGTTGCAACAGCAGTCCCCGAGATTGGAGTATTACTCGTAAATGTTCCTCCCACTTTTTGCCAAGTATAATCTAATACCCAAGTAACTCTATTTGTACCAGGAGCTACATCTTTTGTTGTCCAATGTACATGTGGGTATATTTTACTGCCTTCTTTCCAACCGTGAGGCATTTGAATATTGAATACAACATCGTCTGACTTACCACTTCTAAACCAAAGCAATGCTAAATCTCCTAAAAAAGAACCCCATGATGGCGGATCTACAGTTTTATTAATTTTCACAGCATTCACAGGTACTTTCAAGTCATCCCATCTAGTTGCATTTCCAACATAACTTAAAGAACCATCTGCAGTAATTTTTGTATAATTTTCCTCGTTAATATTATCTGATTCTAATCCACCTGCAGCCCCACCTGTAAGCGTTGAAGCACCTTTATTACCTAGCTTAATATCTCCGTTTGGATTAATTTGCACATACTCTGTCCCTGCTGCTGAAAATCTTATGATATCTTCATCTGCATTTTTTTCAACTTCAACTTTAGTATCTCCATCAGCATCAACAAGAGAACTGTCTGAAACCAATTCTTTCCAAACATTTATATTGTAAAACCAAAAACTTTTTGTTTCGGTATCAAAAACCATCAATCCATTTGCTGGACTACTGATAGCATTTCGTTCACTGGTTAACATTCTAGGTATTAGAATTCCTTTGACATTTGATTGTATATCCAACATTGATGAAGCATCAGGTGTTGTAGTTCCAATACCTACTTGGGCAGAAGCATTAAAAGACATAAAAAACACAACACCTAAGCTTACAATATATAATTTTAGATTTTTCATATTCAAATTTTTAATTAAACTATTATTTATTTTTATTTAAAACTACTCATTACATTCCTATTGCAACAAAATTAAATGATTTAATATAAAGATCTCTATTGTCATTTGTAACATTACCTACATAAAACTCTATAGAATCATTTGTATCTAACCACAATAACACATGCATTGCTGTACTATTATAATCTGCTTTTGAACCTGTTGTAATTAATACTTTTGAAGAATCTTCAACTACCGTGGTTCCGGCAGAAAAATCATTTTTTGCTACTCCAAATATAAATACATCTTTTAAATTATCTGGTGAGTAGCTAAAACTTAATGCTATATGAAAATATCTACCTACAGTACCCGTATATGTTAACTTATTATTAACTCCAGTACCAAACATATCATTAACAAATACAGACCCAGGTGGATTTATTTTCATCATATTATCAGTACCATTTGCATATCCCGTAGATTTAGCCGTAATATCAACTGTAAAACCCAAAACATTTGGATCAGAACTATTGTTAAAATAACTAATCTCACCCATAGGCAACATTAACCGTCCAGCCGCAGTAAGCGTTCCTGTAAAAGTTTTATTTCCTGCAATTGTTTGATTTGATGTTAAATCTACATAACTACCAGCTCCAGTTTCTACAACTTGCCATGAGGTTCCGTTGTAATAATTTAATTTATTAGTAGTGATATTGTAAATTAACAAACCTGTTGCAGGAGCTCCAATAAGGTCTCTTGCTGAAGTATCCATTCTTGGAGGAAGAAATCCTTTATCTGAAGAAGTTATATCTAACATTGAAGAAGCATCTGGAACATTTGTTCCAATACCTACCTGAGCAACAACACTAACAGATACAAAAAAAAGTATTGTTATTAAAACCAGAATATATTTATACTTTAAACTTACCATAATAAAATTTTATAATTAATTATCAACCCCTTTAACTTATTTAAAACTATGTACTAATTTACAATTTTATATGTGGCATTTCCTTGATTAGATTCAACAACTACTACATACATTCCCTTTGGATAATTAAACGGAATTACATTACTTGGCTGCAATAAAGTATTGCCTTTTAATTTCAACATTTGCTGACCAACTGCATTGTAAATTTGCACTTCAATAATTTCTACACTGTTTTTATTATTAATTACAATGCTTTCGCTTCCATTGTAAAAAACATTAAATTTTGACTTATCCATTTCTTCAATTCCCAAAGCAACTTCACTATTAACAGGCTCAAATACCAATTCAAATCTATCTAAATAAGTTCCTGTAGGCAGATTTATTGTTAAATTAGCTTCACTTATATTATGTGTAGTATTTAACACTTTATCAAAAACATAAACTGTCTCCGTAAAATTCTCTACACCATCAAGCATTATAGTATGAGTACCGGTTTCAGACATTACCAAACCTAACGGAAGCCTTGCTGAACTTTCGTAATCACTAACTCCCTGAATTACATATTTTTTAGACAAATCATTTTCAATTACAAAAAACAATTCATCAGCTCTTGGGTCTACCATTAACGCATCATAGCCAGGATTATAATTGAAATTAGCACGTGAGTTTGGCATAAAACCCAATACAATTTGGCGATGAAATCCCTCTGGATCTCTGTAACCAACTCTTACAATACTTTTTGTTGAAAGATCAGTTGTTGCAGCTATGACTTTTTTTGCTGTTTTTAAAAATTTTGAATCTACAGCAGTTTCAGGTTTAAATACTCTTTGATCGTTATTAAATGTAATTGCCCCATTTGCCACTGCATCTATAAAAAAACCTTGACCAACAGCAATATATCTTTCAGGAACACCTGAAGCTGTTCCAACACCACCTGTTCCCTGTATTATTGATGGCGAAGCTCCATCAGTTAAATTATAAACAGCATAACCACCTAAATAATCTGATAAGTTATGTGATGTTGTACCTCCATCAACCCAAAAATAAATTTCATTTAATACCGAAGCATTATCTGTTAAAAATTGTTCTGCATCTATAGCTGAAGGATATGGATTCCCCAACAAAAGTGTTTGACCTCCGTTTATAGGAAAACTATAATTACCGTTATTAGGTGTTCCTTTAAAAACATAATTTTGAGATGGCGCTCCTGTACCTTTCATACTATAACCCAATCCAGGTGCTATTTCATTGTTTTGATATATTTTATTCCAACCAGCGTAACCAGTTGTATTTGCAGTATAAGTATACAACCAACTTGTGTTAATTGTTGCTGCTGTTAATACATTTCCACCACCATCAACAACTGAAGTCTTTCCGTTATAAGGAGAACCACTATTAAATAAGATTTGTTTTGGAGTAAATAAATTTAAAGCAGCATCTTTACCGTCAAATAAACCTCCATTTAATTTAAACACACCTGTGGTATGCACTGGAGACGACCAATAATTAAAACCATAAGTTGTAGAAACACCTTGTTGATCTCTTAGTAATTTTCCAATGCCGGCATTTGCAATATTATTTGTTTGTATCAACTGCGCTTCACCAACCAAACGCAAATCACCGCTTGTTAACACAACTTGATTTTTAACAAATAACCCAAAATTATCAGTTACAGAAACACCTTGCTTACTAACATTTGTTAAGTTAACTTCTAAATTATAAAAATGACATTCGTTGGTTGACCCAGAAATACTTTGAACAGTATTTGTATCACTATCAAAATAAGTAGTTCCAGAAGTTGGAATTGAAGTTACTCCATTGTTTACAAAATTGTGATTTAAATGTAAACTTCCTTCATTATCATGAGTTGCTCCATTTTTATTAGTATACTCATTTCCAAAATAAACTTCCGTACCATCCATAATTTTAAATGTACCTTCATTTACAATTTGTCCAAAAACAGGAAACAAACTACTAAAATATAACATCGATAAAAAAATATATACTTTTCTCATGATACCCCAATTTTATTTACTTAGATAAAGTTATTACAATTTACCTAATTATCCTAATAAATGGTATGTTTTTATAAACAAATGGTATAATTTTTAATATAATTGGTTTTTAAGAGCCAATATTTAAGCTAAAGCACTGTTTGAAAAATGAAATTTCATCATTAATTCATTACATATTTAATTATCATTTATTTCTATTTTTTAGAAAATGTTAAAAATCTAAACCAAATAAATATCGACCAATATTAATTTCTAAAAAAATAAGATAAAAAGATTAAAAAAAAGAAACTAACCTCTTTTTGTTTCCTAAATTTGAAAAATTATTTTATTACAATTTATATTTAACCACCAGCTTTAAAAAGTCGTTAAATAAAACCTTTTAAAAAAAACGAATAACATGCAACAAAAACGCCTTTTTCTTTTAGATGCTTATGCACTTATTTTTCGTGGGTACTATGCTTTAATTAAAAATCCAAGAATCAATTCAAAAGGAATGGATACTTCAGCAATTTTGGGTTTTACAAATTCATTGCTCGATGTAATTAAACGCGAAAAACCAGATCATTTAGCAGTAGCATTTGACAAAGGCGGCTCTCACATTCGATCTGAAGTATTTCCAGAATACAAACAAAACAGACAAGAAACACCTGAAGCCATAAAAATTGCAGTGCCATATATCCATCAAATTTTGGAAGCTATGCACATTCCAATTATTGAAAAAGAAGGTTTTGAAGCTGATGATTTAATAGGAACACTTTCTAAACAAGCCGAAAAAGAAGGTTTTCAGGTTTATATGGTAACACCCGATAAAGATTTTGCCCAATTGGTTTCTGAAAATATTTTTATGTACAAACCTTCCCGAATGGGAAATGGTATTGAAATTTGGGGAATACCTGAAGTTAAAGCCAAATTTGAGATTGAACACCCTAAACAGGTAATTGATTACTTAGGAATGATGGGCGACGCTATTGACAATATTCCAGGCTTGCCAGGCGTTGGCGAAAAAACTGCTAAAAAGTTTTTAAAGGAGTACGGAAGCATAGAAAATTTACTGGCAAATACACAGGATTTAAAAGGTAAAATGAAAGAAAAAATTGAAGCCAATAAAGAATTAGGGCTTTTATCTAAGCAACTAGCTACCATATTATTGGATTGCCCTGTTGAGTTTCATGAAAAAGATTTTGAATTGAATCACCCTGATTTAGAAAAAACCAATGAGGTTTTTAAAGAATTAGAATTTAGACGAATTGCCGAAAGCTTACCTGCCATTTTTCAATTATTCCCTAAACATGGCAAAGAAGGTCAAAAAGTTGAAACAACAACCGCAATAGAAAATACAACTTCAATAAGTAGCGAATCGCATCAATTTGACTTATTTGCAAGTCCTGCTGAAGTTGTAACAAATACTTTGGGTTACGAAAATATTGAAACTTCAAATCAACTTTATCAATTTGTTGACACACCTTTTTCAAGAAAATTAACACTTCAAAAGTTATTACAACAACAATCTGTTGCTTTTCATTTAGAAACTATAGGCGCTAATAATTTTGAAGCTCAAGTAGTAGGAATTTCATTTTCTTTTGAAAAAAACAAAGGCTATTTTATTGCCATAAATAAAGACGAACAAGTTGATATTTTAAATGAGTTTAAATCGTTTTTTGAAAATGAATCTATTGAAAAAATATCTTCAGACAGTAAATACTACATCAAGGTTTTAAATAAATTCAACATTCAACTAAAAGGAAATTTATTTGACACTACACTAGCACATTATTTATTAAGTCCAGATATGCGCCACGACATGAGCGTACTTGCTGAAACTTATTTAAACTACCGCCCTATTACTTTAGAATCTTTAATAGGTAAAACTGGTAAAAATCAACTATCTATTACACAATTAGAAATTTCTAAATTAGCAAATTATACTGCTGAATTTGCCGACTTAACATTTCAGTTAAAACAAATTTTTAAAGAAGAATTAGAGCAACATCATTTAACAAAACTATTTACCGAAATTGAAATTCCATTATTACGTGTTTTAGCAGCTATGGAATTAGAAGGTATTAAATTAGATGGTGAATTTTTAAATTCATTAGATCAGCAATTAACAACCGACATTCAAAATTTAGAAGACACCATATATAAAGAAGCGGCAGTTGAATTTAATTTAGCTTCGCCCAAACAACTAGGAGATGTACTTTTTGATCATTTAAAATTAATTGAAAAACCTAAAAAAACAAAAACTGGTCAATATGCTACTGGCGAAGAAATTTTATCAAAACTAGCTCCTAAACATCAAATTGTTCAAGATATTTTAGATTGGCGCAGTTTGGTAAAACTAAAAAATACGTATGTTGAAGCCTTACCAAAGGAGGTTAACGCTATTACAGGTCGCATACACACTACATATAGCCAGTCTGTTGCTGCAACTGGCAGACTAAGTTCTAACAACCCTAATTTACAAAATATACCAATTAGAACACAACGAGGCAGAGAAGTTAGAAAAGCTTTTGTACCAAGAAACGAAAATTACACCTTAGTTGCTGCCGATTACTCTCAAATTGAACTGCGTATTATTGCCGCTTTAAGTGAAGACGAAAGTATGATTGAATCTTTTAAACGAGGTGAAGACATTCACGCTGCAACTGCTTCAAAAGTTTTTAACGTACCATTAAATGAAGTTACCCGCGAACAACGTGGAGATGCCAAAGCAGTAAATTTTGGGATTATTTACGGACAAGGTGCTTTTACTTTAGCTGAACAGTTAAAAAAATCTAGAGCTGAAGCCAAAGAATTGATAGACAATTATTACAACACTTTTCCAAAATTAAAACAATACATTGCCAACCAGGTTGAATTGGCGCGTGAAAACGGATTTGTTGAAACCATTTTAAAACGTCGTAGGTATTTAAAAAACATCAATTCACAAAATGCAATTGTACGTTCTGCTGATGAAAGAAATGCTGTAAATGCGCCAATTCAAGGAAGCTCAGCTGATATTATTAAAATTGCGATGATTAAAATCCAACAATTACTATCAGAAGGAAACTACAAAAGCAAACTTTTATTGCAAGTACATGATGAATTGGTTTTTGATATGCACAATAGCGAATTGGAAACCCTAAAACCAATTATTAAAAACACTATGGAAAATGCCTTTAAACTAACAGTACCTTTAACTGTTGATTTAGGTGAAGGACAAAATTGGTTAGAAGCACATTAATAAATAATGAACAATGAATAATGAATAATGAATAATTAATAATTAATAATGAGTAATGAATTATTTAAAGTTAATGATGAAGATTCTAAGATTAAAAGGCATGAAGTAACAAAAGTTAAAATTCTACATTATTTAAACAATTAACATAGTACAAATAAAATTGAATACTTTTTTTTCAATTCATAATTCTACATTGCTCATTACTAATTGATAACGATTAACCAAGGTCAAAATTCAACATTTTCATCATTCTTATTAAATTATTAATATTCATTTAATTTTACTGTTTGTTATATAAATAATAGTTCGTACATTTGCACTCCCTTTTTAGGGAGAAAAAATAAATGTTTAATTATAACAAAGAATTTAATTGTGAATACATTAAGTTACAAAACAGTATCAGCAAATAAAAATACAGCCACTAAAGAGTGGGTATTGGTTGATGCCGACGGCCAAACGTTGGGTCGTCTAGCTTCTAAAATAGCGATGCTAATTAGAGGTAAATACAAAACTAACTATACTCCTCACGTAGATTGTGGAGACAATGTAGTTGTTATCAACGCAGAAAAAATCAATTTAACTGGTAAAAAATGGAGTGACAAATCATACATTCGTCACACAGGTTATCCAGGTGGTCAAAGATCATTAACTGCAACTGAAATGTTTCAAAAAGACCCAACACGTCTTATTGAAAAAGCAGTAAAAGGAATGTTACCTAAAAACAAATTAGGAAGCACTTTGTACAGCAATTTATATGTTTATGCTGGTGCAGAACATAATCAAGCTGCTCAAACTCCAAAAGTTATTAACCTTAACGATCTTAAATAATGGATACAATACACAAAATAGGTAGAAGAAAAACAGCTGTTGCACGTGTTTATGTTTCTGAAGGAAAAGGTAACATTACAGTAAACAAAAAAGATTATAAAGACTATTTTACAACTTCACATTTACAATATAAAGTAATGCAAGCGTTAAACTTAACTGACAACGCAGAAGCTTTTGATATTAAAGTAAATGTTTTTGGAGGTGGTATAACTGGACAAGCTGAAGCTATTCGTTTAGCAATTTCTAGAGCTTTATGCGAAATAGATGCTGAAAACAGAGGAATTTTAAAACCAGAAGGATTACTTACAAGAGATCCAAGAATGGTTGAGCGTAAAAAATTCGGTCAAAAGAAAGCAAGAAAAAAATTCCAATTCTCAAAACGTTAATCGCTTTTTGGAATTGTATTGCCAATTTATTTGGCAGATCATTGAAATAAAAATTAAACAAAGTTGTTGTTGATCAGTCAATGACTGTAAAATGTTTAGCATCCAAATAGGGAAGATCGAATATTCGCTACTTCCCTATTGCTAACTCAACGGAACGTAAACTAACATACAAATGACAAATATTGAAGTTCAAGAATTATTAGACGCAGGTGTACACTTTGGTCACCTAACAAGAAAATGGAACCCAAACATGGCTCCATACATTTATGGAGAACGTAATGGTGTACATATTATCGACCTTTACAAAACTTCTGCAAAAATCGACGAAGCTGCTGATGCTTTAAAGAAAATTGCTACTTCAGGAAGAAAAATCCTTTTTGTTGCTACAAAAAAACAAGCAAAAGAAATTATTGCTGAAAAATCAAAAACTGTAAACATGCCTTACATCACTGAAAGATGGCCAGGTGGTATGTTAACAAACTTTGTTACAATTAGAAAAGCTGTTAAAAAAATGTCATCAATTGACAGAATGAAAACAGATGGTTCTTTTGATGCACTTTCAAAAAGAGAAAAATTACAAATTAACCGTCAACGTGAAAAACTAGAAAAAAACTTAGGTTCTATTGTAGATATGACACGTTTACCAGGTGCTATTTTTGTAGTTGATGTTAAAAAAGAGCACATTGCAATTGCTGAAGCTCAAAACTTAAACATTCCAATTTTTGCAATGGTTGATACAAATTCAGACCCAAGAGGTATTGATTATGTGATTCCTGCTAACGATGATGCTTCAAAATCTATTGATAAAGTTTTAGGTTATATTACAGATGCTATTGCTGAAGGTTTATCTGAAAGAAAAGAAGGTAAAGATTCAAAATCTGACGAAGAAAATAATTAATGTATAATAGTTGAATTTATTTCAACAAAAAATATAAAACTATGGCAAATATAACAGCCGCAGAAGTAAACAAATTAAGACAGACTACCGGAGCCGGTATGATGGACTGCAAAAAAGCGCTTGTTGAAGCTGAAGGAGATTTCGACAAAGCAATTGATATTTTACGTAAAAAAGGTCAAAAAGTTGCTGCAAACAGAGCTGATAGAGATTCTTCAGAAGGAGCAGTAATTGCTTATGTTAATGATGAAAACACTAAAGGTGCTGTAATTTCATTAAACTGTGAGACTGATTTCGTTGCTAAAAACGATGCTTTTGTTGCTTTAGCGACTCAATTAGCTAAAACTGCTGTTAATTTCAATACAAAAGAAGAATTTTTAAATGCTGATTTTGGTGGAATGACAGTTGCTGAAAAATTAATTGAACAAACTGGTGTAATTGGAGAAAAATTAGAAATTGGTGCTTTTGAAACTGTTTCTGGTGCTTTTGTAGGTTCTTACATTCACGCTGGTAACAAAATTGCTTCTGTAACTGCTTTATCTGCAAATGTAAAAGGTGCAGACGTGGTTGCTAAAGATGTTTCTATGCAAGCTGCTGCAATGGGTGCTTCAATTTTATCTTACAAAGATTTTGACCCAGCATTTGTTGAGTCTGAAACACAAGCTAGAATTGCAGTAATCGAAAAAGAAAACGAAGAAGCAAAAAGATTAGGAAAAACACTTAAAAACATTCCTACTTTTATTTCAAGAGCTCAATTAACTCCTGAAATTATTGCTAAAGCTGAAGAACAAGTAAAAGCCGAATTAAAAGCTGAAGGAAAACCAGAAGCAATTTGGGATAGAATTTTACCAGGAAAATTAGAAAGATTTATTTCTGATAACACAACTTTAGATCAAGAACAATGTCTTTTAGACCAAGTTTTTATTAAAGACGACAAATTAAACGTTGCTGAATATGTTAAAACTATTGGTGATGTTGCTGTTGTAGACTTTAAAAGAGTTTCTTTAGTATAATATTTCACAATTTTTGTGATTAAAAAACTCGCTTTATGCGAGTTTTTTTTGTGCAAATTTTTTTTTTAAAAATTTAAACCATCCGCAATTTTTAAAAGCTTACTTCTAAACAATTTCATATATTTGCATAACTTTCAAATAAATTATGTCTTACAAAAGAATTTTATTAAAATTAAGTGGTGAAGCCTTAATGGGTGATCGCCAACACGGAATTGACCCAAAACGCCTAGCAGAATACGCTGAAGAAGTTAAAACAATTTTAGATCAAGGTATTGAAGTCGCCATTGTTATAGGTGGTGGTAATATTTTTAGAGGTGTTGCAGGTGCAAGCAATGGTATAGACCGTGTACAAGGAGATTATATGGGAATGTTAGCAACAGCTATAAACGGATTGGCACTACAAAGTGCAATTGAAGCAACTGGTGCAAAAACACGTTTACTAACTGCCATAAAAATGGAACAAGTTGCGGAACCTTTTATAAAAAGAAGAGCCGTAAGACACCTAGAAAAAGGTCGTGTTGTTATTTTTGGTTGTGGAACTGGAAACCCATATTTTACAACAGATACTGCAGCGGTTTTAAGAGCTATTGAAATTGGAGCAGATGTAATTTTAAAAGGAACCCGTGTTGATGGAATTTATAATGTAGATCCAGAAAAACACGATGATGCCATTAAATTTGACACAATATCTTATAAAGAAGTCATAGACAAAGGTTTAAAAATTATGGACATTACTGCATTTGCATTAAGTCAAGAAAATAATTTACCAATTATTGTTTTTGATATGAATACAAAAGGAAATCTTGAAAAAGTTATTTCAGGAAAAAATATAGGAACAAAAGTTGACAATTAAATAATTTAAATTTTTCAATAATGAATGAAGAATTAGACTTTATTATAGACAGTACAAAAGAATTGATGCAAAATTCTATTGTACATTTAGAAAAAGAATTTAGAAATATTAGAGCCGGAAAAGCAAGTCCTGCAATGATTGGCGGTGTAATGGTTGATTATTATGGATCTTTAACACCAATAACACAAGTTGCCAATATAAGTACTATGGATGCTCACACCATTACAGTGCAACCTTGGGAAAAAAACATGTTACACACCATTGAAAAAGCAATTATGATTGCAAACCTAGGTTTTAACCCTATGAATAATGGTGATATTATTATTATAAATGTACCTGCTTTAACTGAAGAACGTCGTAAAGAATTATCAAAACAAGCAAAAGCTGCTGCTGAATTCTCAAAGGTAAGTGTTAGAAACGACCGTAGAGAAGCTATGCAAGAAATTAAAAAAGCCGAAGCTTCTGAAGATATGAAAACCAGTGCTGAAAGTAGTGTACAAGATTTAACAGATAAATTTACAAAACTAATTGATGATCTTTACAAAGTTAAAGATGATGAAATTATGAAAGTATAATTTTTATTAAGTTAAACTAACTTTAAAAAGCACTCTTATGAGTGCTTTTTCATTAAATAAAAGGCGGATAACAACGTATTATACTATGGCAAAAACTGTATTTCTATTCATCTTTATACCATTTCTTGCGTTTTCGCAATCGTTTGTTCAGGGATTGGTTTTAGATGAAAATACAAATAAACCATTGCCATTTGCATCAATAATTACAAACACCAACATTGGAACTTTAAGCGATGTTGATGGGAAATTTGAATTAAATTCTTCCGAAAATTTCAAAGAAATAATTGTAACCTATGTTGGTTACAAATCCATTCACATTGAAATAGAAAAAAGCAACAAATTTGTAACAATAAAATTAGCACCCAAAATTGAAACTTTAAATGAAGTTTTAATTACTGCTTCAGAAAATCCTGCACTACAAATTATTAGAAATACCATTGCTCATAAACCAAAAAATAATATAGAAAAAGCATTAAATTCATTTCAGTTTAATACTTACAATAAAATTTTAATTACAGCAAACCCAGAAGCAATCAACAACAAAATAGATTCTGTGTTTGTAGTTAAAAAAGGCAATCGGATTTTTAAAGAAATCGATTCCGTGAACTATAAATTCAAAAAAGAAATAGAAAAACAAGATTTATATATCTCTGAAAAAATATCAGAATTTAAGTTTGAAAAAGGAAAAAAAACAAAAGAAATAATTTTGGCTTCACGTATGGCTGGTCTAAAACAACCTTTATATGAGTTGTTTGCTATTACTTTTCAAGATTTCTCATTTTACAATGAATTTTATACTATTGCGGGAAGAAAATACACAAACCCAATTGCAAAAAATGCCTTAAAACAATACAATTATAAAATTTTAGATACTGTAAAAGATGAAAATGGGTATTCTTATGTTATCCATTTTAAACCTATAAAAAACAAAGAACTTTTAGGCATTGAGGGTGTGCTTTTTATAAACACAAAAACTTATGCAATTACCAAAGCAATGGCCGAATTGAAAGGCATTGTAAATATCAAAGCTACTCAAAATTACACCTATTTAAAAGCTGCTGAAAAGTGGTTTCCGTTAAACAATAATATCGAAATTAGAAAAGGTGATAATACCCAACCAATTTCCTTTTTTGGAAAAAAATCGAACCCAACTAATAAAAGTGATTCAATCAATGATATTTCAAAAAACAGACCCGATGATGTCATTTATTTCAATTCAACATCCATAAATTCAAACATTGAAGTCAACATCCCAGTAAAAGTTATAAGAGCTTCTTCAACAATTCAATTTAACGATGATGCCAATCAACAACCTGAACAATTTTGGAGAAATTACAGAGCAGATTCTTTAACAACAAGAGAGCAAAAAACCTACACATATTTAGACAGTATCGCTAAAAAAGAAGGCGTAGAAAAAAAAATAAACTTAGCTAGAAATATTTTTAAAGGCCATTACCCAACAAAATACATCAATTTAAATTTGGGTAAAATTTTAAACGTTAACAATTACGAAGGTTTTAGAGTTGGTTTTGGAGGAATTACTAACAGCACTTTTTCGCAAAAGTACAAGATAGAAGCTTATGGTGCATATGGTACTAAAGATACGCGTTTTAAATACAGTTTTGGTGGTGCAGTTCGCTTAAATAAAGACACAAACACCTGGATTGGAGCCAAGTATACAAATGATTTGATAGAATCTGCTTCGTTTCATTTTATAGCTGAAAACACTTCGTTTACCCCCATAAATCCAAGAAATATAAACATTTCACAATTCTATAATTACAAAACAACAAGTGTGTTTTTAGCTCATAATTTGCAACCAAATATAGATGTTAAAATGGAATTAAGTTCTGGTACCTATAAAAACTTATTCGATTACGCCTATGTTTCACCTGATAAAACCTATACGGAATATACGCTATCGACAATAGTTTTAGGTTTTAATTTCACACCAAATAGTGAATATATGAATTCACCTTTAGGAAAAATTAATATTAAAAACGGCTATCCGCAATTTACATTTCAAATTACCCAAAGTTTAGAAGATGTTTTAAATAGCGATTTTGGTTTTACACAATTAAACTTTCGTATTTTAAATAAAATAATACGCATAAGAAAATCTACTACTAATTTTTTACTTGAAGGAGGAATTGTTTTTGGTGAAGCTCCAATTTCACATTTATACAATTCAACGCCAAATTATACCTATAAAAGTCCTTGGGCAAAACGCATTACTTTTGCAGGAACAAATAGCTTTGAAACAATGGGATATAATGAATTTATTTCAGACCGATTTACAGCACTTCACATATCACATCAATTTAGGTTTTTTAAAATTAGTAAAAAATTTCAACCTCAAATTACACTTGCTACTCGTGCAGCTATTGGTGGTATTCACAGTCCTGAATATCAAACAGGAATTTCATTTAAAAGTTTAAACAAAGGTTATTTTGAAAGTGGTATAGAATTTAACACTTTATTTAAAGGCTTTGGAGCAAGTGCATTTTACCGTTATGGGCCATACATTAACCCTGTGTGGAGCAATAATTTGGCAGTAAAAATAACCTATAATTTTAGATTAGGATTTTAATACATAAAACCTTTATAGACCAACAATTTTTATACCTTTGCCAAAATTTTTTTTATGGGTTTTTGGAATAAAGTTTCAAGGTTTATTTTAACTAAAAGATATCTTATTTTAATTTGTATTGCTGGAGTTACTTATTTTTTAGCTTCACAAATGCAATACATGCGTTTTTCAAATACAGAAGCCAATCTTCTACCTGAAAATCATGAGGTAAATATTGAATACGATCACTTTTTAGAACTTTTTGGCGAAGAAGGAAATTTAATTATTTTGGCTGTTGATGATTCAAGTATATTTACACCTAAAATATTCAACGACTGGAATGCTTTATCTAAAAAATTTGATACTTATTCTGAAATTGAAATGTCTGCATCTGTTGGAGACATTCGTAAATTGGTCAAAAATACCGAAACACAATCATTTGATTTAGAACCTTTATATTCTAAACGACCTGAAACCAATGAAGAAGTGTTGGCTATTAAAAAAGAATTGTTTGAAAACCTTCCTTTTTATGATAACTTTTTATTTAATAAAAAATCTGGAGTAATAAGAACAGCTATTTACATGAACAAAGCCATTGTAAATACCGCTGCACGTAAACAATTTATTTTTAATGTTTTAAATCCAGAAATAGAGAAATTTGAAAAAGAACACAATATAGATATTAAAGTTTCTGGGATGCCGTACATACGTACGATGAATGCTCAAAATATTATTGATGAAATTGGTCTTTTTGTTGGCTTGGCTTTAGGAATAACAGCTTTAATTTTCTTTTTCTTTTTCAGATCTTTTAGAGCAACATTTATAACACTTTTAGTTGTAAGTATTGGGGTAATTTGGGCATTTGGATTTATAGGACTGTTTAGATACGAAATTTCAGTTTTAATGGCATTAATACCACCATTAATTATTGTAATTGGCGTGCCTAATGCTATCTTTTTAATCAATAAGTACCAACAAGAAGTTAAAAAACATGGCAATCAGGCAAAATCACTTCAACGTGTAATCACAAAAGTGGGAAATGCCACTTTAATGACTAACATTACAACTGCTGCTGGATTTGCAACATTTATTTTCACAAAAAGTCAGTTATTAAGAGAATTTGGTATTATTGCTTCTATCAATATTTTAGCCATTTTTGTATTGGCTCTTTTAATAATTCCAATTATTTACAGTTTTTTACATCTTCCGCAGGAAAAACATTTAAAACATTTAGAACGCAGATGGATTGAAGCTATTGTAAACTGGATGGAACGTGTTGTTAGACACCATAGACTTGCAGTTTATACAACTACAATTGTACTTATAATTTTTAGTATGATTGGAGTTTATATGATTAAAGTTTCGGGTAGTTTAATTGAAGACATGCCAAAAGGAAAACAATTTTATAAAGATATCTTGTTTTTTGAAGAAGAATTTGGTGGAATTATGCCTCTTGAAATTATAGTTGATACTAAAAAAGAAAAGGGAGTTATGAAACTTTCTACTTTAAAACGTATTGATGAACTTGATGAAACTATTGAAGAAATTCCTCAACTTTCTAAACCAATTTCAATTATAAATATTGTAAAATATTCAAAACAAGCATTTTACGGAGGCAAACCAGAATACTATCAACTTCCTAATAACCAAGAAAAAAACTGGATTTTATCTTACACTAAAAATTCTACTAGCAATCTTAAATTCATGAATAATTTTGTTGATTCTACAGGGCGTTATGCACGTATAACAACCTTTATGAAAGACATTGGTACCGATAAAATGGAAATAATTGAAGATCGTTTGCAACAAAAAATTGACAAAGAGTTTCCTAAAGAAGATTTTAAAGTTACCCTAACAGGTAAAGCCCTCGTATTTTTAAAAGGAACAAATTATTTAATAAATAATTTAATTATCTCACTTTCTTTGGCCATTTTATTAATAGCAATATTTATGGCATTTATGTTTAGATCTTTTAAAATGATTATTATTTCATTAATTCCTAACATGTTTCCACTATTAATTACAGCTGGTTTAATGGGGTATTTAGGAGTTCCAATAAAACCTTCAACAATTTTAGTATTTAGTATTGCTTTTGGTATTTCAGTAGATGATACCATTCACTTTTTGGCAAAATACCGTCAAGAATTAATAGCCAATAACTGGAGAATTAAACAATCTGTTTATGCAGCACTGCGCGAAACAGGAGTAAGTATGTTCTATACTTCAATTGTATTGTTTTTTGGGTTTTTAGTATTTACAGTTTCTAGCTTTGGAGGTACAATTGCTTTAGGAGGTCTGGTTTCAATTACACTGCTATTTGCAATGACATCTAATTTAATTCTGTTACCATCACTATTACTTTCTTTAGAACGTAATATTGCTAACAAAGAAACACTTTTAGAACCTGGATTGGATATTTTAACAGCTGATGATGAGAACGATCTATCTGAGGATAACGACGAGAAATAAACTTTTTACAACAAATAATATATTGTTTAATTCTTTAAATTGATTTTTTAAAGTTACAATATCGGCTAAAATTAATATATTTTTAGCTTTTTAAACAACTACAATTTAACTTTGTTAGTGCTTACAACTTTCATTAGTTCTTGTATATTTGTATTACTTATAATTTAGATTATGAAAAAAATCACTATTGCTGAACTTTTAAGTTCAAAAAATATTTTACAGGAAATAACTGTAAAAGGATGGGTACGAACTTTTAGAGCAAACCGTTTTATAGCTTTAAATGATGGTTCTACATTAAATAACATACAATGTGTGGTAGATTTTGAAAACACCGACGAAGCTACTCTAAAACGCATTACAACAGGTGCCGCAATTGAAATTAAAGGAATGCTTGCCGAAAGTATAGGTAAAGGACAAAGTGTAGAAATTCAAGTTTCTAAAATTACAATTTTAGGAGATTGCAATCCAGACGAGTATCCAATCCAACCAAAAAAACACAGTTTAGAATTTTTACGTGAAAATGCACATTTACGCATTAGAACAAATACATTTAGCGCTGTAATGCGCTTAAGATCTGCTTTATCTTTTGCAGTACATAAATATTTTACTGAAAATGGATTTTATAATTTTCACGCTCCAATTATTACAGGATCAGATGCTGAAGGAGCTGGTGAAATGTTTCAAGTTTCTATCTTAGATAACATCAATCCACCTAAAACTGAAGAAGGTAAAATTGATTATAGTAAAGATTTTTTTGGAAAAGAAACAAACTTAACAGTTTCCGGACAATTAGAAGCCGAAACCTATGCGATGGCTTTAGGAAAAGTATATACTTTTGGACCTACTTTTAGAGCCGAAAATTCAAATACTTCAAGACATTTAGCTGAATTTTGGATGATTGAACCTGAAGTAGCATTTAATAATTTGGATGATAATATGGACTTAGCTGAAGATTTTATCAAATCTGTTATTACCTATGTTACCATAAACTGCAAAGATGATTTGGCTTTTTTAAATGATCGTTTATTACAAGAAGATAAAACAAAACCTGCAAATGAACGCAGTGAAATGAGTTTAATAGAAAAATTAAACTTTGTAATTGAAAACAATTTTAAACGCGTAAGTTATACAGAAGCAATAGATATATTAAGAAACTGTAAACCAAATAAAAAGAAACAATTTCAATACTTAATTGAAGATTGGGGAACCGATTTACAAAGTGAACATGAACGCTTTTTAGTTGAAAAACACTTTAAATGTCCTGTAATTTTATTTGATTATCCAGCAAATATCAAAGCATTTTACATGCGCTTAAACCAAGACGGGAAAACAGTTCGTGCAATGGATGTATTATTTCCTGGAATTGGAGAAATTGTTGGTGGTAGTCAACGTGAAGAGCGATTAGATGTACTTCAACAAAAAATTAAAGATCTAAATATTGACGAAAAAGAACTTTGGTGGTATTTAGATACTAGAAAGTTTGGAACAGCAGAACACAGCGGTTTTGGTTTAGGTTTTGAACGTTTAGTTCAGTTTGTTACTGGAATGGGAAATATACGCGATGTAATTCCTTACCCACGTACACCACAAAATGCAGAATTTTAAACTAGATTTAAAAACTACTAGTACTGTTGTGCTATATATTTGTATTTTTATCAAAAGGTATTATAAACCCATATATGTTAAAACAAAGTTTAAATCTTAAATTATTACAAAAATTATCTCCTCAACAAATTCAATTGATGAAGTTGATTCAAATGCCTACGCAAGCTTTTGAACAAAAACTAAGTCAAGAATTAGAGGAAAACCCAGCATTGGAAGGCGGTTTAGAATCAAATGATGAATATTCCGATTTAAATGGTGATACTGATTTTGATGATAGCGGTAATGAAAGTATAAACACTGAAGACATTAATATTGATGAATATTTGAGTGATGATGAAATACCAAATTACAAAACACAAGCCAACAACTATTCATATGATGATGACGAAAAGCAAATACCTTATGCCTCAGGCACCTCTTTTACACAAACTTTAAAAAATCAAATAAACACCTATAGACTAACTGAAGATGAAGAAATAATAACCGATTTCTTAATAGGAAGTATTGATGACAGCGGTTATATAAGAAGAGATTTACTTGATATTTTAGACGACTTAGCGTTTACACAAAATATTTTCACAAACATTGAAGTTTTAGAACAATTACTTAAACTAGTTCAGCAACTAGATCCTCCAGGTGTAGGGGCTCGTGATTTAAAAGAATGTTTGTTGATACAATTAAAAAGAAAAGAAGAAAAACCAAGTGTTTTATTAGCAATAGCTATACTTGAGCAATCTTTTGATCATTTTGTAAAAAAACATTATTCAAAATTATTACAGAAATTTCATATTTCAGAAGACGAATTAAAAGACGCTATAAGTCAAATTGAACGGTTAAACCCAAAACCAGGTGGTTCATTTGTTGGAAACAATAAAATAGCTGAACAAATAGTACCTGATTTCTCAATACGTATTATTGAAGGTGAATTAGAACTTACTTTAAACTCACGTAACGAACCAGAACTTTATATCTCAAACGAATATAATAATCTATTAAAAGGCTATAAGGATAGTACAAATAAAACAAAATCTCAAAAAGAAGCTGTTCAATTTATCAAGCAAAAATTAGATGCAGCAAAATGGTTTATAGATGCCGTAAAACAACGTCAACAAACCCTATTGCTAAATATGAATGCAATTATGCAACACCAAAAAGAATATTTTTTAACAGGTGATGAACGCAAATTAAAACCAATGATTTTAAAAGATATTGCTGATGAAATTGGAATGGATGTATCTACAGTTTCACGTGTTGCCAATAGTAAATATGTATCTACACCTTATGGTACAAAACTTATAAAAGATTTTTTCTCAGAATCGATGAAAAATGACCAAGGTGAAGATGTTTCTACAAAAGAAATTAAAAATATACTACTGTCTGTTATCACTGAAGAAAATAAGAAAAAACCTTTAACAGATGATAAATTAGCACTT
Source organism: Lutibacter sp. HS1-25 (assembly GCF_004121075.1). GTDB lineage: Bacteria > Bacteroidota > Bacteroidia > Flavobacteriales > Flavobacteriaceae > Lutibacter. Next base: position 31,208 of record NZ_RHLN01000161.1, read on the forward strand.
ATTTTGAAAGATAAAGGATATCCTATTGCACGACGAACAATCGCTAAATATAGAGAACAATTAGACATTCCTGTAGCTAGATTACGAAAAGAAATTTAGCTCATTGATAAAAATAGCATGAAACTTTCCAAAATTATTTCTTACTTTTTCCATCCTATTAATTTTTCAATAATAGGGGCGCTTCTTTATTTTCTGTACATTCCAAAATACATTTTTAAGCCAATAGAACATACCATACTAATTGTACTATTTTGTGGCACCTATATATTTCCAGTATTTCTCTTATACCTAATGAAAAAATTTGGAATGATTGAAAGCTTTCATATGAAAACAGTAGAAGAAAGAAAATTTCCAACACTACTCTTTATATCAATTTCCTTTTTTATGGGATATTGGCTACTTAAAACTACTGTAGTAAACTTATTAGCTTTATTTTATTTAGGGTACGGATTATTTATGATGATTAGTTATGTGTTTTTATATTTAAACCGTAAAATAAGCCTTCATATGGCGGCAATAGGTGGGTTGATAGGTTTTTTAATGTACTTTAGTTATCATTTTAAAATTAATATAATATCCATATTTATAATGTTATTTATATTAAGTGGTATAATTGCAACAGCTAGAATAAAATTAAATGCACATAATTTAAATGAAATTTTTTGGGGATATTCATTGGGTATAATAACGCAACTTTTTATCTATTTTACCTATATTATAATATATAAAATTTAAGTCCTATATTAAAATCTCTTACTTTTAATATTTCACCATTACTACCTACACTATCAAATAAATTACTTAAACCATAGTAGGCAAATAAATTCCAAGTACCATAGCCAGCAGATAAAATTGCACCATATTGTAAATTATTAAGTACATCCAAATTCTTAACCGAAATCGTTTCATTATTATAGTCTAATTTTGAATTTGAATAGAAGATATAAGAAAATTTAAAACCGCCATAAATTCTCCAAAAATTAAACTTGGTAGCAGTAGATGTTCTCCATCTAATCTCAATAGGTAATTCAACAATATTGGATCTAATTGTTTTTGTTTGGTATTCTTCAATAATATTAGAGTCATTTATTTTATCATCAAAAAAAGTAATTGTGTTTTTATAGGAATTGTAAGCATACCCTAACCCAACTCCAACGCCAAAATTACGACGTTCATTAAACGGAAAATCTCTAATAAAGCCCAAAGATACCCCTAGGGAAAATGGGGAATCTGCATCCTCTACAGGTTTATTTAATAAAATATTATAGCTTAACGACAGATACAATTGATCCTCTAAATATTTATTATCTATTGAATCATTATTAACCTGTGAAAAACTATTATAAAAACAAGAAATAAAAAATAAAATAAAAACTGCTTTTTTCATATTAACAAAGATATACTATTAAACTAAAAAAAGGCAATCAAAATAATTGATTGCCTTTATATTATTAATAAAATATAAGTTTAAAAATTGCTTTTCAAATCGTTACCTTTAGTAGTTGAAAAACTAACTTTTAAAGCATTTATATCTCTTAATTGTTCTTTAATGTCTAATATTGTACCAACATTTGCTTCTTTATCTGCTTTAATAGAAGTTGTCATAAATTTTACTTCTTCTTCCTTTCTTAAAGCTTGTTCAGATAAAATGAAACTAGGAACATCTTTTACATCAATAATCTTATCATTAACTTGAATTTTATCACCAGCTATTCTAGCGTCTTTAGATTTACCAACATATATTGTACTTACTAAACTTTTCATTTCAAGTTTTTTCACTTCGTTTGCAACAGGAAGGTTCGGTTTTTTAATTAATAAATCCGTTTCCCTCATAGTTGTTGACACCATGAAAAAGAATAACAACATAAATACAATATCAGGTAAAGATGCTGTAGAAATGGCAGGTAAACCTTTTTTCTTCTTTTTAAATTTACTCATATCTGATATTATTTTATTGGTTCTGGTTCAGAGATAATTTGAGGATAAGAATTTTTCAAAAATTCAATTTTTTCATTTAAACTTTCACTCGGGTTATCTTTATAATCTTTTAACAAATCGTCATAAGATCTTTTGTATTTCTCTAATCCTAATCTATTTCTTAACTCAGTATATGCAGCTTCAATTTCATTTTGAATTGAAATATACATTCCATAAGTTGTTCCTCTATCGCTCTGTAATGAAATTACAGCCTTTGAAGGATGATCAGATGACAATGGACTTCTAGCACCTTTACAATAATCACAAGGAGCAGCAGGAGCATCGTCTTTTGCAGTACTCAAACCTCCACCATTATCAATAAAATCCATTGCTAATTTTTTAATCTCATTTACTGTTACGTATTGATCGTTTTCAACCAAAATTTGATTGTTACGATTTACTACAATATCAAAAACGTTTTTTTCCTTAACAATTACATCTTGCTGATTTTGATCTTGAGATTTCTCAGGTAATTTACGAGAAATACCTGAATCTACGTCCATTGTAGTTGTTACTAAGAAAAATATTAAAAGCAAGAACGCAATGTCTGCCATTGAACCAGCATTAATTTCTGAATTTTCTCTTCTTGCCATAGCCTATCTTATTTTACAAGTCCTTTAACAAAGTCAATTCCAACTAAAACCAATCCAATTCCACCTAGAAAAAAACTATAGTTAATCAATGTACTTACCCATTTAGATGTGCTACCAGCGTCACCTTCTTTTAAAACATTACCCATTTGGTCTGTAACAGCAGCATCTGAAGCGAAAGAATAAGAAACTACTAATATAACTAGCAATATTCCAATTCCAATAAAAGATCTTTTCAAAACTTCAGGATGTTTGAATAAGTTTATCAAAGAATAAATAATTGCTATTGCAGCTGTTGCAATCAATGTAATAATTGAAAAAGTAATAAATGGAGACAGAATACTATTCTGCAAACTCGCATCATTCTCAATATTTGTATCTCCTTCTGCAACAATTCTAATGAAAAAATAGAATCCAATTAAGGCTATTAGTCCTGTTACATAAGTTAATATTTTAGAAATTTTTGTATCCATAATTTATTACTATTTTTTATATCTAACCAAAAGGTCAACAAGTGAAATTGAAGCGTCTTCCATACTGTTTACAATACTATCTACTTTAGAGATAATGTAATTATAAAAAATTTGAAGAATAATTGCTACAACCAAACCAAATACAGTTGTAAGTAACGCTACTTTAATACCACCAGCAACAACTGTTGGAGAAATATCACCTGCAGCTTGAATAGAGTCAAATGCATCAATCATACCAATTACAGTACCCATGAAACCAAGCATTGGTGCCAAAGCAATAAATAAAGATAACCATGAAATGTTTTTCTCTAACAATCCCATTTGAACACCACCGTATCCAACAACTGCTTTTTCAGCTGCTTCAACGCCTTCGTCCATTCTATCTAAACCTTGATAAAATATTGAAGCAACAGGTCCTTTTGTATTTCTACAAACTTCTTTTGCAGCTTCAACTCCACCTGAATTTAAGGCTTCGTCAACTTTATTTACTAATTTCTTAGTATTTGTAGTTGCCATGTTAAGATAAATAATTCTTTCAATAGCAATTGCCAACCCTAAAATTAAGGCTACTAATACAATTCCCATAAAAAATGGTCCACCTTCAATAAAACGTTGTTTTAATTCTTGGTGAAATGTTTTTGCTTCTGTAACTTCTTCTGTTACAGCAACATCTTGTGCGAAAACTTTAGGTGCTGCTCCAAATAATAATAATCCTGTGATTGCAAGGATAGTAAATACTCTTTTCATCGTGTAATAGTTAATTTATTAATTCTTTTTACTGGTTAAATATATATTAATTTCAAAAAACCTACAAACTCATCATAATATGAAAATTCTCTCAAGTCATTTACTTAGTACGCACCTTCAAATATGACTTCGTTTGCGAATGGCAAGTAACAAAAAAATGTTGAATTCTAAAAATTTTACAAGTACTAAAAATTATTTTTTTGGTTTTTTTGGTTTTTTTGGTTTTTTTTCAAAAATTATACTAAATAGTCTCTTTTTATTGAAATATTTATTAAATAAAACCGCTATTGTTATTGAAATTTCATAAAACTTGAGTGAGTTCTCCCCTTAGAGAAGTTTCAAAAATTGATTTAAATTCATTTTTAGGAATATTCATTCCTAGCAAGTACATTAATTTAGCCAAAGCTGATTCAGTTGTGATGTCATATCCGCTAATAATTCCAATACTTTCAAGGGCTACACTAGTTTCATAACGCCCCATAATTACACTCCCACCTGCGCACTGTGTTACATTAATTATATGTATACCTTTGTTAATTGCCTCTTGTAATAAATTCAAAAACCAATCGGTTGAAGGAGCGTTACCCGATCCATAGGTTTCTAAAATCACACCTTTTAAACCATTAATATTTAAAATACTTTCAACAGTACTTTTTTGTATGCCTGGAAATATTTTTAAAATTAAAATATTTTTATTCAAATTCTTTATAACCTTCAGTTTTTTATCAATGGGATTCTTTTGTAAATATTGCTTAAAAAATTTTAAATGAACTCCACTTTCACATAAAGTAGGATAGTTATATGACATAAATGCCTGAAAATGCTCAGCATTCATCTTTGTAGTTCTGTTTGCCCTATATAATTTGTATTCAAAATACAAGCATACTTCTGAAACTACAGGAACACCATTTGTATTGGCTGATGCAATTTCAATTGAAGTTATTAGATTTTCTTTTGCATCTGTTCTTAAATCGCCAATTGGCAACTGAGATCCTGTAAATATAATAGGTTTGGATAAATTTTCGAACATAAAACTTATTGCAGAAGCCGTGTATGACATTGTGTCTGAACCATGTAAAACTACAAAACCATCAAATTTATCATAGTTTTTTTCAATTATTTCAGCAAGAACCACCCAATTATCAGGATCCATATTGGATGAATCAATAGGTACATCAAATGTTGTACTTTCTATCAAACATTTCAAATGATGAACCTCAGGAATATGCTCTAAAAGTTTATTAAAATTAAACGCCTTTAAAGAACCAGTTTTATAGTCTTTTACCATCCCTATTGTTCCTCCAGTATATATCAGTAAAATATTAGGTAATTTTGTCATTTTGTCTGCAACTTAATTTTGGAATAATTTATGCAATGTATATAAAAACAAAAATACATTAATAAAAAATAAACATATGGAATTTTATATTTTAATTGGAATTATAGCTTTAGTAAGTTGGTTAGTAAGCCAACGTTTAAAAAGTAAGTTTAACCATTACTCTAAAATTCAACTTCAAAATGGATTAAGCGGTAGGGAAATTGCAGAAAAGATGTTACATGACAATGGAATTTATGATGTAAAAATTATTTCAACTCCAGGACAATTAACAGATCATTACAATCCTTTAAATAAAACTGTAAATTTAAGCGAATCTGTTTACAATGAAAGAAATGCATCTGCTGCTGCTGTTGCTGCACACGAAGTTGGTCACGCGGTGCAACATGCTACTGCTTATGAATGGTTAAATCTTCGTTCTAAATTAGTACCTATGGTTGGTATTTCTTCACAATTTTCTCAATGGTTAATTATTGGTGGTTTAATTTTGGGAGCTGCATCAGGTAATAGTGGAATTGGGTTTACAATTGCTATTATTGGTTTGGGATTGATGGCTATTGCAACCGTTTTTAGTTTTATTACATTACCTGTTGAATATGATGCTAGTAATAGGGCGTTAGCTTGGCTAAAAACAAAAAACATGCTAACAAATAACGAGCAAGATGGTGCTAAAGATGCTTTAAAATGGGCTGCTCGCACTTATTTGGTTGCTGCATTATCTTCAACTGCAATGCTTTTATATTGGGGTTTTAGAATTTTAGGCTCTCGAGACTAACTTTAGTTTTCCATAATAAAAAAAAAGGATATGAGTTTTCATATCCTTTTTTTTGTGTTTGATAATTTATTTATCTTCTGTTTCTTTCACAATCACAAAATCTTCCATAAATTTTGTTGTATAGTTTCCAGCAATATAATCTGGATGATCCATCAATTGTCTATGGAAAGGAATCGTAGTTTTAATACCTTCAATTACAAATTCATCCAACGCTCTTCTCATTTTAGCAATAGCTTCTTCACGAGTTTGAGCAGTTGTTATCAACTTTGCAATCATAGAATCGTAGTTTGGCGGAATAGTATAACCTGCATAAACATGCGTATCTACTCTAACACCATGACCACCTGGAACATGTAAAGTTGCAATTTTTCCTGGCGAAGGTCTAAAATCATTAAAAGGATCTTCAGCATTAATTCTACATTCTATTGAATGTAACTTTGGTGTATAATTTTTACCGGAAATAGGAACTCCCGCAGCAACTTTAATTTGCTCAAAAATCAAATCATAATCTATTACTTGTTCAGTAATTGGATGTTCAACTTGAATACGCGTATTCATTTCCATGAAATAAAAATTTCTGTGCTTATCAACTAAAAACTCAATAGTTCCAGCACCTTCATAAGAAATAAATTCGGCTGCTTTAACTGCCGCTTCTCCCATTTTATTTCTCAATTGAGTTGTCATAAAAGGCGAAGGAGCTTCTTCAGTTAATTTTTGATGGCGACGTTGAATTGAACAATCTCTTTCAGATAAATGACAAGCTTTACCAAATGAATCACCAATTACTTGAATTTCAATATGGCGTGGTTCTTCAATTAATTTTTCCATATACATTCCGTCGTTTCCAAAGCAAGCAAATGCTTCTTTACGAGCAGAATCCCATAAATCGTGTAACTTTTCTTTTTTCCAAACAGCACGCATTCCTTTACCACCACCTCCAGCAGTTGCTTTTAGCATTACTGGATAACCCATTTCATCGGCTAATTTTTCAGCTTCTTCATAAGATTCTAGTAATCCATCTGAACCTGGAATAGTTGGTACACCAGCTGCTTTCATTGTTGCACGAGCAGAAGCTTTATCTCCCATTCTACTAATCATTTCAGCAGTGGCACCAATAAATTTAATATTGTAGTCTTCACAAAGTTTAGAGAATTTAGCATTTTCAGCTAAAAATCCATAACCTGGGTGAATTGCATCTGCATTTGTAATTTCAGCAGCAGCTAAAATTGCAGACATTTTTAAATATGACTCACTACTTGCTGGCGGGCCAATACAAACAGCTTCATCTGCAAAACGAACATGTAAACTTTCGGCATCAGCAGTTGAATAAACAGCTACTGTTTTAATACCAATTTCTTTACAAGTTCTAATAATTCGTAAAGCTATTTCGCCTCTGTTGGCAATTAATATTTTTTTAAACATAAATTCTTCAATTTTTCAATATTCAAAAAACAAATTCCAAATAATTATTGGATTTTGAGAATTAAAAATTGTGATTTTACATTAAGACGGGTCTACTAAATAAAGTGGCTGTCCAAATTCAACAGGAGTACCATCTTCAACTAAAATTTTAACTATTTTACCTGAAACTTCAGATTCAATTTCATTAAATAATTTCATTGCTTCAATTATACAAACAACCGTATTTTCATTTACAGTATCGCCTACTTCACAAAAAACAGGTTTGTCTGGTGAAGGTTTTCTATAAAAAGTTCCAATAATTGGCGACTTAATTTCGATATATTTTGAAGCTTCCACTGGAGCAGAAACTTGCGGACTTAAAACTTCTTGAGGAGCTACTGCAGCAACATTTGGTATTTGTTGCATTAAAGGTGCTTGTTGAAGAATTGTTGTACCAACTTCCTCACCTCCAGTTTTAATAGTAATTTTAATATCTTCCATTTCTAGCTTAACTTCGCTAGCGCCAGATTTGGCAACAAATTTTATCAGATTTTGAATATCTTTTAAATCCATATTCGTAGTTTTAGTTGTTAATTAATTATGAATTGTATGCCCATTTTAAGTAAATAGATCCCCATGTGAATCCTCCACCAAATGCAGCAAAAATTATTTTATCTCCTTTTTTAAGTTGCTTTTCGTAATCAGCTAAAAGCAGTGGCAGCGTAGCAGATGTTGTATTTCCATACTTTTGAATATTCATCATTACTTTTGAGCTGTCTAATTTAATTCTGTTGGCAGTAGCTTCAATAATACGCTTATTAGCTTGATGCGCTGCTAACCATTGTATATCTTCTTTTGTTAAATTATTTCGCTCTAACATTTTTTCAGCAACATCAGCCATATTAAAAACAGCATTTTTAAAAACTGTTTTACCTTCTTGATAAACAAAATGCTCTTTATTTTTAACTGCTTCAGGTGTAACAGGGTAACAAGACCCTCCTACTTTTGCGCGTAAAAATTCTCTACCAGCACCATCACTTCTTAAGTACTCATCTTGCAAACCTAAACCTTCTGTTGATGGTTCAAATAAAACTGCTCCTGCACCATCTCCAAAAATAATACAAGTTGCTCTATCGGTGTAATCAATCATCGACGAACATTTATCAGCACCTATTAAAAGTACTTTTTTATATTTTCCAGATTCAATATAGCGTGCTGCTACAGACATTCCGTATAAAAAACTTGAACAAGCAGCTTCCAAATCAAATCCAAAAGCATTTACAGCTCCAATTTCAGAAGCCACATAAGCTGCAGTTGCAGCTGCCTGCATATCAGGTGTTGCTGTTGCAACCAACACTAATTCAATTTCTTTAGGATCTAAATTTCTCTTTTCTATAAGTTCTTGAGCAGCTTTAATAGCCATAAAAGAAGTCCCTAATCCTTCTCCTTTTAGAATTCTTCTCTCTTTAATCCCTGTTCTTGCTGTGATCCATTCATCATTGGTCTCAACCATTTCTTCCAACATCTTATTGGTTAAAATATCTTCAGGAACATACTTTCCAACGGCCGTAATAACTGCGGTAATTTTTGTCATATTCTTGCTTACGTTTTATAAAACAGAGTCGTCAAAGTAATGAAAATATTTTAACTTTTAGGCTGAAATTTATCACTTTCTAACGATTTTCGCTTTAATAAATGAAAAAAACCCTCAAAATGAGAGTTTTTAGCTTTATTTTAATTGTAAAGTTTACGCTTGAACTTCTTCAGCGTCAATTACAATTTGACCTCTATAGTATAATTTTCCTTCGTGCCAGTGAGCTCTGTGATATAAATGCGCCTCACCAGTTGTTGGATCGATAGCCACTTGCGGAGCTACTGCTTTATAATGAGTTCTTCTCTTGTCTCTTCTTGTTTTAGATATTTTTCTCTTAGGATGTGCCATTACTCTTATTTTTTGCTATTAGTATATTCTTTTAATTTATTCCATCTAGGATCAATTTCCCTAGCTGTATCTTCTTCCTCTTCTATTTCCTCTTCACTTACAATTTCAAATTCTTTCAATTTTTCTAATACTTCCGACTGCAATGTACCATCTTTTATTCCAGGATGTACTCTTTTAAGTGGAACATTTAACACAATTGCTTCATATATAAATTGCGCTACATTTATTTTATACTCTGAGTGAGGAATGATTAACAACTCTTCATTTTCATCATTGTATTGTTCTCCAAATTTCACAATTAAATCAATATTTGCACTTATTGGTTGTTGAAATCGCTCACTTGTTAAATCACAATCAACTTCAACCCAGCCATTACAAATAAAATTCAACTCAAACATTGTAGGTTTTTTTAAGAATGTTAAATTTACCTGTACGTTTGAATTATAAAACTCATCGTATTTAAAAAAATCAAAGAACTGTTGCCCAATTTCATAATCAAATTGGTGCACTCCATCTTTTAAACCAATAAAAGAAATATCAAAATCTTTTAAGTCTTTCATTTCGAACCTCAATTTGAGCGTGCAAAGATATAAAATTATATAAATATATTATACAATAATTTTTGAAATTTTATTGTTTTTATTTTTAGCGCTGTGTTTTTAAACTGTTTTTAGTCAAATCGTTATATTCTTCTCTAGTTGTGTAAACCTGAATTGCAGCGTAAACAGCTTCTTTAAATGAGTTAATATTAGCCAATCCTTTACCAGCAAGATCATAAGCGGTACCGTGATCAGGAGACATTCTAATCTTTTCTAAACCCGCCGTAAAGTTTACCCCACCTCCAAAAGCCAATGTTTTAAATGGTGCCAAACCTTGGTCATGATACATTGCTAAAATTGCATCAAATTTCTTGTAATTTTGTGAACCAAAAAAACTATCTGCCGCATAAGGACCGTAAACTAACTTCCCTTCATCTTGAATTTCAGCAATTGTTGGTCTAATAATTTCATCATCCTCTTTACCAATTACTCCGTGATCACCACAGTGAGGGTTTAAGCCCAAAATGGCAATTTTAGGTTTTGAAATGGCAAAATCTTGCACCAATGTATTATACATTATAGCAACTTTACTTTTAATTAAATCGGGTGTAATTGTTTTTGAAATTTCTGAAACAGGGATATGTCCTGTTATTAAACCAATCCTAAGATTGTCTGTCATCAATATCATTAAACTTTCACCTTCTAATTTTGATTCTAAGTACTCTGTATGCCCAGGGAATTTAAAATCTTCAGACTGAATATTGTCCTTATTAATAGGTGCAGTAACTAAGATATCTATTTCTCCATTTTTTAATGACTCAGTAGCAGCTTCCAAAGATTTAAAAGCATATTTACCTGAAGCTTCTGTTGGTATACCTAACTCAACTTCCAAATCGTCGTTCCAAAGGTTTACAATATTTACTTTTCCAAATACAACATTGCTAATATCTTTTACTCCATTAAAAGACAAATCAATATCCATAGATTTTTTATAGGCTGTAACTAATTTTGTACTTCCAAAAATAATAGGAGTACAAAAATCTAACATGCGCTTATCTAAAAAGGTTTTTAAAATAATTTCTATACCTACCCCATTATAATCCCCGATAGAAATTCCTAACTTTATTTTTTCAGATTTATTCATCAATTGCGTATAATATTCTTAATTTTGAGACTTCAAAAGTAATCAAATAAATTTACAAAATCATGTTTACAGGTATTATAGAAACTTTAGGTGTTGTTAAAAATATTGTTCAAGAAGGTGAAAATTTTCATATAACTATTGAAAGCAATTTGGCTTCAGAATTAAAAATTGACCAAAGTATTGCTCATAACGGTGTTTGCCTTACTATTGTTAATATTGACAATAATGAATATACCGTAACAGCGATTAAAGAAACATTAGATAAAACTAATTTTAAACACCTTAAAATTGGTGATAAAATTAATTTAGAACGCGCCATGATTTTAGGAGCTAGATTAGATGGACATATTGTACAGGGTCACGTTGATCAAACTGCAGTATGTACTAATGTTATTGAAGAAGATGGTAGCTGGGTTTTTAGTTTTGAATACGATACTGCATTTAGCAACATTACCATAGAAAAAGGCTCTATAACAGTAAACGGAACCAGTTTAACGGTTGTAAACTCAAAAAACAATAGTTTTTCAGTAGCTATAATTCCTTACACTTATGAGCATACTAACTTTCATACCTTTATAAAAGGAACTGTTGTAAATTTAGAATTTGATGTTATTGGAAAATATGTAGCTAGACTGCTTGAAAAGTAATTACTTTTTTCGTTTTAATTCAAAAACGCCATAAGCAATACCTGAAATAATTAAGAAACCCAATCCTCCATCAATAGGTAATCCTGGTGGAGGTGGTGGTACTGGTCCTGATTTATCTCCGGGTTTTGGAATAACTTGAGAATACCCAACAAAACTATTAAGCACTAAAAGAGTACATAACAATATCTTGTTAATTTTCTTTGACATTTTTTGGGGCTTCACTTAAAACTTTTAATATTAGATATATACTATTGGGCAAATATACTATTTTTTTTAACAAAAAAACAAATAGCAATCTGCAATAAAAAAAGCCTCACATTTCTGCAAGGCTTGCTGTATCTAGTGGTCCCACTTGGGCTCGAACCAAGGACCCTCTGATTATGAGTCAGATGCTCTAACCAGCTGAGCTATGGGACCTGAAATATGGCTGCAAAATTACTATTATTTTTTTTACCTACAATAGTTTTTTTCTTTTTATTGTTAAAATATTATTTAGTGTTTAAATAACAATTGTTAACTTATTGATTTTATATATTTTACTTGAAATTTTGTTTAAACCAAACTTTTTGAAATTCTCGTTTTAAAACAAGAAACACTATTTGATCAACAATTTCAGGTAAATCTTTTTCTTTTATTTTTAGCAATTCAGACTCCGAAACATCAACTCTGTATACAAAATTTAAATAATCATCATATTTATTGGTGATTAGATTTGATAAAATTGTTGTAAAATCTTCTTTTAATTGAATGGGCGAAATATTTTCTTCAAAAGAAAAGTACAAATTTGAAAGCTGAAAATCTTTGTTTATTTGTGCTACTAGTTTCGAATATAAATTTTCATCCTTACTGTTTTGCAATACTTCTATCGCGTTTTTAGCGACCAACATTATGCTTTTCTTTTCATTAAATTCAGCCCAAAATTTCTTAAGTACAATTTATTATCTTCAGAAATTGAGCTAGTTTCTAAAACTTTAAAAGCTTTGTTTGAATAAAATTCCATTTCATTTGAAGTTAACTGGGCTATGTTATATTTGTTAAAAATTGCAGTAACTTCATTTACTTTATTAAGATTTTTCTCTTTTGAATTGTATAATGAAATTAATTGTTGTTTGTCATTATCATCACAAACTTCCAACGCTCTTAAATACAAAAATGTTTTTTTGTTTTCAATAATATCTCCACCAATTTGTTTTCCAAAATCTTCATAATTTCCAAAAGTGTCTAAATAATCATCTTGCAACTGAAAAGCAACCCCTAAATTCAACCCAAAATCGTATATTTTTTGAGCTTCACTGGATTCAACTTCAGCAATTATAGCACCCATTTTCATAGCAGCTCCAACTAAAACAGAAGTTTTATTGGTAATCATATGAATGTATTCAGGTATCTCAACATCATTTCTTGTTTCAAAATCAACGTCTAATTGTTGCCCTTCACAAACTTCCAAAGCTGTTTTACTAAGCAAAACCATCAATTCTTTAAAAATTGAAACATCATAACTTTCTAAACATTGATAAGCTACAATCATCATAGCATCTCCCGACAAAATTCCTGTATTAACATCCCATTTTGTATGCACAGTTTCTTTACCTCTTCGTGCGGGTGCACTGTCCATAATATCATCATGTATTAAGGTAAAGTTATGAAAAACCTCAACCGCTAAAGCAGCATCATAAGCCTTACGCAAATTTCCTCCAAAAAGATCACAAGTCATCAATGTTAAAACCGGACGCAATCGCTTACCTCCTATTTGCAAAATGTAATGTATAGGTTCGTATAAATTTACTGGCTCCTTAACTTTAACTTTTTCATTTAAATAGTTGATAAAATCTTCTTTATAGGTATTGATTGACTTCATTTAAAAATTTTTATGTAAAAATACACCTTTCAATAATATTACAAAGTTTCAGTGTTAATTTTAAATATTATGAAATTATTAAACTTTGGAAACTTTATTTGTTTCTAAAGTTTCCTTTTATATATTTGCAACCCAATAGCATAAATTGAAATTGAATTTTATGAAAGAAGTAATTTTAGATAAAGCTGGAGAAATTTTCTTAAAACTTGGTTTTAAGAGCGTTACAATGGATGATATTGCCAACGAGCTTGGAATTTCAAAAAAAACAATTTATAAATATTTTAAAAACAAAGCCCATTTAGTTGATGAAACTACGTTTTACATGCACGAAGCAATGCACAAAGAAGCATTAAAAGTATATAATTTGGGTTATAATGCAATTCAAGAAAATTTTGAAGTAAACAAAGTTTTCAAAGGTTTTATGCAAAATTTAGACGATTCGCCTATTTATCAGCTTCAAAAATACTACCCAGAGACTTACAAAAAAATAATGTCACAAGAATTTTGTTTGTTTAAAGACTGCATGTTAAGTAACATTCAAAAAGGAATTAAAGAAGGCTTGTATAGAAAAGAAATTACAATAGACCAAGTTACAAAATTTTACTTTTCACTTATTATGAGTGTTCACGATTCAAATTTATACACGTACAGTAAAAATACCATCAACAAATTAGAAATAAATGTATTAGAATACCACACAAGAGCAATAGCTACAGAAAAAGGAATTGAAATTTTAGAAGAACAATTAAACAATATTTAAATATGAAAAAATATCTGATCCTAATTTTAGGAATAATAACTACTACTTTAAACGCACAAGAAACTTTGTCTTTGTCGCTTGATGAAGCCATTGCTTATGCGCTAAAAAATAGTTATGCAAGTATAAATGCAACTAGAGACCTTGAATATTCTAAACAAAAAAACAAAGAAACTGTTGCCTTTGGTTTACCACAACTTAATGCTGGACTTGATTACCAATATTGGATAAAACAGCAAGTTGCTTTAATTCCGGCTGAATTTGGCGGTGGAAATCCGGGTGATTTTGTTGAAGTAATATTTGGTACAAAAAATAGTTTATCGGCTTCAGCAACATTAACACAAGTAATTTTTGATGGATCTTATATTGTTGGCTTAGCTTACCTTGACACTTATATGCAAATTTCAAGAGATTCTAAAGAAAAAACGGAACTTGCAATTAGAGAAGCCGTAATTAATGCTTACGGAAATGTACTTTTTACTGAAGAAGGTATTTCAATACTTCAAAAAAACGTTGAAACTTTAGAAAAAAACTTAGAAGAAACCAATCAGATTTATTTAAATGGTCTTGCTGAAGAAGAAAGTGTAGAACAACTTAAACTAACCTTAGCTTCACTAAAAACAACCTTATCAAAAAGTCAAAAATTAAAAAATATCAATTATAAAATGTTCAATATTACCATTGGAGCAGATATTAACACAAACACAACTTTAACTGATAATTTAGACGATTTAACAAAAGAAAATATTGAATTTAGCTTGTTATCAAAAGAATTTAACATTGAAGATCATATTGATTTTAGAATTGCCGAAAATCAAGTTGAAGGCAGAGAAGCAGTTGTAAAATTAGAAAAAAGCAAGGCATTGCCAACATTAAATAGTTTTGTAAATTTTGGCTATATAGGCTATAGTGATACATTTTCATTTCATAAAAGTGAGCAAAATTGGTTCGACTCCTCTTTACTTGGAGTTAATTTAAGCGTTCCTATTTTTAGCGGATTGGCAAGAAGCGCCAGAACCCAACAAGCAAAAATTGAATACGACAAAGCAAAAACTAATTTTGATGAAACCCGTCAAAAAATAATGTTAGAATTAGAAACTGCAAAAGTAACTTATCAATATAGTGTTGAAGAATTTGAAACTTCGAAACAAAATTTAGCATTAGCAGAACGAATTGAAAAGAAACAACAAATTAAATTTTTTGAAGGACTTTCAACAAGTTTTGACCTTACAAATGCACAAAATCAATTGTACACAATGCAACAAAATTATTTACAAGCAATGTTAGATGTTATAGCTTCAAAAGCAGCCTTAGACAAAGCATTAAACACACCAATCAACAACTAAAAAACTATTAACATGAAATACTTTTATACCATAATAGCAGTCACTTTTTTATTCATCTCTTGTGGAGGACATGATGCAACACAAAGTTTAGATACCATACTTGAAGCTGGAGATATAACAGCTATCAAATCTAAAAGAGCTGAAATTGCCGCAAAACAAAAAGAACTTGGAGAACAACTACTTTTAATTGATGAAAAAATTGCTGAACTTCAGCCAAATAAAAAAATACCTTTAACAACTATTATTACTGCTAAAGAAGACGTTTTTAAGCATTATATAGATTTACAAGGAAATGTAACCACAAAAAGTAATTTGGTGATTTTTCCAGAATATGCCGGAATCTTAAAAGAAGTAAATGTTGTTGAAGGTCAAACTGTAAAAAAAGGTCAAATTTTAGCTCGAATAGATGATGGAGGCTTAAGTCAACAATTATCTCAATTAAAAATTCAACTAGAACTTTCAAAAACAACCTACGAACGTCAGGCTCGTTTATGGAATCAAAAAATTGGATCTGAAATGCAATATTTACAAACAAAATCTTCATATGAAGCACAACAAAAAGCCATTATTCAACTTGAAGAACAAGTAGCTAAAACAATCATTAAAGCCCCTTTTGATGGTACTATTGATGATGTTATAACACAACAAGGAAGTGTAGTTTCACCAGGTCAATCACAATTAATGCGTATTATCAATTTAAGCAATATGTATATTGAAACTGATGTTCCTGAGAGCCACATTAAAACCGTTACCAAAAACAAAAAAGTTATCATCGATTTTCCGGTATTAGGCATTACAATTGATGGCGAAATAAGACAAGCTGGAAACTTTATCAACCCAGCTAACAGAACTTTTAAAATTGAAGTTGCAGTTCCTAATAAAGACAATTCAATTAAACCAAATTTAACTGCAAAACTTAAAATTAACGATTATATAAACCCTAATGCCATATTAATACCGCAAAGTATTATTTCTGAAAATGCCAATGGTCAACAATATGTATATGTTGTTCAAGGCAGAAACGGTACTGACCAAGGTAGTGCACACAGAGTAATTATTGAAACTGGCCGAACTCAAGGAGATGAAATAGAAGTACTAGCTGGAATTTCAGTTGGAGATGAGATCATTAAAGAAGGTGCCAGAAGCATAAAAGATGCACAAACTGTAAAAATTTTAAACCTATAATTTATCAAAATGGCAAAACAAGAAAAACAAATTGATAAAGAGTTTAAACTATCATCCTGGGCAATAGACAACAAAACAACGATCTATGTACTAATGGTTTTAATTCTATTTTTAGGTATTTCGGCATTTTACAATATGCCACGTGAAAATTTTCCTGAAATTAAAGAAACAAAAATTTACATCAGCTCTGTTTTCCCCGGAAATACCGCTGAAGACATTGAAAAATTAATTACCAATCCGCTTGAAGAAAAACTAGAAACGGTTAGTAATGTTGTTGAAATTACCTCAACTTCTCAAGAAGACTACTCAATGGTAATTGTAGAGTTTGACGAACATGTTACTGTTGAGCAAGCCAAACAAAAAGTAAAAGATGAAATTGAATCTGAAACATCAAGTGAAGACTGGCCAACATTTAATGGCGCAAAAGTTGAACCAAATGTTTTTGAATTAAGTATATCTGAAGCTGTTCCAATTCTTAATATCAATATTTCTGGAGATTATCCTGTAGAACGTTTAAAAGAATTTGGAGAATACTTAGAAGATGAAATTGAAAATCTTCCTCAAATAAAAGAAGTTGACATTAGAGGTGCGCAAGAAAAAGAAGTAGAAGTTGCTGTTGATATTTTTAAAATGACTGCAGCTAAAGTAAACTACGACGACATTATTAATGCTATTAGTGCAGGAAACGTTACCATGTCTGCAGGTAATTTTATTGCAAGTGGACAAAGAAGAACTATTAGAATTATTGGCGAAATTGACAATCCTCAACAATTAGAAAATTTTGTTGTAAAATCTGAAAACGGAAACTCTATTTATTTAAAAGATGTTGCCTCAGTTGATTTTAAACCAAAAGACAAAACAACATATGCCCGAGAGTTTGGAAACACTGTTGTAATGCTTGATGTTAAAAAAAGAGCTGGTAAAAACATGGTCGATGCTGCAGAGCAAATACAAGAAATTGTAAAAAGTGCAAAAGAAAATGTATTTCCAGCAGATTTAGAAGTTACCATTGCAAACGACCAATCTTCTGTTACCGTTGGACAAGTAGATGATTTGGTAAACAACATTATTTTTGGAGTTATATTGGTTGTAACAGTACTTATGTTCTTCCTTGGTTTTAAAAATGCATTGTTTGTTGGGTTTGCCATACCAATGTCTATGTTTATGTCGTTAATGATTTTAGATATGCTTGGCTATACCTTAAATACAATGGTATTGTTTGGGTTAATTATGGGACTAGGAATGCTCGTAGACAATGGTATTGTTGTTGTTGAAAACGTATTCAGATTGATGGATGAAGAAGGCATGAGCCGTAAAGAAGCCGCTAAAAAAGGTATTGGAGAAATTGCATTTCCTATTATTATATCAACAGCAACAACAGTAGCTGCTTTTATACCTTTAGGACTTTGGCCAGGAGTTATGGGTCAGTTTATGATTATTTTACCAATAACGCTTTCAATAGTTTTAGGTTCATCACTATTTGTTGCAATATTCTTCAACTCTGTATTAGTTTCTCAGTTTATGACTACAGAAGATATTGATATGCCATTAAACAAAATTATAAAATTAACAAGCATCATATCTATAATAGGACTATTTATCGCATTTTTTGGTGGTTCTTACAGCACTCTTGGTATTTTAATGATTACCACAGCCATTTTATTATGGATTTACAGATTGTTTCTTAGAAAAATGGCTAACTATTTTCAAGAAAATATTTTAACAAAACTTGAGAGGTATTACGAAACAGCTTTAAGTAAATCTTTAAAAGGATGGAGAATGTATGTTTATACTGGTATTACAGTATTTTTATTGGTTTTCTCTTTTATCGCATTTGGAATTTCACTAGCCAAACAAAGAACTAAAGTCGAATTTTTTCCAGATAATAAACCCAATCAAATTATAGTTTATATTGAGTATCCTGAAGGTACAGATATTGAAAAAACGAATAAGATTACAAAACTTATTGAAAAACAGGTTTACGAAGTTTTAAATAATAATTTGTACTTAGATAATGGGTATAACTTTATGGTAGAAAGTGCTGTTTCGCAAGTTGGTGAAGGTGCTGGAAATCCACAAACCGATGGTGGCTCTGCTGCTGAAATGCCTCATAAAGCAAAAATAACAGCTTCTATGCGTGAATATAAATATCGCCGTGGAGAAGACAGTGAGTTACTAAGACAAAAAGTTCAAACAGCCTTGGTAGGAATTTATCCTGGTGTTTTAATTTCTGTTGAAAAAGATGCAAACGGACCACCTGCAGGACCTCCTGTAAATATTGAAATTGAAGGTAACGATTACAACGAACTTATTGCTACTGCAGAAAGAATGCGTGATTTTATCAATTCAAGAAATATCCCAGGGATTGACGAATTAAAAATTGATGTTAACAAAGACAAACCTGCAATGCAGGTAATTATTGACCGAGAAAAAGCTGGCGAATTAGGTGTTAGTTCAGTAAAAGTTGGTCAGCAATTAAGAAATTCAATTTTTGGTGCTAAAGCTGGTGTTTATAAAGAAAATGGAGAAGATTATGATATTTACGTTCGTTTTAACGAAGAAAATAGATATAGTACAAGTGCCATTTTTAACCAAAACATTACATTTAGAGATATGGCTTCAGGAAAAATTAAAGAAATTCCTGTTTCAACTGTTGCCAAACAAACAAATACATCTGGGTTTAGTGCAATTAAACACAAAGATGTTAAACGTGTTGTAACCGTTTATTCTGCATTAGCTCCTGGCTATACAGATGCTGGTGCTATTGTAAATCAAATTAGAGATGCAATGAATGATTTTACCAATTTACCTAAAGGTATTAAAATTGATTATACGGGTCAAATTGAAGAACAAAACAAACAAATGGCTTTTTTAATGGGCGCATTTTTTACCGGACTTTCTTTGATATTTTTCATCTTGATATTCCAATTTAACTCTATTTCTAAACCTGCAATTATTATGGGAGCAATCGCACTAAGTTTAATAGGTGTTTTTGGCGGAATGGTTATAACTGGTGATGCGTTTGTAATTATGATGACTATGATGGGTATTATTTCCCTCGCAGGTATTGTAGTAAACAACGGTGTGGTTTTATTGGATTATGCACAATTATTAATTGATAGAAAAAAATATGAATTAAATTTAGATGAAGATGAGTTTTTATCGTTAAACGACACTTATAACTGCATTGTTCTTGCTGGTAAAGCACGTTTAAGACCTGTACTTTTAACTGCCATTACAACTATTTTGGGACTTGTTCCTCTAGCTATTGGGTTAAACATAAATTTCTTTACCTTATTTAGCGAATTTAATCCACATATTTATATTGGTGGAGACAATGTTGTGTTTTGGGGACCATTGGCTTGGACAGTTATTTATGGCTTGTTTGTAGCAACATTTTTAACCTTAATTATAGTTCCTATATTTTTCTTATTATCAATTAAATTAAAATATAAACTGAAAAGAGTCCATTTTTAATTAATAATTATATTTATTTTAAAAAGGTATTTCATTCAATTGAAATACCTTTTTTTGCTATTTTTGATTTTATGCAACAACCCAAAACTTATTCCGTTGATGAAGCCACCAGGCTATTAGAAAACTATTGTGTTTACAGAGAACGCTGTCACAAAGAAATAGAGCAAAAATTATACGACCTAAAAATGATTCCTGAAGCTAAAGAAAAAATATTGCTTCATTTGATGCAGCACAATTTTTTAAATGAAGAACGATTTGCCAAAGCTTTTGTACGCGGAAAATTCAACATCAAGAAATGGGGGAAAATTAAAATTACAAACGAGTTAAAATTCAGAAATATTTCTGCTTACAATATCAAATCAGCTTTAAAAGAAATTGACCAAAACGATTATTTAACAAGTCTTCAACAATTGGCTGATAAAAAATTGCCACTTATAAAAGAGTCTAATTCTTATAAAAAATCGCAAAAACTCTCAACCTACCTAATTTCAAAAGGCTATGAAAATAATTTGGTTTATGAAATTGTAAAAAATTGTGTGAAGTACTAAATTTAACGATTAAAATTGGATAAAAACAAAGAGTCTTTTTCTTTATTTACCGCAATTACTTTTTGAACATTGTCGTTTGGAACAGTTACTGAAAGCACATAATGTTCAATTTTCCAGTTATTATCAATCTTTTTTAAAACACCCGAACCTCTGCAAATACCCATCCAAGTGTTCAACAATTCGTCAAACCAAGCCAGTTCACCTGTTTCATTTAAATAAATATTTCTATCAATTGCATTAAAGTTCCAAGCTTCACCGACATCAAAATAAGGTTTCGAAAAATTTTTAAATTGCTTCACATCCCAAACTTCTAAAGCATCAGTTCCAACAAAAACCGCATTACTACTCAAAGCGTTAAAATAAGCATCAAAATTAGCATTAGAAGCATTCAAGTGCCAAGTATCTAAAACTTCACTTATCTCCGTTTTAGCTTCTAAAATATGGGCTTCATCAATAGATTTCACCTTACAATTACAAGATGTAAACAGGGTAATTAAAACAACTATAATTGCTAATTTATTCATATATATATATATTTTACTTCACCATTGGTTTGAATTTTTTCACCTCAAATTCATCTTGAGGTTCTTCAGCTAACTCCAAAGGTGTCTCGGTATCAACTTCTAACAAATCTTGCAAATTTTTTGCCCTATAAACAGTATTTATTTTAGAATTTACTGCGGAATAAAGGGCTAATATTTGGGTTACTTCCTTTGAAACTGCTTCATCAGAAATTGAAGGAATTGTAGCCATATCTTCCAATCTCAACGTTTCATTATGCAACACATTAAAACGCACAATTACACTTGGCTGATTTAAAGATGCTATTCTAATGGAATCTTTCATCAACTTAACCAAACTCTCAAGTTCTGAAGCATTATTTAAAGCTTCAAAAATTGAAATGTTGTAATATGTCAATATAAAATCATCAACATCTTTGTATTCTTTCCAATTAGACAATTCATCATTGGCTTCAGGAATAAGCATTTCTCCTAATTTATTTGAAATCCGAATTGAACTTAACGACAACGAATCGATAGTTTGCTCGTTTGCTTGTGTTCTATTGGCCCTATTACATGAAAAAGTGAACAATAGAATTAGGAATAAAAAGGGATAAATAGTCTTCATTTTTAAACTTATGAATGCCAAAAATACTAATTTATATAATGTCTATTGTAAAAATTAGCAATTTGATAAAAAACCAGTTGTAAATATTTGAAAATTTAATTTCAGTACCTTTGAAAAATAACTTTAGGTAAGTTTTCAGTATGAAAAAAAAGATATTAATTATTGGTGCTTGCGGTCAAATTGGATCAGAATTAACATTAAAACTAAGAGATATTAATGGTCAAAATTCGATTATTGCTTCAGATATTAGAGAAGGCAATAAAGAATTGATGAAATCTGGCCCTTTTGAATTGGTAAATGCTATTGATTACAATTCTATTTTGACTATTGTTGAAAAACATCAGATTACTGAAATTTATTTAATGGCAGCCATGCTCTCTGCAACTGGTGAAAAATTTCCGGATAAAGCCTGGGAATTAAATATGAATTCGCTTTTTAACGTTTTAAATTTAGCCAAAGAAGGTAAAATACAAAAGGTATTTTGGCCAAGTTCTATTGCTGTTTTTGGACCATCAACACCGCAAGAAAACACGCCACAAGAAACCATTATGGAGCCTACGACCGTTTATGGCATTAGCAAACAAGCAGGTGAACGTTGGTGCGAATACTATCACAATAAATATGGTGTTGATGTTAGAAGTATTAGATACCCCGGAATTATAAGTTGGAAAACAAATCCAGGTGGTGGCACTACCGATTATGCAGTTGAAATTTATCACGAAGCCATTTTAAATGGTAATTACACGTGTTTTTTAAGCGAAAACACCAAATTGCCAATGATGTATATGGATGATGCTATTGAAGCTACCATGAAAATTATGGATGCAGAACCTGATACAATTAAAATTAGATCTTCATACAATTTAGCAGCCATCAGTTTTACGCCCAAAGAAATTGCTGCTGAAATTAAAAAGTCAATTCCTAATTTTCAAATTACGTACCAACCAGACTCCAGACAACAAATTGCTGATAGCTGGCCAAAAAGTATTGACGATACAAAAGCAAGAGAACATTGGGGATGGAAACATACCTTTGATTTGAAAAAAATGACTAACACAATGTTGGAAAATTTACAAATTAAAAATTCGAAAAAATTGTAATTTTATTTTATTTCAACCTTTTGCAGTTTTAAAAATAATTACTGAATTTTTTTTTAAAACTAAAATTGAATGCCATTTTAACTAAAATTTAATTCGCAATCTAAAACCGTTGTTTAACAATCTTTTAACAACAAAATCACTATAACGATTTCGCAATTTAATTACATTTATGATAATTATCATATTCAAGAACTCTTATATATTTTAATTTTGGAGTATTAGAAATTTTCTATAAAAAAGGCAAAATTTCGCCTTAAATTTTAACACAAATTAAGAAATAAATTAAAAAAATAATTAAATTATGAATATTTCACATATTGAACACATTGGAATCGCAGTAAACAACCTTGAAGAATCTATAAAATACTACGAAGGAGTACTTGGATTGAAATGTTACTCTATTGAAGAAGTTGTTGACCAAAAGGTGAAAACAGCTTTTTTTATGGTAGGAGACACTAAAATTGAATTGCTTGAAAGTACTTCACCTGATGGTCCTATTGGAAAATTTATTGAGAAAAAAGGACAAGGAATTCACCATCTTGCATTTGCAGTAGACAATGCAACTGAAGCTTTAAAATTAGCTGAAGAGCGTGGTGTTGCTTTGGTTGACAAAGTTTCTCGCAAAGGTGCTGAAGGTTTAAATATTGGATTTCTTCACCCAAAATCAACTCAGGGCGTTTTAACTGAATTATGCTCTAAAAAATAATTTTACAGAGCTTCACTAAAAGGAAATTGCATTGTATTATGGCAAATCAAGATAAAATCAATGAATTAATTGAAAAACGAGTCAAAGCCAAATTAGGTGGCGGCGAAAAACGTATTGATTCCCAACATGCAAAAGGTAAATTAACAGCTCGTGAAAGAATTGAAATCCTTTTAGATGAAGATAGCTTTGAAGAGTTTGACATGTTTGTTACCCATAGAACAAGTTCATTTGGTTTAGACAAACAAATTTACTTGTCAGACGGAGTTGTAACTGGTCACGGAACAATAGACGGTAGAATCGTGTATGTTTTTTCACAAGATTTTACCGTTTTTGGTGGCTCACTTTCTGAAACTTACGCACTAAAAATTTGCAAAATTATGGATATGGCCATGAAAACTGGCTCTCCTGTAATTGGATTAAATGATAGTGGTGGTGCCCGTATTCAAGAAGGTGTAAGATCTTTAGCTGGTTATGCTGAAATTTTTCAAAGAAACATTATGGCTTCTGGTGTCATTCCTCAAATATCATCCATATTAGGCCCTTGTGCAGGTGGCGCAGTTTACTCTCCTGCCCTAACCGATTTTACTATTATGACAGACCAAACAAGTTATATGTTTGTTACAGGTCCAAAAGTAGTACAATCTGTTACTGGAGAAGTTGTTACTACCGAACAGTTAGGTGGTGCGAATGTACACGCAACAAAATCGGGTGTAGCACATTTTTTAGCTGACAACGACGAAGAGAACTTATTGTTAATTAGAAAATTAATGAGTTACCTTCCTTCAAATAACTTGGAAGAACCACCAGCAATTGTTTGCGAAGACCCTATTGATAGATTGGATGACATTTTAAATGAAATTATTCCTGAAAATGCCAACCAACCTTACGATATTATTGATGTAATTTCTACCATTGTAGACAATGGTGAGTTTACAGAAGTACATAGAAACTATGCCAGAAACATTGTTGTTGGCTTTGCACGTTTCAATGGTCGTTCAGTTGGTATTGTTGCAAATCAACCAAAATATTACGCAGGTGTTTTAGATTGTGAAGCTTCACGCAAGGCTGCTCGTTTTGTACGTTTTTGCGATGCTTTTAACATTCCAATTGTAACCTTGGTTGATGTACCTGGTTTTTTACCTGGAACTGGTCAAGAATATGCAGGAATTATTATTCACGGTGCAAAATTATTATTCGCTTATGGCGAAGCTACTGTTCCAAAAGTAACTATTACACTAAGAAAATCTTACGGAGGTGCTCATGATGTAATGAGTTGTAAACAATTGCGTGGCGACTTAAATTACGCTTGGCCAACTGCAGAAATCGCAGTAATGGGCGCTAAAGGAGCTGTTGAAGTTTTAGAAGGTACAAACATTAGTAAGATTGAAGATGCTGAAGAAAAACAAGAATATATAGATAAAAAAGAAGACGAATACAATACCAAATTTGCAAACCCTTATGTGGCTGCTAAATATGGTTTTATTGACGATGTAATTGAACCAAGAAATACCCGTTTCAGAATTATTAGAGGTTTAGAATTATTAGCCAATAAAAAGGTTATAAATCCACCTAAAAAACATTCAAACATCCCTCTATAATGCTAATTACAAAATTATACATAGATCAAATGAGTGAAGGTTATGTTATCCTAATCACTGGGTTAACAATTGTATTTTTAGCCTTATTACTGCTATCCACTTTTTTTAAATATGGCTTGCCAATTTT
This sequence comes from Lutibacter sp. HS1-25, assembly GCF_004121075.1. Taxonomy (GTDB): domain Bacteria; phylum Bacteroidota; class Bacteroidia; order Flavobacteriales; family Flavobacteriaceae; genus Lutibacter. The sequence goes on from NZ_RHLN01000161.1 coordinate 56,609, forward strand.
ACTTTACATCTATAAAATAATTACCAAAGGGAGAGATAAAAAAATAAAAGATATTACTGTTGAAACCGACAAAGAGTTTACAGGTGAAATTGCTGCTGTAATTGCAACTGCGGTTCATTTATATCTTAAAGAACAACACGACAATGAAAATGCAGTGCTTACCATAAAACAAGCTCGAAAACTTTATTCTCCGTGGAGTTCAAAAATATATGGCACACAAAACACACTGAAATAATTAAATCTGTTATACTTTAAAAATTATTCAAATGAAAAATTTCAAATTTAGAATATACGAGAATAACTACAATGTTAGAATTATTTCACATGAAGATAACATTATAGATTTAGAAGTAAACGGAACATCTTATTCTGTAAAATTAAGCGAAGAAGTTAAAGTAACCAAAACACCTACCATTGTTAGATCGGCTTCAAAAAAACCCGAACCGTTAAAAGTTAATTCAAATACTTCAAATGCTAAAATTGTAGCTCCTATTCCTGGTACTGTTTTATCTATAGACGTTAAAGTTGGAGACACTATCAAATTAGGAGATAGATTATTGGTATTAGAAGCCATGAAAATGGAAAACAATATTGCTTCAGAAAAATCAGGAATTATTACAGCTATTAATGTAACCGTTGGACAGCAAGTTTTACAAAATGAAGTAATGATTGAAATTGGATAAATTTGAATTTTAAAGCTTCAACATAAAAAATCAATAAGTATAAATATACATTAAATGAAAAGAGTATTGTTAATTTTTGGGGTTATTTCGTTACTGGTTTGTATTAGACCTGTACTTGGCCTTACAACTAATACTCAAAATACCATTGAACAAACTTCGCTAGAACAAACCGAAACACAACAAAGTGGTTCATTTGTACAAGAAGCATTTAATGGAATCAATCAATTTTACCAATATACTGGTTTTGCAAACGCTTCGTGGGGCAATGTAACTATGATTTTTATTGGTATTGTTTTTATATACTTAGGTATAAAATTTGACTACGAACCACTGCTTTTAATACCAATTGGAGCTGGTGTTATTATAGGAAATATTCCTTTTGTAGCAGGAAATCAAACTGGTATTTACGAAACTGGCTCAGTTCTAAATTACTTGTATTTTGGGGTGGTAAAAGGGATTTATCCTCCGCTTATTTTCTTAGGAATTGGTGCTATGACAGATTTCTCATCACTTATAGCCAATCCTAAATTAATGCTATTAGGCGCCGCAGCGCAAATTGGTGTATTTGCTACATTTTTAGGTGCATTATACCTAGGTTTTAATTTGCCTGAAGCAGGTGCAATTGGAATTATTGGTGGAGCCGATGGCCCAACAGCAATTTTCCTTTCTTCAAAATTAGCAAACGGTATAAATATATTACCTGATGGTACAACTGTTAAAAACTTAATTGGCCCAATTGCCATTGCAGCTTATTCATATATGGCATTGGTACCGGTAATTCAACCACCAATTATGAAACTGTTAACCACTAAAAAAGAAAGGTTAATTAGAATGAAACCTCCAAGAGCGGTTTCGCAAAAAGAAAAAATGATTTTTCCAATTGTTGCTTTGTTATTAACAACATTTATTTCTCCAAGTGCATTGCCTTTATTAGGTATGCTTTTCTTTGGAAATTTATTGAAAGAATCTGGAAGAACAGAACGTTTGGCAGATACTGCCAGAACCAAAATGATAGATATAGTTACCATTCTTTTAGGAGTTACCGTTGGAGCATCTACACAAGCCGATATTTTTATAACCAAAGATTCTATGCTGATATTTGGTTTAGGAGCTATCTCGTTTGTTATCGCAACAATGGGCGGTTTATTGTTCGCTAAATTTATGAACTTGTTCTTAAAAGGTGATGACAAATTAAATCCGCTAATTGGTGCCGCAGGAGTTTCAGCAGTACCAGATAGCGCAAGAGTTGTACATACTGAAGGTCTAAAAGCCGATAAAAACAATTATTTATTAATGCACGCAATGGCACCAAATGTTTCTGGTGTAATTGGCTCAGCAATTGCGGCAGGTATTATACTGAGCTTTTTAGGTTAAAAAAAATTATCAAATTAAATATTATAGTAAATTAAAATAAGATGGAGATACCAAATTTAATGACAGCAGATCAGGCTGTAAAATTAATCAAATCAGGAGATAGAGTTTTAATTCAAGGAGGGTCGGCAACGCCACAAGCCTTAATTAATGCAATGGTTGCAAGAGCACCAGAATTGAAAGGAGTAGAAGTATGTCACTTACATACTGAAGGAGCATGCGGATATACTGCACCTGAATTAAGAGAAAGCTTCCATACCAGTGCATTTTTTCTTGGTGGAAATATAAGAAAAATGGTAGGTGATACTGTAGATTATATTCCAATCTTTTTAAGTGACATTCCAAGTTTATTCCGTCAAGGTTATATGAATTTAGACGTGGTTTTAGTAAATGTTTCACCACCTGACAACCACGGATTTTGTTCATTAGGAGTTTCTGTCGATATTGTACTTGCTGGTATTGAACACGGAAAAACAGTTATTGCACAAATTAACCCACGTATGCCAAGAACTTTTGGTGATGCTCAAGTTCACTTAAGAAACTTTACAGCTTGTATTGAAGTTGTTGAAGAAATTTACGAAATGAAATTTGTGAGCCCTTCAGAAGAAGAAAAATCAATTGGTAAAAATATCGCTGGAATTATTGATGATGGAGCTACGCTTCAAATGGGTATTGGTGGTATTCCAAACGCAGTTTTAACTTTCTTACACAACCATAAAAATTTAGGTGTACATACTGAAATGTTCTCTGAAGGATTGGTTGACTTAGTTGAAAAAGGAATTGTAAATGGTTCTCAAAAGAAAACAAACCCTTACAAAATTGTATCAGGATTTGCAATGGGAACAAGACGTTTATACGATTTTATGGACAACAACCCTGAAATTGAAATGAGAGATATTGCCTATGTTAACGACACTGCAATTATCCGTCAAAATCCAAAAGCTACCGCTATTAACTCAGCTATTGAAGTTGACTTAACAGGTCAAGTTTGTGCCGATTCTATTGGACCAAGAATGTATTCTGGAGTAGGTGGTCAAATGGACTTTATGCGTGGATCTGCTTTATCACCAGGTGGTAAGCCAATTATTGCAATTACATCAGTAACTGGTAGAGGAGTTTCAAAAATTGTTCCTATGTTAAAACAAGGAGCTGGTGTAGTAACTACACGTGCACACGCAAGATATGTGGCTACTGAGTTTGGTATTGCTGAATTATTTGGTAAAAACTTAAAACAACGTGCACAAGCTTTAAGAGATATTGCACACCCAGATCACCAAGCGCAATTAGATGAAGCTATTTTCGAAAGATTTGGAAGTAGTTTAGCTATAAAATAACTTTTAAAAATTGCTGGTATTTTGTAAATTTACCAGCAATTTAATTTTCACTATTAATAGAAAAATATGAACAAAACAAAAAAATCACTTTTTCCTGAATTTAATCCTGTCTCAAAACAAGAATGGATTGAAAAAGTGAATGTTGATTTAAAAGGTGCAGATTTTGACAAAACACTTGTTTGGAAAAACTTGAGCGACATCAGTATCCAACCTTTTTACAACACAGAAGACAGCATTACACAATTACAAAATACAGGAGAAAATTCTCAATCTCTTGTAAACTACCGTTTGATTTCTGCATGTTGCAACGAAAGCAACAATAAATTAGCTTTAAAAGCTATTGAAGAAGGAATGAACGGATTGATATTTAACATTTGCGAAAACTGCAAACCTGCAGAACTTTTAAAAGACATTAACTTAAACGAAATTACTGTTGCATTTAATTTAGAAAAAAATGCTGTTGCATTTGCTACAGATTTCTTTGCTTTTGTTAATAACAGTGGTGTTGCCGTTGAAAACTTAAAAGGATATTTCAATACATCTTTAATTTCAAATTACGTAACAACAGGAGCTTTTGAAGCTAACGCTTTTGCTACTGTTGCACAATTGGTTAAACTAGCTGCTAATTATCCTAATTTTAAAGCAATTACAATTTCAGGAACTGAATATTTAGATTCAGGTGCTAACCAAGCACAAGAAGTTGCATACACTTTAAACTCATTGGTATACGCTATTGAACAATTATCTCAAAATGGTCTTGAAGTTCAAACAATTTTTAACAACCTTAACTTTAACTTAGCAATAGGTTTAGAGTATTTTGTTGAAATTGGAAAATTTAGAGCATTTAATAACTTATTAGCTGAAATTGCTGCAAAATTTGGTGTTGCTGAATTTTCAAATACAGTAACTGCTAAAACTTGTATCTGGACAAAATCTGTTACAGATGCAGAAACTAACTTATTACGTTGCACTACAGAAGCTATGTCTGCAATCTTAGGAAATGTAGATGGTATTTTAATTGATGCTTACGATAAAGAATTTAAAGACGCTTCAGATTTTTCAAGTAGAATTGCAGGAAACATTACAACTATATTAAGAGAAGAATCTTACTTTGGTAAAGTTGCAAACCCTGTTGATGGTTCTTATTATATTGAAGAAGTTTCTACTAAATTGGCTGAAAAAGCATTAGAATTATTCAAATCTATTGAAGCTAACGGTGGTTTTTATACAGCTTTTGAAAACGAAACAATTCAACAACAAATTGCTGAAATTCGTTTACAAAAACTAAAATTAATCAGTCAAAGAAGAATGCCTTTAGTTGGTATTAACAAATACCCTAACTTAATGGAAAAAGTTCCTGCTACTATTCTTTCAGAAGGAGCTGTTGAAAATTCAAAAGTTTTAACTCCAAGAAGAGCATCGCTAGAAATTGAAGCATTAAGAAGAAAAACTGAAGAATTAGTAGACGCTACTAAAGTACGTCCTGTTGTACAGTTAGCAAGTTTTGGTAACTTAAACATGCGTAAAGCTAGAGCTGCTTTTGCTTACGACTTTATTGGTGTAAGTGGTTTTACAGTTTTACAAGAACAAAGTTTTGAAAGTGCTGAAAAAGCAGCTACTGAAAGTGCAAAATCAGATGCTCACGTTGTAGTTATCTGTAGTTCAGATCAAGATTACGACGAAAGCGCTCTTGATTTTGTTAAAGCATTTAGAGCAATAACTACTAAAAAAGTATTGATCTTGGCTGGTGCTCCAAAAAATATGGATGAATTAACTGAAGCTGGTTTAGATGGTGTGGTTAATATGCGTACAGACGTTTTAACAACGCTTTCAAGCATACAAGAAAAAGTTCAAAAAACATTAAAATCTTAAGAAGTATGAAACCCGATTTTTCAGATATAAAAATAAACTCAACAGTAAAACAAACTGCTGGATCTTCAAAGAATCAAGACGTTTGGAATACTCCTGAAGGAATTCCTGTAAAAAAACATTTCACAGCAGAAGATATAAAAGATGCTGAACATTTACAATATGCAGCTGGTGTACCTCCATTTTTAAGAGGACCTTATAGTGCAATGTACGCAATGCGTCCTTGGACAGTGCGTCAATATGCTGGTTTCTCAACTGCAGAAGAGTCTAATGCCTTTTACAGAAGAAACTTAGCTGCTGGTCAAAAAGGATTGTCAGTTGCTTTCGATTTAGCTACACACCGTGGATACGATTCAGATCACCCACGTGTAACTGGAGACGTTGGTAAAGCTGGTGTTGCTATTGACTCTATCTTAGATATGGAAATTTTATTCGACCAAATTCCGTTAGATAAAATGTCTGTTTCTATGACTATGAATGGTGCTGTATTGCCAATTATGGCATTTTACATTGCCGCAGCAAAAAAACAAGGTGTGCCTTTAGATCAATTGAGTGGAACCATTCAAAATGATATTTTAAAAGAATTTATGGTGCGTAACACTTACATCTACCCACCATTACCTTCAATGAAAATTATTGGTGATATTTTTGATTATACCACTAAAAACATGCCAAAATTCAACTCTATTTCTATTAGTGGTTACCACATGCAAGAAGCTGGTGCAACTGCAGATATTGAGTTGGCTTATACTTTAGCTGATGGTATGGAATATATTAGAACTGGATTGGCTTCTGGTTTAAAAATTGACGAATTTGCACCACGTTTATCTTTCTTCTGGGCAGTAGGAATGAATCACTTTATGGAAATTGCAAAAATGCGTGCTGCACGTATGCTTTGGGCAAAAATCATAAAATCTTTCAACCCAAAAAATCCAAAATCAATGGCATTGCGTACGCATAGTCAAACTTCTGGATGGAGTTTAAGTGAGCAAGATCCTTTTAACAACGTAGCTAGAACTTGTATTGAAGCAATGGCTGCTGGTTTAGGTGGAACGCAATCACTTCACACAAATGCATTGGATGAAGCTATTGCTTTACCAACAGATTTCTCGGCTCGTATTGCTCGTAATACGCAAATCTTTATTCAAGATGAAACGCAAATGACTAAAGCGGTTGACCCTTGGGCTGGATCTTATTATGTTGAATATTTAACTAAAGAGATTGCTGAAAAAGCTTGGAAATTAATTGAAGAAGTTGAAGAACTAGGCGGAATGGCAAAAGCTATTGAAACTGGTGTTCCAAAAATGCGTATTGAAGAAGCTTCGGCTCGTAAACAAGCGCGTTTAGATTCTGGTCAAGATATTTTAGTAGGTGTTAACAAATTTAAAACTACTGAAAAATCTAATATCGAAATTTTAGAAGTTGACAATACAGTTGTTAGAAATTCTCAAATTGAACGTTTAAACAAATTAAGAGCAAACAGAGATCAAGCTGTTGTTGATGCAAAAATTGCTGCACTGTCAGCTTGTGCTGAAACTGGAAAAGGTAACTTATTAGCCTTAGCTGTTGATGCTGCAGAAAATTTTGCTACTTTAGGTGAAATATCTGACGCTTTAGAAGTTCATTTTGGAAGACATAAAGCTGATACTAAATTAATAAGTGGTGTGTATAGTAAAGAAGTAAGTGACGATAGTACGTTTGCAAAAGCTCAAAAATTAGCTGATAAATTTGCAGAAATTGAAGGACGTAGACCAAGAGTAATGATTGCAAAAATGGGACAAGATGGTCACGATAGAGGTGCTAAAGTTGTTGCTTCTAGTTTTGCTGATTTAGGTTTTGATGTTGATATGGGACCATTGTTCCAAACTCCTGAAGAAGTTGCAAAACAAGCAGTTGAAAACGATGTTCACTTTGTAGGTGCATCAAGTTTAGCAGCAGGTCACAAAACTTTAATTCCTCAATTAATTGGTGAATTAGAAAAATTAGGAAGACCTGATATTATGGTTTTTGCTGGTGGAGTTATTCCTGCACAAGATTACAATTACTTATTAGAAAGAAAAGTAGCTGCCATTTTTGGTCCTGGTACTGTAATTTCTGAATCTGCCATAACTATTATGGACAAATATTTAGAACAAGAATAATTTTTAGATATTAATATTTTAAAGCCCAGCATTAATAGTGCTGGGCTTTTTTTGTATGGTTATTTAAAATAATTATCAGTTAAATTAATACACTACAAGCATCATTTTAATCACTATTTTTGCCTTTCAAAAATTAATTTATGGATTTTTCAAAAGTTAAATTGGTTGTTACAGATATGGATGGTACTTTGCTAAACTCAAAAAGTAAAGTTAGCGACCGATTTTTTAATGTTTACAAACAATTAAAAAAGCACAATATTCAGTTTATTGCTGCAAGTGGCAGACAATATTATAGCATTGTAGACCGATTTGAAACCATTAAAGATGAAATAACCATAGTTGCCGAAAATGGTGCTTTTGCCATGCACGGAAATCAAGAATTATTTACTTCTGAATTGCCTTTTGAATACATTCACAATTGCATTGATACATTGCGAAGACTTGACAATGTTTACATTGTTTTATGCGGAAAAAACGCTGCTTATATTGAAACTAAAGATGAAAACTTCATCAATATGTTTAAAAATTATTATTCAGAATATAAGCTTGTTGATGATTTAACTGAAATTACCAACGATACTTTTTTTAAAATCGCAGCTTATCATTTTGATTGCTCTGAAACTCATATTTATCCTGCTGTAAAACACTTAGAAAGTGAACTTCAGGTTATTGTTTCAGGCGAACATTGGTTAGACATTTCGCATAGCAATGCCAACAAAGGTTTTGCGTTAAATATATTGCAACAAAAACTTGGAATTACAAAAGAAGAAACCATGGTTTTTGGCGATTATAACAACGATTTAAAAATGCTTGCCTTGGCAGATTTTAGTTATGCTATGGAAAATGCACATCCCGATGTAAAACGCATTTCAAAATATGAAACCAAAAGCAATGACAACTTTGGTGTTGAATTGGTTTTAGAACAATTGATAAATTCGAGAAATTAACCTAAGGAATTTTTAAATTCCTCTATTAAAATTTCAGCAGCCTTTACAGGTGATATTTTTGCTGAAATAATATCGTTTTTCAGTTCAGAAAGATGCTTTTTAATACTGGCCGAGCCGTAAAATAGATGCTTTAATTCTTCATTAATATTGTTGTACATCCAATCAATTTGTTGATGATTTCTGTTTTTTAAGAAATAACCATTTCCATCAACCAACTCTTTAAATTTTGAAATTTCGGTCCAAACAGTGTCAATTCCAATATTTTTTATTGCAGATGCAGTACTAACTACCGGACTCCAACCCGACTCTGATTGCGGAAAAATATGTAGTGCATTTTGATATTGTAAACGAGCCATTTCACTCATTCGCACATTATCGCCATCGGCTTTGTTAATTACAACCATATCAGCCATTTCCATAATCCCTTTTTTAATACCTTGTAATTCATCTCCAGCACCCGAAAGCATCAACAATAAAAAGAAATCCGTCATACCATGAACAGCCGTTTCACTTTGCCCTACTCCTACTGTTTCAATTAAAACAACATCATAACCATTGGCTTCACATAAAAGCATTGATTCACCCGTTTTATTGGCAACACCACCTAAAGTATCACCAGAAGCAGAAGGACGAATATAGGCTTCCTGCATAGTTGCCAATTCTTCCATACGTGTTTTATCACCTAAAATACTTCCTTTAGAACGCTGGCTACTTGGATCAATAGATAAAATTGCAACTCTTTTTCCTTGGGTAATTAAATATTTTCCAAAAGCTTCAATAAAAGTACTTTTACCAACACCCGGAACACCTGTAATACCTATTCTGATAGATTTTCCTGAATAAGGTAAAATAGATTGTACAATTTCCTTAGCTAATATTTTATCGCTTTCTAAATTACTTTCAACAATAGTAATTGCTCTAGACAATAGCACCCTATCACCTTTTAAAATTCCATCAATATATGCAGCAGCAGTTAATCTTCCTTTTGGCTTGTAGTTCTTCATTTATAGCTTACTTATTCATTTTTATAAACGTCAAAGATAAGCATATTCATAAAAAAGAGTCCATTATACAGCTCCCTTTTATTCACTTAAAAATGTTAAAAAATAACTTAAAAATCTTTTTTACGAAGTTTTAGATTTATTCTAATTACAGGAATTAACACCCATAAAACCAAAATAGACATAGACAACACCATTCCTAAATTAGTTCCAAAAAACTTTCTAAAAACAGCTCCAGTATAACCTAATAAAGCAGAGATATCTAATTTAAGTAGTATTAAAATTCGAGACAAATCTATTGGATTAAACATGGTTGCTATAAGCGAAAATTTATCTAATGGGTATTCATCAAACATCACCAAAGAAATTAAAAAAGCCCCATCATAAATTACCGCTAAAAACAGCCACATTAAAATAGCAAAACCAAAACCTTTTATTTTATTTTCGGTTGAAAGCGCAATATTATATGAAAGCGCAACAAAAATGAAATTTAAAAAAGAGCCAACAACCAGCAACAAACCAAAATTAAATATTGCAGCTGATTTAAACAATCCATATAACACAAATGGAATACCCAAACCTAAAACCAAACTCAAGGTTAAAGAAATTGAAATACCTATATACTGGCCCATAAAAATCTTTTTTCTATTAATAGGTTGTGCCAATAAAAGCTCTGTAAATTCGCGTGAATTATAATAATACATAACTCCAAAAATGGTTCCAATTAATGGGGTCAAAACAATTATAATATTCATTAATGTAATTACAGCCTTGTTAACATCGTTATTTAAAAACAACAATACAAAACCTAAAATTAGATAGAATAAAAAATAAACATAACTCCAACGACTACGCATTAAGTCATAAAAACTATATTTTAATATTTTAAGCATATTGTTTAGAAATTAAATTAGCAATTGCATGTTCTAGATTTGAATTATTGGTTTTCTCTTTTAATGCATCAACACTTCCTTTAAAGTAGATTTTACCATCTAAAATAAACACAATTTCATTGGCCATTTCATCAACAAAACTCATAATATGTGTAGTAATTAAAATGGTTTTTCCTTTTTCTTTTTCTTTTTGAATTAGCTCTTTTAAGTTAATTAAGGCTATTGGATCTAAACCATTTGTTGGTTCATCTAAAATAATTAGATTGCTATCAAACATAAAAGTCAATACAATATTCACTTTTTGCTTTGTTCCTCCAGATAGGTTTCCCAATTTTTTTTGAAGAGAATCATTCAACCCAAAAAGTTTGATTAAATCTTTTTCATTAGCTTGTTTTGGACGAAGGTTTTTAACCATTTCAATTAGCTCTTGCACTGTTAAATTTGGTGGAAAATTTGCGATTTGAGGTAAATAATTTAAATCGTTTCTATAATCCCATTTACCTAAGACACTTTTATCTTTATAAGTAATTTCTCCTTTTTGCGGAATTACCATACCCAACAAACATTTTATTAAGGTTGTTTTACCAGAACCATTAGGGCCTAAAATAGCAAAAATACCTCCTTCGCTAATACTCAAATCTAGGTTGTTTAAAACAACCAATTTTCCAAAATTTTTATGTAAATTTTTAAACTCAATCATTTATTCTCTTCATTATTGGTTTTTTATCCATTAAATCGTCTGGAGTAAAAACCGGTGAAACTTTTTCCGAAAAATTAATAATATCAACAAATAAACTTCGCAATAAAACCAAAGCTTCTGGAGTTTGATTTACAATGTAAGAAAACAATTTTACAGGTCTATATGGAATATCTCCAATACCATTTTTATCTAAATCATAGCCAGTATACTCACTCCAATAATTACTTTCAAATCTATTGTCATTTACTTGTGTATTGTATGCTAAATCTAAAGAATTATGCATAAAATCATTTTGTTCAAAAATGTTACCATAACAAGCTCCTGCAATTTTTATTGCCCAGCCGTTTCTAATAAAAGTATTATTTTTATAATTGATTCTTGTGCAACCTTCACCTTTAATTCCTATTGTGTTCTCTTCAAAAATATTGTTATAAATCTGAGTGTCATAAATTTCTTTTAACAATAAACCATAGGATGCTGAACCCCAGTTATGCGTAAATTTATTTTGATACATACTAATAAATTTTGAAAACATAACGGCTACTCCTGCGCCATTATTTACAAATTCATTGTTAAAATAGGTATCATTATTTGAAAACATAAAATGTAAACCGTACCTAATATTATTGTGGCTTAAATTGTTATGAATTTTACTATCAGTAACAAATTCAAAATAAACTCCATCTCTCATTCCATAAACCTCATTTCCTGAAACTTCCATATTTGAACTATGCCAAATATGAATGCCATTTCCTGAATTAGCTTCATCTTTTGAAGTGCTTGAAATTTTATTATTTAAAACTTTACCATTGTGAGATTTTTCTATTAAAACGCCAAAAAAGACTTCATCGAGCACAATATTTTCAATGGTAAAATTATTGCTTCTCACTACTTTTATAGCGGCATAATCTTTTGTATAACTTACTACAACATTAATAATTTTAAGACTTCTAATCACAAAATTATCAACTGAAATATGTAAAACACTTCCTTTATTGGTGCCATCTAGAATAGTCCCTTCTTCTCCAAAAATGATCAATGATTTATTTATTTCAATATCATTTTCCTTATAAATACCTTTTTTAATAAAAATTTCATCGCCATCTTCAGCGATTTCAACTGCCTTTTTTATGGTTGAAATTGAACATGATTTACATACTTCAATTTGTTTTGCTTGAAGTATGGTAATGCAAAATAGCGAAAAAAGAAAAAGATAGTTTCTCATTGTTATTTATCAGAAAGTCGTTCTTTTAGTTTTTCCCAAGTGTAAATTTCACCTGTAAATTTTTGTTGAAGTTCTTGTGCTTTTTCTATAGTTGAAACCCCTGAAAGATTTGCACCCATTGGGCTTTTTATTTCTTTACTTATTAAATAAGTTGCAGATTTTGCATCAATCATTTCACCAGGTTTTATATAATTTGCAACCAAAATTATTGCCAAATCACCTTCATTTTTTTCACTCAAATCATTTATCAAACATTCGATAGCATCAAACTTAAACTGCTTTCCTTTGTTAGTTACATATTGAGATGCATGTGTTTTATCAACAATGCTCATCATACAAAAACTACATTGATCTTTACCATAAGCAATAGATTCAGGTTCTATCTTACAAGAAATTGTAAGCAATAGTATGCATATACCAATAAATGGTTTTAGAAAAATTACTTTCATTATTTTGATTTTTTTAGCCCTTAAATATATGTTATAACAAGTGAATTAAAAAATCCAATTGTTTTAATGTATAGATTAACTTATGCTTTGGTTTCATTTTTTCCAACAAAAAACGCTACTAATGTCATTAACATACCTACAAACATAAAATAAGCTCCAATTTTAGGATAAGAATGGGCTGTGAAATTAAGAATGTATTTTGTACCAAAAAGAGGTGGCTGAAACCCCATTACTGAACCATCAGGGTTTTTAAAATTCATAATTGCTTTTGGGTCTAAATTGTGTCCGTAATTATATTCCCACATATAAAAATCGTACATCCCAGCAGTTCCTAAAATAGTCATTAAAACAAACCAAGCCAAAAACAATTTATAATTCCCTTTTAAACCTATTACTACACCCAATACGACCATAATTGCAATCACAATTGGAAATATTTTAAACTCAGGTATTGTATCTGGAATGTATTGCATACCTACATAATGATTCATTAAATTGATATTTTTAATATCAAACTCGTGCGTATCTGCAAATTTATTGATATGAATGTCCATTCCCAATGGAATTGGATATTGAGGTGCTTCTAAAGTGATATTCCACAAAGGAAATACAAATAACCCTAGCAATAATAAAGTACCTATTATCATTAATATTCTAGATTTTTTCATTGTTTTTGAAGTTAAATTTTCAACTGTTATTTATAATTGTTTATTGATATCAATTTACAAAATAACAATTATAAATATGTAACAAAACTCACATTAAAGGATTCTTTTATCTTATTTTTTTTGATTGAAAAACGGGTAGAAATCACACTACCCGTTTTATCAATAATAGAATAAAACTCAATCTAAAAAATATTATTCGGCATCAACAGCATCACCATCTAAAGTAAATGATAAAGGTACATTAGATCCTTTAGGAGATACTCTCACATAACCTTGCATTTCTTGATGTAATGCTGAACAAAAATCTGTACAATAAAAAGGCCAAACACCTACTTGTTTTGGTTCCCAAACAAAAGTTTCAGTTTGCCCTGGCATAATTAACAATTCTGATGTGTTTGCGCCAATCATAGCAATACCATGTGGCACATCATAATCCTGTTCTAAATTTGTTACGTGGAAATATACTTTATCTCCAACTTGAACACCTTCAATATTGTCTGGTGCAAAATGAGAGCGAATCATTGTCATGTAAATATGAACTTCATTTCCTTTTCTAACAACCTTTGCTTCAGCTTCACTTTTTATAGCAAATTCATGTTTATTTTCTTCTAACTTGTAAATTTTCTTAGAATTTGCTTCTATTAAACTAGCTGGACAACCTGCTGCATAATGAGGCTCACCAATAGTTGGAAAATCTAATAACAATTCCATTTTTTCACCTGAAATATCGTATAACTGAGCAGATTGAGTAACTTCAGGACCAGTTGCTAAATAACGGTCTTTAGTAATTTTATTCATCGCCAATACATATTTACCAAATGGTTTACGAGAGTTACCACCAGGAATCATTAAATGACCAACTGAATAATAAGTAGGTTTTCTATCAATAACTTCCCAAGTCCCTAATTTCCATTTTACAACTTCAGAAGAAATAAAGAAAGTAGTGTAAGCATTTCCTTCACCATCAAATTCGGTATGTAATGGGCCTAAACCAGGTTGCTTTACTGTACCAGCCAAAGTAGCTTCATATTGTATGATTGGAATTCCATAAGCATCGCCATCAAATTTTTTCTCTTCAATAGCTTTTACCATTTTGCTAAATGAATGTATTGTTAACTCTGCAGCTAACTTACCACTACCAACAATGTATTCACCTGAAGGATCTACATCACAACCATGAGGTGATTTTGGAGTAGGCATAAAATAAATAGCACCCGGAACATCACTTGGATTTACAATTACAACTTCATTTTTCATTGTCGAAGTTGCTGAATGAGTTTCGTCACTATAAACATTATGAGCATAATTTGTAGGAGCTTTTGTTCCACCACCATTATTTACATATTCTTCAATCTTTTTCCAATTGATTGCTGCAATAAAATCTTTATCATTTTGAGAAGCATTTACTTCTAACAATGAATTTGCTTCTTCAGTATTATATGTTGTGAAGAAAAACCAACCATGAGATGCACCTCTACCTGGGTGAGATAAATCATAGTTAAAACCAGGCATCATTATTTGAAATTTTATATCCATACCTCCATCCTTAGGATCTACTTTTATAAAAGTTAATGCACCTTTAAAATTCCCTTTATATTCGTCAATTGGCATGTCTTTTTGAGGGTAAGGAACACTAAAACGAGTTCCTGCAACAACATATTCTGTATTTTCAGTTACAAAAGAAGAGCTGTGGTTACCTGCTGAATTTGGAATTTCAATAATCTCAGTAGTTTCAAAAGTTGTTAAATCAATTTTAGCTATACGAGGTGTGTTGTTTCCATTAATAAATAAATAGCGACCATCTAATTCACCAGCAGTTTGAGAAATATCTGGGTGATGTGAGTCATCCCAAGGTATAAAACCGTGCGAAGTATTTAACATTGGCTTGGTTTCTTCATTAAAACCGTATGCTTTTTCTGCATCTACTGAAAAAACAGGAATTACTTTAAATAATCTTCCAGACGGAAGACCATAAACGGCAAGTTGACCACTAAAGCCTCCTGAAATAAATGCATAGAATTCATCATGTTCTCCTGGTGCAACATAAACTTTCTCTGCAGCACTACTTGATAAAGCACCTTGAGAACCTTTTTTTGAACCACCATTACCACAACTACTAAGAACCATTGAAAGCACTGTAATTGCAAATAAAGATTTAAAAATTGTTTTCATACTATAAATTATTTGTTGTTAATTTTTATTTCACTATTCTTCTGTATTAGAAGATGTTTTTGTTCTAAAATATTCTAAAATTGCTCTAGCTTCAACTTCTGTTAAACTTTGGTTTGCCATAGGAGCTAAATACTCCGCAAGTAGTTTTTTGGCTATTGGATCTTCAGTAACCATTACTTCAGGATTTAACATCATATTCATAATCCATTCTGGAGAACGTCTTTCAGTTATTCCAATTAAAGCTGGTCCAACAACACGTTTGCTAATTTTATGACAGGCAGAACATTTAGATGAAAATAAAGTTTTACCTTCAGCTGCCAAAGTATCGTCAATTTCACCAAGTGTTATACTTGTAATTGGACCAATCCCTTTGTTTTGCATAGGATCTACTTCAACCTCTACTTTTACTTCTTCTTTAGCTTCTGAATTTGATTCAGATTTTTTTTCACTACCACTACAACTTGACAAAAATGCTACAACTGCAGCCAATACTAATATTTTTAATTTCATTATTTGAGAACGTTTAATTATTATTCAGCTGGTACTAATACATTGTCAATAACATGTATCCAACCATTACTTACTTGTACTGTTTTTAAAATTTTGGTTCCACCAACATATAAGCCATCTTCTTTTTCTTCAACTACCAAATATTTCCCAGAAGCCATGTATAATTTTCGTCCCTTTTTAGCTTCTTTTGCCAATTGAGAATCTGGATAATTAGCTGGCGCTACGTGATTTGTTAAAATAAAAGCCAGTTGAGACTTGTTTTCTGGTAATAATAAATTTGCTACTGTACCTTCAGGAAGTTTATCAAAAGCTGAATTTACTGGGGCAAAAATGGTTAATGGACCAACATTTACAACTGCATCTTCAACACCAGCAGCTTCAATAGCCGCAACTAAGGTTGAAAAATCTTCAATTGATTTTGCCACTTGCAATGCATTTGCTGCAGAAACATCATCAGAAACTGCTGATTGACCTTGACCTTCTACAGTTACTTCAGTTGCATTTTGAACAGCTGAGTCGCTTACTTCTTGTTTTTTTTCTCCATTACCACAGGAAGTAATGAAAAGCGTAATTAATGTTAAAAGCGATAAAATTAGTTTGATTTTTTTCATAATTAAAATATTAAGTTATCTAAATATACAACAAATTAACTAATAAACAACAAGTTACAATTAGCTAAATGTACGTTAAAGATATTAAGATTTTTTTATCTTTATATCTTGAGTAACAAAAGTAACATTTTTTATTCAAATTCAAGCTTTATTTTTACAAACTAAATAAATTAATTGTTTTGTTGTAAGATAAACAAATAACTTTCGTCCAAAACAAGAACTAAAAATTTTAAAAATGAATAAATGCCTCATAAAAAATAGTTTAAAAAAAGGAGTAAGCTATTCAACTTATAGAACTTTGATAAAAGGATTGCTTGTTGAAGGAAAATCAACAGGAAAAGAACAAAGCGATGATCTTTTAAATTACAGCAAATTGAACGATGCTAGAATGGATAGATTAGACAAGACTTTAAAAATTTCAGAAGAAACTCAACAAGCACTTAATAACCTAACCGAAAACTTTTGGTTACTGGTATTGGCTGAAGGTTGGTGTGGCGATGCTGCTCAAGTTTTACCTGTTTTAAATAAAATGGCGGAAGCATCCCCAAAATTAAATTTAAAACTAGTTTGCAGAGATGAAAACGACGAATTGATGAATGCTTTTTTAACCAATGGAAGCAAATCTATTCCGAAAGTAATTCTTATAAATAACAAAAATGAAGTCATAAATAGTTGGGGACCTCGCCCATCTGTTGCAACAAAAATGGTGCAGGATTATAAAGAAAAACACGGTGCTTTGGATGCCGAATTTAAAAAAGACCTGCAACTTTGGTATAACAAAAACAAAGGACAAAACATTCAAAATGATATTGTTGAATTATTAGAAAATGCTATGGTTTTAACTATTTAATTTTAAGCTATCTTTGTACCATAATTTATAATTATGATAATTGATTTTAATGAAATTCCTGCGTGGTGTAAATTGTGGGTTTTTCCTTCGAGCAGAAAATTTTACGACCAAGAGATTTCGAGTATTACAGAAACTCTTGAAGCATTTTTAAACAGTTGGACAAGCAATAATGAACCAATTAAAAGTGCTTATCAATTAAAATACGAGCGTTTTATAATTATTGCTGTTGACAATTCTGAAACCAGTTTAAGTCTTAAAGCACATGACCAATTGTCGCTGTTTATATTAGAACTTGAAAAAAAGTTAGACGTAATTTTACTCGATAAAATTAATGTTTGCTACAAACAAGGTGAGTTTGTACAATACAAAGATTTAATTGAGTTTAAAAAATTAATGACAAACAAAAGTGTTTCTGAAAAAACAATTGTTTTTGACAATATGATTACCACCAAAGAAGAATTGGAAAACGATTGGGAAATTAACATTACCGACAGTTGGTTGGGACGTTTTTTAAAATAATTATTTGCAATTTGTGTCTCAAGTAAGCCAAACATTGCATCACTAATTATTCACCCCTTTGCAACTTTCGACTTTGGACTTTGGACTTTGGACTTTGGACTTGTGACTTGTGACTTTCGACTTTCGACTTGTGACTTAATAATCACCTAACTTAATTCGTCTTCAATATAAGTCAGTGGTTCTTTTGCATTTTCAACACTAAATTCACCTATTTTAGTGCGTCGTAAAGCAGACAAATAACCGCCAGAATTCAATGCTTTTCCAAAATCGTAAGCTAAAGAACGAATGTAAGTTCCCTTGCTACAAACCACTCTAAATTCAACCTTTGGAAAATCGATTTTGGTGATTTCAAATTCAGAAATTGTAATTTTACGAGAGGCTATTTCAACAGATTTTCCTTCACGAGCCATATCATACAAACGAACACCATCTTTTTTTAATGCCGAAAACATAGGTGGCTTTTGATCTATTTCGCCTGTAAATTGCAGTACAGTTTGTCTAATTAATTCTTCGGTAATATGTTCGGTTAAAAAAGTTTGATTTACTTCCGACTCCATATCGTAACTTGGTGTGGTTGCTCCTAAAGTTATTTCACCAGTATATTCTTTAATTTGACCTTGGTATTCATCAATTTTTTTGGTAAAATTCCCAGTGCAAATAATTAACAAGCCCGATGCCAAAGGATCTAAAGTACCCGCATGACCGACTTTAATTTTTTTTAAATTAAATTTTTGACGAATGTGCCATCGCAATTTATTTACCACTTGAAAAGAAGTCCAATTCAAAGGTTTATCAATTAATAAAACTTGTCCGTTTTTATAATCTTCAACAGTCAACATTAAATAACAGATAATGGGTAAATAAAATAGTGAATCACAAATAATAAGATTCCTAAAATAATGCGATAATAACCAAATATTTTAAAGCCGTGTTTGCTTAAATAATCAATAAAAGATTTAATAGCAATCATAGCAACAACAAAAGCCAGTACATTACCAATAAATAATAAATTTAATTGCTGATTAGATAATACCAAACCATCACCAAAATAATCGTATAATTTTTTAGCAGTTGCACCAAACATAGTTGGAACGGCTAAAAAAAACGAAAACTCTGCAGCTGTCTTTCTATTTAACTTTTGCGTCATTCCACCAACAATGGTAGAACCACTGCGTGAAGTTCCAGGAATCATGGCAATACATTGAAATAATCCAATTTTTAGCGCTGTTAAATAGCTTATTTCGGTATGAGCTGTAGGGTTTTTATCATCATACACTTCATTTGATTTAAACCAATCGTCTATTTTCAATAAAATAAATCCACCTAAAATTAACGATACAGCAACAACTAGCGGACTTTCTAACAACTCATCAATTACATTGTTAAATAACAAACCTAAAATAACAGCAGGAATAAAAGCTACCAATAATTTTAAATAAAAATCGACACTTTGAAAAAACCGTTTCCAATACAAAGCAACTACAGCAAGTATTGCCCCAAGCTGAATCACAATGGTAAAAAGTTTTGTAAAATCGTCGTTTGCAATTTTCATAAACGACGAGGCGATAATCATGTGCCCTGTTGAAGAAACTGGCAAATACTCTGTAACTCCTTCAATAATAGCTAAAATAATGGCTTCAATATACGTCATACTATTTTTTTGACTTTGTCATAATCGCATAAATTTCAATAGCCAAACCAATTAAAACCAATGTTGGCGCTACGCGAATTCTTCTAAAATTATAAATTGCTTCATTAAATACTTCAGGATCATCGCTACCACCACCGGCCATCAAAATAAAGCCCAAGGTTATAACTGCAATTCCAACTAACATTAATATGTAGTTCTTTTTTCCAAAAAGGAATTCGTTTTTTTGTATTTCTTTATTGCTCATTTTTAATAATAAATTTCGTCAGTTCTTAAATTCAAAAAGCGTTGAGTTGCAAAAAAAGTACTCAACCAAGTAATTAAAATTCCTAAAACAACAATTACAGCACTTACAATTCCCATAATTTTATAATCGCCCATCAATTCAATTTCAGGAATTTTAGCATTTAAATATAAAACAAATGCAAATAAACCTACAATTGCAACAAAAGCCCCAATAATTCCAAGTTTAACACTTTGCCAAATAAATGGTTTTCTAATAAAACTTTTAGTCGCTCCAACCATTTGCATGGTTTTTATGGTAAACCTTTTTGAGTAAACCGAAAGTCGAATAGAACTATTAATTAAAACCACCGCAATAACCGCAAACAATGCACTAAATAACAACATCCAAAAACTCAAACGTGTAATATTTTTAGACAGCAATTCAATCAACGGTTTATCATAAGTCACTTCAGCAACTATGCTTCTTATTACTAAATTTTGTTCTATTTCAGCCATTTTTTCAGGCGTCACAAATTCAGATTTTAACGACAAGTCAATGGCATTTTTCAACGGATTTTCACCCAAAAACTCTAAAAAATTCTCACCAATATCTTCACTATATTTTTTTGCGGCGTCATCTTTTGAAACATACACAACAGATTTTGTAAAATCCGATTTAGCCAATTCAGCCTGTAAAATTTCAATATCACTTTTACCAGCGTTGTCTTTCAAAAAAATTGTTATGGCAACTTGCTCTTTAAAATGTTTAGCTATATTATTGGTTTTTAACACAATAATTCCTAAAAGTCCCACTAAAAACAACACCAAACCAATGCTAATAATAACAGATAAGTACGAAGATCTCAATCTTCTTTTTTGATATTTTTCAAACGATTTATCCAAGAGTAACAGGTATTAATTACGTCGCAATATACAAATTAGTTGCGAGTTGTTTATTGATTGGTTTTTAGTTTTTTTTATTTGGGCGTTCCCCTATGGGTCGGGCTACCGCTACTCGCTTTTTTTAAGTTAAAAAAACTTAAAAAAGAGCTCAAACAAAAGCGGTATCCCTAACGCAAAACAATTAATAGTGAAAAATTAAAAATGAATAATTTATTTGTTTTCAACCCTAAAACTTTTTTTGCTGCGTTTTTAAAACTTTGCGCCCTCAAACCTTTACACTTTCAACTTAATTAAAGCTTCTACTACGCTCAGCCACTTATACTTTTATACTATTAAAACTTTCAACCCTTCAACCTTCCCAACTTTTCAACCTTCAAAAATAAAAAAACAAAATTTGTGTACATTTAACTATTATCTTTGCAAAATGGAAACAAACAGACAAAAAAAAATAGCTGGTGTATTACAAAAAGACTTGGCAGAAGTTTTACAACACGCAGCACAAGACGGAATGAAAGGTGTGATTATATCTGTTACCAAAGTAAATGTAACTTCAGATTTATCACAGGCAAAAGTATATTTAAGTGTATTCCCACAATTAAAGCGTGAAATTATTTTAAAAGGTGTGCAGGAAAATACGGCAACCATACGCTATGAAATGGCAAGACGCACTAAAGAACAATTACGTCGTATGCCTAATTTATTGTTTTATATAGATGATAGCTTGGATTATATTGAAGGTATTGACAATGCTTTGCGTGGTAAAAACGAAAATCCAATTACAAATCCTGAAATTTTAAACAAACGTCAAAAAAAGTAATTTGAACTTTCCGCTATACATCGCAAAACGGTATTTATTTTCAAAAAGCAGTAACAACACCATCAATATTATTACACTTATTGCTGCTATTGGCGTAATTATTGGCACCTTAGCTTTGTTTATAGTAATGTCTGGTTTTTCGGGTTTACGTACTTTTAGTATTGGATTTTTAAACATTGCCGACCCCGATTTAAAAATAACAGCAACAAAAGGAAAATCGTTCGATTTTAATAGCAAATTACAAACCTCTTTTGATCAAGAAAAAGGCATCGCATCCTATTCAAAAGTAATAGAAGAACGCGCTTTTTTCGATTTTCACAACAAAACACATATTGCCTTTATAAAAGGTGTAGATTCTAATTACGTGCATACCAACAAAATGGACACAACCGTTTATATTGGCAGCTGGTTAGACAAAGATATTCCGCTTGGCGTTGTTGTTGGTAATGGTATTTCTAACACACTTTCTGTAGGTGTTTTTGAATATCTTGAGCCGCTTAAAATTTACGTTCCAAAACCAGGAAAAGGCTATATTACAGATCCTAAAAATGCATTTAGCCAAATAAAAACACAGCCCATTGGTATTTTTGCTTTAACCGATGAAATTGATAAAAAATTCACATTTTTACCTTTAGACTTGGCGCAAGTTTTGTTGAATTATACACCCAATCAAATTTCGGCTATCGAAATAAAAGTTGCGCAAAACTACGATCGCGATTTGTTAATTACAAACCTTAAAAATACTTTAGGCCCTAATTACAAAATTGAAACTCGAGAGCAATTAAACGCAGTATTTTACAAAATGTTAAATACTGAAAATTTGGCTTCTTACTTAATTTTTACACTTATTTTAATTATTGCACTATTCAATGTAATTGGCGCAATTATTATGATGATTATAGACAAACGAGACAATCTAAAAACACTTTACAGTTTAGGCGCAACCATCAAAGAAATTAAGCAAGTGTTTATTTTACAAGGTTTTTTACTTAGTCTCTTCGGACTTATTATTGGACTTTCTACAGGTGTTATTTTGGTATTTCTTCAAAAAAAATACCAACTATTTATGATTACACAAAACTTAGCCTACCCCGTAGAATTTACATTTTTTAATGTATTTACAGTAGCTTCAACCATACTTATTTTAGGCTTTTTAGCTTCAAAAATAGCTAGTAGTAGAATTTCTAAAAAATTGGTTGAATAATAATTAACCGTTTTCTTCAAAAAATAAAATTATTACATTAAATTTACTAAGCTGTTATTCAGTGCGGTAATGGTTTTTAACTTCACTCCAAACGTAAAGCACTTATCTTTATATAAATATTATCTATTATTGTTTTTAATTAATAGTTAATTTTTATACTTATTTTGTAATAAATTAAAAATTGAAAATCATGAGCAATTCAAAAGACGGTAAATGCCCAGTTGATCACAATCAATTTACCAAAAAAGAAGAAACAACCGAAATGGGAAAATGCCCTGTAATGCACGGTGCAAATACATCAACAGATAAATCTGTAATGGATTGGTGGCCTAAAGCATTAAATTTTGACATTTTACACCAACACGATACAAAAACAAATCCTTTAAAACCCAATTTTAGCTATCGTGAAGAGTTAAAAAAATTGGATGTTGCAGCTTTAAAAAAAGATGTACATCACCTACTAACAGACAGTCAAGAATGGTGGCCAGCAGATTGGGGTCACTATGGCGGATTAATGGTTCGTATGGCTTGGCACTCTGCAGGTACCTATAGAACTGCCGATGGTCGTGGTGGTGGCGGAACAGGAAACCAACGTTTTGCACCGTTAAACTCGTGGCCAGACAATGTAAATTTAGACAAAGCACGACGCTTATTGTGGCCAATTAAGAAAAAATATGGAAACAAAATAAGTTGGGCCGATTTAATTATTTTGGCAGGAACCATTGCTTATGAAAATATGGGCTTAAAAACGTTTGGATTTGCTTTTGGACGAGAAGATATTTGGCATCCTGAACAAGATATTTATTGGGGCGCAGAAAAAGAATGGTTAGCACCAAGTGATAGTCGTTATGAAAATTTAGAAAATCCCGCTACCATGGAAAATCCGTTGGCGGCAGTGCAAATGGGTTTAATTTATGTAAATCCTGAAGGTGTAAATGGTGTGCCTGATCCGTTAAAAACTGCAGCACAAGTGCGTGAAACATTCAAAAGAATGGCAATGAACGATGAAGAAACGGTTGCTTTAACAGCAGGAGGCCATACTGTTGGAAAAGCGCATGGAAATGGAGACGCAAGTATTTTAGGTCCCGTTCCTGAAGCTGCTGATGTTGAAGAGCAAGGCTTGGGTTGGTTCAATCCTAACAAAACAGGGAAGGGGCGTTATACCGTTTCAAGTGGTTTAGAGGGTGCTTGGACCACAAACCCAACAAAATGGGATAATGGTTTTTTTGAAATGCTTTTTAAACACGATTGGGAATTACAAAAAAGTCCAGCAGGCGCTTGGCAATGGGAACCTAAAGCCATAAAAGAAGTCGATATGCCTGTTGATGTTGAGGATTTTTCGATCCATCACAAACCTATGATGACTGATGCAGATATGGCAATGAAAGTTGATCCAACTTATAAAGAAATTTCATTAAAATTCATGGACAATTTTGATGCTTTTTCTGATGCTTTTGCACGTGCTTGGTTTAAATTAACACATCGTGATATGGGGCCTAAATCTTGCTATTTTGGTCCAGATGTTCCGCAAGAAGATTTAATTTGGCAAGACCCAATTCCTAAAGGAAAAACAACTTACGATGTTGCTGCTGTTAAAAATAAAATTGCAAATGCTGGATTGAGCATTTCTGAAATGGTTGGGACTGCTTGGGATAGCGCCAGAACATTTAGAGGTTCAGACAAACGAGGTGGCGCAAATGGTGCTAGAATTAGATTAGCGCCTCAAAAAGATTGGGAAGGTAACGAACCAAAAAAATTAGCAAAAGTATTGGCTGTTTTAGAACCAATTGCTGCAGATTTTGGAATAAGCATTGCAGACACAATAGTATTAGCTGGAAATGTGGGTATTGAACAAGCCGCAAAAAAAGCAGGAATGGATATTGCAGTTCCTTTTGCGCCTGGTCGTGGTGATGCAACTGATGAAATGACAGATGCAGTATCTTTTGAACCTTTAGAACCATTAGCTGACGGTTATAGAAACTGGTTGAAAAAAGATTACATTGTAAGTCCTGAGGAATTACTATTAGATCGCACACAATTAATGGGCTTAACGGCTCCTGAAATGACGGTGTTGTTAGGTGGAATGCGCGTGATGGGAACCAATTATGGCGAAACCAAACACGGTGTATTTACGGATGCTGTTGGAACTTTGTCTAACGACTTTTTTGTAAACTTAACTGATATGGGCTACGCTTGGGAACCTTTAGAAAATGGCTTGTATAACATTCGTTCTAAAAAAACTGGAACCTTAAAATTTACAGCCACCCGAATTGATTTGGTATTTGGTTCTAATTCTATTTTACGTTCGTATGCTGAATTTTATGCGCAAGATGATAACAAAGAGCAATTTGTAAACGATTTTGTGAATGCTTGGGTAAAAGTGATGAATGCAGACCGTTTTGATATTGTGAAATAAGTCCGTCAACATCATATTATGGTAATGGTGGCTTCACAAGATACAACTCCCAAGCCTAACATTATCTACGCATAAAAGTGTATTGCTACACTTTAAACTAATATTAAATTGCTTTTAATAAAACATGGAAATATTAGCTGCTGTTATTAAGAAGATATAAATCAATTTATAAAGACTACATGTTTATGTGGTTTTATAAATTGATTTATAATTTATATTTGAAATTGACTCCTGTAATTATTTACCATATGTAAATTAAGAAATAATTTAAATCAATAATTATTGATGTTTGAAGTAACAATTAAACGTTATTCATTTATTATAAAAATTACGATAATAAAATATGTTACCCTATCCTATCTACAAATTTTCGGGGTTGTGAAAAGCAAAAAAACAACTGAACATTGATATATCCAGACCATAAAACTGTCACATAGTACATTTATTGGGATGTAATGGGTTGTGCTTCATTAAAACAAACCTATAACAAATGATTAAATTCTTCAGAAAAATTAGACAAAAAATGCTAACTGAAAATAAATTCAATAATTATTTGGTATATGCAATTGGTGAAATCATTTTGGTAGTTATCGGAATTTTGATAGCGCTACAGATTAATAATTGGAATGAAACTAGGAAAAATAAGGCTGCCGAACAGCAATTATTAACATCGCTGCTTCAAGAGTTTGAAACCAACCAAGAAATACTTGATAGTACTATTAAAACCAATACCAAAATTTTTGAAACCTGTGTTAAGATTGGAAAATTCACTGGACCCTCATTACCAATAATAAGTGAAAAAGAATTATCCCAATATATGGTGGGAGCCTTTAAATATGAGTCGAGATATGTACCCAATCAGGGAATTATTAATGAGCTAAACAATTCAGGTAAATTATCACTCATATCTGATCCAAACTTAAGAAAGGCTATTTCTAACTGGCAATCACAATTTGAGCTTGTTAAAAATCAGGAAAACTATGTTGTTGAAGGAAGAGACTATGCTCATGAATTTTTTATCAACAATGGGAATTTTAGAAGACACTTGAATTTGATTGATGAAACCCTTATTGATGTGAAACCAAGTAGATTTCCAGACAATGACTTTCGTTTTCTTACAAATCCTAAGTTTGAAAGCAATCTGTACCTGTTTATTGTAGCATCCGTAAATCTAAATAAAACATTTTATCTGCCTCTAAAAGAACAAACCGAACTTATTATTGAACAAATAAAACAAAATATAAATTAACATTTAACTTCAAAAGAGTAAAAAAATATTGACTTAAACATTTAAAATGATGAAAACACAACACAGCTTACATAAATAAACGCTTAAGGCAATTAGTCAACTTTTAAAAAATGAAAACATGAAAAAAACATTAAAGATTTTCGGAATTGTTATCACATCTATCATCGTATTACTTGGAATTGTATTTGTGTATATTGGTATGTCTGATATACCCTCTTATGAAGTTCAAAAAATTGAATTTGAAGTAAAAAGCACTCCAGAATCAATTGAAAGGGGAAAGAATCTGACCATGATGCTATGTGCAAATTGCCATTTAAATAAAGAGACCGGAAAATTAACCGGGAAAAAATTGCTTGAAGCTCCTACCGAATTTGGGGATATCTATTCTCAAAATATCACTCAGGATAAGAAATACGGAATAGGAGAATGGACAAATGGCGAATTGCTCTATCTTTTTAGAACTGGAATTAAAAGGAACGGACAATACAGTCCACCTTACATGGCTAAATTACCAAACATGGCTGATGAAGATATAAATGCAATTATATCGTTTTTAAAATCAGACAATCCAATGGTTGTGGAAGATTCAACTCCAGATACTCCACCAGCCCCTTCTTTTTTAACCAAACTTCTTTGCCGAATCGCATTTAAACCATTTCCCATGCCGACAGAGAAGATTGCACTACCTGACACCAATAATAAAGTAGAATTGGGAAAATACTTGGCATACAACCTCGAGTGTTTCTCTTGCCATTCGTCTGATTTTAAGACCAATAATTTTCTTGAACCCGAATTAAGTAAGGGATATTTTGCAGGAGGAAATAAACCTTTGGATGAAGAGGGAAGGGTAAAGTTTACACCTAACCTAACACCAGACAAAGAAACAGGAATTGGAAACTGGTCGAAAGATGACTTTGTTAATGCTGTAAAATACGGGATTAAAAAAGGTGAAAATGCACTTACCAACCCAATGACACCATATACCCAGCTTTCAGACCAGGAAGCAGAAGCTATATTTGCATATCTCCAAACCATACCTCCTATCAAGAATAAAGTGGAAAGATCTGTATATAATTAAACAACAATGTACATAATTAATAGCAGCCTATTGGCAGGCTAAATATCTTATGCCAACCTTTAAAACAAAACTTCACTAACTTTTTGACACCCCCTTTAATCTCAGTAATATTAAGGGATAAGAGAGGTAAAATAAAAAACCCATCACTATCTTTAAGTGATGGGTTTTGTTTAATATCGGGAACAAGACTTGAACCTGTGACATTCGGGTTATAAGTTCCAAGCAAAAGTTAAATTTCAACTGTTTTATAGGGCTCCCGAGCTATAAATTTGCAAAATCGTGTTCCAAAACGTGTTCCGATTTTAGCTTTTGATTATTATAATATTTTACTCAAATAAACCTAAAAAATGAACTTATTATAATAAAATTCATTTTTTTCTAGAGAGCCCACCTAAATTAGTTCTCCTAAAATGAACTGAAAATTCACACTTTAATATTTAAGTAACTTTTTTTATTTAGGAATGTTAACAACAGCGTTTACTAAAACCATTTAATGATTTAAAAATTACCACAAAATAATTATTGCCTTTTAAAACCAAATGGTTAAAACATCTTTTTCTAATTTTAAAAATTAAAAATCATTTCTCCCTATCAAAAAAACATAATTCCCTTATGGTTAATTAAATTGTATCTAACATTGTAACTCAAATAACCAAACTAAATTATATATATATGAAAAAAGCAAAAATTCTTTATTTACTAATTATATTTCCTATGATACTTTTTGCACAAAGCAAAGAAATCAAAGGAACTGTAGTAGATGAAAACAATAACCTGCTACCTGGCTCAAGTATTGTAGTTAAGGGAACAACTATTGGGACTTCTGCAGATTTTGATGGAAATTTTACTCTTGTAATACCCGAAAAAGCAACGACATTAATAGTTTCTTATCTAGGTTATATACCTCTAGAAGTTAAAATAACTAATGAAACTATATATAAAATTCAATTAGCTTCTGATAGAAATACTTTAGAAGAAGTTGTAGTTGTAGGATATGGAACATTGCAACGAAAAGACATTACAGGGTCTGTTTCAAAAATTAAAGAAACAACTGAAATTGCAGGACAATACACTTCGGCAAGTGCTATGTTACAGGGAAGAAGCGCCGGTGTTCAGGTATTAAATAATACTGGGTCGCCTAATGCCCCTGCAAGTGTTAGAATTAGAGGAACAAATAGTTTAAGAGGAAATAATGAACCATTATATGTTATAGATGGTGTTATTATAAGTTCTGCTGGTGAAGATGTTATAAATGCCACAAACGATGCCAATGAAGTTCAACAAACTCAAAATGGTTTAACAGGTTTAAACATGAGAGATGTTGAAAGTATGGAAATATTAAAAGATGCTTCAGCCACTGCCATTTATGGATCAAGAGGTGCTAATGGGGTTGTGCTTATTACTACAAAAAAAGGGAAAGAAGGAAAAGCCGTTTTCAATATTTATAATTCTGCAACTATTTCACAGGTTTCTAATAAAATTTCCGTTTTAGATCCCGTAAATTATGCACAATACAGAAATCAATCAGCATTAATAAATGGCAATTCTGTTAATTATCAAATAGACGGTAAAAATGTTTATTTAATACAAAATGGTGTTCCTAACGAAACTCCGTTGCGTCAAATAAACTGGCAGGATGATATTTACAAATTAGGTTATTCTATGAATGCTGGTTTAAATTTAAGCGGAGCATCAGACAAATCAAATTATTATTTTTCAGGCGATTATAATCAACTTGAAGGAAACGTTCCAAATACATTTTTACATAATGCAAATGTTAGATTGAATTACACAACTAATGTTTCTGACAAAGTAAAAATAGACACTCGTGTTGGTTTTTATTTAAGTAGAGGGAATATGAATCAAGGCGCAAGCAGATCGGGTGGTCAAAGAAGTTTCACACGTCAGTTAGTAAGTTATAATCCTTTGATTGATGGCGAATTAGCTGATGAAGAAATTGGAGGAACCAATCCTTTTACTTTTCTAGAAGGGTTTGAAGAAAAAATTAAAGAAAAGAGACTTAATGCTTCCTTAGATTTAACATATAATATTACTGAAGGGTTAAAATATGTATTTAGAGCTGGTACAAATTACTGGAACAAATATCGTTCTCGCTGGTATGGTCCTGAAACATTTAAAGGTGCACAAACAAATGGAGATCTTTCCTTATCAACCTTAGAAAAAACAGCCTATACTTTTGATAATCTATTAATGTACAACAAAACTTTTAATAAAATACATAGATTAAATGCTACTATTGGTGTTACTTATGATGGTTCTGATGCCCACAACACGACTTACGAAGTTGGTCAGTTTCCAATTAACACCTTAGAAGACAGAGGTCCGCAATACGGAGAATTAGTTATTGCTCCATTTAGTTCTTTAGATATTAGAGATGCCATTTTATCTTATTTAGCAAGAGTAAATTATACTTTAAATAACAAATATGTGTTTAACGGTACTTTTAGGGTTGACCAATCATCAAAATTTAAAGGATCAAATAAAACTGGATTATTTCCATCATTCTCATTTGCTTGGATGGCTGCCAAAGAAAATTTCTTAAAAAACTCTAAAACAATTAATAATTTAAAAATTAGAGCAAGCTGGGGAGAAGTTGGAAATCAAGCTATTAATCCTTATCAAACATATAGTAATTATGGTCCAGAGTTGTATTCAGATGCTAATAACTCAACAATTTTAGGAGTAATTGCTTTGAATATAGGTAATGAGGACTTAACTTGGGAAACAACAACACAATTAAATTTAGGTTTAGATATTGGTCTTTTCAAAGACAGATTATCTGCATCTATTGATGTTTACCATAAACAAACTTCGGATTTATTAATCAACTTACCTACTCCTCCTTCTGTTGGTTTTCCTTTTTATTTGACAAATCAAGGAGGACTTGAAAACAAAGGATTAGATATTAGCATTGACGGATTGATAGTTGACCATGAGAACTTTAAATTTTCATTAGGTGGAAACATTTCATTTAACAAAAATAAAGTAACTGATTTGGGAACTTTACCTAAAGGAGATATTTGGATAGACGGAAAATTAGTCAATGAATCATTTTATTTAGGAAATGGTGTTTCTACGGGTAATAATTTTAAATCTCCAGCAAATATTTTTATTGAAGGACAACCTGTTGGACTTTTCTGGGGTTTTGAAACTGATGGTATATATACCAGTGATGCAGAAGCGGCACAAGGACCTTCTTATCAGGGAGCTGCAAATTTAGCTGGAGATGTAAGATTTGTTGACAAAAATGGAGATGGTAACGTAAATGATGAAGATAAAACAAACATTGGAAATCCTAATGCTGATTTTGTTTATGGTATCAATGCAAATCTTGATTTTAAAAACTTTAATATTTCTATGTTATTTAATGGATCTCAGGGAAATGATATTTTGAATGGAAATTTATTGGAAGAAAATGTTGCTGCAGGAAACAGTAATAATATTCGTCCAGAAGCGTATTTTGACGCTTGGTCTACTGAAAACCCAACAGGTGCTTATCCAAGAATTGGTTCTTTAACTTCAACTACTGTACCAACCGACAGACTTGTTGAAGATGGAAGTTATTTTAGACTAAGCAACATAACAGTTGGCTATAATATAGATTTAGATGAACAAAAATTTATTGATAATGCCAGAATTTATATTGCTGGAAACAATTTATTTACCATTACAAATTATAGTGGATATGACCCTGAAATAACCAGCTTTTTATATGACGGAACAATTATAGGTGTTGACTGGTTAAGTACTCCAAATGTATCTAGTGTATTATTAGGTGTTAATATTAAATTTTAAAGGAAACAAATTATGAAAACATTATATAAATTTTTGATATTGACTATTATAAGTTCAATTTCATTTGTAGGGTGCGATTTAGAGGAAA
Source organism: Lutibacter sp. HS1-25 (assembly GCF_004121075.1). Classification (GTDB taxonomy): domain Bacteria; phylum Bacteroidota; class Bacteroidia; order Flavobacteriales; family Flavobacteriaceae; genus Lutibacter. The sequence goes on from NZ_RHLN01000161.1 coordinate 87,996, forward strand.
CCCCTCCATTTTTAGCATCTGACAATATTTACACAACGGTAGAAGGTGCAAATGTGGCGCTTAATGGTGCTTATGGAAAATTGACCAATCACTTTTTCTATGCAGCAGATTACCACCATTTGACAGATTTTACAAGCGGATTTTTTACTTCAGGAAAAGCTTCTGACACAAAAGATATTGCAGCATTAAACCCATCTTCTTCTCAGAATTATGTAGAAAATTTATGGGCATTAAGTTATAGTACCATTGCAGTTACTAATGATATTATTACCAATATTTCTGAAACGAATGAAAATCCTCAAATAAGAAACGTACTAGGACAAGCCTATTTTTTAAGAGCTCACGTATATTTTAATTTAGTACGTTTATATGGAGCCGTTCCATTAAGAGTGGAAGCATCAACAGCTGATAATTTACATATGGCAAGAACTCCTGTTGATGAGGTTTACAATCAAATAATTGCTGACGCCAATAAAGCTAAAACCTTACTTTTTGATAAGTCAACTCAAACCATAGGCAGACCTTCAAATTTAGCACCAAATATGATTTTAGCTAAAGTGTATATGACTTTGGCAGGAAATAACGATAATAGCCCATACTGGCAACTTGCTTATAACGAAGCCATTCAAATGTATGGAAAATATAGTCTGGTAGGCAATTATGGAGATTTATGGAATAGCGAGAGTACTGCAAATAACAACAGTGAATCTATTTTTGAAATTCAGTTTAATGAGGAAGTACCTTCAAAATTGGTAAGACTTTTCACTCATTCCAATGCTTATTCAGGTGTAGGATGGCAACGTATTAAACCAAACCCTGAAACTATTGATGACCATATGGCAAGATACCCAGGTGATCCAAGAATAGATTTAACTTTTATATCTTCTTATATTCAAGTTAATGGTTCTACATCTAAAGTGTATCCAACAAATACTTCAAGATCAAATACAAATAATGCCTACCCATTTATTTACAAATATTGGACAAAGGATCTCACAGCGACTACTGATGCAACCAATTTCAATTATGTTCATTTTAGATATGCCGATTTATTATTAATGCTGGCTGAAATTGAAAATGAATTAAATGGTCCTGCAAACGCATACAAATATGTGAATGAAGTTTTAGCAAGAGCAAGAAATACAGGAAACTCTGTACAACCTGCCGATTGGTCTGGCCTAAGCCAAGAAGAATTTAGAAGTGCCATTATGAAAGAGTATCAATTTGAATTACTTGCAGAAGGACAAGATTGGTTTAACAACCGAAGAAGAGGATATGATTATTTTAAACAAAATATCATAGACCCTCACAATGCAAGAAATGAAAAAGCTTTTGACATTGTGTATCCTGACAATAACAAAACAATGTTAATGCCAATTCCAGGTTCTGAAATAAATGCAAATCAGCAAATTTCAGCTGCTGATCAAAACCCTGGGTACTAATTAAAAAAATAAATCAAGATGGATATAAAAAATATTAAATGGATAAAAGTTGTTTTTACATTCTTAATCATAGGAAACTTGTTTTCTTGTGTGGAAGATGCAGACAACTATAAAGATAACCCATATATACTTAACAGTGATATTGGATTGCAATACGAAAATATGAGTACCTACTCATATCAAGAACTATTGAAAAGTGAAAAACCAAGTTTTAATATCGATAAATCTCAATATGCCTTCTCTCTTTTAACAATTAAAAAAGGAGGTGCCACAATAACAACTGGTGTTTCTATATTTACAATTGATCCTGCAACTGGAGTTGTAACCATTGATAATAAAAATGCAGGTTTAACTCCTGGTGAAATATATAGCTTTGATATTGGTATTGGTAATGTAAATGGTATTATTAGAAATAATGACGCTTTCAGTTTAGAAATTTATGATACACCATTAAATTATACTATCAGCAATTCAACTTATGATGCCAAATATCTTGAAGTTGCAGATATTGCAACTGTAACTTATGTTGACACTTCAGAAAATGGAGATGTACTGTCAGATATTACTTATAGTCTAAGTAACCCTCCTGCTGGTTTTTCAATTAATAGTACAACAGGTGTAATTTCAAAAAACACAGATGCAACATCTGGTGTTCATGATATTTCTGTGACTATCAATTCAAATATAGGTCCTAAAACCTTTTCAAATGTTTTAAAAGTTACTGTAGGAGATGCTCCATCACTAACCTATGTGAAAGCTGACAATACAACTCCCTTAACAAATGTTGTTTTATCTCCCTGGACAGCTTATGCATCTTCAGCACCTCAAATGGTTGGCATGAATGCAGTTTCTTATGAAATAATATTACCAGAAACACTTACTGCTGGATCTGTAATTGCGAATAATGATGGTACTATAACTGTATTAGTAGACCAAAACTTACCAATAGGTACACATTCTTTAGGTGTTATTGCTACAAATATAGCTGGCATTAGTGCTTCATTTGACAATATTTTTACCTTAACTGTAGAAACACGTTGGGAAACAACCGATTTATTTAATGATACTTTTGACGATGATTTAACTGGTCCAATAGATCCAGGAAATACTCTATATCCTGATTTTGCAGGATATACATTAGGAACTATTAATAGCTGGAATAAAGCTATTATTGAAAAAGCAGGATCTCCTACTATTCAGGGTGTCAGAGTTCAAAACCCAGGAACTGACCATCATTATTTAGTGCGCACAGTTGATATAACTGGCGTTAAAGCCATGAAAATTTCATTTGGAGAACAATGGGGGTATAATGATAAATTTGCTACAGAGACTTATCAAAGAGCTTTGTATGCAGGTGAGTCAACTTCCGATTTAGAAAGTGGTTCGTTTAATCCTGCGAGTTGGACAGAGATAATGGGTAAAACAGATACTCGCTGGCCAGGCTCAAGTACGTGGTCTTCAAGAATACCAAATCCAATTGATAATATTGCTGTTGATTTAAGCGCTATTTCTGGTAACACTTTAAAATTAGCATGGTATATTGGTGGAGATACTGCTCAAAATGGTCAATATGCGATCGACTACTGCAACGCACAAGTTTCAGTAGCTTTTACAGCTGAAGAACAATAATATTTTTATAAGAGGCTATAGAATTAAGCTATAGCCTCTTTATCACACATAACAAATTTAATATTAATAAATATTTATAAAAATGAAACAGCTAATTTGTTTACTGATTGTTGTAACAAGTGTCTTTCAAATTCAATCACAAAATACAACAAAACCCAATATTTTGTTTATTGCTATTGATGATTTAAAACCAACTTTAGCTTGTTATGGGGATACATATGCAATTACCCCAAATATTAATAAAATAACAGAAAATGCAGCTGTTTTTCTAAACAACCATACGCAACAAGCTGTATGTGGCCCTTCAAGAGCTAGTTTAATGACAGGAAAACGCCCGGACTATACAAAGGTTAGAGACTTAAAAACCAAGATGCGCGATATCAATCCGGATATATTAACCATTCCTCAATACTTTAAAGAAAATGGTTACATTACCGCAGGAACTGGAAAAATATACGATCCAAGATGTGTAGATGAATTTAGAGATAAACCATCATGGTCTATTCCATATATTTCAGAAAATGATATTCCATATCCTGCTGAATATGGAAAACCAGTTAGTGGTTATTATCAGAATGCTGAAATCAAAAAAAAATATGCTGAACTTGAAGAGAAAGCCAAAAATGAAGGCATTAAAAACCTTAGAAGTTACGTTATTAATAATTATAAACCTCCCTTTGAAATTAGCGATGTACCAGATGAAGCTTATACTGATGGCGCAATTGCTGCACATGCATTAAAATTATTAGATGATGTTACAAATTCAGATAAACCATTTTTTTTAGCAGTTGGTTTTAAAAGACCCCATTTACCCTTTGTTGCTTCAAAAAAATATTGGGATTTATACAACAGAGATGAATTCCAACTGGCCCCCTATCAAAAAAAAGCCAAAAACGGGACAGATCTAGCTTATCATAATTCTGGTGAATTATGTAGCTATAAAGATCCATCCATTGAATATATCATTAATAAAGAAGACTTATTAGCATTAGATGATGATGTGCAAAGAACGTTAATTCATGGCTATTATGCCTGTACCAGTTTTGTAGATGTTCAAGTTGGTAAAATTATAGAAAAACTTAAAGAAAAAGGCTTAGACAAAAATACAATTATTGTAGTTTGGGGTGACCATGGCTGGCATTTGGGAGATCACAGTTTATGGAATAAGCATACCAATTTAGAACAAGCTACACGCTCACCATTTATTGTATATTCACCATTTATTAACAAACCAGTTGAGATTACTTCTCCAACCGAGTTTTTAGATATTTTCCCAACATTATGTGAAATGTCAAACTTAGCTATTCCTGAAAATTTAGATGGAAAAAGTTTGTTGCCACTACTTAATGGTGATGAAAAAAAAGTAAAAGATTTTGCCGTTAGCCAACAACCGAGAGGTAAAATAACTGGCTATAGCTTTAGATCAGAAAAATACAGATATACTGTTTGGCTTAAGGACGACAAAAAAAGTACCGATAAAATTACTTCAAATGATATTGTAGCCGAAGAGCTTTATGATTATATTAAAGATCCTTTAGAAACCGTAAATCATTTTGGAGAAGCTAAATACAAGGCAGTTCAGTCAGAGTTAATTGCATTTTCAGAAGCATTTTTTAAAGATGAATATAAGAAGAATTCAGAAAAAAAAACGCTCATAAAAACATCGGCATCAAAAAGTATTAAAGAACTAGTAAAAGAAAACTATCCTTCAAATAATGTTATTATTGGTGCTACCTTAGGTGATAAAGAATTGGGTACAAATGTTGAAAAATTATTCTTAAAGGACTTCAATTACAGTACTTCACGAAATTTTGCAAAACAAACATACATTCATCCTGAGCCTGATGTTTGGAGATGGGATAAAATTGATGAGTTTATTGCCTTTGGAAAAAAAAATAATATCGATTTACGATTTCACTCACCTATAAGTCCACAAGCTTCAAAATGGGCAATGACTGATTCTAGAACAGCCAAAGAATTAGAAAAAAACATGACCGAATTTATGACTGCCTTATGCAAAAAAATAAACAATGTTGCCACTATAAAATGGATGGATGTGGTAAACGAAACTGTTGAACGAAATGGAGAGTGGTTTAAAGATAAACCTGGTGTGAAAGAATGGGAAAATCCATGGGTGAAAATTGGATATAACAAAGATAGCATTCCATTATATATTTTAAAAGCCTTTGAAATTTCAAATAAATATGCTCCAAATATTAGTCAGGTTTATAACCAACATGGAGGTATGGAACCTGTGATGTGGGAGAAGGTGAAAAAAACAATTTTATACCTAAAGGATAAAGGCTACAAAATTGACGGTCTAGGTTGGCAGGGACATTTAAAAGAAAATTCAAGAGTCGTTGATGATCCTAAAAACTTAAAATACCTATCTGAATTAATTGATTGGGCTCATGCAAATAATCTTGATTTTCATATCACCGAATTTGATTATCACTTAAAACCAGGTGAAAACACTCCTGAGAACTATCTAAAACAAGCCGACGCCTACACAAAAATACTCGCTGTGTTATTAGAAAAAAGCAAAACGGGTCTCGTAACTTTTAACACTTGGGGAATTACAGATTTAGATGACGGAAAAAATACACACAGATTTATTTATGATGAAAATTTGAAGCCAAAACCTGCCTATTTTGCCATAAAAGATGAATTAATAAAATGTAAAGAATAAACTAATTTTTAAAACTTGATAAATGAAAATTAAAAAACACACACTAATCTATTTGGGTTTACTTTTCATTACGTTAGCCGCTTGCAATCAAAAAAAAGAAACTTCAACTTCAAATAGCGATGCTCTCTACTTGGATGCTTCTCAATCTGTTGAAAAAAGAGTAGCCGATCTAATGGAAAGAATGACTTTGGAAGAAAAGGTCTATCAAATGAATCAATTCGTTGGTTTAGATCATATGAGAAAAGCTGAAAAAGATTTAACGGTAGAAGAATTACATAGTAATGATGCACAAGGGTTTTATAAAGGTTTATTTAGTGATGATGTAGCGCAAATGTGCGCAGAGGGTAAAATTGGTTCTTTTTTACATGTATTAACAGCTGAGGAAGCCAATCTTTTGCAAGAACTTACCTTAAAATCCAGATTAAAAATACCAGTATTAATTGGTATAGATGCTATTCACGGAAATGCATTAGTTTCAGGAACTACTGTCTACCCATCACCAATAACATTGGCAGCAACTTGGAATGATGACTTTTCATACTTAGTAGGGAAACAAACAGCTAAAGAAATGCGTGCCACAGGAAGCCACTGGGCATTTTCACCAAATATTGACGTTTTAAGGGACCCTCGCTGGGGAAGAGTTGGAGAAACTTTTGGAGAAGATCCATATATGGTTGGAAATATGGGAGCAGCTATGATAAATGGTTTTCAGCAAAATGATTTTACAGGTTTTGATAAAGTAATTGCCTGTGCAAAACATATGATTGCAGGTAGTGAACCAGCTAATGGATTAAATGCCTCACCTATGGATGTATCACTTAGAACATTAAAGGAAGTTTACTTACCTCCATATAAAAAAGCAATTGACGCAGGGGTTTATTCTATTATGGCAGCCCACAATGAACTTAACGGTATTCCTTGCCATATGAATAAATGGTTAATGACAGATGTTTTTAGAAATGAATGGGGATTTAAAGGTTTCTATGTTAGTGACTGGATGGACATTGAACGTATTGAAACAGTACATCATGTCGCTCATGATTTAAAAGAAGCTTCTTATCTGTCGGTTGATGCGGGTATGGACATGCATATGCACGGGGTTGATTTTCCTGAAGCAATAATTGAATTAGTAAAAGAAGGAACGCTTCCTATTGAAAGAGTAGATGATGCCTGTTCAAAAATCCTGACAGCTAAATTTAAGCTTGGCTTATTTGAAAACCGTTTTGTTGATTTGAATAAGATTAGTGAATCTGTTAATATTGATGAACATCAACAAGTAGCCCTAGAATCTGCCAGAAAAGGACTTGTTTTACTAAAAAATAACGGAATTCTTCCCCTAAAAGAAACAACTTCAAAAAAGAAAATATTGGTTACTGGTCCTAATGCAAATAATCAAGCCATTTTGGGAGATTGGCACGCAAAACAACCAGATGATAATGTAACAACAGTTTATGAGGGAATCAAAAATGTTGGAAATTCAAAAGGTTACGATGTTAGTTTTTTTGATTCAGGCGAAAGCACTAGACGAATTGAAGATGGAATCATTCCTCAAGCAATAGAGAAAGCTAAAAAAGTAGATTATGTAATTTTAGTTGTTGGCGATAATTCACAACGTTACAACTGGAAAGAAAAAACTGCAGGTGAAAACATGGGACGAGCATCATTAGATTTGCCTGGAGACCAGTTAGAGCTTATCCAAAATATTAAAAAAACAGGAACACCTATAATTGTTGTATTGGTAAATGGCCGTCCTATATCAGAACCTTGGTTACAAGACAATATTCCTGCTATTTTGGAAGCGTGGGAGCCTGGTAATTTTGGTGGACAGGCAGTTGCTGAAGCAATATTTGGAGATATAAACCCTAGTGGTAAATTACCTTTGACTGTTGCACGTTCTGTTGGGCAATTACAAATGATTTACAACCACAAACCTTCTCAATATTTTCATAAATATGCTGAAGAAAAAATAACACCTCTATATCCATTTGGCTATGGTTTAAGTTATACTAAATATGTATACGGTGAGCCAACAATATCAAAAGCCTCATTAGATAAAGCTGATGAAGAAATCAAGGTGTCAGTTACTATAACAAATAATGGCGAAATGGACGGAGAAGAAATTGCTCAACTGTATATAAGGGACGATGTGAGCAGTGCTACAAGACCTGTAAAAGAACTAAAAGGTTACCAAAGGGTATTCTTAAAAGCCGGTGAAACCAAATCTTTAGATTTCAAATTAAATGCTAAAAGCTTGGCATTTTTCGATAGAGTAATGAATTATTGTGTAGAAGCTGGAACATTTACAATTATGACTGGCCCCTCTTCTGACTCAAAAGATCTTAAAGAAATAACTCTTGAAGTTGCCAAAAGAATAAATTTAAAAAATTAATAATTATGAAATTCATTTTTAATACATATTTAAAAGCCTTTTCTGCTATAGCTTTAATAAGTTTTAGCTCTTGCTCTCAAAAAGAAGAAAAACCTGAAACACCTATAAAGCCAAATATTATTTATATCATGGCCGATGATTTAACAACACAAGCAATTAGTGCTTATGGAGGAATATATAGAGATATTGCTCCCACACCTAATATTGATAAAATAGCTCAGGAAGGTATGTTATTTCAAGATGCATTATGTACAAATGCTATTTGCGGTCCAAGTAGAGCAGCAATTTTAACTGGAAATTATAGCAATATAAACGGTTATTACAAAAATGAAAGTGGAGGGAAATTTGATAAAACGCAATGGACTTTCCCTCAAGAATTTCAAAAAAATGGTTATAGCACTAGTTTATTTGGAAAATGGCATTTAGGGACAGAACCAGTAGGATTTGACACATTTAAATATCACAATTCGGCTGGGCAACAAGGCCATTATTGGGATCCTGTATATAATGAAAATGGGGTTGATGTAAAGGAAAAAGGGTATTCAACCAATTTAAGCACCGACTTTGCATTGAATTGGTTAGAATCAAACAAATCTACCAACAAGCCATTTATGATGATATTGCAATACAAGGCACCTCATCGTCCTTGGGAACCAGACACAAAATACGAACAACTATGGGAAGATATAGAAATGCCATACCCTGCAACCTTCAATGACACCTATGAAGGTAGAGAAAAAACTGCTGGTGATACCGAAATGACAATGGAATATTTCAGTAATAGAGATATGAAATTACCAGAACCTGAAGGATTAAAAGGAAAAGAAAAAATTAAATGGGCCTTTTATGGTGCAAAACCTGGAGAAATTGTTCAACCTAAAAACATGACTGCTGAAGAAGGAAGAAAATGGAGATACCAAACTTATATTAAGGACTATTTAGCCTGTGTGAAATCTGTTGATGATAATATTGGTAGAGTATTAAACTATTTAAAAGAAAATAATCTTGAAGAAAATACTGTAATCGTATTAACTTCTGATCAAGGTTTTTACTTAGGTGATCACGGTTTTTTTGATAAAAGATTTATTTATGAAGAATCTTTAAGAATGCCATTTATGGTAAAATATCCTAATAAAGTTAAAGCCGGAAGTGTAAGTGAAGACATTATTACGAACATAGATTTTGCGCCAACTTTATTAGAATTGGCAGGTATAAAAACGACTCAAAAAATGCAGGGAACTAGTTTTGTTCCTGTGTTAGAAGGCAAAACACCTAAAGATTGGCAAGATGGGATGTATTATCATTACTATGAGTTTCCTTTCTGGCACCACGTACAACCACATTACGGAATAAGAACACAAAAATATACATTGGCTCACTTTTACTATAATATTGATGTTTGGGAATTATACGATTTAGAAAAGGATCCAAACCAATTGAATAATGTTTATAATGACCCTAATTATGCCGATATTGTTGTTGAATTGAATGCTAAATTGAAAAATTTAATGGTGAAATTTGAAGATAATAAAACTCTTGAAGACTTCAGAATAATTACTGATAAAGACTTTGGTAGCATTGTTGATAATATTAAAGATGAAGAGTCTGTTCAAGAAATTTTAACAAAAAAAGAAAATTAAAATGATTTCAAATAAAGGTATCTGTTTACTGGCCAGTGCTCTTTTTGCAATTACAAATTGTAAATCACAACAAGCAAAAAGTACCTCAGAAGAATCCTCTCCTAAAAACATACTGTTTATTGCTGTTGATGATTTAAAACCGCTGCTGAATGCATATGGAGCACATCAAATGCATACCCCTAATTTTGATAGATTAGCAGAAATGGGTGTTATTTTTGAAAATGCTGAAGTACAACAAGCCGTTTGTGGGCCATCACGAGCAAGTATTATGACCGCAATGTATCCTGACCATACAAAAGTTTGGGACTTACAAACCAATTTCAGAGAATCTGCACCCGATTTAATATCAATGCCCGAATATTTAATAACTCAAGGTTATGAAACGACAGGAACAGGCAAAATTTATCATCAAGGTTCTACCTCTGAAGGACATGATGCAAAAAGCTGGAGTATTCCATACGTTTCACCCGATTATTATGATCCAAAATATGGCGAACCAGCATTTGGCGCTTATCAAAACCCTGAAACAAAGGAAAAATATAAAACACTTGAAAAAGAAGCCTTAGATAAAGGGATCAAAAAAGAAGGTCAACAGCGCGCCTACGCTTTAAAAAAATTACGCCCAAGTACTGAATCTGCAGATGTTTCTGATGAAGCTTATAATGCTGGTTTGTATACCATTCAAACCTTAAAAAATTTAGAAACACTTCAAAAAACAGGTAAACCCTTCTTTTTGGCTGTTGGTTATCAAAAACCTCATTTACCGTTTGTAGCTCCAAAAAAATATTGGGATTTATACAAACGAGAAGATATTAAGCTTGCTGAATTTCAGGAATTGTCTGAAGGTACTCCAGATATTGCTTATCACTCTTTTGGAGAATTAAGGGCCTATACGGATATTGATAATAATTTAAAAGTTGGTGAAAAACTACCTGAAGCCAAGCAACGTGAATTAACACACGGTTATATGGCCTGCGTTTCATTTATTGATGCTCAATTGGGTGTATTATTAGATACTTTTGAAGAAAAAGACTTATTAGATAATACCATCATTGTTCTTTGGGGAGATCACGGTTACCACTTAGGTGATCATACTGAATGGAATAAGCATTCAAATTTTGAACAGGCAACTAGAACAGTTTTAATGTTCGCAGGCCCTGGAATTTCAAAAAATAGAAAAGTTGAAAACCCTGTAGAATTGGTAGATATTTTCCCTACTTTATTTGAATTGGCTGGAGTAAAAACGCCTAAAGTAGATGGTAAATCATTGGTTCCTTTAATGGATAATGATGAAAAATCAACCATAGATGTCGATTTTGCAGTTAGTCAATACAGAAGACATAAGGAAAAAATGGGTTATTCGTTGCGCACAAATCGTTATCGTTACACAGAATGGTTTGATGAAGGCTACAGATCTTATAAACCCTATGATGAAGGTGTTGTTATTGCCCGAGAATTGTATGATTACGAAGTAGACCCATTGGAATCAAAAAATTTAGTAAATGAAGCAGAATACGCTTCTATAGTTATTGAATTAAAGAGCAAATTAAAAAAACATCTTCAAAAATATAATTGACTTTAAAATTTAAATTATGAAAAAAATATTTATAATCTTTTTGTTTGTTGGATTATTTTCTAGCAATGCACAAAATAAAAGTAAACAACCAAATGTTATTTTCTTTTTAGTAGATGATTTTGGATGGATGGATACTGGTTATCAAGGAAGTTCTTTTTATGAAACACCAAATATTGACAAATTAGCACATGAAAGTATGCGTTTCAATCAAGCGTATGCAGCCCATCCGCGGTGCGTCCCATCACGTTTTGCCATGATTACAGGAAAATATCCTGCCAGAGAAGGTATGCCTGGAAAAGGTGGAAGAGATGCTGGCAATTTACAAAAATCAGAATTTGGGATTGCTAAAGCCTTCAAAGAAAAAGGTTATACCACATTTTTTACTGGTAAATGGCATTTGGCTTCAAATGAGGTATATCCTGAAGATGAAGGGTTTGATTATAATTTTGGTGGCGGTCATGCGGGTGCTCCAAAAAGCTATTTTTACCCATATAATGTTGCCAAAGGGAACAGTGGAAATGGAAAAGAAAGAAATATTGAAAATTTAGATGACGCCAAAGAAGGTGATTATTTAACCGATCATTTGACTCGTAAAACATTAGATTTTATAAAAGAAAATAAAGACAAACCATTCTTTATTTATTTATCTCATTATGGAGTACATACTCCTTTTGAAGGAAAAGATAAACTTGAAAAATATTATCAAGAAAAACTAAAAGAAAATCCTGTTCCAGATGGTCCCCAATATGCAACAGTTGGCAACACTGGTGAGACTAAAATATATCAAGACAATGCAACTTATGCTGCTATGATTCAAAGTGTTGATGAAAGTTTAGCTAAAATAGTAGCATTGTTGAAAGATCTGAACCTAGACGAAAATACCATTATTGTTTTCACTTCAGACCACGGAGGATTGTCAAACAGAGGTAATAAAAGACAATTAGCCACCTCAAACCTTCCGCTCAGAGCTGGAAAAGGGCATAATTACGAAGGAGGTATTCGCGTACCAATGTTCGTAAAATGGCCTGGTGTTACTCAAGAAAATTCAACAACTGATGCTATAGTTACTGGAACAGATTATTACCCAACATTGGTAGATATGGCAAATTTAAATCCTCACCCAGAACAATATTTAGATGGCGTGAGTTTTGCGGAAGTTTTAAAAGGAACTAACACAAAAGATAATGAAAGAACTGTTTTTTGGCATTCACCATTACCAAGACCTACCAGCACAGGCGATACTGCAAATACAACAGTAAGAAAAGGAGATTTTAAACTTTTGGATTTTTATGAAGATGGTTATGTTGAATTGTACAATATTGCCAAAGATCCTGGTGAAACAAAAAATCTGGCAGCATCAATGCCTGAAAAAACAAAAGAACTTACAAAACTGATACAAGATTGGAGAAAAGAAGTAAATGCTGTTATAAAACATTAATACTAGTGGTTTAGTTATTTCAAAAAGGCTATCAAAGCTAGTTGTAGTAGAGATAGCCTATTTGTTGTTAGTAACTAGTCATTTTAAAGAAAATCAGCCCAACTAAAAAAATATTTAAAATGTCAAAATGAAAATATTATTTCTATTTGCCCTATCAATATTTCATCTTTTAGCTTTTAGCCATAATGAAAATGGTGTTTCCACAGGCTCACAAAATGAAATTCCTATGGTACAATCTACTGCTACATATAATGTAATCTTAAAGGAAGATATCATATATGCTGAGGGACTGAGCCATGAGAGTGTCAATAGTTCTAATGCCACTATAATACCATTAAAGTTGGATATTTATGTTCCAGATAATGATTTGAAAAACAGACCTGCTTATATGTTTATCCATGGCGGAGGTTTTGCTGGAGGATCAAAACAACAAGCTCAGATTAAAAATTTAGCTAAATATTACACTTCAAGAGGCTGGGTATTTATCTCTATTGATTATAGATTAAAAAATAATAATGGTACAGTACCACAACTATGGGAAAATTACTCAACTAAAGTTCCTAAAGACAAAGTTAGTCAGTTCTTATCAATATATCCTGCTATACGCGATGCAAAGGCAGCATTAAGATATATTGTTGCCAACGCCCATACTTATAGCATCAACACAAACTATATAACAGTGGGCGGTGGTTCTGCAGGAGCAATCACTGCGATAACTCTTGGAATCTCAAATCAAGAAGATTTTAGAGATGAAATAGATACCAGCCAAGATCCAACCCTTGCTAGTACAAATTTGGAGCAATCATATCAAATAAGAACTATAATAGACCTCTGGGGGTCAAAAATTGCATTAAATGCACTTGAGGAAATTTTAGGATATCATCGATTTGATACTAATGACCCTTCATTGTTTATTGCACATGGAACTGAAGACACAGTAGTACCTTACAGTAATGCTGAAGAATTAAAATCTATTTATAAAACCAACGGAGTGCCTTTTGCCTATTATGCCTTAGAGGGAAAAAAGCATGGTGCTTGGGATGCAACAGTAAACAATAAGAAATTGGAAGAATTGGCTTTTGATTTTATTGTTCAACAACAAAATTTAATAGTAAAATAAAACTACGGGCAACAAAGAACTTAATTTAGACCTATATGATTTACGTAAAAAACATACTTTTTATAATTTCGCTGGTTTTAGTTGTAAATACATCTAATTCACAAAACCACATCAATTCAATTAAACCAAATATTGTTTGGATTGTTTGCGAAGATATAAGTCCAACATTATCTATGTATGGTGACTTTACGGCTAAAACGCCAAATCTTGATAAACTTGCAGGTGAATCAATTGTTTATGACAACGCTTTTGCACCTGTAGGTGTTTGTGCGCCTACTAGATCTTCAATAATTACAGGAATGTATCCAATAAGTATTGGCACTATGAATATGCGCACAGGGAAAGATATTCAATCCTGGGGTGTTAGGAAATATGAAAATAAAATTCAAATTACAGATATTGAAGGAGATACCATTCGACAATATTCTGCAGTGGTTCCTTCAAACGTAAAATGTTTTACAGAGTATTTAAGAGCTGATGGCTATTATTGCACGAACAATCAAAAAACCGATTACCAATTTGCTGCACCAATAACGGCCTGGGATGAAAATAACTCAAAAGCTCATTGGAGAAATACGCCTAAAGGGATGCCATTTTTTTCAGTTTTTAATTTTGGTTCTACACATGAAAGTAAAATTTGGTTACAAAAAAAACCACTAACAGTAAATCCAGAAACTGTACCTGTACCCCCTTATTTTCAAGATACAGAAATAGCTCGTAACGATATTGCTCGTCATTACAGCAATGTTGAAATAATGGACGCTGAAGTTGGTCAACTTATTCAGCAATTAAAGGAAGATGGCTTGTATGAAAATACGATTATATTTTTTTATAGTGATCACGGTGGCCCATTACCAAGACAAAAAAGAGCCATTTTAGACTCAGGTCTTAAAGTTCCTTTTATGGTGAAAAATATTGGAAGTTCAGATATTGGTAGAACGGACAGATTGATTTCTTTTACCGATTTGGCTCCAACTGTTTTAAGTTTAGCGGGTATTCAACCTCCAAATTATATGGATGGGTCAGCTTTTCTAGGTAAATACATTGCAAAACCGAGAGATTATGTTTTTGGAAGTTCTGATAGATTTGATGAAAGTTCAGACAGAATTCGCTCAGTAAGAAATAAACAATATTTATACTTAAAAAATTATTTTCCTAAAAAAACTAAATACAAGGATATTAGCTACAGAAAAAACATTCCAATGATGAATGAGCTCTTAGATTTGAAAGAACAAAATAAATTAAATGAAATACAACTTGACTGGTTCAATACAAAAACTACAGAAGAATTGTATGATTGCGAAAAGGATCCTTATAATTTAATAAATTTAGCTGAAAATCCTGATTATCATAAAGTGTTGATTGATTTAAGAAATGTAAATGATGAACACTTTAAAAATTTTCCGGATTTAGGAATGATTCCCGAGGCACAATTAATTAATAGGATGTGGCCAAATTTTGAACAACCACAAACTGATATTGTTACACTACTACAAGAAGAAGAAACCATTTATCTTTCAACAACAACAGAAGGAGCTTCAATTGCTTATATTTTAAGTGACAATCCTAATTTGGAATTAGATTATAACAGTCATTGGAAATTGTATTCAACTCCAATAAAAGCCGAAAAAAACATGTATATCTATACCATTGCTGAAAGAATTGGTTTTAAAGAAAGTGACATTGTTATGCATCAAATAAAATAAAATTAAGTAATCCAGCATTGTTTTTTAAAACAGCTAAATATGAATTTCTTGAAAACAAAATTCTTCCTGTTTTTTATAATTGTAACAATTGGTCACTGTCAGACCTCTATACTAAAAATAAATCCTATAACTATTGAATATAAAAAAATAGATACGATTTCATTAAAATTACATGTGTATTACCCAATAGATTTTGACACAACAAAAGTCTATAATACTATTATCTTTTTTCATGGCGGAGGCTGGAACAACGGAAATTACACGGCTTTTTCTTGACAGTCTAGCTATTTAGCTTCTAGAGGAATGATTGCAATTTCAGCAGATTACAGAATTAAAAACACCCATGGAACTACACCTTTTGATGCCGTAAATGATGCCAAATCAGCTATAAGATATGTTAGAAAACATGCAAAGGAATTGCATATTAACCCTGATATGATTGCTGCTGGAGGAGGCTCAGCTGGAGGGCATTTGGCTGCTTCCTGCGGAAACATCATTGGTTTAGAAGACCCTTCTGAAGATTTAAGTATTAGTTCTGTTCCAAATGCATTGGTATTATTCAATCCTGTTTATGATTTAGGCCCAAACGGCTTTGCTCATCAAAGAATGGAAGGTCGGTATTTAGAAATTTCACCTTTGCATAATATTAGTATGGGTGCACCCCCAACTATTGTGTTTTTTGGAACAAAAGATAAAACAACCCCTGTAGCATCTTCAAAAGAATACAAGAAAAAAATGGAAGAAGTTGGAAGTCGTTGTGATTTGTTTTTATATGAAGGGCAAGAACACTCCTTTTTTAATAAAGGGAAATATTTTGATGAAACCTTATATGAAACTGACTTATTTTTAACTTCACTTGGATATCTTAAAGGAAATCCAACAATTGTAAAACAACTTTAATTTTACCTACATAAAAGTTAAATATTTTACAACAACACATTATCCATATTTTTTAAAACACTCAAAATAAGGTATTAAAACCATAATGCCCTTCTAAAAAAACATTTCTCCCCTTCACATTTCGGTTCATAATTTAACTTCGTCAAAATAAATCAAATTTAAATTTTACATTAATTATGAAAACAATAAAATTATTATTGAGTACCATTCTGTTTGTTTCAATAACAGCTAATGCTTTTGCACAAGACAAAGCAACAATTGAAGCTACTAAAAAAGTTGATGAATTAAACAAGGAGCTTGTATCAGTTGATAAATCTGCAGCATTAACAGATGAACAGCAAAAAGAAATCACTGCTCTTTATGTTGAAAAAAGCAAGGCTATAAAAAAAATTAAAGAAGAAGTAACTGACAAAAACGAACAAAAAGAACAAATACAAGCACTTAATAAAGCGCTTGGCAAAAAAGTTTATGGCTTATTAAATAAACAACAACAAGTTGCTAAAAAAGCCGCCAAAGAAAAAAGTTAAAAACTCCTCTATGAAAAGAAAAATACATCTTTTAATTTTATCTATTAGTTTTCCTCTATTGGTGCTTTCCCAAAGTACACCGCAACAAATGGTGGCTAAAATGGGTAGAGGTATTAATTTAGGAAATACCTTAAGTGCCCCTGTTGAAGGTAACTGGGCTCCTGCTGTTGAAGAATCTTATTTTGATGATATTGCTTCGGTAGGTTTTAAAACAGTTAGAATTCCTGCAGATTTTTTTGGGACTAGAACCTCAGGTGATACTTCTGGATATTCAAAAGATGCAAATACGGCAAGCGACTACACGAATAACCCATTAACTTTTACTGTTTCTTCTACTTATTTAGATAGAATTGAAGAAGTACTAACTTGGGCTTTGAATAGAAATTTAGTAGTTATTTTAGATTTTCATGGAAGCACGTTAAAAGATGAATTTATTGAAACTTTTAATGAATCTAAAAATCCAGCATTATATACACATCCCACTTCTGCAAAAAGAGCTGCTGACAACGCAAAATTTAGAGCCATTTGGACACAAATTTCAAATAGATTAAAAAATTTCTCCTATGATTTATTGTTTGAAATAATAAATGAGCCTTATTTCAATATAACTGATATTGAAATGGATGTTTTAAATACCGATATTATTAACATTATTAGAAGTACTGGCAGTAATAACGCTGATAGAAATATTGTAATTACTGGAGGTTCCAAAAATGCTTATGAAGCGCCTTTACAAATTGGAAGCAGTGTATTAAGTTTAGATGACAATTTAATAGCCACATATCATTATTATTGGCCAAGAGCATTTACAGCTTCTTCGAGTTCTCAACACACAGATTATGATTGGGGTACAGATGCTGATAAATTAGAAGTTGATACGGATTTTGGTGCAGTTAAAACTTGGTCAACAGCAAACAATATTCCCATTTTATTTGGAGAGTTTGGTGCCGATAATGAAGGTGGTTATAATTATAGCACTAAAACCTATGGCGATTTTGGTGGCCCTGAAAATGCTTCCAGAGTTGAGTTTCACCGTTATTTAGCACAAAAAGCAATTGATTTAGGTTTTGCATTCACTGTTTGGGATGCTGGTGACCAAGCAAATAAAACTATTTATAAAGTGACTGACAGAACCTGGGTAAGTGATGTCCGAAATGCGGTATTAGGAATTAATTGTTTAGATATTGAAATGATAAAAAATGCTGATATAGAATGTGGTTATAACAGCAATTGGAATCTTTATGTTGCCAATGATGGTCCTGTCGCTTCTATTTCAAATACTACAAGCCCAAACATTTATGAAGATCTAGAATCTTTAAAAATAGAAGTTACAACAGCAGGAACTGCTCATAGTAAAGTAGTACTTAAGAATGAGCCATATACCCAAAATATTTCAGGGAAAACTTATACTTTCAGAACAGTCGCAAAAGGCAGTACGAGCTCACAAAATTTTAAATTTCGTTTAAAAGTAACTGATAACAGTGATGCCGTTTCCTATACTTTAATTTCTAATGCTTTTAACTTAACAACTGATTACCAATTATTTGAATACACTTGTGACATCCCATTAAATACAAAGGAAGTGGAATTTCAAATATTATGTGGCGCCAAAACGGGTATATATTATTTTGACAACTTTAACGCTTTTACTAACCAAACATTAAGCATATCTAATGAAACAAACCTTTTGATAGAAAAAGTAATGATGTATCCAAACCCTGCAAAAGGAAACGTATTTTTCAAAACAACACAAGAGATTGTAAAAATTAAAGTGTACGATTTAACTGGGTCGGAAAAAAAATGTGCCTTTAACAAGAATACTTTAGACGTTTCAAACCTAAGTACTAATGTTTATTTTTTACAATTATTTTTAAGCAATAGCTCACAACAACACAAAAAATTAGTCATAATCAACAATTAATTTAAAACTATTTATTATGAAAAAACTTTACATTTTATTTTTATTAACTGCACTGCCTTTTAGTGGGTTTGGGCAAACTTTTAATTTCACCAATTCAGTTGATAACTGGGATGCTACAATAACGGGTGCAACTTTAACAGCAAGCCCAACTTTTGTTGCAGTAAATTTAACTGAAGCTGTATCAAATCCTAAAATTGGTTCTTCAACTGCTGGAGTAGATGGAGTAACTAATAAAATTTGTGCCGTTACACTTCAAAATTTAAGTACCGAAGGACCAACATTTTTAAGAATTTCATTTGCAAAGGCTGCAGGTGGTCGTATATACATTGAACAAGATATTACTTCAGGTGATACTGGGTATGTAACGTATTATTTTAATTTAACAAATGCTGATTGGGGAAATGATGTCCCTGAAAATGATATACAAATGCATTTTAAAGCTGCTGGAAATGCAAATTATACAACTCCAGCTGGCGGTGTGACTCTTAACATTGATAAAATTGAGTTTTTAAATGCAATTCCAAGATCAGAAAAATTAATTTATGAATTTAACACTGATGGAGATTCAGAAGGATGGTCTGAAGTAACTAGTACAATTAATGTAAGTGCGAATGTTTTAACAATAACTCCAACAGGTAACGGGATTGGCTCTAAAATTACTAACCTAGTAAACTCTGTTGATGCTGATGCAAATACATTTATGCATATTGTTTATAAAAATGAGAATGCAAATAATAATCAATTCAGAATTCAATTTAGACATTCGGCTGATAATTACGTTGGCTTTATTGGTACAAATGTTAGTATAAATCAAAATATGTCAACATTTGAATCAATTCCAATTGATTTAGCAACTGCAAAAACTGAATGGACAGGAATTACACAAGATATCCAAATTATAATTAGAAATACAAATAATGCAAGTAATGCGGCTTCATTAGAAGATATTATAATTGATAGAATAGTTTTTAATAATTCAGCTACATTAAGTCTTGATGATATTGATTTTAAAGATGATGCCAGCATTTTGATTTACCCCAACCCAGTACAAAATATATTAAATGTAAATGCTTTAAATGAAATAGAAAAAATAGAAGTATTTAATATTTTAGGTCAAAAAGTGTTAAGCAAAGAGAATGATTCTTCAATAGATGTTAGTGGCTTAAATAAAGGCACTTACATTGCTAAAATTTACCAAGAAAATAATATAATTTCAACAAAACGTTTTATTAAAGAATAATTTTTTAACCTTTTTATAAAACAAGCCAATAAATATATTTATTGGCTTGTTTTATAAAATTATACTTTTAAATTAAATATTACGCATTGTATCTATTGGAGAAGCAACCAAGAAGGCATTTTAAATAGAATCAAAAATGAAACATAGAATTCTTTTAATATTATTAGTGTTTATTCCAATTTTAAATTTGAAAGCCCAAACAATGGCTTTAGTTTTTAGAAGTGAATATGAAAAAATTGGAGATGTAATTTATGATATTAACGATTCCCAAGAAGGTTCTGTCACTTATAGTATAACTTCTGGTAACAACAATTCATACTATACTATTAATCAAAGTACTGGCGTTATTAAAATTAACAATATAATACCAGATACATATAATGTAATACACACAGATATCCTTCAAATAAATGCTTCAGCAACAAACTATACAATTGAAATTGTCGATGGATACGATTATACTATTCAAAATTTAGATAGTTCATATCAAATTTTGGATCTACACAATGAATCTTATATAAATTCAGCAAATGATTGGACTGTATTAAATAATTTATGGGGACGAGGAACAGCCGTTCCGAATGTAGATTTTAGAATGGCAACAATTTATAAAACAAACGCCCCGGAATCCACCATATTTTTATGGGATACACCCTCAAAAGCAAATGCTTATGGAGGTGCTTCCGTTTGGAGTTATGTAAATGTATTTTGGGGCAATAGAAAAAATATAAGAGAAGATTTATCAAGCTTTCCTTTTCAAATTAGTTCGCTGGAGTCTTTATCATTAGATTTTGATTTTGAACACTTATTTGGAACTGAAGAATATAAAATAGCTATGAATATGTTTTTAACAGATGAAAGCTATTTAACCAATTTTTCAAAAAATGATGGTGATTTTTTCTTTGTCTTTGATCAAAATGGCACTTGGATTCCACCCTACCCATATACCCTTCCCGATACTCAAATACTTGGAAAACCATTTGCATGGCTATATGACATTCAAGATAATTATGAATGGCGAAGAGTGATTATAAAAGATAATAATAAACTATTAAATGGCTCTTTAAATATTAAAAACCTATTTGACAGATTCCAGGCAGAAGGATACATTAATCCTAATCAATATATTTATCATATTCAATTAGGAATTGAAATAACCCAAGGCTATGGAGCCGTTCGTTTTAATAAAGCGGCTATAAGTATGACACAAAAATCATTATCAACTGAATATTTAGATTTACAAAAGATTGAAATTTATCCTAACCCAGTACAAAACACTTTGCAAATTAACTCTTCAAAAGAATTGCTGAAAATTGAGGTTTTCAACATTTTAGGCCAAAAAATGTTAAGCAAAGAAAATAGTGATACTATAGATGTTAGTAGCTTGAATAAAGGTATTTACCTTGCTAAAATTTACCCAGAAAACAATACCAACTTAATAAGACGTTTTATTAAAGATTAAATAGATTTAGACATTTAACATTTCATCCAAAAAATATGATACGATTTATTATTACATCGTATTTTTAATACTTCATAAAAAATTAAATAAAAATATGAATACTTTAAAAATTATTCTCACTTGCTGTTTTGGCTTACTATTTAATATTTCAAATGCTACAGGAACTCCAAAACCAAATGTCCTCATTTTATATATGGACGACCTAAGACCACAATTAGGTTGTTATGGGCAGACTCAAATGCAATCCCCAAATATAGACAAACTTGCAAAAGAAGGTGTCTTATTTAAAAATGCCTATTGTAATGTTGCCGTTTGTGGTGCATCACGAGCCAGTATGTTAACGGGAATTAGGCCTACAAAAAATATTTTTAGAGATTATAAAGTTTTTGTTCAGGATGACACACCAGAAGCAATCACACTTCCTCAACTTTTTAAAGAAAATGGATATATTACCATTTCAAATGGCAAAATATATCACCATTTAGATGACAGAATAAACGACTGGACTGAAGTATGGCGCCCATATGCTTTTGATGAAAATCCAGATGGTTTAGCACCTACAGATTGGTGGCAAAGTTTATGGAGAGATTATTTGCTTCCAGAAAATGTTTTAACATATAAAGAAACCAATACCGGACCCGCGTATGAAAAAGCAGCTGTAAATGACACAGATTATATTGATGGTTTAATGACTCAAAAAGTGATTGGAGATTTAGACAAACTAAAAAATAGCAATCAACCTTTTTTATTAACTGCTGGCTTCATTAGTCCACATTTACCTTTTAATGCACCTGCCCGTCATTGGGATAAATATCCTGAAAATGTTATTCATAAGCCATACAATAATTATTCTCCCAAAAATGCACCTGCCATTTCTATAAGCAACTCTGCAGAATTAAGACAGTATACTGGAATTCCTCCAATTGGAGAAACTGTTAGTGATGATACGGCCATTTCATTAATACACGGCTATTACGCAACTGTTAGCTATGTTGATACCTTAATAGGTGAAATACTTGCAAAACTAAAAGCTACTGGATTGGATAAAAACACGATTGTAGTATTTGTTTCTGACCACGGTTATAATTTACAAGAACATGGGCAATGGGCTAAATGGACAAGTCACAGAACCTCAACACAAGTTCCATTAATCATTTACTCACCTTTTAACAAAAATAAAGGAATTACCAATGCTTTGGTTGAATTGGTTGATATTTTTCCTACGTTGGCAGCTATGTGTAATTTAGAAATTCCCAAAAACCAATTGGAAGGAGAAAGTTTATTGCCCATTTTAGAGAACCTAAACTTAAAAGGAAAAACTGAAGTATTTTTTAACAACTCTAATGGGTATAGTATTAAAACACTGCGATACAGTTATACAGAATATATAAATCCAAATAACAATGAAACATTTGCTCGCATGTTGTTTGACCACGAAATTGATCCTGACGAAAATGAAAATGTAGCAGAATATAGTGACTATGCTCAAATTGTGAATACTTTACACAACACACTTCATAAAAATTATAGTAAAAATATATTAGGAAATTAATCCTAATTCATCATTTCAAAAAACATTAACTTTATTGCTAAATTATATTTTAAAAGCTTTAAATGACAAATTCAATTAGAATAATATTATTTTTCATCTACTTATTTATAAGTAACACTATTTATTCTCAATGGAGACTTAACCAAATTTCTGGAGAAGAAGGTTTGTCGCAAAACACCATTAAGAGTATTATCCAAGATAAAAATGGTTTTATCTGGATAGGCACCTATAACGGAATTAATAAATATGATGGATATTCCATGGAGCATTATAAATACGAAACTGATGTTCGTGGATTAAGCAGTAATATAATAATTAAACTATTCGAAGACAAAGATGGATATATATGGGCTGGGACTACAGATGCCGGATTAAATAGAATTAACCCTGACACAGGAGAAATTAACGTTTATTTCAACAATTCAAACCAACCCAATTCTATTTTTGATATCAACAATATTTACCAATCAACCAGTGGTATTTTTTTTATTAATACGCTCAAAGGACTTAATTTTTTTAAGGTCAATGAAAATGGAGAACTATTGTTTCAGAAATTTTTAAAAGAAACCAAAGGGTTTGATTTAAGTATCAAAAAAATTATTCCTGCTAAAAACGGGAAGCATTGGTTTTTAACTCCCGAAAGAAAAACAAAAATACACCAAGTTGAAATAACTAACGAACTAGATTTTCCTGAAATAAATATTACGCAGACCAATCTAAAAGAAAACCTTTTTAAAGAAGGTTATGCTGTAGATTTTTTTGAATATCCTAAAAACACTATTTGGATAGTTAGCAGTAAACTGCAAATGTTAAAAATAAAGTTAAACGAACAACTACAGGTAATTGATAAACAATTGATAAATTTAGTTTCAAATGATGAAATGAAGACTAGTAAAGTTTATAGAAAGTTAAACATGGTGGTTGATAAAAATGAGCGCTTATGGATTGCGGGTAATGGACTTCTTTTAAACTATGATACTAATAAGGGGGAAATCACGAATTTTGGCAAAAACAATCAGCTAAAAAAATTAATATACACGCAACAAGCTCAAGAATTATTAATTGATAAAACTAATATTTTATGGCTAGGAACTTTAAATTATGGTTTATATAAAATTGACTTAGAAAGCCATACTTTTTTTAATTCAACTGAGTTTTTAGATCCTAAAAATGAGGCGATATTCCAATCTTTCCCCATCCTCTCTATGTGTGAAGATACAGAAGGAAATATTTGGTTAGGTTCTCAAGGAGAAGGAGGTATTGCTGTCATTAATAAAAAGGAACTTAAACAGAGTATTTTCAACAATTCAAATACCCCTTGGGTTTATAATTATTTGACTGAGAAGAATGAAAAGTTAAACGTTCCTGAATTATTTGAAGTAAAGCGTTTAATGAATGACCATAATGGAAATATATGGGTAGGAGCCAAAAACGGCCTAAGTAGAATCCAATTGTCTGAAAAAACAAATACTTACATGGTTGAAACCTTCAACAATTTTAAAGATAACTTAGGAGAACCAATAGTAAATGCTGTATTTGGATTAGAAGAAGACAATCATGGAAATATTTGGGCTGGTTATTGGAATAATGGACTATTGAAAATTTCTTTTGATGAAAAAAATCAACCTTATAAAACTATTAATTACAACCCAATAGCTAATGACACAAATAGTTTATCAAATAACTATGTAAGAGATATTCTTGAAGATTATGAAGGAAATATCTGGGTTGGAACAATCGGAGGTTTAAACAAATTAGAAAATTCAAACTATGGAAATGATAAATTTATTCGCTATCTGCATCAATCAAATAATAAAAATAGTATAAGCAACAATTATGTGCTTGATATTTTTCAATCTAAAGATGGAAAATTATATGTTGGAACTTTTGGTGGCGGATTAAATCAAATTGAAATATCAAAAAATAAAGAATTAAAATTTACTCACTATTCTGTTGAAAATGGTTTACCTAGTGATGTTGTTTACCAAATTAAAGAGGATTTTGACGGTAATATTTGGATGATGCACGTACGAGAAATCTCTAAATTAAATCCTTCTACAGGTGAAATTACACATTTTGAAAAACAAGATGGCTTTAATGTAAATGAATTTAGAGACAATGCTATGATCTTTTCATCCTCAGGAATTATGCTTTGTGGAGGGGTAAATGGCTTAACTTTTTTTCAACCAAACAATTTGTCAGTGAACAAGTTTAAGCCCCAATTAACAATTACAAATTTTAAACTCTTTGACGAATCAATTAAACCATTTCAAAGCGTAAAAGACAATATTATATTGACAAAAAGTATTGATAAAACTGATAATATTGTTTTACCTCATTATCTAAATTCTATAGAATTTGCATTTTCAAGTATGCATTTTTCAAACCCTAAAAAAAATAAGTATAAATATATTTTAGAAGGATTTAATCAAAAATGGCAATATGCAACTGGCAATAATCGTCGATTTGCTTCATACACAAATTTACTTCCAGGAAATTATACTTTTAAAGTTTATGGTTCTAATAGTGCAGGAATTTGGACAGATACACCCAAACAAATTTCAATAACTATTAAAAACCCTTGGTATCTTACACCTATAGCACTTATACTGTTTACGCTAATCATTTTGGGTATTACAGTTCTAATCATTCAATTTAGAATGAACCAAATAAAACTTAAAAATGAATTGATTTTAGAAAGTGCATTACACGAAAAATCAGAAGAAATCACTAAAATGAAACTTCAGTTTTTTACAAATATTTCTCATGAATTAAGAACTCCGCTTACCCTAATTATTGGCCCATTACAACAAATTATGAGGGGCAATACAAATCCTGAATACTTACATAAATTAAATTCAATTATGTACAAAAATTCGGTGAGATTATTAAAATTGATCAATCAATTGTTAGATTTTAGAAAAGCTGAATCGGGCTCTATCAATTTAATTGTTCAAAATGGTGACTTAGTTTCTTTTGTAAAAGAAATTTATTTTGCATTTGAAGAAATATCCACAGAAAAATCAATAAAATTTGAATTCATCTCCAAAAAAAATTCTATAGATGCCTGGTTTGATAATGATAAAATTGAAAAAATTCTTTACAATTTATTATCCAATGCATTTAAATTTACGCCTCCCAATAAAACAATTTCAATAAGTATTGAAGAAGTATTTATTAATAACAAAAAACAAGCCCTAATTAAAGTTACTGATGAAGGAATCGGGATACCAAAAGATGAATTGGAAAGTATTTTTGAACGATTTTATCAAACTAAAAAAGAAAATAGCTCCATTCACATTGGCTCAGGTTTAGGATTGGCCTATACGAAACATTTGGTCGAAATTCACAAGGGCAATATCACCATTGAAAGTGATGAAGATAAAGGAACAACTTGCTCAATAATAATTCCAATTTTAAAAAGTGATTATATTGACGATTCAATTATAGAACTTTTACCAAAGCAATACGATTTTAGTTTTACAAAAAAAGAAGTAATCGATATAAAAGAAAACATATTAACATTACAAAAAGAAAATAAAACTATTGAACACCCCTCTAAAACACCAACCATATTAATTGTAGAGGACAATAAAGATTTACAAGAATACTTATTTAATTATTTTGGAAATTATTTTAATGTCATTGCCGCGAATAATGGTATTGAGGGTTTAGAATATACTATAAAAAATATGCCAGACATTATTATTAGTGATTTAATGATGCCAAAAATGAATGGTATTGAAATGTGTAAAAAAATAAAAACTGATTTAAATACAAGTCATATTCCAGTAATTATATTAACTGCTAAAGCCGGTATAGAAAATGAAAAAGAAGGATTAGAAACAGGAGCTGATGAATTTATTTTAAAACCTTTTAATGTTGAAGTTTTAAAGCTTAGAGTTGATAATATTCTGCGAACAAAACGATTATGGGCTCAGAAATTTAACACTGAATCTAGTTCTGAATCATGGAAAGAATTATCCAGTAAATTAGATCAAGATTTTCTAGAAAAGTCATTAAAAATAATTAAAAAAAACATAGATAACCCTGATTTTTCCGTTGAGCAATTTTCACTAGATATTGGTATCAGCAGATCATCTTTGTTTAATAAAATTAAATCCATTACCGGTCAATCAACTTCACAATTTATTAGGTCTATTCGTCTTAAAAAAGCTGCAAAACTTATGAAATCAGGTAAATATTCCATTACTGAGATAATATTTATGGTTGGATTTTCTGATCCAAAATACTTTAGAACTTGCTTTAGAAAACAATTTAATCAAACTCCGAGTGATTACTTAAAAGAATTTAAAAAAGATTCATAACTTTTGATCACTCTCTTTCGTATTATTTTAATTTTAACCGATTCGCGTTCAAAGTAACCCTCTTTTATAAAAATTAAATAACACTATCTGCAGCATCATAACCTGTATAGTTATTTTAGGACGAGTCAGGACTAGTCATTTCCGCAACATACCCCATAGATACCCGCAACATACCCGCAACATACTCGCAGTATAAAACAAATCTAATTAAATGCAATAGAAGACAATACTCACCTGTTAAAAAATGGAAAAAAATTTAAAACAACATTACTTAAAAAGGCGAGCTTAAAAAATGCTGAGGAAATATTAAATTGTAAAAAATATTTTTCATCCACTAAAAACTCAAGCCTAAAGTTTGATAAGCAAATTAACATACCAACGCTTGTCTAAATCGCCATTAGCATTGTAAATTTTTGGGGTTGAAAAATTCTTCTTCACTTGCAAATCGTGTTCATTTTGGTACTCAAAAGGTAAAACTTTCATTTAAATTGAACATAATAAAAAAACGGTTTAGACTAATCTAAACCGTTTTTACTAGTAGCGGGAACAGGACTCGAACCTGTGACCTTCGGGTTATGAGCCCGACGAGCTACCTACTGCTCTATCCCGCATACGAATTACAAGCCTCTATGATGAATTTTGTGAAAACGGCTTTTGAAGATGATGATGTGCTTATTTATATGGTTGAAATTGGCGAAAAGGAATTAAAAGATGAGCAGTTTTTTAATAAAATTCAACATTCTAAAGTGCCCGTTTTATTATTAATCAATAAAATATACACCTCTTCACAAGAAGAAGTTGAAGAAAAATTATTGTACTGGAAAGAAAAAGTGCCAAATGCGGAAGTTACCGTAATTTCAGCTTTAGAAAATTTCAATGTTCAAGGTGTTTTCGACAAAATTTTAGAATTGTTACCTGAATCTCCACCCTATTACCCGAAAGATCAATTAACAGACAAGCCTGAGCGTTTTTTTATCAACGAAGCCATTCGAGAAAAAATACTATTGCACTACAAAAAGGAAATTCCTTATTCTGTTGAAATTGAAACTGAAGAGTTTTTTGAAAGTGACACGATGATTAGAATTCGTTCTGTAATTATGGTCGAACGCGAAACCCAAAAAGGAATTATCATAGGTCATAAAGGTGCGCCTTTAAAACGTGTTGGAACCGAAGCAAGAAAAGATTTGGAAAAATTTTTCGACAAAAAAATTCATTTAGAATTATATGTAAAAGTGAATAAAAACTGGAGAAGCGATAAACGACAATTACGCAGATTTGGTTATAATAATGAGTAAAATCGGTTGTTGGTTGTTTGTAAGAGCTTTAATAAAAACTAATACTTCGTACCTTTGTATCTTTCAAACTCTAAAAATTACAGCATACTTTAACTGAAAACTTTATACTTTATTACTTAATTTCTCTCCAAAGTTTTCATCATAAATTTATACAATTCGTCCATTTGCTTATTACCCGTACTTTTACCCCATCTTCCAAAAAAATACATTAAAATCCACAAAATAGGCAAAGCAATTACCACTTCCAAAGCAAATAAATAATCAGATTTTAAAGTCCATTGTACATAAGCCATTACTGAAAAACCAATAAAAGCAACTGCTACAGCAAAATGAAAAAACATAAATAATGTCCACACTTGCGGTTTGGGTCCAAACAAACCTTTTACAATAGTTTTACCTTCTTCAACCTGTTCAATTTCAATATTTAACTGTGGTGACCAAAACTTATTTTCTTCAACAGGCACATCAATAACTATATGTCCATCAACAATTTTACTGCAATATTTACAATTTCCATCCTTTAAATTAGCTTCAAATTTTGAAATCAAATTTTGCTGACTTTCATTAAAATCCATCTTAAACCGTGGCCTTAAATGGATATCACTGTTTTTTTCTATTTCCATTGAAAATGATTTTTTTAGTTGTTGAAATATACTATTTTTTATGAAATAAAAACTTAGCAATCCTAATACCTTCATTTCCAAAATAAAAAAATGTATTTTTGCAAAAAATTAAAAAGTATCAAATGAGTAATATCGTAGCCATAGTTGGAAGACCTAATGTTGGAAAATCAACTTTATTTAATCGTTTAATTAAACACCGACAAGCAATTGTTGATTCTGTGAGTGGAGTTACTCGTGACAGACACTACGGAAAAAGTGATTGGAATGGCAAAAATTTCTCGGTAATTGATACTGGAGGTTATGTTATTGGATCTGATGATATTTTTGAAGAAGAAATAAGAAAGCAGGTTCAATTAGCTGTTGATGAAGCTGATATCATCATTTTTGTTGTTGATGTTGAAGAAGGTATTACGCCTTTAGATGCTGAAGTTGCTAAATTTTTACGAAAAATAAAGAAACCTATTTTTATTGCTGTAAATAAAGTTGACAACGCTATGCGCGACGCCAATGCTGTTGAATTTTACAACCTAGGATTGGGTGAGTATTATACAATTTCATCAATCAACGGTAGCGGTACAGGTGAATTATTAGATGCTGTTGTTGAAAAAATGGAAGATGATGTTGTTGAAGAAAGTGAATTACCTCGCTTTGCTGTTGTAGGACGACCAAACGCAGGAAAATCTTCATTTATCAATGCTTTAATTGGTGAAGACAGAAATATTGTAACCGATATTGCTGGAACAACTCGCGATACGATTGATACAAAATACAACCGTTTTGGATTTGAATTTAATTTGGTTGATACTGCCGGAATTAGAAAAAAATCGAAAGTTAAAGAAGATTTAGAGTTTTACTCTGTAATGCGTGCTGTAAGAGCTATTGAAAGTTGTGATGTAGCTATTTTAGTATTGGATGCCACCCGCGGTTTTGAAGGTCAGGATGAAAATATTTTTTGGTTGGCCGAAAAAAACAAAAAAGGAGTTGTTATTTTAGTAAACAAATGGGATTTGGTTGAAAAAGAAACCAATACCATGCGTGATTTTGAAGCACAAGTTAGACGAGAAATTGCACCTTTTACTGATGTGCCAATTATTTTTACTAGTGTTTTAACAAAACAACGTATTTTTAAAGCCATTGAAACTGCTGTTGAAGTTTTTGAAAATAGAAAAAAACGCATTCCAACCAGCAAGTTAAACGAAACAATGTTAGACATTGTAAAACACAACGGACCACCTGCAATTAAAGGTAAGTTTGTAAAAATTAAATATTGTATGCAGTTGCCAACACCTACACCTCAGTTTGTGTTTTTCTGTAATTTACCACAATATGTAAAAGAGCCTTACAAACGTTATGTAGAAAACAAACTCCGTGAAATTTATGATTTTTCAGGCGTACCAATTGTAATCTATTTTAGACAAAAATAAGCTGTTTTAATCATCTTTTAATGTAAGTTACATTACCTACATTCTCTAGATAATTCGTAATTTTGGGCATTCTTAAAATTTCTTATGAATGGATGATGCTTTACTTTACGGCAGATTACAGTTTGCTTTTACTATAACCTACCATTATTTATTTCCACAACTCACTATGGGTTTGGCTTTAATAATTGTACTTTATAAAGGTTTTTATTTAAAAACCAGCAATATAATTTTTAACGAATCGGCTAAATTTTGGGCTAAAATATTTGCCATAAACTTTGGAATGGGCGTTGTTACTGGGATTCCAATGGAATTTCAGTTTGGGACAAATTGGGCGCAATTTTCTGAAAAAACAGGCAATATAATTGGCCAAACGCTGGCTATGGAAGGTATGTTTTCCTTCTTTTTAGAATCCTCCTTTTTAGGATTGTTTTTATTTGGCGAAAAAATTCTAGGCAAAAAACTCCATTTTTTAGTTGCTTTATTGATATTTATTGGCACCTGGG
Organism: Lutibacter sp. HS1-25; assembly: GCF_004121075.1. Classification (GTDB taxonomy): domain Bacteria; phylum Bacteroidota; class Bacteroidia; order Flavobacteriales; family Flavobacteriaceae; genus Lutibacter. The sequence continues at coordinate 119,400 of NZ_RHLN01000161.1, forward strand.
CTAGTGGTTATTTAATTATTGCAACACACTCTTGGATGCAACATCCTGTTGGTTATGAAATTTTAGCCAACGGAAAATTTGCACTTAAAAACTTTTCCGAATTATTTGGAAATCCTTGGTTATTACCTTCATTTTTCCACAACCAAATGGCGTCATTGGTAACAACTTCATTTGTTGTTGCTTGCGTTGGTGCATTTTATCTGTTAATCAACAAACACAAGCCTTATGCGCATTTATTTTTAAAAACAGCATTGATTACCGGGCTTATTTCTTCCTTATTTGTAGCGGTTCCTACAGGCGATTTATTAGCCAAACAAGTTGCACTAAAGCAACCTGTAACTTTAGCCGCTATGGAAGGTTTATTTAATACTGAAAACGGCGCGCCAATAGTATTAATTGGACAGCCAAATATGAAAGAACAACGCTTAGACAATAAAATTGAAGTTCCTAATGTGCTTAGTTTTTTAACTTACAAACGTTGGGATGCAGAAATAAAAGGCTTAAACGATTTTCCTAAAGAAGAATGGCCTACAAATATTCCTGGATTGTACTATGCATACCATATTATGGTTGGATTAGGCACCATTTTTATAGGAATTATGTTTTTAGGTGTTTGGTTTTTATGGAAGAAAAAATTAGAAGTTCAACGTTGGTTTTTGTGGGTTTTAATGTTTGCAGCACCATTTCCATACATTGCAAATACCGCCGGTTGGTATACTGCCGAGTTAGGCCGACAACCATACCTTGTATATGGCTTATTTAAAACTGCCGATGGTATTTCAGAAAGCGTATCCGCAGGAAATACACTATTTACCTTATTGGGTTTTGTTGGTTTGTATCTGGTACTGGGTTTTATTATGCTTATTTTAGTTGGAAAAATCATTCATAAAGGACCAAAATTAATTGTAAAAAACTAAAATTATGGAATTGACTTGGTATCTGATTTTATGCTTTATGCTAATTATGTATATTGTTTTAGATGGTTTTGATTTTGGTGCAGGAATCATTCATTTCTTTTTTGCAAAAACTGATGAAGAAAAAAAACAAGTAATGCGTGCCATTGGTCCTTTTTGGGACGGAAACGAGGTTTGGCTAATTGCCTTTGGTGGCGTTTTATTTGCAGCTTTTCCTACCCTTTACGCATCAGCTTTTAGCGGCTTTTATTTGCCTTTAATTTTAATTTTATGGCTCTTTATTTTTAGGGCATTGGGAATTGAATTTACCCATTTAATAAACCACGAATTGTGGATCAAACCTTGGCAAAAAGCATTCGGTATTTCAAGTTTGTTATTGGCATTGTTTTTTGGTGTCGCTTTTGGAAACGTTATTAGAGGTGTAAACCTTGGTGGTGTTGAAGATGGTATTGCAAAATTCACAAATAGTTATTCGTTTTTTACACCCTTATGGGATGGTAGTTTTTCTCCTTTTGCTCAAAGACCCGGCGTAATAGATTGGTTTACAATAACCATTGGCTTGGTCGCTGTTTTTACACTAACCATCCACGGAGCATATTGGATTATATTAAAAACCGAAGGTGATTTTGTTAAAAAACTACAAAGCAAAATCCTGCCATTGTGGATTGCTTTGGTTGTTTTTATTGTAATTTCTCTCATCGCTTTTGTTACAATGAAATCTTTTCAAAACCAAATATTCAACCAACATCCATCAATATATTTATTGCCATTTATAGCGCTTTCGGGTTTAATTGGTATGCTACTTGCCCGTAACAGCAGCAAGCATTGGATAGGTTTTACATCGTCAACAATATTTATAATTGCAGGTATTTGCACAGCAGTAGCAAGCCTGTTTCCTGTGGTAATTCCAAGCACAAATTCGGTAGTAGATTCTTTAACAATTTACAACACCGCTTCCGAAAAGTACGCTTTAGAAACTGGCATTGTTTGGTGGATAATCGCTTTTATACTCATTGTAATTTACGTCACTTTTGTACACAGAGTCTACAAAGGAAAATTAACCGAAAAACACGATCATCATTAAAAATGGTTGTTGGCATTTAGTTGCTGGTTGTTAGCAAAGACTAAAACGAAGAGCTTTTTTTATTGTTTTTAAAAAATTGATAACTCGTAATTGTGAATTGTATCTAGGGCGTTACCCGCAAGGGGTCAGGCTTTCCGCTATATCTTTTTTACAATTTCACTGCGTTGCATTGTAAAAAAGGATGCCGCTGCAATCCTTAACGCGGTTTTACCAAAAAAAGTAAGTTTTTCAATAACCACCTACCAAGCCTCTACAATTAAAGCCATACTATCAACCGTATACAATTCTTGATTAAAATTACCATAGTAATTACAATTATTAAATCCAGCCGTTTTTAATAAAAGTGCTAGTTCCTTTTTTAATACAGGTAACAATTCAATGCTGTTTTCAATTATTTCATCAGTTGATTTCACCGTTAAACGCGTATTAAAATCCATCTTATTTTCAGATTTATGATAAATATAATTTCGTTCAAACGTAATTTCATCATTTGCAACCAATGGTAATTCCTTTATATTTTGCTCAATAATTTTATCGTAATTAACTATTTGCAGCAACAATTTTCCAGCTGGTTTAACTACGTGTTTTGCTTGTTGTAAAAAATCAGCAATTTCATCTAAAGAATTCAAATGCACCAAAGTATTTCCAAAACAAACAATACCATCCAAAGCGCTTTTATCAAAAGTAGCAGCTAATTTAAGCATACTTATTTGTTTAAACTCAATGGATTTTAACTGATCTCCTTTTTGTTTTAAAGCTACTCGTATCATTTCAGCATCCATATCAATACCATAAATACGCTTATAATAATTGCCAAGTTCCAAAGAAAGCGTTCCAATTCCGCACCCTACATCTAAAACCTCACCATTATTTTCGGGTATTTTTAACCTAATAAAATCAACCTGACTTACATTAATTTTAAAAATATGGTGATAATAAGGTGCAATTTGCTGATAAAAACTCATAATTATTTGATATAGTTTCAAAGATAGTTATTACAAAACAAAAAAGCGGAATTCCCTTAAATAGGTATTCCGCTTATGTATTTAAAAAACTTTTGACTTTTGACTTCTGACTTTTGACTTCTGACTTTAAGACTTTCGACTCAAAAACTACCAGCTTCCACCGGCACCACCTCCAGAAAAGCCTCCGCCTCCAAAGCCACCACCAAAACCGCCTCCACCAAAGCTTCCGCCGCTAGAACCGCCACCAAAGCCACCGCCAAATCCACCTCGACCAGCTCTACTCAATAAAATTGCAGTTAAAATATCAGTTGCATCGTTTCTACCTCCTCTATTATTACGACCACCACCTTTGTCTTTTTTAGAAAAAACAAACCATAAAATCAGTAAAATCAATATAATAAGCGGACCTTTTGGAACACTTGGCTGCTTGTTACTTTTTGCGGGCTGATTGTTTTTATAAGAACCATTTAAAACTTCAAAAATAGCATAGGTTCCGTTATCTAAACCTGCATAATAATTGCCATTTTTAAACTGAGGTATAATCACATCTCTAACAATGCTACCTGTTGTACCAGCAGTTAATAAATGCTCAACACCATAACCAGGAGCAATCCAAATTTTGCGCTCTTTTACAGCCAACAGCACAAAAACACCGTTGTCTTCTTTGGCTTGTCCAATTCCCCACTGATGCGCCCATTTTGGCGTTAAAATACCAATATCTTCACCATTAATTGTTTCAACAGTTGCCACTACAATTTGCGTAGATGTTGAATCGGAATATTGAATTAATTTATTTTCTAACGTTGATTTTTCAGAAGGCGATAACAATTTAGCATAATCGTAAACACTTGTTTGAAGTTTTGGTTTTTCGGGTATCGTAAACTGCCCAAAAGCAACTTCCACAAACAAAAATGCGATTAAAACAAAAAATGATTTTTTATATAATTTATGAAAATTTACCATTTATCCTCTTGAAATTTCATTCGATAATTCATTGGTATCATCAGACTGATACGGAAAGAATTCTTTTAATTTGTTACCAACTTCTATAATTGCCAACTCTAAACCTTTACAAAATTCGCCTTTTTTAAAATGAGAAAAAACCAACTCTTTTTCAGATTCCCAAAAATTTTTGGGCACTAGTTTATTAATACCTTCATCACCTAAAATGGCAAATTTCTTACTTTCAACAGCAATAAAAATTAGCACACCATTACGCAATTGAGTAGCATCCATTTTTAAAAAATGAAAAACCTCCAATGCCCTTTCCATTGGAGGTAATTCTGTACTATTCTCAATGTGAACACGTATTTCACCCGAAGTATTTTTTTCAGCAATTTGAATTGCTTCAACTAAAACTTGCTCTTCTGCTGCTGTTATAAAATTTACTTCTTTAGACATTATTCTTTTTTTCCAAAATCAAATTTAACATCTGGTGCTTTTTCTGCTCCAGCTTCAGCTTCAAAATAAGGTTTTTCCTGAAAATTAAAGAAACCTGCCAATATGTTATTTGGAAATGTTTTTACGTGATTATTATAAGGTTTAATTGCTTCATTATAACGTGTACGTGCCGTCAAAATCTGATTTTCAGTACTTGTTAATTCATCTTGTAATTTCAAAAAGTTTTGATTTGCTTTTAAATCAGGGTAACGTTCAACCGTAACCAATAAACTTTTTAAAGCGCCACTTAAACCACCTTGAGCTTGGTTAAATTGCGCCAATTGTTCTGGTGTAATGTTTGCTGGATCAATAGAAACAGAAGTTGCTTTTGCACGTGCTTCAATAACGGCTGTAAGTGTTTCTTTTTCGTAATCTGCAGCACCTTGAACTGTATTTACTAAGTTTCCAATTAAATCACTTCTACGTTGGTAAGCAGTTTGCACATTTCCCCAACTTTCTTTTACGTTTTCATTTAATTGAACTGTTGTATTGTAAAATCCTTTTACCCAACTATAACCAGCAAATGCTATTACAGCTATAATTATTACAGGTATTAACCATTTTTTCATTTTAATTATTTTTTAATTGTTATTAAGATTAGTTGTTATTTTAATTGATTTGTTACTGTTTTTAAGATAAATTATTTTTAATTGTAATCAGTTCTTGCTTAATAGCTTCTAAGCGCGTTATAATTTCAAAATTATCTTTAATTTTTTTTGGCTTTTCTTTTAATTTGCTTTTTGCACCTTCTAAAGTAAACCCTTTTTCTTTAACTAAGTGGTAAATTAACTTTAAATTTTGAAGGTCTTCCTGAGTAAATAATCGGTTGCCTTTGTTATTTTTTTTTGGTTTTAAAATATCAAATTCATTTTCCCAAAAGCGAATATGAGAGGTATTTACACCAAATGCCTTGGCTACTTCGCCAATTTTGTAATATCTTTTTTCTGGTAGATCTATATACATTAATCAAGAGATTGTCCTTCAATTTCAGCTGCTCTTTGCATGGCAGCAAACTCTTCAGGAGATAAGTTTCCGTAATAAAAATTTATAGGGTTTATTTGTTCCCCATTTTTAATAACCTCGTAATGTAAATGAGGGGCTTCAGATCGACCTGTATTACCTACAAATCCAATTAAATCTCCTCTTTTTACACGTTGATTTTTTCTAACATTGTAATCACTTAAATGCGCATACAAGGTTACATATCCAAACCCATGATGAATTCTAATATGCTTACCATAACCTGCAGCAGTTTGATCGGCTCTTACCACAACACCATCACCTGTTGCATAAATTGGCGTTCCTTTTGGAGCAGTAAAATCCATTCCAAAATGTCTTTTTCTAGCTTTGGTAAACGGGTCATTTCGCCAACCATAACCAGAAGCCATGCGCGTAAGATCTTCATTTTTTACAGGTTGAATTGCAGGTATTGCTGCTAACAATTCTTCCTTATTTTCTGCTAATTTAACTATTTCATCCAAAGACTTAGACTGAATGTACAATTGCTTTGACAAAATATCCATGTTTTTTGTCACATCGGTAATCATTTCCGAATTGTCAAAACCTTCCAATGCTTTATACCTGTTAACACCCCCAAAACCTGCCTGACGTTGCTCTAAAGGAATAGGATTTACTTCAAAATACAAACGGTAAATATTGTTATCCCTTTCTTGTATTTCACTTAAAACTTCACTTAACTGTTCAATTTTTTTACTGTGTAATTCTTCATTTAATTTCACAAATTCCAATTCGCGCTTCAACTCCTTTTCTTTAGGCGATTCAAAAACCTGTGTAAACACTACAAAACCCAACACCATAAACATAAAAGCAGATACCATTGCCAAAGAAATCTTCTTCAGCGTATTTCTCATTTTAGTCTTTATCTTTTTATAAGAAAGTGTTTCTGAATCGTAATAATATTTTACTTTCGCCATCTATATAAATTATCTTATTTTTGTACAATCATATGCACTTTAATTTGATAATAGCGCATTTGACAATTAACAAATTTACAAAATGTTTTACAAAAGTAAATAAGCGTTAATTTATTTAGCATATAATTAACGAAAGAATTTACCAATAAAATATTTTAAACAAAAAAATTAAAATGGTTATCCATTAATAATAATTAGTAACAAATGAAATCACAACTAATACGTCAACAATTTTTAGATTTTTTTGCTTCAAAAAAACATGCAATCGTTCCTTCATCTCCAATGGTTTTAAAAAACGATCCAACTTTGATGTTTACCAATGCGGGAATGGTGCCTTTTAAAGAATATTTTTTAGGTCAAAAAAATGCAATCGACAAACGTGTTGCTGATACTCAAAAATGTTTACGTGTTTCTGGTAAGCACAACGATTTGGAAGAAGTTGGTAAAGACACCTATCACCACACTATGTTCGAAATGTTGGGCAACTGGAGTTTTGGTGATTATTTTAAAAAGGAAGCAATCGACTGGGCTTGGGAATTGTTGGTTGATGTTTATAAAATAGACAAAAACAGTTTGTATATCACTGTTTTTGAAGGCTCTGAAGATGATGGTTTGGGCTACGACCAAGAAGCTTTTGATTTTTGGAAAAAACACATTAGTGAAGACCGAATTATCAATGGAAATAAAAAAGATAATTTTTGGGAAATGGGTGCTCAAGGACCTTGTGGACCTTGTTCTGAAATCCATGTTGACATTCGTTCTGCTGAAGAAAAAGCAAAAATTTCAGGAAAAGATTTGGTAAATAAAGACCATCCTCAAGTCATTGAAATTTGGAATTTGGTTTTTATGGAATTCAACAGAAAAGCTGATGGATCTTTAGAAAAACTACCTGCACAACACGTAGATACAGGTATGGGATTTGAACGTTTGTGTATGGTTTTACAAAACGTACAGTCTAATTACGATACCGATGTTTTTACACCACTTATTAGAGAAGTTGAAAATATTACAAACAATACCTACGGTAAAGTTGAAGAAACTGATATTGCAATTCGTGTAATTGCAGATCACGTTAGAGCTGTTGCTTTTGCAATTGCCGACGGACAATTACCTTCTAACACAGGTGCTGGTTACGTTATTAGACGTATTTTACGCCGTGCAATCCGCTATGGATTTACTTTTTTAAATACTAAAGAACCTTTTATTTATAAATTGGTAAATACTTTGAGTAAACAAATGGGTGAATATTTCCCTGAATTAAAAACTCAAAAACAACTAATGACCAACGTAATTAAAGAAGAAGAAAATTCGTTTTTACGTACTTTAGAGCAAGGTTTGGTCTTGTTAGATGGCATTATCAAAAATACCCAAGGCACTGAAGTTTCGGGTAAAAAAGCTTTTGAACTGTTTGACACCTATGGTTTTCCAATAGATTTAACAGCTTTGATTCTTTCTGAAAAAGGAATGACTTTAAATGAAACAGATTTTGCAACAGAATTAGAAAAACAAAAAACAAGATCAAGAGCAGCTGCAGTTGTTGAAACAGATGACTGGGTGATTTTATATGATGATGATATTGATGAATTTATTGGATACGACACCCTTACAGCAAAAATAAAAATTACACGTTACCGCAAGGTATCTTCAAAAAAAGATGGTGATTTGTACCAATTGGTATTTAATATGACACCTTTTTATCCTGAAGGTGGTGGACAGGTTGGTGATAAAGGTTATTTGGAAACCAGCAACGGAAGTACTATTTATATAGTAGACACAAAAAAGGAAAACAATCTAATTATTCATTTAGCTAAAAGTTTACCAAAAAATCCAACTGAAACATTTAATGTAGTTGTTGATGAAAAACAACGCTTTAGAACAGCTTGTAATCATACAGCTACACACTTATTACACCAAGCTTTGCGCGAAGTTTTAGGTACCCATGTTGAACAAAAAGGCTCTGCGGTACATTCAAAACATTTGCGTTTTGACTTTTCTCATTTTGCCAAATTAACCGTAGATCAGCTATCTGAGGTTGAAGATTTTGTAAATGCTCGTATCGAAAATAAATTACCATTACAAGAATTTAGAAATATTCCAATTGCTACAGCAATGGAAAAAGGCGCTATGGCTTTGTTTGGCGAAAAATATGGCGATACTGTTCGTGCTATTCAATACGGACAATCTGTTGAATTGTGTGGTGGTACGCACGTACAAAACACAAGTGATATTTGGAGTTTTAGAATTCAAAGCGAAAGTGCTATTGCTGCCGGAGTAAGACGTATAGAAGCCATTACTGGTGATGCTACCAAAGATTTGTATTTAGAAAACAACAAAGCATTGTTTGAAATTAAAGATTTACTTAAGAATCCGAAAGATCTAAAAAAATCGGTGATTGATTTGGTTGAAGAAAACGTTGCGCTAAAAAAACAACTTGAGATTTTATTAAAAGACAAAGCTAAAAATGTGGTTGGTGATTTAGTAAACCAAGTTGAAGTTATTAATGGTGTTAACTTTTTAGCTAAAAAATTAGATTTAGACCAAAATACCATCAAAGATTTGTGTTTTGATTTAGGCAATAAAGTTGAAAATTTATTTTTATTAATCGCTACAGAAAGTGAAGACAAAGCCTTTTTAACTTGCTATATCTCTAAAAATTTAGTTGAAGAAAAAAATCTAAATGCAGGATTGGTAGTTCGTGAATTGGGTAAATTAATTAACGGTGGCGGTGGCGGACAACCGTTTTTTGCAACAGCAGGAGGCAAAAACCCTGAAGGAATTGCCGAAGCCTTGACAAAAGGAAAAAACTACATTGCTTAATTAATGTAAAATTGTAAAAGGGTTTAATTGCTAAAATAATTAAACCCTTTTACAATTAAATAAATCGACAATTAAACAATTATAACATGAATTTTAGAACCAACATACAATTAAAACCTGAACGTAACCAAATAGATTATAGTTCTAAATTGTTTTTAATTGGTTCTTGTTTTTCAGAAAATATCAGCAAAAAATTAGCTTATTACAAATTTCAAACTTACAGCAATCCATTTGGAATTTTATTCAATCCTATTGCTATTGAAACCTGTATTACCAATGCTATCAACGAAAAAGAATACACAGAAAAAGACATTTTTAATTTAAATGAACGTTGGCATTGTTTTGATGCCCACTCCGATTTAAGTGCCAGTGATAAAAACCAATTGGTTAAAAACCTAAATACAACCATAAAACAGGCAAACAAACAACTAATTAACGCAACTCACATTATAATTACCCTTGGTACAGCTTGGGTTTATCGATTTATTGAAACCGATACCATCGTTGGAAATTGCCATAAAATTCCTCAAAAAAAATTTTTAAAAGAATTGCTTTCTGTTGAAGAAATTTCAGCTTCATTAGAAAATATTTCCGCATTAATTAAGGATATAAATCCGGCTGCAAACATTATTTTTACGGTAAGTCCGGTACGTCATTTAAAAGATGGTTTTGTTGAAAATATGCAAAGTAAAGCACATTTATTAACTGCTATCAACGAAATTATAAATGCTAAAAACCAGCTTTATTATTTCCCTTCATTTGAAATTATGATGGATGACTTGCGTGATTATCGTTTTTATGCAAACGATATGTTACATCCAAATGAAACAGCTATCAATTATATTTGGGAGCAATTTAAAACCGTTTGGATTGCAGAAAGCACTGCTAAAATAATGAATGAAGTTGAAGCAATTCAACGAGGTTTGGCTCATAAACCATTCAACTCAAATTCTGAACAGCATCAGCTTTTTATTGAAAAAATAAATCTAAAAATGATAGCTCTTAAAAACCAATATGCCATTGATTTTAAGATTTAAAAAAAATAAAACGAAGACTTTTCACGTTCACCAAACAAAATAATGGCAAAGTTTTAGTCTTCGTTGTATTTTAGATTGCAGTAAAATTAATTTACAAATTTTGCTACATTTTCCCAAGGACCTCCGTTAATTACGTCAATACCTTGTTGTTTTAAAAATGAAGTTGCTTGTCCGCTTCTTGCGCCACTTCTACAAACAGCGATCACTTTTTTATTCATTTTTTTTATTTCACCAACTTTTGTAGGAATGCTATTTAAAACAATATTTTTAGCACCTTTAACATGCCCTCCTGCAAATTCTTCAGCAGTTCTAACATCAATAACAACTGCTCCCTCTTTCAAATATTGCTCAATAGGTTCTGCATTATTATCACCTCCAAATAAACCGAAAAAACTCATATCTTTATGTTTAAAATTTTGGCAAATATATAGCATTAAAAGCAAATTTTAGTAACAGTAGTTACTAATAGTTTTGAAAAATGAATATTTACCAGCCATTATTATAGACCATTAATTTTGATTTCTATGCTTTAAAAATATAATTTTGTGTAACTACTAACTTAAAAAATTGTAAAATGAGAACAGGAAATAGAAAAGTTAAATTACTAATTGGAGCTGCTATTATTTTATTTTCTGTATTTAAATATTACGCTAGAAGCGAAGCAAATGAATATACAGGAAAAAAGCAACACATTACATTAACTTCTGAACAAGAAATTGCTATAGGATTGCAAAGTGCTCCACAAATAACTCAACAACACGGCGGTTTATATCCCGATCAAAAATACCAACAGTTTGTAGATGATGTTGGCGAAAAATTAGTTAGAAATAGCATTGCAATTCAAACTCCTTATCATTTTGATTTTCATTTATTAAAAGATCCTGAAACCATCAATGCTTTTGCTTTACCAGGCGGACAAGTTTTTATTACCTATGCTTTGTTTTCAAGATTGGAAAACGAAGATCAATTAGCGGGTGTTTTAGGTCATGAAATTGGCCACGTAATAGGAAGGCATAGTGCCGAACGAATTTCAAAACAAGATTTAACGCAAGGAATATTGAGTGGCGTATCTGTTGGATTTGACCCAAGCACTGCTGAAGGTGCCTCTGCAATTGCCAATGTGATAAACTTGAGTTATGGCAGAGATGATGAATTGGAAAGCGACTATTTAGGTGTAAAAATAATGGCAGATGCAGGTTACGACCCAACAGCTTTAATTGGTGTGATGGAAATTTTAAAAGCAGCATCAGGTCCCAATAAAACACCTGAAAGAATGAGTACACACCCAGATCCTGAAAATAGAATTGAAAAAATTAAAGAAGCTATTGAAGCGTATAAAAATGAAAAATAAAACTTAATATGCGTTATCTTCTTTTTTGAAAAACACAATAAAAACGGTTCTAAACATAATTTTAATATCTAGCATTAAATTCCAGTTTTCGATATACCAAATATCGGCGTGTGCCCTTTTTTCCATATCTTTTACTGTTTTTGTTTCACCTCTAAAACCAAGTATTTGCGCCCAACCTGTAACGCCTGGCTTGGCAAAATGTCGCACCATATATTTATCAACCAACACCCTGTATTGTTCGGTATGTTTAAGCATATGAGGTCTTGGACCTACTAGAGACATATCATTAAAAAGCACATTAAAAATTTGTGGCAATTCATCCATACTGGTTCTTCTTAAAATAGCACCAATTTTAGTAACTCTTGCATCATTTTTAGTTGCCTGTAACTTATCTGACTCTGAGTTTACAGTCATACTTCTAAATTTATAACACTTAAAAGGCCTGTCGTCTTTTCCTGAACGCTCCTGAGCAAAAAACACTGGGCCTTTACTTGTTAATTTAATTAAAATTGCTAGCAATGGAAATAGCCAAGTGAAAACAAAAACAATGATAAAAATAGAAAACACAACATCCATTCCTCTTTTCAAAATACGATTGGATAAACTTTGTAATGGTTCCCTTCTAAATTTCATTAAAGGGATATTTTCAACATATTCAATTGAAAATAACTGTGACAAATACTCTGAAAATTCTGGAATAACCGTCACACGTATTAAATTGTTATCAGCATACTCCAATAATTCATTTATAAAAACTGACTGAGAATGTGGTAGTGATATCACAATTTCTTTAACCGACTTATTTTGCTCTAAAAACGCAATAGATTCTTTTAAACTTCCTCTTTTAAACTTTTTTAGTCTACCCAAAATAGTTGCATCCGTAAAAATACCAACTATTCTATAACCGTATTTTGGATCTGTATAAACTCCCCTAACAAACCTAGTAATATGATTGTTTACACCAATTAAAACCAACTCCGTAAAATCACTTCTATCCTTATACCTTCTTCGTTTAGCATAAAACAACAACAATGACCTCCAAACAATTACATTAAATGAAAATATAAACACTGTTGTAACAAAAAAAACTCTGGAGAATTTGTAATCTGTAATAAAAAAAATCAATGCTGCACTTAAAAACACAAAATAAATCAATGCTTTTAAATTTTTAGAAAGAATTTTATCTATGTATAAAATTTTAGGTATTTCATACAAATTAAATTTCAAAACCAATAAAATCCATAAAATTTCCCAACCAAAAAATAAGGTGTAATAAAAATTATCATGAGGAGTAAACGTTCCAAATTTGACAATACTAGCAATGAAAAAAGAAATTGATAACAATATTAAATCTCCCGAAAAAGAAACTGCTGTATAGATTTTAGATTTACTTTGAGGCATAAGAAATCAATAAATTAAGCTGAAAAAATATCTAAATTAAAAATATAAAATATACCCACTTTCTTTAAGTATTTGTAAGGATGTTAACTTATAAATAATATGTCAATTCACTTAATCAATTCGCAAATTTAACAAAATTAATTAACAATTCATTAACATAATATATGTTTGCTAAAAACATCAATTATTCAAAATTAATAAAAACCTATTTTCAAACACTTAACACAACTTAAACGCTCTAAAAACAACGGTTTAACAATTTACCTACACTTAATATTATCAAAAAAACATTTAGAAAAACTTTTAATTTTAATATTAATTGTATTTTTAAAAAAAAATAAAAAATGTTAAAAACGTACAATTGGGCTATTTTAGGTTGCGGTAATATTGCCCAAAAATTTACTACAGAATTAACCGATTTACCAAATGCAAAACTATACGCAGCTGCATCTAGAAATATAGAAAATGCTGAAAATTTTGCAAATAAATTTGGCTTTGAAAAAGCCTATGGCTCTTATCAAGAAATGGTTGAAGACCCAAATGTAGATGTGGTTTATATTGCAACACCTCACAACTTTCATTTAGAACATACATTACTGTGTTTGAATCATAAAAAAGCTGTTTTATGCGAAAAAGCATTTGCTATAAACACAAAAGAAGCGCAGCAAATGATTGAAGCTTCAATAAAAAACAACACTTTTTTAATGGAAGCTTTTTGGGTACTCTTTAGACCAAAATTAGCTAAAGTTAGAGAAATTATTGCCTCAGAAAATTTAGGAAAACTAAAATTTGTAAAGTCAGATTTTATGTTCAATGGTGAATACAACCCAAAAAACAGGTTGTACAATTTAGATTTAGGCGGTGGATCATTATTAGATATTGGAATTTACTCCATTTTTACTGCATTAATTTTTCTAGGAATTCCTGATGAAATAAAAACATTACCACATTTCAGCCCAACAGGCTCTGAAGAAAGTATCTCTATGCTGTTTGGCTACAAAAATGGAGCAACTGCGGTATTGACTTCAAGTTTTGATTCGGAATATAAAAACGAATCTGAGCTGTGTTTTGAGTATGGCATTATTAAATATGAGCGCTTTTCTGCTGACCCAATTACACTTATCAAAAATAAAAAAACTACTGAAATCTTATTTGAAAATGGCCCACATATGGGCTATCATTTTGAAGCCAGTCATGTGATGGAATGTTTAGATAAAAACTTAATTGAAAGTCCTATTTTAACACATTCGTTAAGTTTAGATTTAATGCAAATTTTAGATAATGTTAGAAAAGATGCAGGTATTACTTATCCAAATCACGACTAATTTTAATTTTCATTTTCACAACAAATATTTGGTTATCTTTGCCGCAAATTAAGTAGACAGGAATACGAAGTATGAAAAACATTAGAAATTTTTGCATTATTGCACATATCGACCACGGCAAAAGTACTTTGGCCGATAGACTATTGAGTTTTACAGGAACTACAACCGCACGTGAAGAACAAGCCCAGTTACTTGATAATATGGATTTGGAGCGCGAACGTGGTATTACCATTAAAAGTCACGCCATTCAAATGGATTATGTTTTTGAAGGCGAAAAATATGTTTTAAACTTAATTGACACTCCTGGTCACGTAGATTTTTCGTACGAGGTATCAAGATCAATCGCTGCTTGTGAAGGAGCATTGCTAATTGTTGATGCTGCTCAAAGTATCCAAGCACAAACTATATCCAATTTATATCTGGCTTTAGAACACGATTTAGAAATTATTCCTGTGTTAAATAAAGTTGATTTACCAAGTGCAAATCCTGAAGAAGTTACTGATGATATTGTTGGTTTGTTAGGTTGTAAACCTGAAGAAATTATTCACGCAAGTGGAAAAACTGGTTTGGGTGTTGAAAATATTTTAAAAGCTATAATTGAAAGAGTTCCTGCTCCAAAAGGTGATGTAAATGCACCTTTACAGGCATTAATTTTTGATTCTGTTTATAATTCTTACCGTGGTGTAGAAACCTATTTTAGAGTTTTTAATGGCGAAATTAAAAAAGGACAACGTATTAAATTTATGGCAACCAACAAAGAGTACAATGCTGACGAAGTTGGTACTTTAAAATTAACGCAGGTTGCTAAACAAAGTATAAAAGCTGGTGATGTTGGTTATTTAATTACTGGTGTAAAAACGGCCAGCGAAATTAAAGTTGGAGACACAATTACAACACTTGAAAACCCAACCAAAGACAGAATTGACGGTTTTGAAAACGTAAAACCAATGGTATTTGCTGGTATTTATCCGGTTGATACGGAAGATTATGAAGAGTTACGTTCTTCAATGGAAAAATTACAACTAAATGATGCATCTCTGGTATTTGTACCTGAAAGTTCTGCAGCTTTAGGTTTTGGTTTTAGATGTGGATTTTTAGGTATGCTGCATTTAGAAATTATTCAAGAACGTTTAGAGCGCGAGTTTGATATGACTGTAATTACTACAGTTCCAAACGTATCTTACCACGCATTTACAAATAAAGAACCTAACACCATACTTTTAGTAAACAACCCTTCAGATTTACCTGAACCTTCAAAATTAAATCGTGTTGAAGAGCCTTTTATCAAGGCAACTATCATTACAAAATCAGATTTTGTAGGTCCTGTTATGAGTTTGTGTATTGAAAAAAGAGGAACTGTAACCAATCAAACTTATTTAACACCTGAGCGCGTTGAATTGACTTTTGATATGCCTTTAGCCGAAATTGTATTTGATTTTTATGATCGTTTAAAAACTGTATCAAAAGGTTATGCTTCTTTCGATTATCACCCAATTGGAATGAAAGCTTCCAAATTGGTTAAAGTTGATATTTTATTAAACGGAACTTCTGTTGATGCACTTTCTGCTTTAATTCACGCAGATAATGCTTACAATATTGGTAAAAAAATGTGTGAAAAACTACGCCAATTAATTCCGCGTCAACAATTTGATATTCCTATTCAGGCAGCTATTGGTGCAAAAATTATTTCAAGAGAAACTGTAAAAGCACTTCGTAAAGATGTAACTGCAAAATGTTATGGTGGAGATATTTCTCGTAAACGTAAATTATTAGAGAAACAAAAGAAAGGTAAAAAACGTATGCGCCAGGTTGGAAATGTAGAAATTCCGCAAGAAGCATTTATGGCTGTATTAAAATTAAATGATTAAAAATAAGGTTTAATGGTCAAAAATAGTTGGTAAAAACCTTTGTATGCCTTTTTGGCAAAGGGCTAGATAAAAGTTTATTGAAATCCGTTTCAATAAACTTTTTTTGTACTATGAAAACATCAAAAAAAAGCGTTGTTGGGCTTGCGGTAGTCTAGACACGATTAAATGGGGAAAGCAACAAAATAAACAAAGATTTAAATGTAAAAATTGTGATATTTTATTTACGTCTGAGAACAAATCAGTAAGTAAATTAAATCGTTTTATCTGGTTTGAAAAATGGGTGATTGGAAGAAGAACCATAGAACAAGTAACCCTAGAAAGTGGTTATTCAACAAAAACAATTAGAAGATATTTTAGTTCTTATTTATCTAAGCCACCAACCTTATCTGTCTACCCTTCAGAAAAAGTTAATCTTATAATTGATGGTACTTATTTTAGTAATGGAATTTGTTTGGTTTTATACCGGGATAATACGATTAAGTTTACACAATTATACAGATTTTCAAACGGAGAATATTACACCGAAATTAAAGAAGATTTACTTAACCTAATAAATCTAGGAGTTCAAATAGAAAGTGTGACTTGTGATGGGCATAAATCTATTATAAAAGCCACAAGAGAAACACTTCCTAATTCGTTACTTCAACGTTGCTTAGTCCATATTCAAAGGGACTGTAAAATATGGTTAACTCAAAACCCTCAAAGTTCTGCTGGTTTTGAATTAAGACAAATTGCCATTAAAATACATAAAATAAATACGCATTATGAGTTAAGTTTTTGGCTTTTAGAACTCCATAATTGGTATCAAAAATATCAGAATTATATCAATGAAAAAAGTTACAATATTCAAACAAAAAGATATTGGTATAAGCATAAAATGGTAAGGAGATCTTTTATGACAATCAAAAGAGCGCTACCTAACATGTTTCATTATTTAGATAACCCTAAAATACCCAAATCATCCAACTCTATTGAATCTTTTTTCGGGCACCTAAAAGGGCATTTAAATATTCATAGAGGATTATCCTATAGCCATCGAAAACAGTATTTAATGTGGTATTTGTATTTTAAAAATAAGACTTAGGTTTTTAAAGCTATAAAACTTACCAGTAACAAAAAAAGGACTTTAAATCAAGTCCTTTTATATTACTGTATAAGGTTAATCTTATCGCTAATAAGTTGCTCCTCAGCAGAGCTTATGTCCTTTTCAGATTAATGTTGATAATTTATAAAATATTTTTTACAAAAACACCAACTATTTTTGTCCACATTACCAAAAATAACAACTATATTTCATAAAAAAAGCACCGAATTTCGGTGCTTTTTTTATGATAATACACAACATTATTCTGCGTGCATCCAATCTTTTTTCGCTAACAACTGCTCTTCAGTTTCTACGTGATCTTCATCAGGAACACAACAATCAACTGGACAAACAGAAGCACATTGTGGCTCATCATGGAAACCTTTACATTCTGTACATTTATCTGTTACGATAAAATAAAACTCGTCTGATTTAGCTTCGTTCATTTCATCAGCATCAGCAGTTCCACCGCTTGGTAAAGAAATATCTCCGCTTAAAGCAGTTCCATCTGCATACGCCCACTCACTATCTGGTTCGTAAATTGCATTATTTGGACATTCTGAAATACATGCATCACAATTAATACACTCATCTGTTATTTTAATAGCCATATTTATATTTTTTATTTTTAATAATCACCACAAATTTATAAATTTTTATCTTATCAAATGTGACAAAAGTCAACTATACCCTAAAAAAAACCTTTAATTTTAATTAAATATTCAATAGATAAAAAAATTTACATAAATTTAAATAAAATTTTTAACTAAAATTCATTATGATTTCAGATAAATTAAAATTACAGCCAGAAGTTCTTGAAGCCGTCGTAATTCGGTTTGTTGGAGACTCTGGAGACGGTATGCAGCTTACAGGAACGCAATTTTCTGATACTTCTGCAATGTTTGGAAATGATATTGCAACATTCCCAAATTACCCTTCCGAAATTAGGGCACCACAAGGAAGCTTATATGGTGTTTCTGGATTTCAGGTTCATATTGGTAGCATTGAAGTAAGCACACCTGGTGATAATTTAGATTTATTAGTTGCAATGAATCCTGCTGGTTTAAAAACAAACTTATATGCTGTAAAACCAGGTCATACAATTATTGTTGATACAGATGCTTTTTCAAAAAAAAATTTAGAAAAGGCACAATACACTTCAAACCCGCTTGAAGATGGTAGTTTAGAAAACTATAGAATTATTCAGGTAGATATGACTTCTTTAACCAAAGAAGCGTTAAAAGATGTTGAAGGTTTGGATAATAAATCCATTGCCAGAAGTAAAAATATGTTTGCTTTAGGAATGGTTTATTGGATGTATGGTCGCTCTAAAGATTATACTATTGATTTTTTCAATAAAAAATTCAAAAATAAACCATCTGTAATTGAAGCAAATACCAAAGTATTAAATGCCGGTTATTTCTTTGCAGAAACTTTAGAATTAATTCCCAATGCTTATACAATTTCTCCTGCAAAAATGGAATCAGGAACCTATAGAATTATTATGGGAAATACAGCAACAGCTTGGGGATTTTTAGCTGCAGCAGAAAAAGCTGGTTTGGAATTATTTTTAGGTTCCTACCCTATTACTCCGGCTACTGATATTTTACATGAATTGGTAAAACACAAACATTTTGGCGTAAAAGCTTTTCAGGCCGAAGATGAAATTGCCGGAATTGCTTCTGCTATTGGAGCTTCATTTGCTGGAGATTTGGCAATTACCACAACTTCAGGCCCAGGATTGGCTTTAAAAGGCGAAGCTTTAGGTTTGGCTATGATTATGGAATTACCGTTGGTTGTTGTAAATGTGCAACGTGGTGGTCCATCAACAGGTTTACCAACAAAAACTGAACAATCTGATTTGTTACAGGCAATGTATGGTCGAAATGGTGAAAGTCCAGTAATCGTTATTGCTGCAAGCACACCTGCAAACTGCTTTAATTTTGCTTTTGAAGCTTCAAGGTTGGCATTAGAACATATGACACCTGTTATTTTATTAACCGATGGTTATATTGCAAACGGATCTGCACCTTGGAAAATAAAAAGCGTAAACGATTTACCTGAAATAAAAACCAAACTTATTAAAAATCCTATTGAAAATTGGTATCCATATACACGAAATGAAGAAACTTTAGCTCGCAATTGGGCTATTCCTGGTATGGCTGGTTTTGAACATAGAATTGGCGGTTTAGAAAAAGATAGCATTACTGGTGAAGTTTCTCAAGCTCCCGAAAATCATGAAAAAATGACTAGAATTAGAGCTGAGAAAATTAAACGAGTTCAAAATAACATTCCGAGTATTAAAACAGAATTTGCCCAAAGTGGCGATTTATTGGTAATTGGCTGGGGAGGAACTTATGGCTCTTTACATTCAGCAGTAAAACAAATTAATGACGAAGGTTATAAAAATATTGGGTTTGCACATTTCAACTACATCAATCCACTTCCAAAAAATACAGAAGATATATTAAAAAAATTCAAAAAAATTATTGTCTGCGAATTAAACGACGGACAATTTGCTAAAATTCTAAGAATTAATTTTGAAGGCTATCAATTTTTACAAAAAAATAAGATTCAGGGATTGCCTTTTGGAAACAACGAACTTATAGAAGAATTTAAAAAACTAGTAGACTAAATTATGGAAGCAACTACAGAACAAAAATATACCTTTAAAGATTTTGCAAGCGATCAAGAAGTGCGTTGGTGCCCTGGTTGTGATGATTACGTAATTTTACGTTCTATGCAAAAAGCACTCCCAGAAATGGGCGTAAAAAAAGAAGATGTGGTATTTATTTCAGGAATTGGATGCTCTTCTCGCTTTCCATATTATATGAATACTTATGGTATGCATACCATTCATGGTAGAGCTCCAGGAATTGCTTCGGGTGTAAAATTGGCAAATCCAAATTTAAGTGTTTGGGTTATGACCGGTGATGGAGATGCTATGGCTATTGGTGGTAATCATTTTATCCATGTATTGCGAAGAAATATTGATCTAAACATTGTACTTTTTAATAATGAAATATACGGATTAACCAAAGGGCAATTCTCCCCAACCTCATTGGTTGGTCAAAAAACAAAATCATCTCCTTACGGAAATACACAACCTCCTTTTTCACCTGGTGAACTAGCTCTTGGAGCTGGCGCACGTTTTTTTGGCAGAATTGCAGGAAACGTTCCAAAAGACATTACACAAATGATGATTGATGCTCATAAATTTAAAGGCACATCACTTATTGAAGTTTTACAAAACTGCGTTATTTTTAATGATGGTTGTTTTAATGATATTACAGATAAAAATGTAAAAGAAGACAAACAAATATTTTTAGAGCACGGAAAACCAATGATTTTTGGAAAAAACAGAGACAAAGGACTGGTACTTAATAAATTGAAATTAGAAGTTGTTACCATTGGTGAAAACGGTATAACGCAAGAAGATTTATTGGTTCATGATGCCAAAGAAAAAGATCCAACTTTACATCAAATGTTAGTGAGATTGCAATACCCTGTTGCTACTGGAATTATACGAAGTTTTGAAGATGTTACTTTAGAAGAACGAGAAGACGCTCTTACAAAACAAGTAAAAGCAAATTCAAAATTTAAAAAAGCCGACGATTTATTTTTCTCAGGAGAAACTTATACAGTTAAGTAACAATAATTACAGAAAAACACTGATTTTCAGAAATATTTAATCAAAAAAAAACGTTAATTTTGATTAAAGAATGACAAAAATCATTTTTATTCTAAATAATTCAATTAATCTACTATTTTTGTAGACTAATAAAAAAAGCGTATAAAATGGGTTCAGAAGCCATCATTGTATTTCTACTTGCCGGTATTGTTTTAGTGGCAGGTGCCAATTTTTTATCAAACTTAATTTCACCAAAATCAGACAACTCACAAAAAAGAGAACCTTATGAAAGTGGTATGACAACTATTGGCCCAACTTGGGTTCAATTTAAAGTTGGGTATTATTTATTTGCCATTTTATTTTTAATTTTTGATGTTGAAGTTGCATTTTTAATTCCTTGGGCAGTTGTTTTTAAGGATGTTGGAAGCGTTGCACTGGTTGAAATTATCATCTTTTTAGTAATTCTAGGATTAGGTTTGTTATACGCTTGGAAAAAAGGAGCATTAAAATGGGAGTAGATAAAAAACGATTTATAACTGAACTGGAACCTAATTTTAAAGTTCCTGAAGTACCAGCCGATTTTCCGGGAAAAGTAATCCCAGCAGGAAATGGCGCCAACGTAATTGTAACATCATTAGATCAAATTATCAATTGGGGTCGATCAAACTCACTTTGGTCACTTTATTTTGGTACCAGTTGCTGTGCTATTGAAATGATGCAAACTGGGGCGGCACGCCACGATTATTCAAGATTTGGTTTTGAGGTTGCAAGACCTTCGCCAAGACAAGCCGATTTAATTATTATTGCCGGAACCATTGTAAATAAAATGGCACCCGTTTTACGTCGTTTATACGACCAAATGGCAGAACCAAAATATGTAATAGCTATGGGAGCTTGCGCTATTTCTGGAGGACCTTTTTTTTATAATACATATTCAGTTGTAAAAGGTGCAGACCATGTAATTCCGGTAGATGTTTATGTACCTGGTTGCCCACCACGTCCGGAAGCCTTACTAGAAGGTATGTTAATGCTTCAAGATAAAATTAGAACCGAAAACATGAAACACAAAGTCAATCCTATTGATGGATTTGATGAAGGTAAATAACCAAATTTATGACCAACGAAGCATTACAAAACTTAATAAGTAGCTGGATTCCCGAATTGGAATTTACTGAAGAAGGTTCGCAGTTCTTAAATATTACCGTAAAACCGCAACAATTACACCAATTATTGTCTCAACTAAAAAGCAATATCGAAACTCAATTCGATTATTTATTTTGTTTAAGTGGTGTAGATTATGAAAAATCTCTTGGAGTTGTTTATCATTTAGAATCTACAACGCACAGACATATTTTAGTTGTAAAAGTCGAAACTGAAGATCGAGAAAATCCAACATTTGATTCTGTTTGCGATATTTGGAAAACTGCAGAATTTCATGAACGCGAAGTGTTTGATTTCTTCGGAATAAAATTCAATAATCACCCTAATTTAAAACGCCTATTTCTAACTGATGAGTGGGTAGGATTTCCACTAAGAAAAGATTATGTAGATGAAATTAATATGGTTATTAAGTAATTATGGATACAACTATTAAAAATAGCAATCTAAAATCAGAAGAGTATTTCATTAATATGGGACCTCAACACCCTGCAACACATGGTGTTTTACGTTTGTTGTTAACCATTGATGGTGAAATTATTAAAAAAGTTGAACCTGATTTAGGCTATATTCATCGTTCTATCGAAAAAATGTGTGAACGAGACAGCTATCAACAAATTGTTCATTTAACAGATCGAATGGATTATTTGTCGTCTCATATTAACAATGAAGCAGTTTGTTTAACTGTTGAAAATGCCCTTCAAATAGAAGTCCCTGAACGTGTAAAAGTAATTAGAACCATTATTGGCGAATTGACCAGAATTGCTTCACATTGTTTATGGTGGGGTGTAATGGGAATGGATGTAGGCGCATTAACAACTTATTTTTACGGTTTTAGAGACCGCGAAATGATCAACGATATTTTTGAAGAAACTTGTGGTGCTCGACTAACTATGAACTACAATCTTCCTGGAGGTTTGATGTTCGATATTCACCCTAATTTTGTAAAGCGTACCAAAGATTTTATAGCACATTTCAAAACAAAATTATCAGAATATGACACTTTGCTAACTGGCAATATCATTTTTCAAAAACGTATGAAAGGTGTCGGAATTTTAACAAAAGAAGATGCCATTTCTTATGGCGCTTCTGGACCTGTTGGACGTGGTTCTGGCTATTCTTGTGATGTTAGAAAATACCATCCGTATAGTGCTTTAGATAAAGTAACATTCAATGAATCTTTAAAAACCGACGGTGATAGTTTTGCACGTTATCAAGTTCGAATTCAGGAAATGTGGGAATCTATGGCAATTATTGAGCAACTAATTGATAATATTCCTGAAGGTGATTATCAAACCGCAACAAATGCTGTGATAAAATTACCAAAAGGAGAATTTTATCAAAAAGTTGAAACGGCTCGTGGCGAATTAGGTGTGTACATTGTAAGCACAGGAACTAAAAATCCTTATCGCTTAAAATTTCGCTCACCAGGTTTTTCAAATTTATCCCTGCTAAATCATATAGCTGTTGGAGGTAAAATTGGAGATTTGGTAGCAACAATGGCAACCTTAGACCTTGTAATTCCAGATATAGACAGATAATGGGTAATGAATACTGAAGCGTTAATCATGAAAAATGTCTATTTTTTTAATCAATAGCAATCAACAGACATCAAACAAAAATAAATGAACATATCATTAAATATCACAAAAACCTTTACTGAATTGCTTTCAGGATTTTTACCAGAAAGCACTGCCAATATTGGAGCAATGGTAATAATTGCCTTAATCTATTTAGCCATTTTTTCTGTAGCTGGTTTGTTTTTGGTTTTGATAGAACGAAAAGTAGCTGCTTGGTTTCAATTAAGACTTGGACCAAATCGAGTTGGACCTTGGGGTTTATTACAAACCATGGCCGATGCTTTAAAACTGGTTTCAAAAGAATTAACAGGTACCGTAAAAGCTGATAAATTTTTATACAATTTAGCACCATATTTCGTCATCGTTTCTTCATTAATGGCACTTTCCGTTTTTCCATTCACACAAAATTTTCAAGCATTTGACATTAATATCGGACTTTTCTTTTTAATTGCTATTTCATCAATAGGTGTAATTGGAATTTTACTAGGTGGTTGGGCAAGTAATAACAAATTTGCTTTGATTGGTGCAATGCGAAGCGGTGTACAAACCATTAGTTATGAAATATCTGTTGGTCTTTCGTTGTTAACTATGGTTTTAATTACTGGTTCTTTACAATTATCTGAAATAGTTGAAGTTCAAAAAAATGGCTGGTTAATTGTTCAGGGACATATCCCTGCAATTTTTGCGTTTATGATTTATATGATTGCCGGAACCGCTGAAACAAACCGCGCACCTTTTGATATGGTTGAAGCCGAAAGTGAATTGGGAGCTGGTTTTCATACAGAATATTCGGGTATGAAGTTCGCATATTTCTTTTTGGCTGAATTTATCAACATGTTTATTATTGCCGCAATTGCAGCCACCGTATTTTTTGGCGGTTGGCTATCGCCTTTTGGCATAACAGACAGCATTCCGTGGTTGGGTGTTTTTTGGTTTTTAGCAAAAACAATGACCTTGGTATTTTTAATGATGTGGTTTAGATGGACATTTCCAAGATTAAGAGTTGATCAGCTTTTAACTTTAGAATGGAAATATTTACTTCCACTAAACTTATTAAATATCATATTAATGGCGCTAATTGTTTGGTTAAACCTAACAATACAATTTTAGAAATTATGAGTTATTTTGGAGATATATTTAAAGGAATAAAAACATTACTAACCGGTATGAGTGTTACCGGAAAGTATTTTATGACCTCGCACAAAGGAGCTATTACACAACAATATCCAGACAACAGAGACACTTTAAAAATGTTTGATCGTTTTAGAGGTGAAGTAGTAATGCCGCATAATGAAATTAACGAACACCGTTGTACAGGTTGTCAAAAATGTGAATTGGCTTGTCCAAATGGTTCTATTGAAATTATTTGGGATCGACAAGTTGACCCTGAAACAGGGAAAAAGAAAAAAATGATTGACAAGCACATCTACCATTTAGGTATGTGTACTATGTGTGGTTTGTGTATTGAAGCCTGCCCTACCGATGCAATTTTATGGGCTCAAAACTATGAAAACTCTGTATATAACAGATCTGCATTAACTAAAGTTTTAAACCAACCAGGTTCTAAATTAATGCCTGGTGTAGAAGATTAAAAATATGGAAAGATATATATTTTACATATTGGCACTGATTATAATTGTTTTTGCAATTGCATCAGTAACAAGCAAAAAAATGCTTCGATCTGTTATTTACCTGTTATTTACACTTTGTGGAATTGCAGGAATTTACTTTTTAATAGATTATAATTTCTTAGCAGCAATACAATTAACGGTATATGCAGGCGGAATTATTGTATTAATTATATTCTCAGTTGTATTGATACATCATATCGAAATGGAACTAGAAGTCGCAAAAAAATCGAAACAAATTTTAGTTGGTTTGGCTTGTTTAGTAGGTTTAGCTGTGTTTTTAACTACCATTTATTCACATCCTTTTAATGTTGTTGAAAATTCAGTTACAACAACTACTGAAGATATTGGATTTGGGTTGTTGAGTTACGAAACTGGCGGATTTATTTTACCTTTTGAAGTAATAAGTATTTTACTATTAGCTTCTATGATTGGGGCTATTGTGATTGCAAAAGGTGGAAAAACAAATTTTGGCAACAAGGCAAAAGACAATAGTAATTTAAAAAATTAATTCCGAGTATGAAAAAACATGAACTTGCAACTTCAAACTCAAAACTTAAAACTTCAGAAAAATGATAGCCGGAATTAGCATATACGAAATTTTAACCGTTACCTCTATCCTGTTTTTTATTGGTGTTTACGGTTTTATTACACGAAAAAACTTGATTTCAATTTTAATGTCTATTGAATTGATTTTGAATGCATCAGTTGTAAACTTTGTTGTTATAAATAAATATTTATATCCAGAAATGTTACAGGGTGTTTTCTTCTCAATTTTTATTATTGCTGTGGCTGCTGCAGAAACTGCATTGGCGGTTTCAATAATAATTAATTTATATCGACAAATTGCTTCAGTAGAAGTTAAGGACACTGAAATTATGAAGTATTAATTTTGAAATAATTAAAGTTGGGGAAAATTTAAAGAACAATAGTTAGCATTTATTAACCACAGAAAACACGAAGATTACACAAAGAACACTGAGCATGATAGAAAATGATATTGCAACAAAAATTATTGGTTGCGCCATTGATGTTCATAAGAATTTAGGTGCTGGCTTATTAGAAAGTGCATACCAAGAGTGTCTTTATTATAAACTTAAAAAAGAAGGTTTAAGGGTTGAAAAAGAAAAACCAATGCCAATTATTTATGAAAATGTAAAATTAGAATGTGGCTACAGAATAGACTTACTTGTTGAAAATAAAGTTGTTATTGAATTAAAAAGTGTTGATTCATTGAATGATGTTCATATGGCTCAAACACTAACATATATGAAATTAGGTAATTATAAATTGGGTTTGTTGATTAATTTCAACGTAATCTTATTAAAACAAGGCATAAAAAGAATTATAAATGGCACTCTGTAAACTCTGTGTTTAACTTTGTGAACTTTGTGGTAAAAAATTAAAACCAATACTATGAACATTAACTATGTTTTATTAATCCCCTTAATTCCGCTAGCAGTATTTTTATTGCTTGGAATTTTTAATCGAAAAATCAAACCAGCAGTTTCTGGGTATATTGGTGTTGCAGGTTTATCGGCCTCTGCAGCTTTATCATTTTATACTGCCTATCAATACTTTTTTGTAGCAGGAAAAGTTGATGGCGTTTACCAAACATTTGTTGAAAAAACTACCTGGATGAATTTTACTGATACCCTTGCAATTGATATGGGTATTTTTATTGATCCAATTTCAGTAATGATGTTACTTGTAGTTTCAACAATCTCTTTAATGGTGCATATTTACAGTCGAGGCTATATGAAAGGAGACCCTGGTTACACCAAGTTTTTTGCCTATTTAGGACTTTTCTCTTTTTCAATGTTTGGACTGGTATTGGCAACAAATTTATTTCAGATTTATATTTTTTGGGAATTGGTTGGTGTTTCGTCTTATTTATTAATTGGCTATTACTACACAAAAAATTCAGCAGTAGCTGCTGCAAAAAAAGCATTTATAGTTACGCGTTTTGCCGATTTAGGTTTTTTAATCGGAATCTTAATAATTGGCTATTATACTGGCACCTACGATTTTGAAACATTAAACAATCCTGAAGGAAATGCCATTTTAAGTTGGGCATCAACATCATTTATGGGCTTATCTGTACTTACTTGGGCATTGATTTTAATTTTTATGGGAGGTGCAGGAAAATCGGCTATGTTTCCTTTACATATTTGGTTACCCGATGCCATGGAAGGCCCAACACCAGTTTCAGCATTAATTCACGCTGCAACTATGGTTGTTGCAGGTGTTTATTTGGTAGCACGCCTTTTTCCAATGTATTATTTTGTTGAAGATGGTTTTGCCTTAAATATTGTTGCTTATGTTGGCGCTTTTTCATCACTGTTTGCCGCTATTATTGCAATTACTCAAACCGATATAAAACGAGTTTTAGCATTCTCAACTATGTCACAATTGGGATATATGATGCTGGCTTTAGGTGTTTCTGGATACAATGGTCACGAAGGTGTTGGTTATATGGCTTCTATGTTTCATTTGTTTACACATGCTATGTTTAAAGCCTTATTGTTCTTAGGAGCAGGCTCTGTAATTCACGCAGTTCACAGTAATTATTTACAAGATATGGGTGGTTTGCGCAAGTATATGCCAATAACAAACATTACTTTTTTAATTGCAGCTTTGGCCATTTCTGGAGTTTTTCCTTTATCAGGATTTTGGAGTAAAGATGAGATTTTAGTTGCTGCTTTTGAACACAATAAATTAATTTATGGCGTTGGTGTATTTGTTGCCGGTTTAACTGCCTTTTATATGTTTAGATTGTATTTTGGAATTTTCTGGGGAAAAGATACACAATACAAACACACACCACATGAATCACCAATTTCTATGACATTTCCATTGCTAGTTTTGGCTTTTATAAGCATTTTTTCAGGGTTTATTCATTTTAGTGAATACATTACTCCAGATAAAGCCGGCTTTGAAGCACATCTAAATATTCCTTTAGCTATTATAGCAACAGTTGTTGGATTAACAGGAATTGGTTTGGCTTACATTTTCTACAAAAAAGAAAACAATTTGGCTGACAGATTTGCAAATGCATTTGGACCTATTTATATATGGGCAAATAACAAATTTTACTTTGATGAAATTTACATGTTTGTTACCAAAAAAATAATTTTCAAACGAATTGCCTGGCCAATTGCCTTATTTGATAAGAAATATGTTGATGGAACGATGGAAGGAATTGGTAATAAAACGGTTATAATCGCCAATAAAATCAAAGGAATACAATCTGGTAAAGTACAAGATTATGCCTTTGGATTTATTGCTGGTGTAGTGGTTTTAGCAATGGTATTTATTTATTTGTGGACTAATTAATTTCCGAAATAACAAAACCCAATAAACAAATATCAAATAAATCTCAATGAAAAAAAATTCAATATATGATTTAGAAGAAAGAACATTTCAATTTGCAAAAGAAGTTAGGGTATTTATAAAAGAATTAGATAAAACAATCGCAAACTTTGAAGATGCAAAACAAGTTGTACGCTCTTCAGGTTCTATTGGCGCTAACTATATTGAAGCAAACGAGTCATTAAGTAAAAAAGACTTTGTATACAGAGTGAAATTGAGTAGAAAAGAAGCCAAAGAAAGTATTTACTGGCTTCGATTAATAAATGAAACAAATAAGTTTCAAAAAACCGATAAAGCTGAAAAATTAATTCAAGAATCAATAGAATTAAAAAAGATTTTTTCAGCAATTATTGAAAAATCAAAATGATTGTTTTTTGGAATTTGAATTTTGGAATTTAAATTTAATTTATATTAAATTATTATGGATATTTTATCACTTTTTGTCGTTGTACCTGTCTTAACTATATTGGCCTTGGTTTTTACCAAAGATTTAAAACAGGCACGTATAGTTTCTATGGTTGGTAGTATTATTCAACTAGGAATGGCAATTAATTTAGTTTTTGCTTATTTTAAAGAAAGGGCTGTTAATACCAATATTATGGTTTTTACCAAAGATGTTGTTTGGTTTAAAAACTTCAACATTCATTATGCTATTGGTGTAGACGGAATTTCAGTTGCACTTTTATTGCTAACAGCAATTGTTGTTTTGGCAGGCGTTTTTATTTCTTGGAAAATAAGCGACTTACCTAAAGAATTTTTCATCTCATTATTGGTACTTTCAACTGGGGTTTACGGATTCTTTATTTCAATAGATTTGTTTACAATGTTCGTTTTTTACGAAATAGCTGTAATTCCAATGTACTTGTTAATAGGTATTTGGGGATCTGGGCCAAAAGAATATTCAGCCATGAAATTGACTTTAATGTTAATGGGAGCTTCTGCAGTTTTATTGGTTGGTGTTTTGGGAATTTATTTCAACTCAAATGCAGATGGTGGCGCTTTAACTTTCAATATTTTAGAAATTGCTCAGGTAAATATTCCTTTTGAAGCACAAAAATTATTTTTTCCTTTAACATTTATTGGCTTTGCCGTATTAGGTGCTTTGTTCCCATTTCATACTTGGTCACCTGATGGTCACGCTTCTGCTCCAACAGCTGTTTCAATGTTACACGCTGGCGTTTTAATGAAATTAGGAGGTTATGGGGTATTTAGAGTTGCTATGTTTTTATTGCCTTTGGGCGCAATGCATTGGGATTGGTTCTTTATTATTTTAGCCGCAACTGGTGTAATTTACGGCGCTTTTGGCGCTTTAAAACAAACCGATTTAAAATACATAAACGCATATTCATCTGTAAGTCATTTAGGAATGGTATTATTTGCTTTGTTAATGTTGAATAAAACTGCTTGGAATGGCGCCATTATGCAATCACTTTCTCACGGATTTATGACTGCCTTATTCTTCGCCTTAATTGGAATGATTTATGGCAGAACACATACAAGAGATATTACCAAATTAGGTGGTTTACTAAAGGTGATTCCTTTTATATCTGTAATTTATGTAATTGCTGGTTTGGCTTCATTAGGCTTACCAGGATTCAGCGGATTTGTTGCTGAAATGAACATTTTTGTTGGTGCTTTTGAAAATCCAGGATTGTTCTACAGGGTTGCAACCATTATTTCAGTTTCTGCAATTGTTGTTACTGCTGTTTACATTTTACGTGTGGTTGGAATTATGCTTATGGGACCAATTAAAAACAACGAATATTTAGAATTGGAAGACGCAACTTGGTACGAAAAAACAGGCATATTTTTGTTATTAATTCCAATTATAGCAATGGGAGTTGCCCCACTTTGGTTAAGTAATATGATTTTTGAAAGTTTACAACCTTTTATACAAGGTGTTTTATAAACAAGTTAAAAGTTTAAAATTGTAACTTTTACAGTTAATTATTAAATATATATAAAAATGAATTTAAGTAGTTTTTTATTAATGAGACAAGAAATTTTACTTTTAGTAATAACATTGCTATTGCTAATTGGAGAAATTTTCATCAGTAAATCCAAAAAAAATAGCTTGGTACATTTGGCTATATTTTTATTTGGAATTCATACTGCTGTAGGCTTTTTACCTACTGAAGAATCAAGTATTTTTGGAGGATCATTTCAAACCAATAATTTAATCCATTTCTTTAAAAACATCTTAAATATTGGTGTATTTATTTTGTTATTGCAATCGGCAGACTGGATTCAAGAAAAAATAGTTGGTGAAAACAGAGGAACTGAATTCTTTATTTTACTATTCTCTTCATTATTGGGTATGTATTTTATGATCTCGGCAGGAGATTTCTTAATGTTTTACATTGGTTTAGAATTATCTACTTTACCTGTTGCAGCATTGGCTGCCTATGAAGTAAACAAACGCATTTCAAGCGAATCTGGCATCAAATTAATTCTTTCTGCGGCATTGGCTTCAGGTGTATCGTTATTTGGTATTTCGTTATTATACGCAACATCTGGCTCCATATTTTTTCAAGATATTATTGATAACATTACTTCAAATAACTTAACTATTTTAGGGTTTATTTTGTTCTTTGCAGGCTTGTCTTTTAAAATTTCATTGGTTCCATTTCATTTTTGGACTGCCGATGTTTATGAAGGTGCTCCAATTAGCATCGCTTCTTATTTATCTGTTATTTCAAAAGGAGCTGCCGTTTTTGTTTTAATGATTTTAATGTTCTCCATTTTTAAACCTTTAATGCACGTTTGGGAAAACATGGTTTATGTAATTGCATTGGCAACTATGTTTATTGGTAACTTGTTTGCGCTACGACAACAAAATATGAAACGATTTTTAGCATTTTCATCAATTGCACAAGCTGGTTTTATTTTGTTGGGTTTAATTACAGGAACACAATTAGGAGTTGCAACTATTGTTTATTTTGTTCTAATTTACATTTTCTCAAATTTAGCCGCTTTTGGGGTAGTTCAGGCTATTTCATTAAAAACTGGCAAAGAAAATATGGACGATTATAATGGTTTATACCGCACCAATCCAATGTTAAGTTTGGTTATGATGTTGGCTTTATTTTCTTTGGCTGGAATTCCGCCAGTTGCAGGTTTTTTTGGTAAATTTTTCTTATTTACAGCTGCCGCTAGCAAAGGATATTACTTGTTGGTATTTTTAGCTGTTGCCAACGTAACCATATCTTTATACTATTATTTATTGGTTGTAAGAGCTATGTTTATTAGAACCAACAACAATCCTATCCCTGCTTTTAACAACAAATTGTATATGCGTTTAGGTTTGTTAATAACAGTAATTGGCATTTTGGTATTGGGATTGTATAGCCCATTGTACGATTATATTTATGAATTAAGCAATGTTTTAAATTAAGAAATTATGGGATTAGACGGAAAACATTCATTTGGAAGTATTGGTGAAACTCGCGTTACTTTTGTTGAAAAAAACACGACTGAAAGTCGCAAAGACTTTTTAAAAAAATTATTGGAACATAACAATTTTGAAGTTATTATTGAAGAAGAAAAACGTAAAAACGAAGAAGATCCACAATTATACACGGTAGCAGTAACCGATATGGTTTTTAATCCAACCATATGGGTATTTCAACGTAAATTAATAACATTTGATGGTCACAAAGTAACCCAAGATTATTGGAATCAAGTTTCTGAAGATACCAATCCACATTATTGGAATTACGCTAACTAATTCCTAAAATTTTATCGAGAACCCAACCCGTGTGCAATGCTGTTTTTCCTGTTGAAGGATGTGATTTTCCTTCAAAAAGAAAGTCTTTCATTTTTTCAATATGAAAATATTGTACATTTTTAGGATGCTCAATTGTCAAACTTTCTTTTACTGAAACCGAATTTAAAACAACAGGCTTTTCATTAAAAACAGCAAATTCTATGGTTCCTAAACTACCATAAATAGTTACTTTATCTTCACTTAAACTACAGCCAAAATTCCAACATCCCGTACCAGTTACACCATTTTCATGAATCCAACAAGCAGTTATTGCATCTTTTGCTGTGTACAAACCTTGCTGATTTAAACTTATACCATTTACTTCTGTAATATTTCCTAAATAATAAATAAACAAATCCATTCCGTGACTGGCTAAATCATCAAAATAACCACCTACGGCAACATTTTTATCAGTTCTCCAATTATAAGTTTTAGATAAATCTTGCTCACTTGCTGGTTTGCTTAAATGCCAGTTGATATGACGAACTTCTCCAATAAGACCTTCATCAATCCATTTTTTTACTTGATCAAATCTTGGCAATGACCTGCGATAATACGCAACAAACAAAGGCGTTTTTGCAGTCTCAAAAGCTTTAAAAATCTCTAAACTATCTTTGTAATTTGGCGCTAAAGGTTTTTCTATACAACTAGGTTTACCTGCCAAAGCGACTTTTAATCCGTAATATTTATGACTATCAGGTGGTGTTGCTATATAAATGGCATCTACCTCATTGTCATTTATCAAATCATCTGCATTGGTGTAATATTTTTTAACATCATGTCTGTCTGCAAAATCTTTTGCTTTAGCTTCATCTCTTCGCATTACGGCACTTAGCTCAAAACCATCAATTGTATAATATGGCGGTCCGCTTTTAACTTCTGTAACATCACCACAACCTATAATTCCCCAACGAATTACTTTTGATTTTTTACCTTCTTTTTGCATTGCTTCTAATTTTAAATCTGTTGTTAAATTTTATAATTATGGTCTTGATTTAGCCCAACAATCAAGTATTTAATAAAGATTCGAAGTTAAAATTTATTTATAAAAAAAACCTAATTCAGTATAAAAACTTCTTCAACAATGAAATCGTATAAGATCTGATCTATTATTTGTTGCGTTTCATCAGGAAAATCTAACAAAACTTTTTCACCATTTGCAATCCAATTTTGGATAATAGAAATGTGTTTTTTCTTTAACGATTTAAGCACTGGTACCCCAATTTCTTCCAATGCCTTTGCATTAAAATGTTGTTCATATTGATTTTTCATTGGAATTACCATTAACTTTTTCTTTAAATAGATGGCTTCAGCAGGCGTTTCAAAACCTGCACCACATAAAATACCTTTACACGAAGCCAAGCTTTTTTCAAACTTTTTACTATCAATAGGTCTTATATAAACATTCTTTTTTTGATAATACTTTTTGGCTTGCTTTGAAAAAACTTTCCATTTTACGTCTTTTATTTTTGAAAGTACGTCTATCAACTTTTCATCAGAATATGATGGTAAATAAACCGTATAATGGTCTTTTTCTGATCTTTTTATAGCACGAATATCGCTTCTTATAATGGGTGTATAAATATTTTCGTTGTATTTTTTAAAATGAAAACCATATTTTAACTTACTACTGGCGTAGTTTTTAATAAAAAAACGGCCAATAATATCAAAGTGAGCTGGTTTAGGCACATTTTTCATATACAACGCACCTTGATGACTTAACGAAATACATTTTACGCCTTTTAAAGAACAAGCCCAAGCTGTAATTGGTTCAAAATCATTAATTACCAAATCGTACTCTGAAACCGGACAATTGTATATTTCTTTAAAAACACGAAACAGGTTGTTGTTTTTTAAGGTTTTAAAAATATCAACACCTCCATTTTTTCCAAAATAAAAACCAAGACCTTTGTATTTGTAATTTATATGGTAAGGCAAAACCACTTCAGCCTGTGTGCCACTTACTAAAATATCTACTTGTGCAGCTCTATTTAACAATGCTGGTAAAATTTCTTTAGCCCTACTTAAATGTCCATTTCCTGTTCCTTGAATTGCGTAAAGTATTTTCACTTATTTGTAATTAAATTAAAATTAAAATCGGCCACTAGCGCGCCAAAAATTTCTTTGGTAGTTTGATCCATAATATCGGCTTTACCAACAATTTCATTTTCTTCATCTTTAAAATCTTCAGCCACATATTTAAACAAAGTCCATTGTTTATTTTTATATTCTAACGCTGTTAAATTTTCAACCCAATCGCCCGAATTTAAATAAAAAACTGTCCCTTTATTGGTTTCCATTTCTTTAATAATTGGTTGGTGAATGTGTCCGCATACTACAAAATCGTACTTATTTTCTATGGCAATATTGGCAACCGTATCTTCAAAATTATTGGCAAATTTAACCGCAGATTTAACGCTGTCTTTGATTTTTTTAGACAAGGATATTTTGCCTTTTCCAAAAAAATGCATCATTGTATTAACTGCTTTATTAATTAAAATAAGGGTATCGTAACCTACTGCGCCCAATTTTGCAAGCCATTTAGAATGTTTCATAGTTACATCAAATACATCGCCATGAAAAAACCAAGCTTTTTTTCCATCCAGATTTAAAACCAACTTATTTTTTATGGTAAAGTTGTTCATTTTAAAATCGACAAACTTTCGCAATAGTTCATCGTGATTTCCTGTGATATAATAAACTTCTTTCCCTTCAGAAATCCATCCAATAATATATTTGATAATTTTCATATGCGATTTTGGCCAATAGCGTTTGCTAAATTGCCAAATATCAAAAATATCACCGTTTAAAATAACGATAGAAGGATTGATACTTTTTAAATATGAAAGTAATTCTTTGGCATGACAACCATAGGTACCTAAATGAACATCAGAAATTACAACAACATCTAATTTTCGTTTCTTTTTTTGAACTGCCACAGCTATAAATTAAATTGTTAATAGTAGGCAATTAAAAAAACTGTTGTTATTTAAAAGTTTTGAAAATATTATAAGTTGGTTAATAAATGCATTAAAAACTAGTTAGAAAAGCACCTAAAAGTTAAATTAATGCGAGGTTTTTGTACATTTTTTGTTTTTGGTAAACTATGCATCCACTTTTCTTGGGTTGCACCTTTCATTAACAACAAGGTTCCTGCTTCTAAAAATAAATCTACTTTTTGTTTTGTTTGAATGTGTTTGAACGAGAATTTTCGGGTAGCGCCTAAACTTAATGATGCAATGGCGGGATTTACACCCAATTCTTTTTCATTGTCTTGATGCCATCCCATTCCTTCATTTCCGTTGTGATATAAATTTAACAAACAAGAATTAAAACTTAAACCTGTTTTTTGTTCAACAATTTCTTTTAGCTGAAGTAATTCTGGAGTCCATTTTAACGCTTTTTTTTGAGTACCCGCGTAAATGTAATCAAACGCATCATTGCCAAACCAAGCCACTTTTCGTTTGGTTTCTATTTGTTTTCCAAACATGACAAGCTTGTCAAATGCCCAAAAATCAGCAATAAAAAAAGTATTGAAATAATAGTTGCACTGAGACGGATTTAAAACAAAACCGTAATTTAAAACTTCACCATCAAAAGGCAATTTATTTTGATCAGCATTAACGTTGAATAGATCCATGATACTGAAATTTGTTTATTGGTAATTTAAACAATTTTTTTTCCAATATACATCAAGACATTGCCTTTTTCAATTTTGAAATTTTTACCCAATGAAGAAATTATATGAATAAAACCAACTTCATCTTTTAAAAACATAGGAACCGCATGCAATTCTTCGTTGATTTTTTTAAGCGTATCTTTATAATGTTTGGCAGAATCGATAGTTACTTCATTTATATAAGGAAAATCTCTAACTATTTCACTCAAATTAATATAATCGTCTCTATCGGTAAATAAATGCTCGTTATCAACTGGTGTTTTGTTTAATAATTCTTCGGTTGAAATTAATCTAAAAGAACCGCGTTCACCAAAAATTGGTCCATATTTATCAATAGCAAATTTATTAATAGTTGCACTGGCAGTAAGCGCCAGTAAAAAACCAACATCGTTTAGCTCAATATCCTCTATCAACTCTTCTGAATAAATATTACCATCAATAGCCTCAAAACCCATTGCTTCAGATTTCTCTATACTTTTTGAGTTGCTATCAATCAATACAACCCTACGGTTGTTGTTTTTTAAATAAGTTGCTATTAAACGAGAAAAATGAGAAGCTCCAACAATTAAAATCCCATCAGATCTTTTTAAGAAAACTCCAGCTATTTTGGCAAACAATCTGGCAGTAGTTGCATTTAACAATACGGTACCCATTACCACCATAAAAACCAAAGGAGTAATATATTCTGCATCAGTAATACCTTTCATTACTAACTTCAATCCAAATAAAGAAGCGATACCTGCTGCTACAATTCCGCGTGGTCCAACCCAGCTTATAAATAATTTTTCGTTAAAACTTAATCCAGAATTTGATGTACTTAAAAATACAGCCAAAGGTCTTATAATTAAAATAATAACTAAAAACAATGCCAATGTTTTCCACTTAAACAGCAACATCATATCATTTAAATTAATATGTGCCGCCAATAAAATAAACAAAATAGAAATTAATAAAATGCTTATTGACTCTTTAAAATATAGAATTTCTTTTAGTTGTTTTACTCTTTTATTTCCTAACACCATACCCATAACTACAACCGATAATAAGCCTGATTCGTGCGCTAAAAAATCGGATAAAACAAATACACCCAATACAGCTGCAAGCGTTATAACATTTAACAAATAGTGCGGAATATTGTTTCTTTTTATTGAAAAATATAAAGAATAAGCACCCATAAAACCAATGATTATTCCGGTAAAAACAATTTTAAAAAACTCGGCAAGTGTTTCTTTTGTAAAATCGTATCCTGTTTCTATGCTTACAAATTCAAAAACCAATACGGCAACCAAGGCGCCAATTGGATCTATTAAAATACTTTCCCATTTTAATACTGCCGATACATTTTTTTTAAGTGGAATATTTCTTAAAATCGGTGCAATTACCGTAGGTCCTGTAACAATAATAAGTGCCGAAAATAAAAACGAAATCTCCCAAGTTAAACCAAATATATAATGCGCTGAAACTCCAGCACCAAAAAAAGTAATGGCAGCACCAACTGTTATTAATTTTACAATAGATGGGCCAACATTTGCAATTTCATTGTTTTTTAAGGTAAGACTACCTTCAAAAAGAATAATACCAATGGCAAGCGAAACAAAATTGTACAACAAATCACCCGGAAATAAACCTTGTGTACCGTTCCATACAGGCTCTAACCATTTTGCACCATCGTGAGAAATTAATGTTGATATAGGTCCAACCAACAAACCCGCTAAAATAAGTGGTAAAATTGCTGGTAACTTAAACCTCCAGGCCACCCATTGCGCAACCATTCCCAATATAATTATTCCTGCTAATTCTAACATAGACTTATAAATAGATTTCGAAGATACTTAAAAATTACCAATTGCTAAACGGATTTTTAGCCAAGGAAGCATTGTAATATTGTGATTGGCCAGTAACTTCAGCCCCTAACCAGTCGGGTTTTTCAAACATAGCATCTTCTGTAGGTAACTCAATTTCAGCAACTTCAAGTCCTAAATTTGCACCTAAAAACACATCAACTTCAAAAAATAAATTATTGGTAGCGGGTACAATATACCTCACTTTTTTTATAATTGTTGGCTCGCAAATTGCCAATAAACTTTCAGCCTCTGCAACCGAAATCTCTTTTTCCCATTCAAAACGAGTAGTTCCAGATGCATTTCCAATACCTTTTACAGTTATAAATCCTTGCAGATCTTTAATTCTTACACGCACCGTTCGCTCAGGTACGGTAGATAAAAATCCTTGTGCAATTTGATAACTTTTTACGGCTAAATTTTTAAAATCTCCTTTTACTAAAAACTTGCGTTCAATTTCCTGACTCATTTAATTGTCGATTTTTAATTAATCCATTCAAAAACCACAGCAAATATAACACTATAAACTTCACCCAAATAAATCAAATTTAAATCTTAATTAAACTTAACCAATTAATAACAATTTTTAATGGGTAGAAATTAAATTTTCATACTTTTACCTATATTTTTTTCATAAAAAATGATGCTAAAAAGCTGTCTACATATCCTATTTATACTTTGGGGAAGTTTTGTGTTTTCATCAAATAATTTAAAATTAGATACCATATCAGACACTTCAAAACTTATTGATCACTACCTTTCCAACAAAGATTTAGCATGGTCGTTTAGGCTGGTTTCCAATTTTAAACAACAACGTTTTAGCTTAAAACACAACAAAGAGTCTATAAAATACACGCCAAATAACCCTTTTGGTGTTGGATTTGGAATTGCCAATCAACGCTTAGTTTTAGACATTGTTTTTAATCTTAAAACAAATAAAGAAAATCCTACAGATAAATTTGCTGCCGAAGGGGCAACTATTTATAAAAAGAATTTTATAGATTTTACTTGGGAAAATGTTCACGGCTACAATGAAAAAGACAGCAAAAATGAGGTTGAAATATTTAGACCCGACGTTTCTATATTTTCAATTGGCGTTGGTTATTTGCGCTTTTTGGGTAAAAATGAGTTTACAGTACGTGAAATGAAATCGGGCATTGCCAACCAAGAAAAAACTTCGGTAGGCTTTGGCGCTGGTGGGTTTGTTACTTTTAACAGATTAGATACAGACAATATTCCGTTAATTGCACCACATCAAATACCTGGTTTTAATCAACAGGCACAAATCACAAAATTTAAAAGTTATGGCGGCGGTGCCGAAGTCGGAATTTCTTCCTTTTTTGTTTTACCAGCAAATTTTTTCGCGTCTATATTTGTTGCTCCAGGCATTGGTTTAGAATACAAAAAAGTAACTACACTTCATCAAAGCTATAACCCTTCAAACCCTATAATCTATAAAACCGATTTTTTTGTGTCTGCGGGCTACAACCATAAAAAATACTACATCAACTTTACGTTTTTTTCTCGATTTTACAAAACCGACTTTGATTATGGCAATAAAGCATTTTTAGACATCACAAAATCCAAACTTATATTTGGCTATCATTTAGGCAAGGTTGATCAAATAAAAAAGCTGTTTTAGTAAAAAACCAACTTCAAACTTTTAATTTTCATACATATTTTTTGGGCGTTCCTATCGGTCGTGCTTTTCGCTATATCTTTTTTACAATTTCACTGCGTTGCATTGTAAAAAAGGATGCCGCTGCAATCACTAACGCAATTTTATCAAACCATAAAAATTTACAACAAACTAAAAACTGTAAACCAATTTACACACGTATTAAAACCAAATACTGTATTTTTGCTTACACACTTTTCAAAATGAAGATTCAATTATTATTTTTTGGAATTACAACCGATTTGGTTGGAGAAAATACACTGCAATTTCAATTAACTGAAAATGCTTCGGTAAAAGAGCTTAAAAAAGCACTTATTACTCAGTTTTCAGCCTTAAAAAACTTAAACGATTTTGCCATTGCTGTTAACGAAGATTATGTTGAAAATGATTTTATCCTAAACAATAATGATGTTGTAGCTATTATTCCACCAGTAAGCGGTGGGTAACATTTTTTTTGTAAATTAACTCTTTAAAAATTGTATATGCGCAAAAAATCACTGAATAGAAAAAAGCAAAATCCTACAAACTTTGTATTTACAGGTATTCAATATACAAATGAAGTAAGTTCGCAATTATTTGCCTACAATAAAGAAAGTCATTTTGAACTTTCTAACATCAAAGAAAATGAAATCAATAACTTTTCCGATAAAACCAAGCAATATTGGTTAAATATCCACGGCATACACGACGTTGAAAAAGTAAGCTCATTTTGTGAAAAAATAGGAATTCACCAATTAACAATTCAAGATATTTTAGATGTAAACCAACGTCCTAAATTTCAAGAATTTGAAGATTATTGGTTTTTTTCAATAAAATCTATGTCGCCTTCAAACGGAGACGACATTGCTACTGAGCAAATAAGTTTTGTATTGGGTGAAAATTTTCTGGTTTCATTTCAGGAAAGAAAAAACGACTATTTTGAACATGTTAGGCACCGTTTAAGATCTAAAATAGGAATTTTACATGAACGCAGTGTAGACTATTTATTGTATTTGTTATTAGAAGCTGTTTTAGATAATTATTTTAAAACCATTGAAACCATTGAAGATAAAGTCGAAAAATTTAATATTTTAGACATCAACCAAGATCCTTCTCCTGCCATTTTAAACGAAATTGAGCTTTATAAAACCCAGTTACAATCTCTTAAAAAAGTGATTTTACCCATAAAAGATTTTTTACTAAAAATTGAACGCGAACAGTTTCAATTAATTCAGCAAAAACACGTAAAATACTATTTTGAATTGAAAGATTTATGCTTAACATTGTTAGATAGTTGTGAAAAAACTGAAAACAGGTTAGAAAGTTTAATCAATTTATTCTTTTCTATTCAAGGTCATAGAATGAATCAGGTTATGAAAACACTGACTGTAGTTTCCTCCATCTTTATTCCACTTACTTTTATTGCTGGAATTTACGGAATGAACTTTGTAAATATGCCCGAACTTGGCTTTGAATGGGGCTACTTTGCTATTTTAATTTTTATGTTTGTTGTATTTTTAATGATGTTGTACTATTTTAAAAGAAAAAACTGGTTTTAAAATTTCAACCTGCATTGCTTAAATATTTTTTATCAACATAAAAAGTTCCAAAAGGAATTACTGAAGCAGCTAAAACTATGATAAATGTTTTGGGTTTCCAGTTTAGTTCGCTTTTTAACATAAATGCAAAAACAACATACAGTAAAAACAACAAACCGTGCGGCATTCCAAGCATTTTAACAAACATTTCATTGCCTACAAAATATTTGATAGGAGTTGCAATAAAAAGTAACAGTAAAAAAGAAACTCCTTCTAAAAAACTCACAATTCTAAATACTTTTATCATTTTTATTCAATTTAATTAATGAACTGACAAAAGTACATGTTTGATTTGTTAACTTTGTGAAAGTTTTATTAAATATGGAAACAAAAACTTCGGTAAAAATAACATCAGTAGCTCTAAACCACCAAGATTGTTACGATTTTGTGGCCGACGATTCTTGTGGAGGAATTGTTACTTTTGTTGGAACAGTGCGAAATGCAACAAAAAATAAAACCGTTACATTGTTAGATTTTACGGCTTACGAACCTATGGCTGTAAAAGAAATGCAAAAAATTGCAAATACCGCTTTGGCTAAATTCGACATTCATAAAATTGCCATTCACCATGCTGTTGGCCCACTTAAAATTGGAGCCATTCCTGTAATTATTGCAGTTTCATCTGCACATAGAAATGCCGCTTTTAAAGCTTGTGAATATGCCATTGATACCTTAAAAGAAACCGTTCCTATTTGGAAAAAAGAACATTTTGAAGATGGCGAAGTTTGGGTAAACGCACACCCTTGATCCCCTAACCCAAAAGAGAGAATTGATTTATATTAAGACTTAAACAATTTCCATTTTTTTCAACAAAAAAGAAGCATTCATATTTTTGCAAATACCATCTTTTAACTGGTAATCAAAATGCAGTTCGTCATTTACAATTTCAGCATCAAAATAGTAATTTTCAACTTCATTTAATTCTTTTTCAATTTCGCACAAACTTAAATCGTGCGTGGCAATAATGCCCGTAGCATTTGAAGCGACTAATTTTTGAACAAACTTTCGTGAACCTATGGCTTTATCGGTACTGTTCGTCCCTTTTAAAATTTCATCTAAAATTATAAAATACTTAGCTGCTTTAATTTCATCAACAATGTATTTAAGCCTTTTTAACTCCGAAAAAAAGTAGGATTCATCATCCGCTAATGAATCTGTAGTTCGCATACTTGTAATTAGTTTTATGGGATTGTATTCAAAACTTTCTGCACAAACAGGCAAACCCATATTTGCCATTACAATAGACAATGACACGGTACGTAAAAAGGTGCTTTTACCTGCCATATTTGCTCCTGTAATAATATAAAACTGATGATTATTTATGGTAAAATCATTGTCAACTCGTTGCTTTTCCTTCAACAATGTATGTCCCAAATTTTTGGCTTTGATTACAGAAATATCACTATTAATTTTTGGAAAAACATAGTTTGGGTGGTTGAATTTAAAATTTGCCAATGCGTTTTGCGCATCAAAAAAAGCAATAACTTCAAACCAATTTTCGACTTTGTTTTTATAGGTTTCAATCCATTTTTCAATTTTACAAACACGCGATAAATCCATTAAAAAAAATCCGTTGCCAATAACACCAACAATTAAATTATTGCGTTGATCAAAAGCATCTAACATTTTAGAATATTCCTTAAAAATGAGCGATGCCTTTTCGCCTTCTGTTTTAATTTCCTGCTGTTTCTTCTTTAAAATTTCAGAAGAAAAAGATGTGATTTCAATTTCATTTAACAATTTATGATATTGTTTAACCGTTTCTTTGGCATCACTTGATTTTTTGTACAATTCATTTACTTTTTTTAAATACAAGCCAGAAATTACAACACCAATAACAAACCATAACAACAAAATAACATCAGGTATCAAACGCATAGCAACAAGCACAATAAATGCTACTGAAAGCAAAGAAAATATACTAGCCAAATACTTTAAAAAAACAGGAAAAACAACCTTATAATTGTGTATCCAACTTACAATTTCTTTAGCCGAATGTTCTACTTTAACCAAACTGGCTATTGCCGAAAAATGTTGTCTCCAAATGGCTTTTTCACTTAAATCTTCAATACTATCTTGATTTTCTTGAATATCTGAAATTGAATTTGAAGTCAACTTTTTAAACAATTCATTTTTACCTTCAACAGTAGCGGTTCTATTGCAATATTGAAAAAAAGAACCACGCCCAAACAAATCAATATCGTAACTATATGGGTGTTTTGGGTTTATAAACTCACGACCTTCATCTAACGTAAAATAATCCCTTTCTAAAACCTTTATCTCTATTTTATTGATATTTACCAAGGCTTTATTTAAGTCGAATTTGTATTGTAAATCGCTGTGTTTAAATAAAAAATAAATGAAAAGTGCCAAACCAACACCAACAACCAATAACATTTGTGTTGCATGACCAAAAACCAGATAAACGCCAAAAATTGTAAGTAAAAAAGTGAACAAACGCGCCAAACTTGAAATGGCCAATTGTTTTTTTAATTTTGATGCTTCTTTTTCAAATAAGTCTAATTGCTCATGGTAAAATACCGACGGTTGTTGTTTCATTTAATAGTTTTCAATTCCTTCAGCCAAACTATAAACGTGTAGATTTGGAAATTTGGTTTTAATTTTTAGGGT
This sequence comes from Lutibacter sp. HS1-25, assembly GCF_004121075.1. Classification (GTDB taxonomy): domain Bacteria; phylum Bacteroidota; class Bacteroidia; order Flavobacteriales; family Flavobacteriaceae; genus Lutibacter. Next base: position 163,161 of record NZ_RHLN01000161.1, read on the forward strand.
TACATCGTAACTTGAAATTCCTTTTGCACAAACAATTACATAGTTTTTTTCAAAATTTGGCTCAAACTTATTAATGTCAAATTCTTTATACGGAATTTTACTATGCACATTAAATGGAATATTAGCTTCTAAATTATTGATAACACTCACAATTTTAAAACTAGGATCATCTAGTTTTTTACTTAATTCTGATGCGGTAATTAAAATAGATTTATCTTGAGTTTCGCAAACTTTATCCTCATAAATTGAATTTCTAAAAATTTCTTCAACATTTATTGATTCATTTTTTTTCAACTTCATTTTAAACTGCGTGTTGGTCAAAACATTGTAAATTAACAATTGATTGGTAATTAATTTGCCCGTATTGGTAATTAATTTAACCACTTCATTGGTTTGTAACATGGCTATCAAACCAACAATTGGATTCATTGTTCCTGCTGTTTCACAATTTGGAATTTCAGTTGCAATAGTTGGAAAAGCATCGCGCAAATTACAAGTATAAGTTCCATCACTCTGCAACATATTAAAAGTTGCCACATAACCATCAAACTTGTAAAGCGAGCCGTAAACCAACGGTTTTTTAGCCACTACACAAGCATCGTTAATCAAATATTTTACCTGTAAATTGTCGGTTGCATCTACCACAACATCAAAATGAGAAATCAATGAAATTATGGAGTTTTTATCAATGGCCTCGCTTGTAACAGAAACCTTTGTAAAAGGTGTTCTTTTTTGAATTTCAGAGGCCAGCACATTGACTTTTAGTCGTTGAACATCGTCTTTTTTAAAAAAAACTTGGCGGTGTAAATTTGTAACAGACACATTGTCAAAGTCAACCAAATGCAAAGCACCAACACCACTGGTTGCCAAATAAATAGCAATTGGGCTACCCAAACCGCCACAACCAATAATTAAAACCTTCGCATTTTGCAACTTTTCCTGCCCTTGTTCTCCAATTTCTGCCAAGGTAGTTTGACGCTTAAAATATTCAGATTTAGTAATTTCCATTTTAACCTATAATTTCTTTGCCTAACGAATTTAAATAATATTTTTCTTCAATAATATTGCAATAGCAATTTAACTTATCAAGGTACCAAAAATATTGTAAATCACCAAAACCATAAACAGTTTCAGATTGTTGCCAAATCAATATTTTTTGAACAATTTCATATTTGGTAAATGCGTCTGTATTTACAATTTCAAGTATTTTTTGCTGAATTTGATTCAATCCATTTTTAGCAGGAAATCTTTTTAAATGCTGATTTATGGCCAGTTGAAAATATTGAAATTTTGATTTTTTGTTGAAGTTAAACTTACACAACTCATCTGGATTGTTTTTAACAAAAACCTTCCAACATTTTTCAGCAAACAAAAAATTATCGCGTGTAATTTTCAACTTTTTCTCGTATAATTTCGGAAAATCTTCCGCAGAAAAATCGGTTAAACTTTGCATTTTATCCTTGCCTTTTACTTTACCCGTACACACCAAACTGTATAAAATATCTTTTCGGTAATCTTGTAATAAATAAGCGCACAATGCCATTAAATTAATCTGACAAAACAAGTCAAACTCAAACCACAAAACCAATTCAGCATCAACAGGTGGATCTTCAACTTTTAATAATTCTTTAATGGTTTTATCGAAGTACGCTAGTTTTGAAACTCCAAAATTTTCTTCAAAAAACTGATATCTCTTTTTCCAAAATTCGTCACTTGCCACTTCTTGATCCAACGGACCTTCGCACAACATTTCGCGCCAAACAACAATTTTACCACCAATACCCGATTTTTCTAATATTGGTACAATGGCATCCCCATTTACAATATGAATTATATTAGCCATTTATTTCTTTATGAGCAGTTTTAAATTCTTCAGGTGTGTTGATATTTCGAATTAAATCGTCATTAATTTCAACAATTTCAACATTAGAATTGATCAATACTTTGCGCGGACAAGAGTAACCTTGCGCCATATAAGCCAACAACAATGGATAACTTTTTGGTTCCCAAATGGTAATTAATGGCTCTGGAAAATCTTTGTTTTTACCTTTTATAGTGGTTGCAACTTTTGAAGGATTTCTATGTTTTAGCAACAAATTTATAACATCGCTAGTAACAAAAGGCAAATCGGTTGCCATTACCAACCAAGCCACATTTGGATTTTCTTGAAAAGCTGAACAAATTGCTCCAAACGGCCCCAAACCAATAAATTTATCGGTAATCTTATTTTCGACTAAAACATCTTGGTCTTCGCGAACCGATAAATAGGTTTTTAAATGGTGTTTTTTTAACAAATCTATGGCAACATCGCGCTGATTTTTTCCAAAGAAATTCAATGTTCCTTTGTCGGTTCCCATTCTGGTACTTTTTCCGCCAGCCAACACCAACCCTTGAATTGGCGCCATTTTTTGTTTGATTAAATTTTCTATGTGTTTTGAAATTTGATCTATTTCATTAATTTCATAACAAAGTAAGTTTTTAATCTGAGGATTTTTTTCGACTAAAAAATCAAAATATTTTGAGTCTTCTGTTAATTTTACAACAAACTGTATATTATTTAACTGATCTAATCTTTTTTTAACAGAAGCTTCCTTTTCGTTGTCTAAAATTAAAATTTGTTTTGCTCCTTCGTAATGATTTCCATTGATGAAAACAAAATCGTATTGCGAAAACTGCAAACGCTGATTGAACTTATTTACTGCAGAATTTACAGTAATTTGCGCACTTCCTTTATGGTGAAATGTAAACGTTTCTAAGTTTAAAGATGCTGTATTATCGCTGTGAGAAGCATCAAAATAAGCCAATTTATAAGCGTTTAATTTGTCTGAAACCTGTTGCACTAAATTTGATATTACATTGCATTTTGTACCAACAATGGCAATTTCATTGGGTGAGAAATTATCATTATCTCTTAGTGTTAGTTTTGCGTGTTTTTGATGTTTATCCATTTTTTATATCACTTTTTCCTCCCGATTTTTCAATCAATTTCACTTCTTTTATCACCATTGTTTGAGAAATAGCTTTACACATATCATACACCGTTAAAGCTGTAATATTTGCCCCAGTTAACGCTTCCATTTCTACACCAGTTTTACCTTCAACAGTAACCGTGCAAAAAATTTCAATATGCTCATTATCAACAATATCAATATCAATATCTACCCCATTAATTAGCAAAGGGTGACACATAGGAATCAAATCTGAAGTCTTTTTAACTGCCTGAATTCCTGCAATAATAGCCGTTTGAAAAACAGGCCCTTTTTTGGTAATTAATTCGTTATTTTGAAAATGCGAGATAATCTCTTCGCCTAAAAACATGGTTGCTTTTGCTATTGCATTGCGTTTGGTAATTTGCTTATCACCAACATTTACCATTTTTGGCTGATTTTTTTTATTAATATGAGAAAATTCGCTCACTATAAACTATTTTTATGGTTAATTTGAAGGCCTAAAGTTAAATTAAAAAGATTAAATTCACGCAATAATTATATGAATATGAAAAAGTCAATTATTTATTTCCTTATTTTCATAACGGGTGTTTTTACTACTTATTTGTACTTAAAGAAAGACATTTCATACAAAGAAAAAGAGCAAACTCAAATTATTTTAAATGAAGTAAAAAATGTAAGAAAACTAATTGTTTTAGAGAGTTCTTATACCCAAATGTACAATTACGAAAAATCTAAATACTTTTTAGTTGAACAATTTTCGTTTGATAAAAAAGTAATTTTAGTTGTAAATGCTCAAATTCAAATTTCATACGATTTAACCAAATTGGAAATTGAAACAGACACCATAAATAAAAAAGTGATTTTGCACAAAATACCAAAGCCTGAGATTTTTATTGCGCCTAAAATTTCGTATTACGATTTTGAACAAAGTACGTTTAACACTTTTACCAAAGAAGAACTAAACAAAGTTCATGATATTGTTATAAAAAAGGTAAAAGAGGCATCAAATATTGAGCAATTAAAGCAAAAAGCCAAAGTTCAACTGATTGAAGAACTTGGTAATATTTACAAAATAACAACCTTGGTAAATTGGGAATTTGTAGACAATTCTGGTTTAAATATTCAATCTTTAAATTTTAAAGACTAATTAAGTTACAATTCATATTTAAAATGAAACCCATAGGTGTTTTCTTTATACTGTGGAAAAAAAGAAATGTCTTTTGATTTTTTAAATGGATTGAACTTTTTTAACGGTTCAAAATGATACACCAATTGCGTAACCAAAATACCAATACCTGCACCTACCAGCACATCAGACACATAATGTCTGTTATTTAACATTCTAAAAACACCTGTAGTTGTGGCAAAGGCATAACCGCTATATGCGTAAACTGGTGAAGTTTCCTGAAATTCGTTTTGCAAAACTGCTGCATTTGTAAAAGCAATAGTAGTGTGTCCTGAAGGAAAAGAATTCCCATCACTTGTATCGGGTCTGGTTTTTGTAATGGTACTTTTTAACAATTCTGAAATTCCTGTAGAAATTACATTAGAAATAAATAAATATTTTGTTTGATCGAACCAATGATTTTTAGCTTTCATTCCAAAAGCATCAGCAGCATACATTTGAACAATTGGCACAAAAAGTAAATAATCATCTACCGAAGTTTGAAAGTTATTGCCAACAGCATCGCGCAAATCATTATTCAGGTTTTTTTCAAACTGACTATTATTTGCCGCCAAACCAACTCCAATTAAACTTAAAGGTACAATACTTTTATGCAATAAAGTTCGTTGCTTTTTAATTTTTACTGCTGAAGCCAACTCTAAAGTATCTTTTTGAATATCAGTAGTTTGCGCATTAAAAACAATTGTATTAAAAAACACAATGCAAATAAGAAATTTTAAAATAATTTTCATATTAAATTTTAAGTGCAACAAATGTACACTTACAAAATGAATCTTTTAATTTTATCGATACAAAAGAATTGGAAAACATTCCCCCTTTTTAAAATCGGTTCTATCATCTGGCAATTCTAAAAAAGCATCCGCAGCTATTAAATTAGCCAAATCACCCGAACCTTTTCCTGAAACTGGTGTAGCCAATAAAACCCCTTCTTTTTGAGTTAATTTTACCTGTAAAAAGTAAGTAACACTTGGCTTAAAATAAAAATCTTCAGCCAAAATAGCCTGTTGATTTTCAACATTTAAATCTGCTGATTTATAATACCAAGGGTGAAAATATTTCAAACAATTTACAAAAGTTGAAACCGGATTTCCTGGAAATGCAAATACAACTTTATTTTGTTGATTACACGCAGTTACAGAATTATCATTTCGGTTAGGCTCTGTAACCTGCGATTTAACACCAAACCAAAATGGTTTTCCCGGACGTTGTTTTACCTGATGAAATAATTTTTCAACTCCCAATTCCGATAAAACTTCTGGAATAAAATCAAATTTCCCTTTAGAAACTGCTCCACTAAAAAGCAGCACATCATAATCGTTTAAAAATGCTTCAATCTTTGATTTTAAAACTTGTTTATCATCTAAAATATGAGCAGTATCGGCTTTAATTTGCAATTTATCTAACAACGATACCAAGGTATAAACATTGCTTTTTCTAATTTGATGTTCAGCAGGAGTTTCAGTAACATCAACCAATTCATTACCCGTAGAAACAATCATTACTTTTGGCTGTTTACCAACTTTTACGGTAGATTTTCCAACAGTTGCCAACACACCAATTTCGGCAGGAGAAATTTTTGTGTTTTCAGCAATTAAAACATCGCCAACTTTTTTATCAAAACCTTTTGGATGAATATTTTGAAAATACTTTATCTCATCTAAATTTACCTGAGCTTTTCCATCTTCAATGGTTAATAACTCGTAAGGAATCACCACATCACAACCTTTTGGCAGTATTGCACCCGTCATAGCTTCAATACAATTTTCTGAATTTTTAAGCTGTAATTGCTCACTTCCAGCGGCTTGAATACCTTCAATTTTAAAAGTTCGTTGCCCATTGCTAAAAACTGCAGCAGCAATTGCAATACCATCCATACTCACACGATCAAACGGTGGAAAATCGCGATCAGCAACAATAGTTTCCTTTAAAATTCTGCCAGTAGCATTTATAAAATCTATTTCTTCAACACCAAAATTTAAAGTGTTGTTTAAAATAACAGCCAACATTATTCATTTTTACTTTTTCACTTTTCATTAAAATTATGCACTATTAATTGTTAATGTTTAATTACGAATTTCATATCAATAAATAAGCTTAGCTGTTTTTAATTATCGCTTCGGCTACGCTCAGCGACCAGACCAACATTATTCATTTTTACTTTTTCACTTTTCATTAAAATTATGCACTATTAATTGTTAATGTTTAATTACGAATTTCATATCAATAAATAAGCTTAGCCCTCCAATAGTAGACATACTTTCAGACACATCATTGTCTCTAGAAGCTTCAGCAACAAATCCGTTTTCGGGTTTTTTATGCACTGTTTTAATAAACAATGCTTTCAAATCGTTGTCGCTGGCTCCATTTCTTATAAAATCGCGTACATTAAACACTCCACCATCAAACAAACAGTTTTTAAACATACCAGTTGCCGTAATTCTAATTCTGTTACAATCGCCACAAATAGTACGGGTAAACGCAGGGATGATACCAAAAGTACCTAAATAACCAGGTATTTTAAAGTTTTTTGAAGTAGATGATTTTTTTTGTTGAAGTGTCTCAACTACTGAATATTGATTTTTTATATGATTGATTATTTTATTGAAATTCCACTCTTCATCAATTTTGCGTTGTCCTTTACCGTTAAAAGGCATTTCTTCAATAAAACGAATGGCAATATTTTTATCTTTTGAAAGTTCAACAAAATCAATAATTTCATCGGTATTAAAACCAGACTGTACTACAATATTTAGCTTTAATTTTAAGTTACTTTCAACCAGTTTTTCAAAAGTATCATACACATTTACAAAAACATCTCTTCGTGTAATTTGAGCAAATTTTTCTCTTTGCAAAGTATCCATACTTAAATTAACCGCATTGATATTTAGTTCTTCTAGCTTTTCAATATGATTGGAAATTAAAGCACCATTGGTGGTAATATTAATTTCTTTTAACTTATCATTAAATGAAAGTGATTCTAAAAACTTCACAAAATCTCTGCGAACAAAAGGCTCTCCACCAGTTAAGCGCACTTTATTTACACCTAGCTCTGAAAGTACACGTGTAATACGGTACATTTCTTTATACGATAGCAATTCTTTTCTATCAACAATATCAATTCCGTGAGCAGGCATACAATATTGGCAACGCAAATTACAACGATCTGTAACCGCCAATCGTAAATACGATATTTTTCTGCCAAATTTATCGGTTAACTGCATGCACTGTCTAAAATAATTTACAATTTCAAAATATCTCTTTTTTAATGAGGTAATTTTTCTTTAAAAACACCATATAAAAAAGCACCAAAAGTAGCTCCAAAAATAACTACCAGTATAGCAACCACACCCTGACCTAACAATACAAACATAGGTCCAGGACAAGCTCCTGCCAAGCCCCAACCCAAGCCAAATAAGATACCTCCAAATAAATTACGGTATATTCCTGGTTTTTTAGGCGGTACAATAATATCTTTTCCTTCAAAAGTTTTGATTACTTTTCTTCTAAAAAAAGTCATCATTATCATTCCTAAAATTACTGCCGAACCAATAATTCCGTACATATGAAAAGCTTGAAATTTAAACATTTCATAGATTCTATACCACGAAATTATTTCAGCCTTACTCATTACTATTCCAAAGAGGATTCCTACTAAAAAAAACTTTAATAATTTCATCATTTAAAATATTAAAGGTAAAATAAACCACGTCATTACCAAGCCTCCAATAAAAAAACCGATAACAGCTATTAACGATGGTAATTCTAAATTACTTAAGCCAACAATGGCGTGACCCGATGTACAACCGCCTGCCCAACGCGCACCAAAACCAACCATAATACCTGCTATTAACAATATTAAAAACCCTTTTAAAGTTAACATGTTTTCTATACCAAAAATTTCATTTGGCAAATAAGTTGCACCAGCATCTTTAAATCCTATAGCTGCTAAATCTTCAATA
>NZ_RHLN01000162.1 GCF_004121075.1 Lutibacter sp. HS1-25
AAAGACAAAGTACCTATGCGACCAGAACAACTTTGGGTAAGTGATATTACCTATATTAAAACTCAAAATGGGCATAATTACTTAGCTTTAGTCACCGATGCCTATTCAAAGCAAATTATGGGCTATAAACTAGCTTCTCATATGAAAGTGTCATTATGCTTAGATGCGCTTAAAATGGCTGTTAAAAACCGTAAATATCCTACTGAAAAGATAATACATCACTCAGATAGAGGTTTTCAATATTGCAACCCTGAATATACAAATTTCGCTGAAAATAATGGCTTAACTATGAGTATGACTGAACAATACGACCCATATGAAAACGCTGTAGCTGAAAGAATTAATAGAACCCTGAAATATGAATATGGACTTAAAAAAGTAATCAAAAACACAACATTCGCTAAGAAAATTGTCAAAAACGCAGTACATATTTACAACAACATTAGACCGCATTTTAGCCTGGATTTAAGGAAGCCTTTTGAGGTTCATAACAATCCTAACATCAAATATAAATCGTATCGAAAAAAACATGTAAATTTACTCGAACTTAAAATTTAAGAACTGACCTAGTTCAAATTATTTTTTTGCCTTCTAAACGGCTAAAAAAAATATTTTGAACGGTTAAAGTAACCAAAAAAATGGTCAACCTATTTCAGTATAATACAATTTATTTTTGAATTACGGATATATCATATTACGAGCTGCGGTGGCTCGTGCAATTGCAGGAAGTGGCTTACTAAGTACTTTAGGTATCCATCATCATAACAAGTACAACGCTTTTTGTTTGGCTGATGATATAATGGAACCTTACAGACCTTTGGTTGATGCTAAAGTTATTGAAATTATACAAACCTATAACGAACAGGATTTAACAACACCTATTAAAGCAGAATTATTGCAAGTATTAACCCAAACTGTATATTTTGAAGATGCTAAAAGCCCGTTAATGGTTGCCTTAACTAAAACCACCAACTCACTACAGCAGTGTTATACAGGTGTTTCAAGAAAACTAATTTACCCCAAATTATGGAACTAAATGGATATAGAATTATGTGGCTATTTGTATTTTTTGATTTACCAACCGAAACAAAAAAAGACCGGAGAAATGCGCAGCAATTTAGAAAAAACCTGATAAAAGACGGATTTACAATGATGCAATTTTCAGTTTACACCAGACATTGTGCAAGTAGCGAAAGTGCTGATGTACATGAAAAACGTATTAACAAACTGCTCCCACCTTTAGGAAAAGTTAGTTTATTACGAATCACAGATAAACAATTTGGAAATATCTTAAATTTTTGGGGCAAACTTGAAGTCCCTAAAGAACCACCTCCAAAACAACTGGAATTATTTTAATTCTTAATTTTTATCATTCCAAAAATGAGGGAAATCAAAGATTCGACGTAGCCAATCACATCTAACATTGCGCTTTATGTGATTTCTCTCTATCGATCGAAATGACAAATTATGCTTTTTATTTTATTTCGAAACGAACAATCACAATAACCTTAAATTCTTTATTGTTATTCCGACAACGGAGGAAATCAAAGATTCGACGTAGTCAATCACATCTAATATTGCGCTTTATGTGATTTCTCGCTCTGGCTCGAAATGACAAATTATACTTTTTATTTTATTTCGAAACGAACAATCACAATAACCTTAAATTCTTTATTGTCATTCCGACAAAGGAGGAAATCAAAGATTCGACGTAGTCAATCACATCAAACAATGCGCTTTATGTGATTTCTCGCTATCGTTCGAAATGACAATTAAAAAATAGACACATTAAACTATTTTACAAACCAAAAAATGCCCCAATCTTGCCTAAACAGTACAAAAAAGGAGCATTTTTATTTACGATATTTCATTTCAATTATTTGATTATTAGAAGCTAACAAAGCAACTAATATCGTTTTTTCTAATCTTTAATCACATCGAAAAAAAATGAATGAACTTATTTTTTAAACATAATTTTACTTTTTTTCGATTCACAAACACACAAAATCAAATAATGAAGGTGTGTTTGTAAACCACTTAGAAACCAAAAAATGCCCCAATCTTGCCTAAACAGTACAAAAAAGGAGCATTTTTATTTACGATATTTCATTTCAATTATTTGATTATTAGAAGCTAACAAAGCAACTAATATCGTTTTTTCTAATCTTTAATCACATCGAAAAAAAATGAATGAACTTATTTTTTAAACATAATTTTACTTTTTTTCGATTCACAAACACACAAAATCAAATAATGAAGGTGTGTTTGTAAACCACTTAGAAACCAAAAAATGCCCCAATCTTGCCTAAACAGTACAAAAAAGGAGCATTTTTATTTACGATATTTCATTTCAATTATTTGATTATTAGAAGCTAACAAAGCAACTAATATCGTTTTTTCTAATCTTTAATCACATCGAAAAAAAATGAATGAACTTATTTTTTAAACATAATTTTACTTTTTTTCGATTCACAAACACACAAAATCAAATAATGAAGGTGTGTTTGTAAACCACTTAGAAACCAAAAAATGCCCCAATCTTGCCTAAACAGTACAAAAAAGGAGCATTTTTATTTACGATATTTCATTTCAATTATTTGATTATTAGAAGCTAACAAAGCAACTAATATCGTTTTTTCTAATCTTTAATCACATCGAAAAAAAATGAATGAACTTATTTTTTAAACATAATTTTACTTTTTTTCGATTCACAAACACACAAAATCAAATAATGAAGGTGTGTTTGTAAACCACTTAGAAACCAAAAAATGCCCCAATCTTGCCTAAACAGTACAAAAAAGGAGCATTTTTATTTACGATATTTCATTTCAATTATTTGATTATTAGAAGCTAACAAAGCAACTAATATCGTTTTTTCTAATCTTTAATCACATCGAAAAAAAATGAATGAACTTATTTTTTAAACATAATTTTACTTTTTTTCGATTCACAAACACACAAAATCAAATAATGAAGGTGTGTTTGTAAACCACTTAGAAACCAAAAAATGCCCCAATCTTGCCTAAACAGTACAAAAAAGGAGCATTTTTATTTACGATATTTCATTTCAATTATTTGATTATTAGAAGCTAACAAAGCAACTAATATCGTTTTTTCTAATCTTTAATCACATCGAAAAAAAATGAATGAACTTATTTTTTAA
>NZ_RHLN01000163.1 GCF_004121075.1 Lutibacter sp. HS1-25
ATCCGTAAGCTTCTAGCCCACAAGATTTGTATTCAGCCACTGCTTTATCTAGAGCTTCTTGCGAAAGATCGTTTACTACAATTTTTGCTCCTGCTTGTCCAAGACCTTTGGCCATTGCCATTCCAAGTCCATGAACTCCACCTGTAATTAGTGCTGTTTTACCTGTTAAATCAAAAAGGTTAATTGACATAATTTTATTTTTTTATTAATTATCTTAAATCTGTTATTTTTGCCACATCCATATCGTTGTAATCCAAGTTTTCTCCTGCCATACCCCAAATAAAAGTATAGTTTGAAGTTCCTGATCCTGAGTGAATTGACCAAGGTGGTGAGATTACTGCCTGATCATTGTTCATCCAAATATGACGTGTTTCTTGTGGTTCTCCCATAAAATGACAAACCGCTTGATTTTCTGGAATATCCATATAAAAATAGATTTCCATTCTACGATCGTGCACGTGTGCTGGCATCGTGTTCCAAACACTACCTGTTTTTAATTCGGTCATCCCCATTTGTAACTGACAAGTTGTTACAATACCTCCAATAATCATTTGGTTTACAGTACGGTGATTTGCAGTTTCTAAAGAACCCAATTCAATTTTATTAGCTTCTGCCTTGCTTACTTTTTTTGTTGGAAAGTTTTTATGTGCTGGTGCAGCATTTAAATAAAATTTTGCAGGATTTTTAGCATCGTTACTTTTAAAAATAACTTGTTTATTGCCACTTCCAATGTACAAAGCATCTTTTAAGCCTAGCTCGTAAACTTCGCCTTCTACTTCAACAGTTCCGTTTCCTCCAACATTGATAATTCCAATTTCTCTTCTTTCTAAAAAATATTCAGCTTTTAAAGGATCAATAGTTTCTAGCGTTAAAGGCTCTAATGGCACTGCCGACCCAGCAATATACCTGTCGTAATGTGAATAAGTAAGGTTAATTTTACCTACTTCCATTAAGTTGTCAATTAAAAATTCGTCTCTTAATTGCTGTGTGTCGTATAATTTTACAGCTTTTGGACTTGATGCGTAGCGTGATTCGTATGTTGTTGACATAATGTTGTTTTTTTAAATTTTCTAATTTTATGGTGGTTTAGCCTAAACTTAGCCACCATTTTTAGTTTTTATTTTGAGAATTTGATTTCGGCCATCAGCCTCAGGTATTCAGTCTTTCGACTTTATACCTAAGACTTTAGACTTCTCCTAATCCCCAATTCAAGGCCACGTAACTCAGCGAGACCTCTTAATCTTCCTATTCCAGAGTAACCTGGATTTGTTTTTTTACGTAAATCGTCTAACATTTTATGACCGTGATCTGGTCTCATTGGCATTCTTAAATCAGTTCTGCCAGATGCTTTTCTTTTTTCTTGTTCTAAAACCAATGCTTTCATAACGCTAAACATGTCAACGTTACCTTCTAAATGATTGGCTTCATGGAAATTACCCAACTCATCTCTTTGTGTGCTGCGTAAATGGATAAAGTGTATTCTACTTCCCAAACGCTCTACCATTCCTGGCAAATCGTTATCAGCTCTTACACCAAATGAACCTGTACAAAAAGTCAATCCGTTATTAGGACTGTCAACTGCATTGTACAAATCAACAATATCTTGCTCTGTACTTACAACTCTTGGCAAACCTAAGATTGGAAAAGGTGGATCATCAGGATGTATACACATTAAAATTCCAGCTTTTTCTGCTGCAGGAATAATTTGTGATAAAAATGAAAATAAATTAGCTTTTAGTTCTTTAGGACCTATATTATTATAAGTAGCTAAAATAGTATTAAACTCCTCTAAAGTATAACCTTCTTCAGCACCAGGAAGTCCAGCAATAATATTTTTAACTAACAAGTCTTTATCAGCTTGAGTCATTGTTTCAAACATTGCTTTAGCTGCAGCTAATTGCTTTTCAGTATAAGTCGCTTCAGCACCTGGTCTTTTTAATAATAATACTTCAAAAACAGTAAAAGCAGTAATATCAAAACGCAAAGCTGTAGAACCATCTTCAACTTCATAATCTAAATTAGTACGTGTCCAATCTAATACAGGCATAAAATTATAACACACCGTATCTATGCCACAAGCACCTAAATTTAAAAGTGTTTGTTTGTAATTTTCAATATATTTTTGAAAATCACCTGTTTTTGTTTTAATATTTTCATGAATAGGCACACTTTCAACTACAGACCAAGTAAGACCTACTTCTTCAATTGTATTTTTTCTTTTTTGAATTTCTTCAACTGACCAAACTTCTCCGTTTGGAATATGATGCAATGCAGAAACAACACCAGTTGCACCAGCTTGTTTTACATCTAAAAGAGAAACTGGGTCATTAGGACCATACCATCTCCACGTATTTTCAAGATTTAAATTCATATCTAAATTTATTATATTTTAAACACCACTAAAAGCACTAAAACCACCATCAATTGGCACAACTACACCTGTTACAAAAGAAGAAGCATCGTCACACAACCACAAAGTTGTACTAATTAAATCTTCAGGCTCACCAAATTTACCCATTGGCGTTTGAGCAATAATTGTATTTCCTCTTGGCGTTAAACTACCATCACTATTAGTTAATAAGGCACGATTTTGATCTGTAAGAAAAAATCCTGGCGCCAAAGCGTTTACCCTAATACCTACTTTTGAAAAATGAACTGCCAACCATTGTGTAAAATTTGACACAGCAGCTTTTGCACCACTGTATGCCGGAATTTTAGTTAAAGGTGTAAAAGCATTCATTGATGAAATATTTAAAATACTACACCCTTTTTTACCCACCATGTCTTGAGCAAACACTTGCGTAGGCAATAAAGTTCCTATAAAATTTAAATTAAATGTAAATTCAATTCCTTTAGGATCTAAGTCGAAAAAAGTTTTAAAACCTTCGGTTGTATTTTCTAAATCAGCTGTTTCTAAATAAGGATTAGAAGTAGTTCCCAAAGGATGATTTCCTCCTGCTCCGTTTACCAAAATATCACAAGGACCCAATTGCTCGTTCACTTCTTTTTTAGCAGCTTCTAATGAAGCTTTCTCCAAAACATTGGCAGCAACTCCTATAGCCACACCACCATCTGCATTAATTTCTTCAGCAACCTTGTTTGCTGCTTCAATTCTTAAATCTAAAACGGCAATTTTGTTACCTTGCTTAGCCAATGCTTTTGCTAAAGTGCTACATAAAACACCTCCTGCTCCTGTTAATACAATTACTTTACTCATTTTTTATATAATTTTCGCTTACAAATTTCTTTAAAAAATATAATTTATTTGTCCTGTTCTATCCTGCTTTCAGACTTCAAATCAGAACTTTTAAACATGTTTATTTATTTTCTCATTCTAAAATCAACTATAAACTTATAACAAAGAATCAACATCTTTACATACGTAAGTTCAAGTACATTAGATTTGAACAATTGATACCCTTGTTTTGTATTCTTAACATCCTACAACTTCAATTTAATAAAATTGCTTTTGCTTAAAAACAAACTTCAAACTCAATTTTATCACCACATTTCAACTTCACCTTCACTTAGATATTTCATAAAACTTTAAGAAATACATTTTCCGTGTACGCACACAAAAGTAACAATTATTTTTAAAAATAGCTTTTTTTTAAAATATTTTTTTAATATTTGTCTTGATTCTAAATAAATTATGATAACAATAAAAGAAATTGCTGAGATTGCTAATGTTTCTGTTGGAACTGTTGACAGGGTTATTCATGGTAGAGATGGGGTTTCAAAAAAGACCAAAGAAAGAGTTCAAAAAATTTTAACAGAAAAGAATTTTAAAATCAACAACATTGCAAGATCATTGGCAATGAAAAAAAAGTATAACTTATCTGTATTAATGCCAGATTTTGATGCCGATAATTTATTTTGGAAATCACCATTGTTAGGAGTTTCAAAAGCTGCAGAGGAAGTTTTAAGCTTCGGAATTGAAGTTAAGACATTTACTTTTAACCAATTAGACAAGAAGTCTTATTTAAATAGTTTTCAAAAATTAATTGATGGATCACCTGAAGCTGTGATTCTTACGCCTTTATTTTTGAATGAAACTAAAACAATAATTTCTCAATTAGACAAAAAAAAGATTCCTTATATTTTTTTAAATATCGAAATAAACGGTTTTAACAATATTTCATTTATAGGTCAAGACTCGTACAAAGGCGGTTATTTATCAGGGAAATTAATGCATTTATGCACACAAAAAAACACCAATTACTTAATTACAGATATTGAATCTAAATTATACAACAACAATGCAATAGAAGGCCGAATAAAAGGGTTTTACTCATATTTTAATAAAAATAAGATTCCGTTTAATGCTGTTTCATTAAGTTTTGAAGATTTAAACAATTTAGACCACGTTAAACAACAACTAAAACAACTATTGGATACCCATAAAAATATATCAGGAGTTTTAGTTCCTTCAAGTCGAATTTCAATAATTTCTAATTGTATTGATTCAAAAAAATTAAAAAAATTAAGTTTAATCGGTTTTGACACAACAGAACAAAATGTTGCTTGTTTAAAAAATGATAAAATTACCTTTTTAATCTCTCAAAAATCATTTAACCAAGGATTAAAATCGGTCAAAATAATGGCTGAATATTTAATTCAGAATAATTTACCACATCAAAAAATATATTCACCTCTTGAAATAATTACCAAAGAAAATTTAGAATTTAGCCAACAAGAAAAGTGGCATTATATTGATGAGATAAAATCATAATTTTAAAATTTAGCCAATATTTTAAAGTTGTAGAATCTTATTTTTGCACTATTAGCACCCTCTTTTTGGACTCTTTGCATTCTGTAACTTCTTATATTTACTATAATTATATTAGGTATAAATCACAAAACTTTTCAAATTAATTATGAACCAAATTCATACATTGAACTTTTAAACACTCAACTTAAAAATACACCTTCATTATATGACTTTCAGTTAAATAAAAGATTACAAAAGAATTAATTCGAAGATTTATCGTCTATTTTATAAAAATAAATTAATTTCACTTTTTAATATTTTTTTTATTTTGACGAAATATCAATAAACTAAATGCTGCATAACTTTAAATTATTTTTACTTTTAATTGTTGTTTGTTTAAAAGGTTTTTCACAAACTAATGAGTATCGGTTTAAAAATCTTTCAACATCAAACGGACTGTCACAAAGTTCTGTAATTACCATTCATCAAGACAAATTAGGTGTAATGTGGTTTGGAACCCGAGACGGGCTTAATAAGTATGATGGCAGCAATTTTAAAATTTATAAAAACAATCCAAAAGATACTTCAACCATAAGCAATAGCGACATTTTAGTTATTGAAGAGGATGCTTCAGGCAACCTTTGGATTGGAACTTATAATGGCTTAAACCTATACAACCATAAAACAAATACTTTTAAAAAATATTTCCACACAAACAACCCTAACTCATTAAGTAACAATACTATATGGAGTATTCAGGAAATTAAAGACGAAATATGGATTGCAACTTCAAACGGAATTAGTATTTACAATAAAAAATCAGACACATTTCAGTGGGTTTATCACGATCCAGAAAATCCTCAAAGCATTCCAAGTAATTTTGTTTTAAAAATTAAAGAAACCAGCAAAGGTGAAATTTGGGTTGGAACCTCAAAAGGCTTATGTAAGTTGATCAATAGAGCAAACAACAACTATAAATTTCAACATTATAAAGAAGCATCATCTAACAATAAAAATAGTGATTATTTATATGTTCAAAATATTTTAGAAGATGAAAATAACGATTTATGGATTGCAACAAAAACAAGTGGATTATACAAATACAATTATAAATCATCATCTTTAATATCCATTTTAAGCAAAGAAAAAAACAATAGTTTTGACAACGATTTTAGAACTATAAGTATTGACAAATTGGGTAATTTGTGGGCTGGAACTTATAGTGGCGTTTATGTGTTAAAAAATAAAATAGCAAAAACTACACCTTCTGAAAACTATATAGACAATAACAATTTAAGTAAAGTAAAATCTATTTACACCGATAAAAAAGGATCTGTTTGGATTGGTACTTATTACGGTGGTATAAATATTTGGGACGAAACAAATTCAAACTTCACCAATTTAAACCAAAACATTAGCAAAACTGGCTTAAGTTACAATGTAGTTGGTTCTATAGTATCAGACCATATTGAAAACATTTATTTTGGAACCGAAGGTGGTGGTATTACAGTACTCAACAAAAAAACAAATACTACCAATTTTTTAAATCTAAACAACCCTAAAAAACCACTTAGCAACATAAAAACGCTTTTATTGACCAATGAAGAAGATTTATGGATTGGTACTTTTGCGAACGGATTGGGGATTTACAATGTTAAAAGTCGTAAAATTTCAACAAACATTTTAAACCCTGAACTGGAAAAACTACTTGAAAACACAGGAGTTTACGCAATTAAAAAAGATAAAGACGAAACTATTTGGATTGGCACTTTTGGTCTTGGATTGATAAAGTACCACCCTAAAAACAAAACTTTTGAAATATTTCAAAATGAAAAAGACAACAAAAATTCGTTAACAAATAGTAGAGTTCGCTCTTTATTAATCGATTCAAAAAAACAAATTTGGGTTGGTACACAAAGTGGTTTAAATTTAATTTCAACCAACAAATCCAGTAATAAAAAAATTATAAAACACTACTTTTTTGATGAAGAAGCCCTTTCGGGCGATGACATTTCAACAATTTTTGAAGATAGCAAAGGCACCATTTGGATTGGCTTAAAAGCTAAAGGATTTTTTAAATTGAAGGGTGAAAATTTTGAAAAAATCACACTTAACAATGGAGATTTTGAAATTAACACCATTCACTCAGTTATTGAAGATAAAAACGGCAATTTGTGGTTAAGTTCTAACAGTGGTATTGTAAAATACAACCCGCTAAATAACAAAACAGCGATTTTTGGTGAAATTGACGGATTGATTAGCAATGAATTCAACGACAACTCAAGCCTAAAAATTAATGAAAATGAATTTTATTTTGGTGGCCCTTATGGCGTTTCTTATTTCAACCCCGAAAATATTATTGCTAACAACTATGCGCCGCAAGTTATTTTAACAAATCTTAAAATTAAAAATAACATTGTAGAACCTTCAACAGAAAAAAACAGCATTTTAACTAAAAGTATTTGGGATACCCAAAAAATTACATTGGACTATGACATGGCAAATTTCTCAATCACTTTTGCCATTCCAAATTTTATCAACTCAAGCAACAATCAATACCAATATCGTTTGGTAGGATTAGAAAATCAATGGATTAACACTTCAAACACCGAAGCTACTTTCACCATTCAAAACCCAGGAACCTATATTTTTGAAGTAAAAGGCGCCAATAATAATGGGGTTTGGAATACCACTGCCACCACTTTACAAATTAAAGTAAACCCAGCACCTTGGAGAAGTTGGTGGGCATTTTTACTCTATGCACTTATTATTGCAACAGCCTTATTTAGTTTAATTCAATTTTTAAAATCTAAAACTATTTTAAAACATGAGTTAGAGTTAGAGCATCTGGAAAATATAAGAAACGAAGAAATCAACCAAGCTAAATTACAGTTTTTTACCAATATTTCTCACGAGTTTAGAACACCTTTAACGCTAATACTTGGACCTTTACAACAATTGCTAAGCGATTATAAAGGCAGCAATAAAATGTTTAAAAAATTACTGGTTATAGAAAGTAATGCCAATCATTTATTGCAATTAATTAATAGATTGATGGATTTTAGAAAATTGGAAAACAACCAATTTAAACTACAATCTGCAGAAGGAAACATTGTCAAATTTTTAAAAGAAATTTATTTTTCATTTAGCGAATATGCAAAAGACGGCAATTACCAATATACATTTGAAGCCCTAGAAGACCCAATTTCTGTCTATTACGACCGTTCAAAATTAGAACGTGTATTTTATAATTTAATATCAAATGCTTTTAGATTTACACCAAAAGGCGGTAATATTGCTATTAAAGTTTGGAGTAATGAACAGTCTATTTTTATAACTGTTGAAGACAATGGTGTTGGAATTGCTGAAGAATATTTCGACAAAATTTTTGATCGCTTTTTTGAAATTGCCATTCATAACAATCCTAAAGAAGGCTATAATAAAGGTACAGGCATTGGTTTATCTATTGCAAAAAATATTGTAACACTTCATAAAGGAACCATTACTGTTAAAAATAACCAACCACAAGGAACCATTTTTGAAGTTGCTTTGCCCTTAGGTAGAGCGCACCTTTTAGACGAAGAAATATTAAAAGATTTCAAAACAAGTAACGACCTTACACAATACATAACACAATTAGAAACAGTACCTGTTGATTTTGAAGATGACGTTGAAGATTTGGTAACAAATGAAACCCTACCTACTATTTTAATAGTTGAAGACAACAAACCTTTGCGTTCATTTATTAAAAATTTATTAAAAAAGAAATACAATATTATTGAAGCTGAAAATGGAAAAGTTGGACTTCAAAAAGCATTAGACAATATTCCAGATTTAATTATTAGCGACATTATTATGCCCGAAATGGTTGGGACTGAAATGTGTTCAAAAATTAAAGAAAACTTAAAAACCAGCCACATACCTATTATATTGCTTACCTCCCGCTCTTCATTAATTTACAAATTTGAAGGTTTAGAAAGTGGTGCCGACGAATACATTAGCAAACCTTTTAATGTAAAGGAATTTACTTTAAAAATTAAAAATATGCTTGAAGGCATGC
The DNA here is from genome assembly GCF_004121075.1 of Lutibacter sp. HS1-25. Lineage (GTDB taxonomy): Bacteria > Bacteroidota > Bacteroidia > Flavobacteriales > Flavobacteriaceae > Lutibacter. Next base: position 8,772 of record NZ_RHLN01000163.1, read on the forward strand.
AGCGATTAAAAAATAAATTCAAAAGTGAAAACACCCTTTCACCAAGTGAAATTACAGTTTCATCGGTTGATGAGCAATTGCTTAAAAAAGCTTTTAAAATTGTTGAAGACAATATTTCTAACGAGCAATTTGACATTCCTTTCTTTTGTTCAGAATTAGGTGTAAGCAGAACGATGTTATTTACAAAAATAAAAGCCTGGACTAATTTTACACCAAACGATTTTATTCAAGAAATTAGATTGAAACGTGCTGCACAATTGTTAGAACAAAATAAAATTAATATCTCCCAAATTAGCTACAAAGTTGGGTTTAACAATCCGAAATATTTCAGCAAATGTTTTCAAAAAAAATATGGAGAAACACCTTCTCAATATCAAAACAAATTTTCCAACCATTTTTCAGAAGAATAACAACAATCCCCTAAAACAAAGGGGATTTTTTACTTGTACTGGATATTTGACTACCCTATTTTGAATTTTTATTTCAAATTACCTCTCTATATTTGTTGAAATGAAATCAAACAAAACTAAAATTAAGGTAACAGAAATCTCATTGATAATACTAATTATCGCTGTGAGTTTATTGATTATCTATTTTAGTTAAATTAACTTAAAACAATTTATATGATGCCAAACAAAATGAAATCAAACAGAGCTTATTTGCTACTGTTCCTATTACTTATAGGAACTTTTGGTTACGCTCAAGAAAGAAGTATTTCTGGAAAGGTAGTTTCAGGTGATGATTCACTTGGACTTCCTGGAGTAAATATTTCTATCAAAGGAACCTCCAACGGAGGATCAACAGACATGGATGGAAATTACACTGTCAATGTTAAAAACAAAAATGCCGTATTGGTATTTAGTTATTTGGGTTTTGTAACTAAAGAAGTTACTGTAGGAACCAGCAATACAATTAATGTAACTTTACAAACTGATGCAGATGAATTAGAAACTGTAGTAGTTGTTGGTTATGGTACCGTTAAAAAAAGTGATATTACAGGATCTGTTTCATCTGTAAAAAGTGACGACTTAAATGCGTTTCCTGTTTTAAATGCAGAACAAGCTTTACAAGGTCGTGCAGCAGGTGTTATGGTACAATCAAATAATGGTGGTGAACCAGGAGCTCCAATTAAAGTTAGAGTACGTGGTGGTACATCAATCAACGCTAGTAGTGATGCACTTATTGTAGTTGATGGATTTGTAGGCGCATCAATGCCTGCTCCAGAAGACATTGCTTCTATGGAAATTTTAAAAGATGCATCTTCAACAGCTATTTATGGTTCTAGAGCAGCTAACGGTGTAATTTTAGTTACCACTAAAAAAGGTAAAACAGGTAAATCTACTGTTGAGTTAAATACATCATACTCTTCTCAAACTGTAAACAATACACTTGATATGTTAAATGCAGATCAGTTTGCAGCTTATAGAAACTCTTTTGCTCCTGGCTATGTACAAGGAACTGCTAATACCGATTGGCAAGATGAGATTTACAGAAATGGTGGAATTTCAAATACACAATTGTCATTTTCTGGAGGTTCAGACAATATCAAATATTATGTGTCTGGTAATTTTTTCGACCAAAAAGGGGTTATTATAAATTCAGACCTTAACAGATTTACTATTTTAAGTAATATTGATGCTAACATTAGCGATAAAGTAAGTGTAGGTTTAAGTGTTGCTGGAGGATCATTTAATAAAAATGGTATTTTAACTCAAACACAATCTGGTGGTACAGGAACTGCCGATGTGGTTTCTTCAACATATCGTTTTGCGCCAGATTTAGGCATTTACAATCCTGATGGTAGTTTTGTTGTAAACTCAATAGGAGATGATATTGACAACCCTTATGCAACTGCTACACAAAACATAAATGAAACTAAAACTAACAATTACAGAGCCAATTTCTTTTTTAATTGGGAAATTATTAGTGGTTTAGATTTTAAAACTGCTTTTGGTTATAGCGCAGACAACAGACAAACTGGTAAATTTAAACCAACTACGTTAATAGCTGGTGCTGGAGTTGGTGGTGAGGCTACAATTTTAGATGTAAAATCAACATCTATTATAACTGAAAATTACTTGACTTATAAAAAAGATGAGTTATGGAAAGGTAATTTAACTGCTATGGCTGGTTACTCTTATCAAAAAAATACCAGAAATGAAGTTTTTGCAGGTGCAAGAGGATTTGTTACAAACTCAGTTTCTTACCGTAATTTAGGTGGTGGATCTGTTTACCTACAACCACAATCTTCATTAGAAGAAACAGAATTGGTTTCTGTTTTTGGTAGATTAAACTACACCATTAGTGACAAATACTTATTTACTTTTACAGGTAGATATGATGGTTCTTCAAACTTTAGTAAAAATCACAAATATGCATTTTTCCCTTCAGGAGCATTTGGATGGAATATGTCTAAAGAAGATTTCTTAGCTGATAGCGAAACTATTTCTAACTGGAAATGGAGAGTTAGTTACGGTGCTACTGGTAACCCATCAATTCCTCCTTATGGTACTTTGGCTCGTTTTTCTGAAATATACTCAGTAATTGGAGACAATATCACAAATGCTGTTGCTGTAACTCAATTGGCTAATGACAACTTAAAATGGGAAACTTCATACCAATTCAATTTAGGTCTTGACTTAGGATTTTTTAACAACAGACTAAGTGCTACTATGGATTACTATAATATCGACACAAAAGATTTATTGTTTCAACGTCCATTACCAGAATATATTGGATTGGCAAACCCTTTCCAAATGCAAAATATTGGAGAATTACAAAATAGAGGTTTTGAATTTAGCGTTAACGGAAGAATCTTTGCCAATGATAATTTCTCTTGGTCAAGTAGTTTAAACTATTCAACAAACAAAACTAAAATATTGGCTTTACCTAATAATGAGGATATTTTAATAGCATCTGCTCCAGGGCATTTCTTACAAAGTGAATCTCAAATATTAAGAGTTGGTGAATCTGTTGGATCATTCTACGGATATATTTATGAAGGTGTTATCCAAGATGGACAAACAGCTCCTACTGGAGGTGAAACATTACCTGGTGGTCAATTATTGGCAGACATCAATGGTCGTGATGCTGATGGTAACTTAACTGGTGAACCTGATGGAAAATTAAACTCTGACGATAAAACCATTATTGGTGATCCAACTCCAGATTTTATTCTTGGTTTTAACAACGATTTCAAATTCAAAAACTTTGATGCTAACTTATTTTTCCAAGCATCTGTTGGTAATGATATTTTAAATTACAGTTTACTTGAAATGGGTTCTGGTGATGCAAATACAACTACTGATATGTTAAACTATTGGACACCAACCAACACCAATACAGACATTCCTGCTCCAGCAATTAGAGCAAAACTAATCACATCTAGATACGTGTATGATGGTAGTTATTTACGTATGAAAAACATTTCAATAGGTTACAGCCTTCCTAAAGAAATATTGGACAAAACCTTTATTGAAAATATTAGAGTTTATGTAAGTGGTCAAAACTTAATTACTTGGACTAAATATCCTGGTGCTGATCCTGAGGCGAATTATAGAAATGACAATAATGAAAGAAGTAATACAAACCTTGGTTTAGATTACGGTAGTTATCCAAACGTAAAAACATTTACTATGGGTGTTAACTTTAAATTTTAATCTAAAGAATCTAAAACATGAAAAAAATTATAACATTGATTTGTATCGCATACCTAGCTATAGGATGCTCTGATCTTGAAGAAAATCCAGTTGGGTTATTAGCCCCTGAATCTTTCTTCCAAACAACTGATGACCTTCAAGCTGCTGTAAACGGAAGTTTTGCGTATATGGCTTCTGAAAAATATTGGGGTAGAAAATTATCATTGGCTCTTTTATTAAGAGGTGATATGGCCGATATTGGAGACCAAACTACTTCAGCATATAGAATAGACGTTAATAATTTCACTATGAATGATGACAATGCAATGGTAACAAATTTTTGGCCACAATCGTATGCCATTATTGGTGCTGCCAATCAGGCAATTGACGGTGCAGAATTATTAAGTGGAGACCAAGACAAAATAAATGCAGTTGCAGCACAAGCCTATTTTGCACGTGCCTTTGCTTACTATAATTTAGTACGTTTGTTTGGAGAAATTCCATACATTGATTTTGCAGTATCTGATATTTCAACTGTTGAAAGTATTTCTAAATCATCTGTTGATGCGGTATATGCTGGAATTGTTGCAGATTTAGAATTTGCTAAAAAATGGTTACCAGATACACAACCTACTCGTTCTTTACCTTCTAAAGCTACTGCTGCTGCTTACTTGGCATCTGTTTATTTAACTTTAGGTGAACATGCTAAATCTTATACTGAAGCAAAATATGTAATTACAAACAAAGGTAAATTTAATGTAGGTCTTGATCCAGATTATCAAAACTTATTCAATGCTGATAAAGTTGGTAGTTCTAATGAGCCATTATTTACAATAGACTTTATTGGTCAATCAAGAGATGGCGATTTAGGTCAAGATTACTTAGCTTCTGTTACAGGAATTAGAGGTAACATCACTTTTTCTTATGGTGAAGGATGGTCTGTTGCTGTTCCTAGTTTAAAAGTTTACAATGATTGGGATGGTAGAGATTACAGAAAAGCTGTAAGCTTAGATACTGTTGCTACTTTTAAAAATGTAGGTTTACAACCATATACAGTATTTAAAAATTACAACGGTAGAGCTGTAAACAGACCACATATTGCAAAATATTACCGTATGATTGGTATTGCAGGTAATAATGGTCGTGAATCAAGTTCTAACTATATTACAATGCGTTATGCTGAAGTATTATTAACTGCTGCTGAAGCTTTAAACGAAACCACTCCAGGTTCTAGTGAAGCTGCGGGTTATGTAAATGAAGTAAGAACTAGAGCTAGACTTGGTGGAGGAACACCATCAGCTTATCCAGCAAATTTAGCAAGTGGATTAAACCAAGCTGATTTAAGAAAAGCAATTCTTGAAGAAAGAAGAATAGAACTTGCTTTTGAATTTGGTAGATGGTTTGATATTAAAAGATTGGGAATTGGAAATGAAGCTTTTGGACCTAATGGTTTTGAACCTCAACCAAACTTTACAGCATCTAGAGACTATTTATTCCCTTTACCAGCAGATGAATTGGCAAGAAATACAAATCTTCAACCAAACAATCCTGGATATTAATAATCTTAAGTTAAATGAGTAAAATTAATTATTTTGTTTTAATCACAGGGTTTACATTGCTGTTCGCAGCATGTAAACCTGAGGTTAAACAACAAACACTTCAAACTGACAACACGGAATCTTTATTAGAAAACCGTTATCAACAGCTTTTAAATTACCCCATAGATTCTTTAGGATTTCCAAGAAGCATGTCTTTAAATCCAGATTCTATTCACAAAGCACCATCAAAAGATTGGACAAGTGGTTTTTTTCCAGGCAGCTTATGGCAACTTTACAAGTTAACAGGTAATGAAGCCTATAAAGAAAAAGCAGCTCAATGGACTGCTTTAATGGAAAACCAAAAATACAATGATAAAACTCATGACATGGGTTTTAAAATCTATTGCAGTTTTGGAGAAGGATTAAAAGTTGAAGACAACCAATTTTACAAAGATGTAATTGTACAAAGTGCTAAAACGCTTAGTACTCGTTTTAATAAAAAAGTGGGTTCTTTAAGATCTTGGGATTTTAATAGTGACATTTGGGAGTTTCCGGTAATCATAGACAATATGCTTAACTTGGAATTGCTTTTTGAAGCAACAAAGATTTCAGGAGATAGTACTTATCATAAAATTGCAGAAACACATGCAAGTACTACACTTAAAAATCATTTTAGACCAGATAATAGTATTTACCATGTGGTAGTTTATGACACCATAACAGGTGTTGCAAAGATGAAAGTAACGCATCAAGGTTTTAATGATGAATCTACTTGGGCGCGTGGTCAAGGTTGGGGTATTTACGGCTATACAATGGCATATCGTTATACCAAAAATCCAGCGTTTTTAAAACAAGCCGAAGCTACAGCTAAATTTTATATGGAACACAAAAATTTACCCGAAGATGGTATACCATACTGGGATTTTAATGATCCTGCAATTCCAAATGCACCGCGTGATGCATCAGCAGCAGCTGTTGTAACATCGGCTATGTACGAATTGTATGGCTTTACAAAAAACACCGTATATTTGGACTTTGCAAACAAAGTGTTGGCGAATTTAAATTCATCTAATTACATATTAAACGATAAGGTTAATGGCCCTTTCATTTTAAATCATAGTACAGGAAACTGGCCAAAAAATGATGAAATAGATGAACCAATCTCTTATGCCGATTACTATTTTTTAGAAGCCTTACTAAGAAAGAAAGCACTTTAAATTTCGTTAGATCTTAAAAATAAATAAATGAAAATTCCGACCTGTACTCACCTCAAATTCATTCAAAAAATAATTTTTGTAATTGTTTTAACAACTATTGTTTCTTGTTCAGCCAAAGGCAAACCTGAGCGTAGTAAAACCAACATAAATGATAGTTGGTTATATTTAGAAAACGATTCAGAAGCATTGCCAAATACACAAACCAAAGAATGGCAAAGTATTAATTTACCACATTCATGGAACAGTACTGATGTTACAGATTTAGAACCTGGTTATCGCAGAAATGGAAGTTGGTATGCCAAAAAATTGACTTTTAATAACGTTGTTCCTAATCAAAACTACTTTTTGTATTTTGAAGGAGCCAATATCAATACTCAGGTTTATGTAAATGGCAAAGAAGCTGGTGGTCATATTGGTGGTTATATTGGTTTTGAAATTGATATCACAAACTTTATTCATAAAGGCGAAAATGAAATTTTAGTTCGTGTTGATAATGGATACGACCCTGAAGTTATTCCTTCGCAAAAAAGTGATTTCTTTATTTATGGAGGTATTACGCGTGATGTTTGGTTGGTTACCAAACCAAATACACATATTGCCAAAATTCAAATTACAACACCAACAGTTTCTAATGAGAAAGCAACGTTAAATATTGAAGCTTCACTAAATAATATTGAAAATTCATCAAACTTAAGTTTAAAGGCAAGTTTACTAAATCCAAAAGGAGATGAAGTAGCAACCCAAAGTATTCCTGTTTCTGAAGCTACAACTACCATTTTATTTGATCAAATTTTAAATCCAGAATTATGGGATACTAAAACGCCAAACTTATATACGGTTAGTGTGTCTTTGGTTGAAAATAATACTGTAAAAGATCAGGTTGAAGACAAAGTAGGTTTTAGATGGTTTGAATTTGTAAAGAACGGCCCATTTTATTTAAACGGAAAACGTTTGTTATTACGCGGTACACACAGGCACGAAGAACACGCAGGTGTAGGTGCAGCAATGAGCAACAAACAACACCGTGCTGATATGGAATTGATAAAAGAAATGGGTGCTAATTTTGTTCGTTTGGCACATTACCCTCAAGACCCAGAAGTTTACAAGGCTTGTGATGAATTAGGATTATTGGTTTGGGACGAGTTACCTTGGTGTCGTGGTGGTGTTGGAAATGATATTTGGAAAACCAACGCTAAAAACATGTTAAGCGAAATTATTACACAAAATTACAACCATCCAAGTATTATTATTTGGTCTTTAGGTAATGAAATTTATTGGTTACCAGATTTTGAAGGTGGTGATGACACTACTAAAATAAATGATTTCTTAACCGAATTGAACGATCTTTCACACAAATTAGATCCAGCACGTAAAACAGCAATCAGAAAATATTATGAAGGATCACATATTGTAGATGTTTTTTCTCCTTCAATTTGGTCTGGATGGTATTCTGGAAGTTATAAAAGTTACCAAAAAGCAATTGATTTATACAAAAAAGAATACAACCACTTTTTACATGCTGAATATGGTGGCTCAAGTCACGTAGGGCGTCATTCTGAAAATCCTATCACAGGTGAAGGCTTAATTAAAGCCGATGGTTGGGAAGAAGCTATTGTACAAACTAAAGTTGCTAATATTGCACAAATTGGTGATTGGAGCGAAAATTATATTGTTGATTTGTTCGACTGGCATTTACGAATTTCAGAAACTGATACTACTTTTGTAGGAAATATTCAATGGGCATTTAAAGATTTTGGAACACCTTTAAGACCTGAAAATGACATTCCTTATATGAATCAAAAAGGGTTGGTTGACCGTAATGGAAATCCGAAAGATGCATTTTATGTTTTTAAAAGTTACTGGAGTGATGTGCCTTTTACATATATAGAATCTCATACTTGGACAGAACGCCAGGGACCAAAAGATTTGGCCAGAACCATCAGTGTTTATAGCAACTGTAACAAAGTAGCTTTTTACCACAACGATCAATTTTTAGGCGAAAAAGAGCGCGACATTAATAAGTTTCCTGCATCTGGTTTAACTTGGGATATCAACTTTACCGAAGGTGAAAACAAACTAGTAGCAGTTGGTATACCAACTACTGGTAACCAAGTTTCAGATACATTGACTGTAAATTATCGCTTTCAAAAAAACGGAACAGCTAAAGACTTAGTTATGTCTTATAAATTGTTAGAGAACGGTAATTACTTGGCAACTGCAAATGCTATTGATGAAAACGGATTACACTGTTTTGATTATGAAGACAGGGTTTATTTTCAATGCTTGAGTGGTGGAAAATTATTAGAAAGCCAAGGAACCCCTACCGGAAGTCAATCAATTGGTATGTCAAATGGAAAAGCTAGTATTGAAGTAATTCCTTTAGAAAAAAATAAAAACATTGAAGTGATGGTTATAAACCAAAGTTTTAAAGGAACTTATTTAACCATAACTCCATAATAGAATTTATATACATACTTGAATTAAAAAAGATGGCGAGGGAATTAATTTTTTTCCTCGCCATCCTTTTTTAGATTCAATAATAAAACTAGTAAAAACAGCTTAAATCTAGGGTTTTCAGTTGTTGTGCAACATTAGGAAAAACCAATAGAATATCGGATATTTGAATTATAAAAAGAGAAATATGGCAACAGTTGACAAAATAAGAACCGGATTAATTGACAAAATTCTTTCGATTAACAATAAAGATTTTTTAGAAGCTCTTGATAAACTAATTTCATCAAGTAAATCTGAATCAGAAATCGTAGAATTAACGAATGAGCAAAAATTAATGTTGGAAATGAGTGAAAATGATATAAAAACTGGAAAACTTATTTCTCAAGAAGCAATGAATAAAAGGAATCTTGAATGGCTAAACGAAATATAGTTTGGACAAAAACGGCTGACATTTTATTCGTGGGAATTTTAGAATATTGGGTTAAAAAGAATAAATCAAATACATTTTCAAAAAAACTTTTGAAATTAGTTACTGAAAGAACCTCACAGATTTCTGAAAAACCCTTTATTTATAAGTCAACTGATTTTAAAGATGTGAGAGTCGCTTCTTTGAAAAATTTTAGTATTTATTACAAAGTTACTGATGAACAAATATTAGTTACTGCCTTTTGGGATAATCGACAAAATCCGAAAAAACTTCTAAAAATACTGGATAATAAAAAATAACGTTACACAACACCTCATAATATTTAAACGTATTTTTAAACTCAATAACAAACTAACAAACATCTAACAATCGATTTGCTACGTCCGTAAAATCCCCGATTTTAAAGTCGCACAAATCTCATGAAAGCCCGTTACTACACATTAAAAAATCGTTAAAAAGATAACATAACTTTATTTTATTTATCTTTGATAATATGTTATTGATAAATCAAAATATAAAACGAGTTAAATCTTTATGTAAAAAACATAAAGTTGAAAAGTTATATCTATTTGGTTCTGCTACAAATGACACATTTTCTGAAAATAGTGATATTGATTTTCTTGTAAAATTTAATATATCTGACTTGAGCCTATACTTTGATAATTACATCTCTTTCAAAGAAAAATTAGAGAAACTTTTTAAAAGAGAGGTTGATTTAGTAGAGGAACAAACTTTAAAAAATCCTATTTTAATTAATTCAATAAATAAAAATAAAGAGTTAATTTATGGATGAAAGAATATTGAAATGGTTATATGATATCCATTTTGCATTAGAAGAAATTGAATCTTATTTTGAAAATACTGAAAAAGATTTTATTGAGTATCGAAAAAACACAATGCTTAAAAGAGCTATAGAAAGAGATTTAGAAATTATTGGAGAAGCTGTTAATAGAATTATAAAACGAGATTCTAACTTTGAAAAATTAATTTCTAATGCAAAAGCTATAATTGGATTGAGAAATCAAGTTATACATTCATACGATAATATCTCTGATGAAAATATTTGGTCAATTATTATAAATCATATTCCGAAACTTAAAAAGGAAGTTGAAAGTTTAATGTCTGAAAACAGATAAAACTGTAGCGACACCTGATAAAATTTAGACCTATTTTTAAACTCAATAACAAACATTCAACTAACAATTATCTCCAATTTCCTAACGCACAAATCTTATAAAATCCCGTTTAAATTACATTGAAATATCATAAAAGTATCAATTGTTAAATTTAAGCCCCAAAATTTTCAGTTACAATATTCTTTACTATTTTATTAAGTGATGTTAAACCTTTATAACTAGTATGCTCAAGTACAATAACAACCAAATCATCTTCCATATACTGTGTTATTCCTGTACAAAATCCATTCCATTTACCATAATGATAAATCGTGTTTTGATCTTTATTATCAATTCTAAAACCAAATCCATAAGGAACCTTTCGACCTTTAATTGTCTCACCTTCAGCATACATCAATTTTAATGATGCTTGTGTTAGCAATCTTCCGCTATTGAGTCCAAAAATCCATTTAAACAAATCTTCTGTGGTAGCATAAACATTTTTATCACCTACAACACCATCATTTACAGTTCTATTTATTTTTATGTGTCTCCATCCTCTTTGAACTCTAAATCCATCTAATTGATTTGCTTTGATACTATCTTTTTCAAAACTATACACAAAAGAATCTCTCATATCTAACGGATCAAAAATGTTCTTTTTTACAAAATCTGCAAAATTAGTTCCTGAAACTTTCTCAACAATTGATGCCAATACAAAATAATTGGTATTAGAATAATCAAATCTTCGCCCTGGTTCAAAATACCGTTGAACATTACTTGATTCTAACAAGTCCATCATTTCAGCATTGTTAGGGACTTTTTCTTGGTTCCATTTATGCTCTGCCACCCAAAAGTACTTTGGCAAACCTGCAGTATGATTTAATAAGTTTTTAATGGTAACATTTTTATATGGAAAATTTGGAAAATACTTATTTACAGTATCGTTAAGTTTAATTTGATTGCGCTCACACAACAGCATTATGGCTGCTGCTGTAAATTGCTTACTTACTGATGCCAATTGAAACAACGAAGTCTCATTTAAGGGTTCTTTTTTTGAGAAATCAGCGTAACCAATTTGGTTGCTGTACAATATTTTTCCATCTTTTGCTACCAATAACGACCCGTTAAAATCGCCTCTTTTGTTGATATTTTGAAGAAGTGAATCTAGTTTTCGACTCACTTTTTGCGTTTTTTCTTCAGAATAGCGTTCAATTAAATTAGGTGATTCTACAGGCTCTTTTTCAATTAAAACTTCTTTTTTCTTTTCAGTATTAAAAGAAATAATAATTACAATGCCCAAAACAGCAACAAATATTATGGCTACATATTTAAAATATTTTTTCAATTAAAACTAGGGGTTAAGATTAGGTCTGGCAAATTAGCAATCAATTTTAAATAATCCTAATCCCTTTATTTTTTTAACATAGAATTACATATTGTAATTTTGAAACCTAGCATTCAAAATAACATCCTTTGTCTAAATTACACAAAACCTTCAATTATTTTTGCAATAAATTACTTTTTGTGTCCCAAAAAATCTTCAACAAAAAAGAGGCTTTTAAAACAAAAGCCTCTTTTAAAGTTTAAATAATTTATTTCTGATAAGCTCCCGAAGAATAAGTTAGCTCATAACTATGGGTGTAAATCTCAAAAATTACCCCAAAAGGATCTTCAACATAAACCATTTTGTAAGGCTTTTCATTTGGATAATACTCTCTTATAGGCATACGTTGTTTACCGCCGTAAGCAACAATTTTATCAACCAATTCTTCAATATCAGGATCTTGCACACAAAAGTGAAATAGTCCTGTTTTAAATGGTGAAAATGCTGGTTTCTCATCGCTCATATTTGGAAAAGAAAACAATTCAATACCTACTCCATCTGAAGTAGCCATATGCGCTATTTCAAAAGTTTCCCATTTTTCACCAAAAACGTCTATACACATTTGACCTATGGCAGTTTCTCTTTCTTTTTTTACTTCTGAAGGCTGCATAATTACATACCAACCCATTACTTCTTCATAAAATTTTACGGCTTTTTCAATATTGGGAACGGTAATTCCAATATGAGAAAAGGACCTTGGATACACTTTTTCTTTCATAATTTTCTGAATTTTATATAGTTAATAAATATACTTAATTTTTTATTATAAATTATTAAATGCAGTATCTAACCAATTCATTCTTTTGATGTACCAATTTTTTAAATGAGCAACTTCTTCTTCATAAGTATTATAAACTACAGGATTTGGCCAAATATAATTTCCTAAAACATCCCATTTGTCATCGTTTTCTTTTTGAGCCAGATTGAGATAATTTGCATAAAAATCTATTTTATCCAATATTAAATTTTGATTTCTTTTAAAATATAAAAAACGATTCTTTACTCTTGACACAAACATTGGATCTTGAAAAAGTCTGTGATACCAAGGATTGTCTTTTACCCAAAATCCTTCAGGAAATTCACTATCAGCATAGTCTACATTTCCAAATGCCAAGTCAAAATCCCAAAGAGGTCCCATTTTTATTTTTCCGCCAGGAATAACATTTAAAAAAATACTTGACCAAAATTTTGAGTCTACGTTTTTTGTAATTTCACTAATTAAATACCAATCGATAAAACTATCTAAATCAATATACTTTAAATAACCATCTATAGGATCTTTAAAATTACTGCCTTTTAAAGCGGCTTCAAACTCATTTATTAAATTTTTGGCATAGTTGAATTCATAACTTTCATAAGCTACTTCTGGCTCTTTTATATTGATTAAAAACTCATTTGTATAGAAAAAAACATCATCTGCTTCCATCCGTTCCAATTGATCAATTTCTAACAAATACCCGGTATCGCCTAAATTAACTCTATTGCTACTTTCTTCTACTTTTTGGGTAATATGATACGTTCCGTTGTATTTATTATTTACAAATACTTCAGCAAAAACACTTTGAGGTGTCCAATCTAGCTTACTCAAATAACCCATTTCAAAAGCAATACGATTTCTCATTAAAGTTTTATCTGAATGCTCAGCCAAGAAAATCCATTTTTTATCTTTTGGCATTCCTAAAAACGCTGTTTTGCTATCAAACTTCATTTGATAAGCTTTTTTAGGATGAGTATACCAGGTAGAATTACCTCTACCCCTTATTTCCATTTCAGAATTTTCTAAATTATAAAAATTTTGACCTCCATAAACAGACGCTAAACCTAACCTATAATCTTCTTTAGAATCGATTGGAACTCCATTTGTATTTAAATAAACAATAGGTAAACCTGTAAAATAAGTAAGATCTACTTTGTATTCCTTTTCTTGCCCGTTTGAAGTTTTTACAGTGTAATAAACAATTTTGCTAAAATCGTTATCCGTTAAACCACTAACTTGTGTATCATTATTCAATAAAACAACAGATCCATTATGACTGAATGTTGCTATTAAATTTTCAACAGCAGCTCCATAAGGAAGCCTTCCAGAAATATTATTATCTTCAATTTCTAAATAAACATCAAAACTTAAGCTTGGATTTTCAGCTTTTAAAAATGAAAAACTTGTAATGTCAGTCCCTTCAATTATTGGTTCTACAACAACGGTATCTTCACTACAATTTATTAGTAAAAAAGCGATTAATATCAAGCTGAGTTTTTTCATAATAATTACTTTGTGTAAAATTTAATTATTGCTTTATCAATTCTCTAACAGCAGTTCCTTTTTCAGAATAAATATGAAGCAAATAAATTCCGCTAGGTAGATCCTTCATATTAATTGAATTAAAATTGGTTTTTACTTCCATCATTTTGCTTCCTAACATTGAAAATATTTCAATTTTCTGAATTTCTTTCAATTGTGAACTAACATGTAAAATATCAGTAACAGGGTTTGGATACATTTTTATTGAATTGTTTAATATTTCATCATCAACTCCTAAAGTTGAAGGAGAGGTTTGCATTCCTCCAATAGACGATTCAAGAGTAGGATTAACAATTAAACCTGTAACTCTTAACCCATACTGAATGTGAGCATCTGTTAAAGCATTGTTAGCTGCTGGAAAAGTAACTACGTAAGAGCCCGGACCTGTAATTTCTTGTGTATACGGGCTATTGTAAGAATAGTCTTCATTAAAAACAAGTATAAAAGCTTCAACCTTGTACCCTACCGGAAAATCAAAACTATCTACATTAACATAAAAATTAACGGTTACATTGGTTGTACCATCAGTAAACCAAGATTTGTCAATATAATCACCCGTTGTCTTGTCTTTTTGAATAAAAGTATTTCCTGCAAAAACTTTATTAGCTTTACCATCAGGTGTTACCCAGTAAGGATCTGAAGATTTCCAAGTATTAAAGTTAGGCTTCACAGTTATGGTATTTCCCGAAAAAATAGTTTTAAGATCAGAAAGACCCCAAAAAGAACCAAACTCCCAAGAAGTTCCATTAGTTTGAAAAACATTTGCGTAACCAAGCCAATTTGGAGTAGTACCATCTGTTGTAACATTTTTTACTGTTTGACCTTGTACAAAAGCTATTGTTATTAAAAAAAATGAGATTGTTAAACTAAGTTTTTTCATAATGATTACTTTGTATAAAATTTAATTATTGCTTTATCAATTTTCTAACAGCAGTTCCTTTTTCAGAATAAATATGAAGCAAATAAATTCCGCTAGGTAAATCCCTCATATTAATTGAATTAAAATTGGTTTTTACTTCCATCATTTTGCTTCCTAACATTGAAAATATTTCAATTTTCTGAATTTCTTTCAATTGTGAACTAACATGTAAAATATCAGTAACAGGGTTTGGATACATTTTTATTGAATTGTTTAATATTTCATCATCAACTCCTAAAGTTGAAGGAGAGGTTTGCATTCCTCCAATAGACGATTCAAGAGTAGGATTAACAATTAAACCTGTAACTCTTAACCCATACTGAATGTGAGCATCTGTTAAAGCATTGTTAGCTGCTGGAAAAGTAACTACGTAAGAGCCCGGACCTGTAATTTCTTGTGTATACGGGCTATTGTAAGAATAGTCTTCATTAAAAACAAGTATAAAAGCTTCAACCTTGTACCCTACCGGAAAATCAAAACTATCTACATTAACATAAAAATTAACGGTTACATTGGTTGTACCATCAGTAAACCAAGATTTGTCAATATAATCACCCGTTGTCTTGTCTTTTTGAATAAAAGTATTTCCTGCAAAAACTTTATTAGCTTTACCATCAGGTGTTACCCAGTAAGGATCTGAAGATTTCCAAGTATTAAAGTTAGGCTTCACAGTTATGGTATTTCCCGAAAAAATAGTTTTAAGATCAGAAAGACCCCAAAAAGAACCAAACTCCCAAGAAGTTCCATTAGTTTGAAAAACATTTGCGTAACCAAGCCAATTTGGAGTAGTACCATCTGTTGTAACATTTTTTACTGTTTGACCTTGTACAAAAGCTATTGTTATTAAAAAAAATGAGATTGTTAAACTAAGTTTTTTCATAATGATTACTTTGTATAAAATTTAATTATTGCTTTATCAATTTTCTAACAGCAGTTCCTTTTTCAGAATAAATATGAAGCAAATAAATTCCGCTAGGTAAATCCCTCATATTAATTGAATTAAAATTGGTTTTTACTTCCATCATTTTGCTTCCTAACATTGAAAATATTTCAATTTTCTGAATTTCTTTTAATTGAGAACTAACATGTAAAATATCAGTAACAGGATTTGGATACATTTTAATTGAATTGTTTAATATTTCATCATCAACTCCCAATGAAGAACAATTATCGCCAACCTTATAAGAAAAATATTTGGTTACTGCCAAGCCTCCTGCAAATGCAAATTTACAACCATAACTAATGGTTGCCCCAAGTGTTTGTTTTGTTAGTGTAGCCGTAAAAATTTTACCCGAAGTATTGGTCATAGGTGTTTCACCAAAAGGAGTTTCCTTCCATAAATAAGCGTTAACACCATCTTTATTATCCAGTAATTCAAACGTAATTTTAACATCTGTTCCTATAGTTTCAAAACTATAATTATAACCAATATCAAATGAGCCTTGCTGCGCATTAGAAGCTGTACCTGCACATGCTGTATTGGTATTAGCACCAGTAGTTGCCATAAGTACTATTGGATTATTTGCGGCTGTATTTCCTGCCAAATCTTTTGCAATAACACTAAAAGAATATTGTGTATTAGGCGTTAATGCAGTAACAACTAATGATTTTTGAACACCCGATACAGCAGATACTGTTTTTTTACTTGAACCGTATGAAACTTCATAAATTACTGCTCCCGAATTATCTGTTGAATTTAACAATAGCTCAACTGAAGAAGCTGAAATTGCACCAACTGAAGCTGTAAAATTTGTTGGAGGTGCTACATCGGCTCCACTACTACAATCAGATCCAACTACGTATTTTATATATTTTGTAACCGAAAGTCCACCTGCATAAGCAAATTTACAAGCATAACTTATGGTAGATCCAACGGTTTTACCAGACACTGTTTTTGAAAAAATTGTACCAGAAACATGGTCCATTTGAGATTCTGAAAAAGGATTTTCTTCAAACAAATAAGCAACAACTCCTGTTTTATTAGTATCTAACAATTCAAAAGTAATGGTAACATCTGTTCCTACAGTTTCAAAAGTACTTTTGTAACCTATCGAGAACGAACCTTCCGACGCTAAAGCTGATGTTGCTGTACAAGATTTAACTGCATTTACTGTTACATTCACTTTTTGTGAAGTTGTTGTTGCAGCACCATTATCTGTTGCTTTAGCTGTAATTTCATGAACCCCAATACCAGCTCCTGTCCATTGAAAACTATAAGGCGCTGTTGTGTCTTCACCAATTTTTGTTGCACCATCAAAAAACTCAACCAAACTAATTGTTCCGTCCAAATCACTTGCTGATGCAGAAATTGTGATAGCTGCGCCTTCCTTAAAAGAAGCGTTGTTATTAGGCGAAGTTATTGCAACTGCTGGATTTGAATTTCCTGTTGCAGAAACAATAACCAATACTGTGCTTGTTGAAGAATGAGCTCCATCACTTACTGTTAATTTACATTTATAAATACCATCTTCTAAATTTGAAATAGTTGGAGAAACTACCGTATTATTAGAAAAAACAATGGTTGAAGGCCCGTAAACTTGTTCCCAATTATAGGATAAAACAGCTGTATCTGCATCTGAACTTAATGAACCATCTAAAACAGCTGTTGTAGTAGGAAGTACTACAACTACGTTTTCACCAGCATTGGCTAAAGGCGGATTGTAGGCTAAAGCACTTGCGTAAGCAAATGTTATTTTCCCTAAATTAAATTCTCCATTGTCAAATGCAAGTCTTAATACGTGTTTCCCTTTGTTTAATTCAATATTATTTACAGTTTTAGAACCCCAAGTAGTCCAGTTTGAAGTACTTGTAGCATTTAATGTAATATCAGAACTAATTTTATTTCCATCAACTTCAATATGAAATGGTCCTCCTCCACTTGAATTTCCTGAAGCGTATCTAAAGGTAACATCATAATTACCAGCAGTTTGAACATCAACCGTATGTTCAACCCATTCACCTGCTGAAATCCAACCAATAATTGCACCTTCGTTGGCATTAGAAGTAGCATCTACATATTCTTCTGTTCTAAAATCTCCTTCGTTGCTTGTTGAAACATCTACATACGAAATTCCTTGACCAATACCACCTTCAAACTTATCATAATGTCCTGCTTCAATAATTCCAGGAATAGCAATTGCAGTACCAGAATAAGGCACTTGTTCACCTACTTGAATTTCAGTTATATTGCTAACATTAAAACTTGTTCCTACATATATTTTTGCATACATACCGTGTATTCCCAAGGCTAAATTTGAAGCTTTCATTTCAAAAGGCGCCGTTGTATCTTCACCTAAAAGATTAGTTCCGTCATAAAATTGAACCTTTGTTACACCACTTCCTTGGGTTGCTACAGTAAGATTTACACTTCCATTTGCAAAAGCCTGATTAAAATCGGCTGAAATAACACCAGTTACAGCTACGTCTTTACTTGTTTTCATTTGACGTGCTGGTACATTTAAAGTATATCCATCTGAAAATGTAACTGTTATAGCACTGTTTGAGTAATTGTGAGCCACGTAAGTTGTTTCTCCATTTTTTTCAAATGCAGCAGCAATAGGATAATTAGCAGTTACGGTAGCTTTTACTTTACCCATTGCATTCATTGCATGAATCCAATGGTATGTTTGCGCATCTGAAACTCCAAATTTCAATATACGGTTTGGATAAGAATTGTACAACTCAATGGCTTTTTCTGAATCTAAAAGCGAAAGATATTTCCAAAAAGTATCGTGCCATAAATTTGGATTTGTACTTGTTGTGCTTAAAATATCAGTGTTTGCTTCTAATTCATTCCATATTTTTTGAACATAAGCTGTATTGTGACCTAAATACAAAGAACCGCCATGTATTGGATATAACTCTATACCATAAGATGCCGTAATATCACCCGTCCAAAAAGTACCATTATCAAATGAATTTCCCCAAACACGTGAAACCAAGCTATATTGTTGTGTTGGCGGAAAATTGCGTTCATTCATATCAAACCAATATTCTTCAACAGCGGTTTGTTCAGTAGTATATAAGTAAATTCCTAAATCACGAATTTCATTATTTCCTGTAATGGTTCCCCAGTGAATTAATGAAGAGTTAAATTGCATACTTTCTGAAGTTGATTCTTGGTCATTTCCTTGCGGAAAAGAAGCAAAACCATTTGCCCAGCAATGACCTGCATACGGACTAAAATTTCTTAAGAAAGGAAACTTGGTGTCATTTCTATCAGAAGAAGCCGCATCGCGCACCAATAAGTTGATCATATCTCCCCATTGATTTGCCCAACCTGGCTCAAATTGCTCCATAAAAGCAGCAGCATGTATAAAATATCCCCAATGAAAGTGATGGTCATTTATATTAGAATCTTGTCCGTGACCTGCAGGATAACCAAGCATTGCAGACCAATCTTTATTATAATAAAACAAAAAAGCTTTTTCACCCGATTGGTATGTTAACCAATTTTCCAAGCGTTCTTTAATGGTTGCAATCATTTTATCACGCGCTTCAACATCACCTGTTTGATCTGCAATACGTGCCGTTTGAATTAAACGATTCATAACTTGACCTTCGTTGTATGAATCTGTCCAAGTAGCCAATCCATCATTTTCAAGTTGCGTAATTTTTGAAGCCAATTCTGAAGGATTAAACCCAGCGCTGTAATTTGCCAAATAAGGCATTGTTGGTAAAATTCCTTTATACGTGTTTTCAACAGTAAATGTATTGCCTGCTAATGTTTTAATTTCACCTCTTACAGCGTTGTAACTATACCCGTTTGGAGTTGCAGAACTACTTGCTAAATTACTCCATTGGTGTGGTAGCAATCCCAACAACATATTTGTTTCTGTACCTTCTTTTACATTGGTAGTAACAGAAAATGTTGTTGTTATTTTTGAATTATTTTCATTATAACTCCAAGCTGTAGTTGTATTTGTTGGAAAAACATAGGCGTACTTTTTATATTCATTTGCAACAGTTGAAACATTGGTTGTGGTTAACGGAAGCATTGCCATAGACCAATAATCTTTACCATTTAATGTTGAAGAATAAACCGTTCCGTTTTGTGTCCAAGAACTTCCTGCTGGCGCATAAAAAACAAAATCGGCACTTGCACTTGCATTTTCAATAATTAACAATTCTCCAGAAATTGTTGCAGTACCACTATTTACTTTAATTTCTAAAACATCATCAATTTCTTTCTGAAAATAAATAAAAGGCATCCCAATACCTGAAGTAGCTTGTAATGTATGAGCTCCATCATTCCAATTCATAGTTACTGTCCAGTCTGAATAATCTGAAACAGTCGCTTTTGAAGCATTAAGCCCCGAAAGCCCAACTTGAATTGGTGCAGAATCTCCTATTACACCAAAAGGAATATAAGTAACAATCAAGCCCTGATTGATTGTTTTTAAAGTCATTGGATAATTAAAAAGGTTGTCGGCATGGTTTTCTTTTACCAATTTAGACCACCAATCATTGGTTGGTACAGGTTTTCCAACAGCAGCTCCACTTAATTGTGGTGTTCCAGAAGGATACCCATTTCTTCCTGCCGAGTCAGCTCCAGGATAGGTATTTGTATAACTACCACTACCAACTTGTGTAGTTTGGGCTATGCTACTTACTGAATAAATAAATATTGTTATAATTGTTAAAAATTTCGAAATACGATTGTAATATTTTTCCATAAAAAAAATCAAGTTTTTAAAATAATTTGAAAATTAGTTAGTGATCTTTAAATTCTAGAGGTAATCTAGAACATAAAGTAGTCAAAATTACACATATCAAACCTATATGACTGAAAATCAACAGACAAAAAAACTATACAGATTAAAAAAAATGTGCTGAATTTTAAAAAAACACCTATACAATAACTATACATTGCATGTTATTGTGTTTAAAAATGTGTTTTTTTAGAAATTAAATGGATTCAGAAAAAATAGACTTCATAACCTTTTTAGGTTTTCTATCAACAGTAAACAACCCCCAATGTTTTTCGGGTTCAAGTGGCTCGTCAGATCCTTTCCAAGGTTCATCAAAAGCTTCAAAAACAAAAGTTAAAATTTCGGCTTCTTTGCTCCAGTTCACCAAGTCGTTGTAATAAATTTCTTGATATTCTTCACTTACATTGTTTGGATTGATGCCGCGTCCGTTAGAATGAGTTGCCCAACCCGCTTCTGTAATTACTACAAGTTTATTTGGGTATTTATTGGCTACAGCAAAATAATTTTCTTTGGTAAACGCCAATGCTTCATGAATATTTTTGTATTCCCAAACTGGGTAAGTATGTATGGAGATAAAGTCAACCTCATCAACCAAACCTTTTAACTTATCTAGCCACGGAACATAATTTTCGCAAAAAGTAACTGGTTGTTTGGCACCTTCTTTTAGCATTTTTACATAATTAATTACGCTTTTAACCGGTACATAATGATCTGTCCAATCTACCGTTGCTTCATTACCTGCAGATAGTGAAAAAATAATATCAGGGTACTGATTTGCCAACCGAATAAGTTTTTGAATTTGCTTTAAATTTCTTTCTTTGTTTTCATTTAATTGCGCTTCAGGATAAGAACCTCCCCAAGGACAACCAAAATTATTCATTTCGGCAGCAATGTATGCGCCTAACATTACTTTGAAATTCAATTTTTCATTTTGAATCACATCCAAAACAATCTCAGAATGTAGATCGCAATCGTATAATCGAAGGTATTTCCAATGGTTATGAAGCATTAATAAATCTTCTTTTATTTCTTCATAAGTTGGAAAAACCCCTGTTTCTGGGCTTTGCCCCTCTCTAAATCCAGAATAACAAATAGCTTTACCTGCTTCAATATTTAATTCTTTTGTAAAATTCATTTAGCTTTGGTAATCTAATTAATATTTAAGATTCTCATCTTTATCCCAAATCCCCCAATAAGCTCCCACATCACCTTCTGCACCAGTTTTCCAAGATTCATCAAACGAAGAAAAATAAAAAACATCAATATCTTCTGCTTCAGACCATTGTTGTGTATTGATAAAATATTTCATAGCGTTTTCAAAAGAAGGCTCAGCACCATAAAAAACCTGACCTTTATTTGTCCAGCCTGTTTCAGAAATAATTACTTTTTTACCGTTGGCTGCACGCAAAGCTCTTTGGTACATATCTTTCATATATAACAATGAATATTCTAACCTACAACCTTCCCAGTAAGGGTAACAATTTGCAAGTACTACGTCACAAGCTTCTGTGATTTTTGGACGGTGTTCAAACTCGTAATAAGCATCAACATATCCTACCGGAATTTCTGGAATAGCTTCCTTCACTTCGTGTATAAAAGCCAACAATTCATCTTCTGTTAAATCGCCTCGGTACATAACTTCATTTCCTACAGCAGCAATATCAACATAACCTTCTTTTGCTATTTTTATAAGATTGGCAACTTCCTTTTTATTGATTTCATCATTGTCACCTAACCAAGCACCTACTAAGGTTTTTATACCATATTCGTGGGCTATTTTTGGAATCAATTCATTTCCATCAGTACAAGAAAAAGAGCGAATCCATTTGGTATATGGTTTGATAATTTCCATTCTTCTTCTAATTTGTTCTTCGGTAATAATATCACCAGGTTTCTGACCTTCTTCATACGGACTAAAGCACAATCCGTGCATTCCATTTTTTAAAGCTTTTGAAAAATACGCTTGTAATTCTTCTTTCGTTTTATTTTCGTGATTGATTCCTGCTAAGGATAATATTTTTTCGTTTCTAACTGACATAATTTAATATTTTAAAACCCAACATTTTTTGTAATTACTGTTTATCAGAAACACTTTTGTAAATTTCCTTTACTATCTGATACGTTTCTTTCTTATTTCTATTGATATCTACAATGCCCCAATATTCTTCATTTGGCGTTCCATCATAAGGAACTCCACTACTATTTGGCGCCCAACCGCCTGTATCTTGTGTATCTAAACTTCCTGCTTTCCACCATTCATCTGAAAAAGCAAACAAAGTAACTCCTGCACAAATATCAGAAGCTTTAAAAACGGCTTCTAAAATATTTTTATTCGCATCTGCTTGTACTTTTTCATTAATTCCTAGTTCGTAACCATCTTTTGAAATGGTCATATAACTGTCTGCTCCAGCTTCAGATAAATACATTGGTTTTGAACTAACTGCGCTCCATTCTGAAAAAATTGTTGAAGGATTATCCCATCTATAAACATTCATTCCCCAAACATCAATATCAGGACTTAAAGAAAGTGCCAATGCATTTGGCAATTCGCCATGAGCTGTTGTAACTGGATGCGAAGCATCATTTTTATGAATTAATTGAGCGGCATTATTCATAGCGTTGTACCAATTTTTGATATCGCCCTCAAACCATTCTGGGTGGTAGTTATACTCGTTACCCAATTCCCACATTAAAATGGCATTATGATTTTTATATTTGTTTACATAATTGATAAACGTACCTGATAATATATCAAAATTTCCATTTTGATTGTAGCCAAAACCAATAATAACTTTTAAACCTGCCGCGTGCATTTGATCTAAAACAGCTTCATCATCAATTGGCGTATACACACGTATGGTATTTATGCCTGCTTCAACCATTAAAGCTAAATCATCAGTCAAATTATCAAAACTTCTTTGATCGCTTCCTTTTGGAACAGGATGGTAACAAATTCCTTTAATTACATACGGAATTTCATTCACCAATAATTGTCGACCAGAAATAGTAATACCTTCTGATTTTACTACTGTTTTACACGCATAAAACAGTGCAACCATCAGTATTAAAATGCTAACAGCGGCTTTTTTTTTAAATTTTTGCATTGTCCAAATGTTTATTTAGTTTATCAACTATTTATGGCGTATAAGTAAGCCCTTTACACTTTTCAACCAATTCTTTCACTTGTTCGTGCGTAATTTCGCCATGTGTGATGTATGGATATTTAATCATTGGATGTTCAACCATAAAACCTTGATATTCTCTAATTTCAGCTTCATCGCCTTCGGTTACAATGCCTCTAATCCAATTTGGCATGTATTCCAATAAAATTTCACGTGTTTGTTTGTTGTTCCAATATTCTAAGAAAAAGGTGTATTCATCAAACATTAAAGGTACTTGTTGTGTAGATTGCAAATTGATAGTTTCAGACAATTTAATGTCTCTTGAAGAAGCTGCTGCAGCAATTACATACTCGCCACTTTCAGCGATCCACATATTTCTTTTAGCATCGAAATAAGAAAAATCGCGGCTATCCAATTTAAACGAAACCTCTTTTGATTCACCTGGAGCCAACTCAATTTTTACGAATTTCTTCAATTCTTTTTCAGGACGTTGTAACGTACTTTTTGTGTCTGAAACATACAATTGAACAATTTCTTTTCCTGTAACTTTTCCTGTGTTTTTAATGGTAACACTTACTGTTAAACCTTCTTTATCTGTGGTATTTTTTGAAGACACTTTTAAATCACTATATTCAAAAGAAGTATAAGACAAGCCATAACCAAAAGGAAATAACGGTTCAATTTTTCTACCATCGTAATAACGATAACCAACAAAAATACGTTCTCCATACAACACATCTCCTTGTTCTCCTGGGAAATTAAAAAATGCCGGAGTATCTTCTAAACGCGTTGGAAATGTTTCCGCTAATTTTCCTGAAGGATTTACTTTTCCGAACAATACATCTGCAATTCCACCAGCACCTGCCTGACCGCCTAACCAAGTTTCTAAAACACCTGAAACTTTGTTTAACCAAGGCATTGTAACCGCGCTTCCGTTGGTAAGTACTACCACGGTATTTTTTTGAACAGCACTAATTTCTTCAATTAATTTATTATGAGATGGCGGCATGTGAATATGCGTTCTATCAATTCCTTCCGATTCGTATTGTAGTGGTAAACCTGAAAAAACCAAAACAACATCTGCTTCCGAAGCCACTTTTTTAGCTTCTGAAATTAATGAAGTATCGTTATCGTCTTCTAAATTGTAACCTTGCGCATAGGTTATTTTAATTCCTTTGCCATATTCGTTTTTTATAATCTCTAAAGCACTATCTAATTTGGTTGGTTTCACTTGCGAACTTCCGTTTCCTTGGTAACGTGGCGCAGCAGCAAACTCACCAATAATAGCTACTTTTTTATATTTTTCTTTTGAAATTGGCAATACATCATTTTCATTTTTCAATAAAGTTGCAGCTTCAGAAGCCACTTTTCTGGCAAAAGCATGGTCTTTTTCTACATTCAATTCTACGCCTTCTTTTTGAAGTGATTTCGCCTTAAAAACAACAGTTAAAATTTCTTTTACCAATGCATCAACAACAGCAATATCCAATTCGCCATTTTTAATAGCTTCAACTGCTATGGCATTATTAACAGGACTTACTTTTGGCATTTCTAAATGCATTCCTGCTTTCATTGCAGCAACACGGTCAACAATCGCAAACCAATCTGAAACTACAATTCCTTTAAAACCCCAATCTTTTTTTAAGATATCGGTTAATAAAAATTCACTTTGCGTTCCGTATTCACCTTGAACTCTGTTGTAACAAGCCATTACTGTCCACGGTTGTGCTTTTTTTACTGTAATTTCAAAAGGTGTTAAATACAATTCGTGTAAGGTACGTGTATCAACATTAGAGTTGTTGAACATACGCATAGTTTCTACATTATTTGCTGTAAAATGTTTTAATGAAGTACCAACCCCCTGACTTTGAACTCCGTTGATATAAGCAGCGCCCATTTCACCAGATAAAATAGGATCTTCAGAAAAATATTCAAAATTTCTTCCTCCCAACACAGAACGTTTGATATTAACACCCGGACCTAAAAGTACACTTACACCTTGCGCCTGAGCTTCATCGCCCAAAGTTTGACCTACTTTATAAACTAAATCTACATCCCAAGTTGCAGCAAGTGCTGATGCAGTAGGAAAACAAGTTGCAGGTAACTGATCACCATAACCTGGTTTATTGGTTGCAGGTGCACGACGCAAACCATGAGGACCGTCTGAAACCCAAATCCAAGGAATATCTAGTCTTTCAATTGGCATGGTACTCCAATCATCACGACCAGAACACAATGCCACTTTTTCTTCAATAGTTAATTCAGCAATCAACTTTGTTATTTTATTTTGAATGTCAATTTCCTGTTGTGTTTGCGCTTTTAAATTCATAGTAATTAAAACTAAGAATGAAAATAATACTGTTTTTTTCATGGGTTATTCTTTAAGTATTTATTCGAAAAAAAATAAATAATATTATAATTTCACTGGTATTTACTAAAGGCTGACTAAAAAATCGAATTCAAATTACTTTCGATTATTTGATGCTTCTAAGGCACGTTCTGCCCGTTTTACCACCAAGGCTTCTTTTATTTCATGAGCTCTTTCTTCGGTAATATTATAGCGCCAAACCAAAACAATGGCAATTAAGGCTGCAACTATTGGAATAATGATATCTGCCAAACGTAGATTGGTAATTGTTTCAACAGACTGAACTTTAACACTTTCGTCAAAACCAACCATTTGTAAAACAACACCACTTGTAAGCATTGCCAAAGCGGTTCCTAATTTAACCATCCACCAGTAAACTGCACCAAACATACCTTCACGACGTTCTCCATTGTTTAATTCATCTAAATCACAAACATCAGCAGTCATAGACATCATTAAAGTAAATAAACCTCCAATTCCGAAAGAAAGAAATGGAATAGGCATAAAGATTAGCCAAGGATTTGAAGGGTCAAACCCCCACCATTTTAAGATATAGCCAACAATTGAAAGTAGTGTAGCGATTACGAAAGCTTTTCGTTTACCAATTTTAACAGAAATTTTGGTGACAACAGGAATTACTAAAAACATAGTAGCCAATGCACTTACAGTTCCAAACCAAGCAGGCCAAGAACCAGCGGCAACGGTATCACCTTGAAATAAGTAATAAACTATTATAAAAAATGAAAACTGTGCAATTGTTTGAAATCCGTTAAAAATAAAGAAGGTAGCTCCACACAATTTCATAAATTGCTTATTTTGAACAGTTAGCATAATACCTTTAATAAATTCTTTGGTATTTACAGCCAACTCACTCATTGAAAGATCTTTCAATTTACTTTTATCAACCTCCATTTCTTTGTTAAATAATGCAGGTAAAATTCCTAAAACCATACACAAAGCACCTACCCAAATTGCCATTACTTTAGCTCCTTCTGGTGCACTTTCAAACAAAGACTGGTCGTAAATAATAACCCAAAACCAAGGTGCAATTACCCAAGCCATTTGCCCCATAAATTGTGACACTGCCATTAAGCGAGTACGCTCATTATAATCGGGTGTCATTTCATAACCCAAACCAATTAATGGCGTTGCAAAAATGGTATAACCTATATAAAAGAAAATTGACACAACCAAAAAATAGAAGAAATTATACATTTCAGAATCTTCAGGATTTAGTTGCCACATAATCATGTATGCTATTCCAGAAATAACACTACCTATAAGTATGTACGGTTTTCTTCGTCCCCATTTAGATTTAGTATTGTCTGATATAAAGCCCATTATTGGATCGGTAAGTGCATCTAAAAATCTAGGCAATGCACCTAATACACCTGCTAAAATAGGATTCATTCCTAAAGACATAACCAATACAACCATAAAAACTCCTAAAGCTGCAGGAAATAATTGATTGGCCAAATGCCCTGATCCGAATGCTAATTTTTGCCCAAACGGAACAATGTCCTGAGCTGCGGTTTTATGATGTTTCATTTTGTTTTGTTTTAAGTTTGGTTTGTGTTATTAAGTATTTAAATACTCAAATTATTTATTGTTATTTGTCTGATTTAATTGCTGAAGGAGGGGCTAATACTTCTTGCATAAGTACATTTTTATCTCCCTGATAAGTTTTGGTAATTTGTAGACCATCACGTGTTAATCCATCAAAAACACCTGCATCTACCAAATCCCAGACAGCATATTTTGCTTCTGATTTTAAATTAATCAATCCGAAGTGATTTTCTGAACCTATTGGATTAGCGGCATCTTTCCAATGTTCATCAAAGGCTTCAAAATAGAATAATGATATTTTTTCTTTATTTGTCCATTCACGCATTAATTTGTAATAAGTCCCTGCTTTGTATTCATCAGCAGCTCTTGAACTTTCTTCACCATAATGGCCGTCTGAAATTGTTGTCCATCCAGATTCACCAATATGAATTGTTTTTGTTGAATCTATACTTTTTACATACGTAGAAACTTCTTGATATTGTTTTTTTGCAAATTCAAGTGCACGTAACATTGCTGCATCTACTTTTTCAGCTTCAGAAAAATCTTTTTCATTGTCTGGAACAACCCAAAATTGCGGATTGTAATAAGTATTGTGCATTGGATAGGTATGCATAGAAACATAGTCTACTGACTTAATTAATTGTTCTAAATCTTTTGTGCGGTAACTTGGATCTCCACCACCCCAAGAAGCAAAATCATCAGAACATGTTATCCATAAATCGGCAGGTAATTTTCCTTCTTTTTTTAATTCTTGCAAATGATTTACCCATTTTAAAATAACTCCAGGTTGCACATAATAACTTGCAGCCCAACGCACCATAGCTTCGTTTCCAACAGCAATAATTTTTACAATATCAGGATATTGGTTTGCCAAAGAAACTGATGTTTCTATTTCTACAGCATTGCGCTCGCTTTCAGCATTGTGATCTGGCTCTAATTCTGTCCACGCATTTTTACAGTCAATCCACGCACCTAACATCACATACATTTCAAAAGACGGATCTTCTTTTTTTAGCTCACTAATTGCTAACAATAAATTTGAGGCTTGATCTAAATGAACATTGTAAGTTCTAAGTAATTTGACATTCATTGCTGCCAAAATTTTCATATCCTCTTTAAGTTGCGCAATTGTTGGCTGAATATCGCGTGTTATTTCACGATATCCTCCATATGAAATTGCCAAGTATTCAGGATTTCCTAAAATAGCTGCTGCTGTTTTTTCGTTTTTTTTTGAAGGCGTTTCAGAACAACTAAACATCATAATTGAAAATAGTAAAAGAGCGGTTATTGTTAATTTATGTTTCATTTTATAATGCTTTGATTAATACTTAAGTCCGTATCCAAATTTGTACAATGGTATAATTGATTGATCCCAAAAATTAGGACCATACATACCTTTAAAATCTTCGACAGATTTAGGCCAAGAATGCGGTAATTTTCCTGTAAAATTATAATCGCCAAACAATACCTCAGCAATTCCATTTCCTTCAGAACCAGGCAACCAAGCAGCAACAAAAGCATTAGATTGTTCTATTTGATTGGTAACCACTAAAGGTCTTCCTGAAATCAATACAACAATTACTTTAGGTCCTTTATCAGCATATTTATGGATGTATTTTTGATGTGCTTCAGTTAAGGTTAACTGATATTTTCCAGTATCATCGGTTATATCTCCAAAAAATTCAGCATATGGTGTTTCACCAACAACCACAATAATTGCATCTGCATCTGAATGATTTTCGGTGCCAAATTCATCATAAATCACTTCGCCTTTTGCAATTGATTTGATACCATCTAAAATGGTAGTTGCACCATTGTAATTTTCATTATTTCCTTGCCAAGCGATTGTCCAACCTCCCGATTGTAATCCCGAATTATTGGCGTGTTCACCAACAACAACAATTTTTTTAGCCGATTTATCAATTGGCAAAGCATTGTTTTTATTTTTAAGTAAAACCAACGATTCTCTTACTGCCTGTTTTGCTTTTTCTCTATGGGCAGGACTTCCAATTTGAGCAATTAAACCAGCATCTGGAAAAGGATGCTCAAACAAACCCAATCTGAATTTTTGACGTAAAATTCTTCGCACAGCATCATCAACTCTATCCATAGAAACATAGCCGCTATCAATGCCGTTTTTTAGTCCATTTTGAAAAATATCTAAATCGCCATCTACCGCCATCACCATATCTATACCCGCATTTACAATGTCGTTTTCACCAAAACGAGAATAGCCTTTCCAGTCGGTAAGCACAATTCCATCAAAACCAAGACTGTCTTTTAAAACATTGGTAATCATTTTTTTATGAGCGTGCATTGCTTTACCAGACAAAGTATTGAATGATACCATTACAGCCCCAACACCTTCATTAACAGCATCAATATACGGTGGTAATAATCGCTTATTAACCTCTTGCATTGTTATTGAGGTCTCACCACCTTCAACCCCAAAATCTGTAGATCCATCTCCAATATAGTGTTTGACAGTTGCCATTACTGTATTGCTTTTTGATAAATCACCTTGATGCCCTCTAACCGATGCTTTAGCCAATTTTTGAGTTAATTCGGTACTTTCAGAAAATGCTTCATATACTCTTCCCCATTTTTCGTTATAAGGTATGGCAATACAAGGCGAAAACACCCAGTTAAAACCTGTGGCTTGTGCTTCAACAGCGGTAATAGCTGCAGCTTCTTCAACCAATTTAGCATTGCCGGTTGCCCCCATTCCAATATTGTGTGTAAAAATAGTAGCTCCGTTAAACGTGTTTTGACCGTGAACAGCATCTACACCAAATAACAATGGAATACCCAATCTGGTTGATAAAGCTTGTTTTTGAAGTGAAACAAATTTGGCTTGCCAACCAACAGCATCTTCTCCAGGTGATGGCCCTTCGGTATGAATTACAGAACCTATAAACTTGGTCGCTATTTCATTGTTATTGATACTATCAAAATGCCTTACCTGTGTCATTTGCCCTATCTTTTCATCAAGGGTCATTAATGCCAATAACGAGTCAACTTTTAAATCAATAATAGTTTCTTTATCAACTATTGTTGTTTCATTTTTAGCACAACCAAAAATTAGTAAAGCTATAATTACTATTGAAAAAAGTTTTTTCATTTAAATCTCTTATTTTTTTAAGTACACGATTATTTGATTGATTTCTCCTGTTCTTTGAAAAACCATTTTACTAGTTTCTAAATCAAGTCGAAGACTCTCAAACTCAAGCATTGGTTTTTCATTAAAAACCACTTTTATTCCCTGTTTATCAGACAATTTATAAATGATTGGAATTTGACAATAGGTAAAACAAAGTGTGTCTTTTTCCAATTCAATTTGATGTACCTCTTTGTTTAAATTGATATATTCAAAAGTATTTGACGCATTTAAAAACTCATTTCGTCTTAACAATCTTGGATTGAATACCAATTTTCCAGCTTCAACAAAAACACCCAATTCGCCAAAACGACTTAAAACATCTTCTTTTACTTGGCCAGTCATCCCTGGTTGTTGCGCACCTTTTCCTCCTGGTGTGTGCGAATATGGATCAGTTGGAAATGCACCATACAAATCTGGTGATTTATGCGCTCCAATTCCTTCATTTATTTCGTAATAATGTTCTAATAATTTACCAATTGTTTCTTCACTTTCTTTATTTTTTACAGCGATTAAACAGTTTTCCTGAACGCTTAATAACAATTTAGAAACCATATGCCAGTAAATAGAACCCAATCCTTCATAACCAAAGAAAGTACCTGATCTTCCTGTAAACGATTTGTGGTCAAAAATCTGTTCAAAGATATCTAATACCAGTTTTTCATCTTTTTCAATCAGTGTTTCATAAGTATCTTCTGGTAATTGAGAAAGTGCTGCTTTAAGACTATTTGCATTGTTGAAATTACCGTTAAAATGATAGTTTCCTAAAACATCTTTTTCAATAATCTGGGTATTTCCATCTTTTAAAAGCTGTTGTAACAACATTGATTTTTCAACATTTTTAGCCGCTATGTTATTTTTTTGGCTGAATCTTGGTAATTCCTTATTTGGATATAAAATATAACTGTACTGATCGTGTCTAAACAAGGCACTATTTTTTAAAGCGTCTAACAACTCTAAAGAATCTACACCTGAAATATAACCAGAACTTAAAACCGCCACTTGACCTTCTAACATTTCTGGCAAGTATGAAATGGCTATTTCGTTGTTATTTTTAACAGTCATTAAATTATACGCGTGGTACAATTTATCGGCTCTTTTATTGGCTTCAATAGAATGATCTATAAATTGAAGTGCTATTTTTGAAAAGTTTACCAAATCTAATTTTGAAATGGTTGCTTTGTTACTTGAAAATCCGTTTTCATAAATAGAATTTCTAAATACACTACCTGCATTTCCAAATCCATCTAACATCGTTTTTCTATCCTTATCTGAAATTTTTCCAGCCAATAAACTTTTATTTTCATTGAAGGTTGAAACAACTTCATTAAAAAATAAAGCCAATTCTTCTGAAATTTCAACAGTATCTAAATTAGAATTTGAAACCATTCCTTCGAAGAAATTTAAGAAACGACGCAAATAATATAATGTTACCATAGAAACACCATTACCAACTAAAGCGTTGTTGGCATCGTTCCACTCAGGTCTTTGGGTACTCATCCAAATTCCACCTTCGGGAATAAAGTTTGAAATTTTTGCCAAAACAGTTGCCAATAATTTTTCAATAAAATTTACTTTATAAATAAAATAATTTTCATCTCTTAACAAAGCACCATCGGCTCCTAATTCATTCTTTTTTCTGTTGATTTCTTTATCCAGTTCAACATCAAAATCAATGGTTTCTTTTGGGTTTGCTAAAATGGCATCGTAACTTTTTATTTTATACGGCACATTTGCATACACAAATAAATCCTGATTGAAATAACTTTCTAGTTTTGACGGATAATGCTTTTCAATAAATTCTAAGAATTTTAACAAATAAATTATTTGATGATCGCCCCAATAACCAATATAAGACCAAGGGTTATCTGGCTCAATAGTTTCCCAATCAAAACCACCTTTTGTAACGCGATAAGGATTGTAACCATCAAAAGTTGTGGCATTTAAAAACTTGTGAATCATGCTCTCCATAAACTCTGGATACGAATGCGCCAAAGCTTCCCAGTTTTGGAAAATATCTCTCCAGTTACCTTCGTAATCTAAAATTTTAGATCCATCAACTTCGCTTCTTGTATTGATAGAAAACTTGTTCCAAGGGCGACTTGGATCTCCGTGTCTTCTACTAAATTTTAACGGCATATACTCAAAACAAAGACGTTTAAAGTTTTTATCCACATCACTTTCAGCCAATTCTTTCAAATACTTTAGTGTAAATATTACTGGAAGTTGCGCTAGTAAATCTTCTTTTTTCTTGAATACCTTTTTATTGGCATTTGCAATGTATTTTATAAAATCTCCTTTTTCAATTTGATAATTATGATCAAAAATACCACCACGCATAATGTTAAAAAGCGTGTTTGCAAAATGACGAGTATTGCGCAATTTATCGGCTGTTAACTGTAGCCCGTCTGAAGCACCATTTAATTCGATTAACTGATTTGTACCTAAGTCAATGTCGGCCGCAATTTTTGAAGCTAATTGCTTCTCATTTTTAATAATTTCTTTAATTTGATTTACAGCAACTATAGACTTGTTTACATCGGCTACAATAGTCCAGTTTTTTTCACTTTCAGCATTTAAAATGGTATCAAAACAAACAAAATAAGCACCTTTTTCAGCTTTTATATCAACTTCCGGATGAATTTTATTTCCTTTTCTAAAATTATTTAACTGCAATGAAGACAACAAATATATTGGATTTTCAATACCTAAAGACCAAACAACATTTGACTTAAGAGCTTCACTAGGCTCGGCTTTGTCTACAATAATGGCACTTAAAGCAAAAATTCCCAATCCAGCATCGGTTTCTAATTCGCATTTTTTATAAGCATCAACTAAATTACTACTAGCATTTTGCAAATCGGATGAAAGACCATAAGGCAAAATATTTTGAATTCCGTCTAAAATTGAAAGTTCAATTTTTTTGTTAGTAATGTTGGTTAAAGTAGCTGATTTTACAAACCCAAACTGGTCGCTTGAGCTCCATTTATATTTAAAAGTAATTCCTAAATCGTGGTTAATTTCTTCAAAAACAACTTTGTTTCCATAGCTATTTTTGTACAAATTATTGCTTGTTTTATAAACACCTTCATACCTTTTTGAAAACGGTTCCCATAAATAGGTTTTACCTTCAACATGAACCTTAACAATGGTTTTACTTCCCGTAATTTCAGCCGATTCAGTAATTTTATCATCTGTATAATATGGAAAAAGCGCATTGTTACTGTTTTTTCTTCCTGCAGTTAATCCACCATTACTAGCTATAAACATCCAGTGGTTAGAATTACTAACAATACTCATAAAAAACGGTCTCATTTCATCAACATTGGAAATTTTGTAATAATTTTCATTGTTTATTATCACCAATTCCCCAGTTACTTC
This sequence comes from Lutibacter sp. HS1-25, assembly GCF_004121075.1. Classification (GTDB taxonomy): domain Bacteria; phylum Bacteroidota; class Bacteroidia; order Flavobacteriales; family Flavobacteriaceae; genus Lutibacter. The sequence goes on from NZ_RHLN01000163.1 coordinate 43,071, forward strand.
ATTTACATCAAAAGAAGCTTCCTTATTTCCTATATACATTTTTTGTTGCTTGTTCATTTTGTAGTATTTATTTTTGATCTAAAACCTTGTAAAAGATTTCTATTTTATATAACAATATTTAAGTGCATTGGAAGCTATTTTATATTGAAAAATAGTTAACCTAAAGTTTTCATAAAATAGTTTCCAGCTATATTTTAATTTAAATTAAATGGAATATTTGCTGTTGCAGCGTGGTTATGGCCATCATCTACATATCCAAATAATCTATAAGCTCCTTTTTCGGCAGAAATTTTAAATTTCAACATTCCGTCTTTATTACTTACAACTGTAAAATCAACCGATTTTGGTCTGTTTTCAAAATCTCCACCATCTTTTAAATCGGTACTTTCAGGTAAAATTTCCCAGTTATAATTTAACGCATCATTTTCAAAATCGTTTATTTTTATAACCGCTAAATTTTCTTCACCTGCCTTTAAAACCACATTTTCATAAGCCGTTTTGTTATTGATTGTAAACGATTCAATTTGTGGCGTTCTATTTTCAGGCCAAGTTCCATTCCATAAATAATGCATAACATCTACAGATTCGGTTTCTTTACCATCTTCTAAAATTACACCGTACCAAGTAGGTGTACGTTCTTGTTTTTGACCCCATAAAAACACATACGAACCAACACATTTTAATGAATCGGCAAGTATCCCTTTTTGATATCTTTCTAAATAATTGGCTGCTTTTAGCGTACTATTTTCTTCAATTGGAGCACCCCATTCGGTTTTTGGAACTTCCCAATGCCCAGTTGCACCCCATTCTGTAACCATATAAGGACCTTCCCAACCAAATGCTTTAATTTGCTGAGGCAACTCAATTATTTTGCCATACATCTGTACAGAAAGTAAATCTAAATCGGTACAACGTTCTTTAATTAAATCAATTTCTTGTTGAGAAATTCCAGCCAAAGTTGTAGTTGTTAAATGATTTGTATCAACCTGGTGAATCATTTTTGAAATATCATTTACAGCATCCCAAACTTTAGGATTTGTTGCGCGTAAATTCAGTTCGTTTCCTATTGCCCAAATAAACATTGCCGGATGGTCTTTTAAAGCCAACACTTCTTGTTTAATACGCATTAATTGCTCTTTAACTGCGGTAGAATCGTTGTAATCAAAGCCATGTCTTTCTCTTGCAACCTCAATACCCATAGTAACCAACAAACCGTTTTCTAATGCCGCATCTAATACTTCTTTCCCAGATTGCTGACCGTTTTCTGTTCTCCAAGTTCTAAAAGAATTTCCGCCATTTTTGGCTACTGAAGCAATACTTCCAAACTCTAAACCAGCACCTTTAATGTAAAAAGGCTTATTGTTTACATACAATTGAAATTGCCCATCGTGGTTTTTCAATTCAACTTTAACAGGCTTGTTATTATCAACCATTGTACCTTCTTCTTTTTTTGTTTTTGTATTGCAAGCAACCAATAAGGTTGCACATATTGCAATAAAAACTATCGATTTAAATTTACGCATCATCATCATTTAATTTTTTACCAAGTCAAATTCAATTTGTTCTAAAGACTTCCCTTTGGTTTCAGGCAATATTTTAAGTAAAATAAAGAAACCTAATAAGGCAATTACACCAAAAATTAAGAAACTCATTGCGTTTCCTAAGTTTGACAATTCCCAAGGAAATACTTGTTGTACAACCCAACTTATAAATGAATTGACAAAACCAATAACGCCAATTGCCAATCCTCTGTATTTATTTGGAAATAATTCGGATAACATTACCCACATTACAGGTCCTAATGAAAATGCAAAACAGGCAATAAAACCTAAAATACCAATCAATACCAAAGTTGCGTTGATATTGGTTGCAGCTTCTAAAATAGAACCTTCATTTTTTGCATAAACTTGATTGCCCAAAGCCGATTTCATATCTTTTTTAAAATCAATATCATTGTCGTAAACCTTATCAGCAACGGCAAATAATTGACTGGCTTCAATATTTTCAAATTGTGCAATTTCTTCTGAAGTTAATTGATAAGTCGCTTGGTTGAATCCGTAAGCACAAACTAACAAACTTATAGCAATACCCGAAATACCAACCAACAACAACGGTCTTCTTCCCATTTTATCGATTAAAAATATGGCAATAATGGTAAAAAATACGGTTGTTAAACTTAGCAATATTCCCGATGCAAAAGAGGCATCAGTACCAATTCCGGTTTGTTTAAAAATTGAAGTGGCATAAAAATAAACAGCATTGATACCTGTAATTTGTTGCAAAACGCCCAATACCAAACCTACAATTAAAATAAAACGCAACGAAGGTTTTAAAAGTTCCATTACAGAAACCTTTTCTTTTGATTTTTGCTGATTTACATTGTTTTCAATCGCTTCAATTTCAACATTAGCTTGTTGTTCTCCATAAAGCTTTTTTAGTATAACTTTAGCTTCCTGAAGTTTTCCTTTTGAACACAACCAACGTGGACTTTTAGGAACAAAAAACATAAATAAAAAGTACAATATTGCTGGAACAAATTCAACACCAAGCATCCATCTCCATACATTTTCATCGGTTAAAAAAGAATCTCCAGAAGTATTTAATTTATTAAAATAGTAGTTACTTAAAAACGCTGCAAAAAAACCAAGTACAATATTTAGTTGTTGAATTGAAACCAGTTTTCCTCTATTTTCTGCGGAAGAAATTTCAGCAATATATGTTGGTGCTAAAATAAGTGCTGCTCCAAATGCCAAACCACCAATCATTCTGGCAATGTATAACATTTCATAAGAAGAAGCATATGCTGAAGCCAAGGCTGAAACTGCATATAAAAATGCGACTACAATTAATATTTTTTTACGACCAATTACATCACTCAATCGTCCAGAAATTAACATGGCGATCATAGCTGCAAATGAAGGAGAACTAACTACCCAACCCGTTTGAGTATCGTTTAAATTAAACTCTGGACCAGCGTAAGACATAACTCCAGAAATGATACCAGCATCAAATCCAAATAAAAACCCTCCTAAGGAAACTACAAATGCTATAAATATTACTTTTTTCGACATAATTTAAGGCTATTATCTACTACTTAATTTAAAATAATGGTTTGTATTGATCGTGCTGGCATATTTAATTTTGCTGTTTTGGCATCAACCGTTAGCATATAATCTATAGCTACATCACTATCATTTAAAGCCACTACAACAATACTTCCATCTTCATTTAAAAATGAAGTAGCACTTAACTGATTTGCTGTTGTACCTGTTGAAAGCCTTCTAGCTCCTGGTCTAATAAATTTTGAAAAATGCCCAATATAATAGTATGAATTGGTAAAAGTTAACTTGCCTGTTTTTGTATTTCCGTGCACAGGAGCAAAACATAAATTACCCACATGATTAGGACCTCCAGTTTCATCCAATAAAATATTCCAATCTGTCCAAGCAACCGTTCCATAGTTAAAATCGTTGATCATTGCTTTTCCATAACGCTCTGCCAATACAGGATCTTCAATACGACTTGCATCATATTTTTCATTACAACCTTCAGTAAAAATTAATTTTTTATCAGGGAATGCCTGATTTACCATTTCAACATTTTTATACATTGGCGTACCATCTTTCCAATCTTCATACCAATGAAAACCAGTTCCCCAAACGTATTTACTAGCTTCTGGGTCACTTAAAATTACACTTGCACGTTCAAATAACAAATCTCTGTTATGATCCCAAACAATGATATTTTTATCGCCTAAACCTTCTTTTTCAAGAGTTGGGCCTAAGTTATTTTTTAAAAAGTCACGCTCTTGTTCAGCAGTATAAACACAAGATTCCCAAGTTTGTTTTGCCATTGGTTCATTTTGAATAGACAAACCCCAAATAGGAATTCCTTCTTTTTCATATGCTTTTATAAACTTTGCGTAATAATTTGCCCAAGGTTGGTAAAACTCAGGTTTTAAACTACCACCTTGTAACATATTGTTGGTAGTTTTCATAAATGCTGGTGGGCTCCAAGGACTGGCGAACATAGTTAAACTACCACCTGCGGCAGCAATTGCCAATTTTGTAAAAGGAATTCTATATTGTCTATCGTGATCTATATTGAAGGTTTTTAAATCTGTATCTCCTTCTTCAATATACGTATAACTGGCACTAGAAAAATCACAACTATGAATGATTGTTCTGGCTAAAGAATAGCCAATTCCGTTTTCTACACTGTAATAAGCTTCCATAAAAAGTTTTTGCTGATCTTCATTTAACTTATAAAAAGTTTCAGCAGCAGCATCGGTTAAAGCAGCTCCAATACCTACAAAAGTTTGGTGTAATTTAGACGTATTTACAAAAATGGATGCTTCAGTTTCTAAAGGTTGTTTAAAATCTGAAAACACAATATTTGCATTTGTTAGTTGTAATTTTACATCGCTATTTGTGGCTGTTGTATAAACTGCACTTTTTGCTATTTTCACAGTGCTGGTGTCTTTGCTAATATCTATATTAGAATTGGTTTTAATTTCTTCCTGTTTTTTTTCACAACTGCTAAATAGTAAAGCACTTACTAAAAAAAAGAAAATTGGTTTAAAAATTTTGTGATACATGGTAATTATGATTAAATGAAACTAAAATGATTGTAATTCTTTCAAAAGTAAATTACCCTTTTAAAAAGTCATTGTACTATTTTGTCATTATGCAATAGTTTTACCTCAATTATGCTTATTGTTATTAAAAATACAGCCATTTTTAAAAGCTAAAAATGGCCGTATTTAACCTTAAACATAAACTAACTATTCACTATTGGTAAACTCTCACATATTCAATTTCCATTGCATCTTCAGTAAAATTAGGATCAATTGTTCCACCTAAAGTACCTCCCATGGCAACGTTTAAAATCATAAAGAAATCTTTATCTGCAAATGGTAAATCTGCGTTATTAGCCATTTCAACAACTTTTTTATCATCAACAAAAACGGTTAACATATCTTTAGTCCATTCTAGAGAATATTTATGAAACTCTGTTGTAGCATTTGCTACGTCTAAAGTTTCGCCATAACTCGCATTATTTCCACCTGCAGTATCAAACCAATGGAATGTTCCTAAAGTATTGGATTTATCACCACCAAGTTGTTCCATAATATCAATTTCTCCACATCTTGGCCAGTTAACATCATCAATATTAGTACCTAACATCCAAAGTGCAGGCCAAGTACCTTGTGATGCTGGTAATTTAGCGCTGATATCAACTCTTCCATAAGTAAAATCGTAAAGACCTTGTGTTTTTAATCTTGCAGAAGTGTAAGAATCTCCATCTTTTTTTGCTGTAATTTTAAGAACACCATTAGCTACAACAACGTTTTCAGGGTTATTTGTATACGTTTGTTTTTCTCCATTACCCCAGCCACCTGCGCCAAGATCGTAAGTCCATTTTGCAGCATCAGGAGCACCAGCAGTTTCAAATTCATCAGACCAAACAAGCTCCGTAAATTCAGATCCACCTTGTACTGGTTTTGTAGAAGTAAACAATTGATACCAAGCAGCACCAACACCTGTAGCAGGGTCTTCTACAATTCTAACACGCATGTAATTTTCATCTATTGAAATAATATCATAAGTACTAGAACCTACCATCCATCCCATAAAACCACCATCAGAAATTTCAAAAGCTGTTTTTCTATAAGGTACATTATTATAAGAACCCTCAAGTGCAGCCTTGGTTCCAGAAGGGAACAAAGCAACATTTTTAACACCAAACATATTAGGTGCTACAGTTTCATCATGACAAGTATCTCCATCAACACCTATAAAACCAGCGTAAGTACCTGGTACGAAAGCAGGTCCAACAGTTTGTTCAAAAGTAATACCATCTGCAGTTTTTGTAAATACAAATTCATTGGTATACATACAACCTTTTTCTTCATCCCAAGGCTGAATAGCATTCCACCAAGATTCATAAGCAAATTCACCATTTCCGTAATCATCATTTGCGGTACCCATACCTACATGTAAAGGTAAATTAGCTGCCCAGTACCAAGTTTTACCTGCACCTTCAACACCACCACTTAATAAATCTTCTGCTTCTACATCAGAAAAAGAGCTATACACCATTACATCCATAGAAGTAGTTGATGTAACACCTGCCGTACCTATAGCACTAATTACAACCGTAAAAGTATTAACACCTACTTTTGTATATCTATGTTTAATTTTACCCGAAGGTGCAACAACCGTAGAACCGTCGCCAAAATTATAGCTATAACTTATCACATTAGTAGCGTTAGATTCAAAGGATACAAATCCAGAACCATCACCATACATTAACTCAGGGTTACTTAGATCTTGCCCTTCAATTTCAGCTTCCACTTGTATATTTGAAGGAGCAATTATATCTCCAAACTCTTTGCTTTCTTCTTCACAACTCACAAAAAATGTAAGTGCAAGAAAAAGGCCCAATATATATTTTATATTTTTCATTTTTTATAGTTTTTAATTTTTAATAAATAGAGATACATTATCAATATTTACAGCACCTGCTGCAGCTCCTAAATCAAAGAAAACTCTTGCATCACTTGCACCTGCATTTGCAGTTAAAGTAATTGTATACGTTTGCTTAGTTGTAGTTATACTAACCTCTTGAGTTACATTTGTCCATGGGTCTGCACTAAGGCCTATTCCTGGTAGAATTGGTCTATCTGTATCTGACCAAGCATCAAAAGACAATGTATAAGTTGCACCGTTAATAATTTCTAATTTTTGACTCATGTTAACTTCCCAAGGATTACCAGCATTTGCAACATTTACAGAATAATAAGTGTTACCACCAGTTGTTACCACAGGAACAGGATCTGTACCAACACCTATAGTCCAAGGTTCAGCACCGCTCTCAAAATCGCCATTAATTACAAAACCGCCATCAAATTGTTCATCACTCATTTTATAGAAATACATATTATCTAAAAATACAGTGCCAACTGGTAAAGCTGAAATTACCATTTGATTAATATCAGAAAAAGGTACACCTTCAAAATCAGATAAAGGAATATCAAAACTCATCCATTTTCCTTCTTCAGTTATAGCTCTTTCAACTTCAAATTCGATATTATCACTTCCATTATTCCAACCAGTTCCATTGAAATCAACAAACTTAACTTTAAACGTTTCAACATTGGTACTCCAAACATCAAAGTGGAAAAATTCCATTCCAGAAGCATTCATTGGCTCTACTTCAGTTATAATACCCGCATAGCTTAATTCTCTATAAACCAACGTTTTATTATCCTGAATTGTAATTTCTTCCTGTAATGCAACTACAGACCAATCTGTAACAAACATATCAACAGTAGTTTGAGTATACTTATCACTAAACATTGAAATCACATCAGCAGCATTTCTTGCTGGAGGTGTTGGAGCTTTTACAAGCGGTTGTAAAATTTCAGTAACTTCAAACTCTTCAGTATATTCAGTTGTTTCAATAGCAGCACTTTTAGCTACAACTCTAATAGAGTAAGTACCAGCTTCTTGGTATACATATGAAGCAGTTTCACCTATATTAGCAGGTACTGGTTCATCATTTCCTTCTTCACCAAAATACACTTCAAACGATGTTGCATAATCTGCTGTTACAGTTACATTTACTTTTTTTGATACAGTTGGATCATTTAAAATTTCAGCAACCAAATTTTCAGGTGCTTTAAACGAAACTACCAATGGCAAAGTTGATTCAGTTTTTAAACCTGTAATTCCTGTAGCTACAATTTTAACATTATAATTGCCTTCAGCATACACATGTTTTAAACTTTTTCCTTGAGCAACTTTCACAAATTCTGTGGTTGCATCTCCTGGGTACACATCGTAAGAAACTGCTCCTTCACTATTTGGAGCAATAGTTACGGTACCTGTATTGTCTTGAGTAACGCTAAATAATGCCGTTACATTTTTAGGAGCTACAGCAGTATCAACAAAATCAAGACTACCAAACTCATCTTGAGTACAACTTATAACAGCTGTAATAAACAAGACTACACTTAATATATATTTGTATGTTTTCATAATTATCATTTAATTTTAATATCCTTGATTTTGATCCCAATTACCATTTGAAAATTGAATTTCTTCTAACGGAATAGGGAATAACTCATTTTTATTAGCTGTAAACCCGTCAATAGCTTGAGCAGCTCTTCCAGTTCTAACTAAATCAAAGAAACGAAGTCCTTCACCTGCAAATTCTACTCTTCTTTCTGCTAAAATTGCATTGTAAAGATTGTCACCTGTAAAAGTGATTCTATGATCTTCATCTCCAAAAGCTCTATCTCTTACTTCATTTAAATATTGAGCTGCTTTTCCATCCTCACCAATTTTACTATAAGCTTCAGCAGCCATTAACAATACATCAGCATATCTAATTGCTCTGTAATTGTTAGGATTTGTAAGTTTTAAATCTGGAGCAGCGTTTTCGCTTCTTTCTCTAGGAATGTATTTTCTGTTAAAATAACCGGTATGCTCATTTTGTTTTGTATAAGTTACTTCAGGATGTATAGCAACCCAAGCATCCATA
>NZ_RHLN01000164.1 GCF_004121075.1 Lutibacter sp. HS1-25
AACAGGTGAACTTAAAATTGTAGAAGAAAATAACTACTATCCTTTTGGTCTCAAACACAAGGGATACAATAATGTTATAAATGGTACTGCTCATCCTTATAAGTTTGGAGGAAAAGAATATAACGAAGAACTTGGTTTAGATTTGTATGATTATGGAGCAAGAATGTATGACCCTTCAATAGGAAGATGGCATGTTACAGATAATTTAAGCGAACTATATTTTAGTAATTCTACTTATGTGTATGCTTTAAATACTCCTATTCAAGCTACTGATCCTGATGGAAATATTGTTATATTCATAAATGGTATGCACGGAGGAAGTGGAGGAAAGGCCGAATATTGGAGGTCTTATCAGAAAGTTAACTATATGTCTGGGACAAAAAGTTTTGCAGGTTTTTCATGGCATACATATGGAACTTATATGAAAGAAACAGCAGCATTTGACACATCTGTAATGAATCGTTTTGGAGATAGTAACTCTATGTATTTAGATGGTTCTATGGGAGGTGCTTTAAATACTGTCCTTTCTACAAGAGGTTTAGTAACCTCTAACCTTAGTGCTAAAAACAGAGTTGATGCAGGTTACTCAAGGGGTAAAAAAGAAGCAAAAAGTATAATTGCGAATTTAACTAGAGACAAAACTTCTGGAGAAATCATAGAAACTATAAAAATAATAACTCATAGTATGGGAGGTGCTTACGGTAAAGGGTTTATTAAAGCATTGAAGGAGTATGTTAAAACACTACCTAAAGAACAACAATCACAAATAAAGTTTTCAGTCTATGATTTTGACCCTCACCAAGCTGGTTCTTTAACAGCAGATGGAGAAACCCCTACTTTTCAATTTAAACATCAAGGTTTTTGGAATATTTTGGGTTTGGGATGGTTAGCTAATCAGGATGAGAATGGTAAAGTAGATGTACAGACCAACACAGGTAATAGTACAGACCATTCAATAATGACTTTTTTTAACGATATTAGTAACATGTCAGAAGGTACATATAAGTGGGATGGAAAAAATTGGGTAAAACAATAGGCAATGAAAAGAAAACCCATATTGATAAGCATAATAATAGTTATTATATTTATAGCGTTTCTTTATTTTAAGTACATCTTCGGCTGGCTAGAATTTAGAAGTAATAATTACACATCAAAAGAATATAAATCAATTGTAAATGTTTCTGAAGAACAATATTCTAAAGACAGTTTAGACTTGGTGGTTACAATAAGAGATAAGATAAAAAATCATCAGCATCCATATTATAATTCTATTAAGGTAAATGGAAAATTAGAATATATTAATGATAGTTTGACTAAAATTTATATAGATAGCATTTTTTATAATCCTGATTTAAGTAAGTTAGTTTTTTTAGTTATAGTTGAAAATGAAAATCTAAAGCTATATAAAGGAGTGTCAAAAGACGAGGCTTATAGTTGGGAAAAATCAGGTAATTTGCCATACGAAGGAACACATTTTAATGGAAATAGTTTTATTGCAAAAAGAAATAGAGAGAGTGAAATTATAATAATTTCATCATTCTCTAGGAATTCATTTACAAACTCTAGGACTTATGAAGAAAGCTCAATAGCGTTAATGAATGACTGTTTAAATCATCGAGATAATAATAAAGCTACTTACAATGTTGATGATAAGCGTTTTTGGGATAGTGATATTTGGAGTAGTGATAACCCCGATGGCGCGGATATGTAACACGCAACGATAGCGCGGAAATGTTTCCCGATGGCGCGGATATGTCACTCACATCGATAGCGCGGAAATGTTTTCCGTGCCCGTAACGAGTAAGCAACTAATACTAATATAATATAAACCACTTTCTATAAATTAGGAGGTGGTTTTACTTTATTACTAACTGTACAATAGCATAAGATGTCACAGATTACAAATCTGCGCCAACGCACGTATAAAGATAGCGCGGAAATGTTTTCCGTGCCCGTCAACTAATACTAATATAATATAAACCACTTTCTATAAATTAGGAGGTGGTTTTACTTTATTACTAACTGTACAATAGCATAAGATGTCACAGATTACAAATCTGCGCCAACGCACGTATAATGATAGCGCGGAATTGCATTCCGTGCCCGTTACAATAAGTAGAATAATAATTTGAATTTTATATCTTGCAAATAAAAAGGAAAAGATGAGTACAAAATACAAGGCTACTATGCCAAATACTGCTTATTTTGTTACAATTACAACAGTAAGTTGGATAGACTTATTTACAAGATTAAATCAACGAAACTTATTAATAGAAGCTTTAAACTATTGCCAAAAAGAAAAAGGCTTAGAAATTTATGCTTATTGTATTATGCCTAGTCACCTTCATATGTTATGTAAAGCTAAAGACGATATATTACTTTCAAATATAATGCGTGATTTTAAAAAGTTTACTTCAAAAAAAATAATACAAACTATTATTGATAAACCTGAGAGCAGACGAGAATGGCTTCTAGATTCTTTCTCTAAAGCTTGTGAGCACTTAAAAAGAAAACAGCAATACAAAGTCTGGCAAGACGGATATCATGCAGAAATTGTAACATCAAATAAGTTTATAAAACAAAAAATAAATTACATTCATAACAACCCTGTAGTTGATAAAATTGTAGCCTTTCCTGAGGATTATTTATTTAGTTCTGCAAGAAATTATGCCGCTTTAGAAAACGAATTAGATGTTGTAGTACTCGATTTATTTTAAAATTGATAGTACTAAGATGTCATATATTGCAAATCTGCACCAGCGGATAATTAAGGTACTTGCACGGATTGCAAATCCGCGCTAACAGACACTTCGACTCCGCTCAGTGACCAGAATTTTCAATGGATTGTTCATGAGATTCTGAAACAAGTTCAGAATGACGTTAGAGTTTATGGTTGGTGA